>DASYXT010000039.1:0-202807 GCA_035934555.1 Verrucomicrobiia bacterium | reverse complement strand
TCACCGGCGCACAGAATGTCCTAGACATTCGCTGTCTCCTGGAGAACCGCCACTTCGGCCTGTTTTGGGAACAATATCGCAAACCCTTGCCAAAAGCCGCCTGAGAATAGCCCTCCCGGTAACTATTTTGTCCTGCACCCTTCATCTCTTCATCTCTTCTCCCCGGTTAACCCTCTTGCATTTCGCGAGCCAATCGCTTAACAGCAGGTATGCCCGCCCGCGCTTTCGCTCCAGTTAGCACCGCTTCGTTGCTCCTTGTGCTTGCCTCGGCCGTGGCTCAACAACCCGCCCCGCCAACAGGCCAATCAGCAGGCCCGCAAACGCTCGACACACCCCGCGCGTTCCCCTCCATCACTTCAAAGCAGCAATGGACTCAACGGGCCGGGGAAATTCGCGAACAGGTTCTCGTGAGTTGCGGGTTGTGGCCGCTTCCCCCCAAAACTCCCCTGCAAGTCCACATCTTCGGCAAGATCGAGCGTGACGGCTACAGTATCGAAAAGGTCTATTTCCAAACCTATCCGGGTTTCTACCTGGCGGGGAATCTCTACCGGCCGCTCGGGCACGGCCAGGGGCCGTTCCCGGCGATTCTCAATCCGCACGGCCACTGGAACCAGGGGCGGCTGACAGACGTCAAAGACGCCAGTATCCCCGCCCGCTGCATCAATTTCGCTCGCCAGGGCATGCTCGCCTTCGCCTACGATATGGTCGGTTACAACGACACTCATTTCGCCGACGCTCCCACGGACGCGAGCTTCGACCAATTGCACCACTCCTTTGCAACCGACCCCGCGGATTCGCTTTGGAACATCAACCTCATGGGCCTGCAAACCTGGAACAGCATCCGCGCGCTGGATTTCCTCGAGTCCCTTCCCGATGTGGACCGGCACCGTTTGGCTTGCACCGGCGCCTCGGGCGGTGGCACACAAACCTTCATTCTCGGCGCGGTTGACTCCCGCCTGGCGGCCCAGGTCCCCGCCGTCATGGTGTCCCACCTCATGCAGGGGGGTTGCTTGTGCGAGAATGCCCCTGGCTTGCGCGTCGAGTTTTCTAATATGGAACTCGCCGCCGCCGCCGCGCCCCGCCCCCAACTGCTGGTCGCCTCCACGGGCGATTGGACCAAAGACACCCCGCGGGTTGAAGGACCGGCTATCGCTCGCATTTATCAGTTGCTGGGCGCGCCGCAGAATTTCCATTACGTCCAGTTCGACTTCGGCCATAACTACAATCAGACCAGCCGCGAGGCGGTTTATGCCTGGTTCGACCATTGGTTGCTGCACCAACCCCTGTGCGACTCACTCCCTGAACCACCTTACCGCATGGAGCCTCCCGCCGACTTACGAGTTTTCCCGGACGGCAAATTGCCTCCCGACGCCCTCACGCAAGCCCAGTTCATTCAATCCTTGCGCCGGCTTCACCGCGTCCTGTGGGGAAACCTTTTACCCAGCTCACGAACCGGCCTGAAACACTTCGCCCAACAGGTGCTCCCAGCGTGGCGGCACACCTTGCAATTGCCTGACATCAACGCGCCGGCTCGTGACAAATGGCTCGTCCGCAGCCCGCTCAGCCAGACCGCTACGAGCCCCTTCCTGAGCGCGCGCTTGAGCCTGAGTTGCACGCCGGACACGGGCGAAATTCTGGCTACCTATTGGGCCCCGCCCACCCTGCTAACGCAACGCTCACCCAGGCTCGTCGTGCTCTGCCCGGATACCAATGAAACGGACGGCGCCACAACGCCCACTCCGGACGCTCTCGCCGCTGCCTTGCTGAGCCGCGGCATGGCCGTCCTGCAAATCGAAAAATTCCGCACCGCCGAACCAAAGGACCAGTTCTCGAACTACTTCAGCACATACAACCGCACGTTGCTTCAGGAGCGCATCCGTGATCTGGTGCGTCTTTGCGCGGCCGCGCCGCTCGTGGACTCTCGGCCACACCTCTCTTTCAGCGTCGTGCTGGCCGGCAAAGGAGCGGCCGGGGTTTGGTGCTTGCTAGCCGCACCCGCGGTGAATGGCGTCATCGCGGACCTCGCAAACCTGGATTTAAGCGACGAAAAAACCTGGCTGGCGCCTGCCCTCTTCTGCCCCGGCGTGCTGAACCTCGGTGGCGTGGCCGGGGCGGCCATTCTGGCTGCGCCTCATCCCCTGTGCATCTGCGGCGCAACGCCTGCCGACCGCGCCACCCTCTCGGCAGCCTACGCGGCTGCGGGCGCGTCGCGCCGGTTGCAATTGCCCCAGAGAGCGTTGTCAGCCACGGAAATGGCCGAATGGGTGAAAGGGAATGGGTTGTAGGCCGGTGGCTACAAAGCATGAAAGACCTCGCTCAGCGGCAGGTCGATTCCGAGCGCGGCCAAGGTGATTGAGGCTCCCGCGCCGCTGATTTTTTCCGGCCGCCAATCGGCCGCGCGGCGGAACAGAGTGGCCTCGGGAAGCTCTTGCCCAACCAGCACGTATTCTTCGAGCGACTCGATGCTCGTATAGGCGAAGAACTTTTCCCGGCGGTCCACTCGTTCTGTGCTTTCCGACAAGACTTCGATAATCAATTTTGGAAAACGGATGACGCGCGGATCGCTATCGCGCACCTCGCAAGTCACTACGATGTCCGGGTAATAATAATATTCATCGCCGCGCAGTTGAAAGTTCACCCGCACGTCACTGATATAGAGTTTGCAGGGACTCTTCAGCCGCTGCCGAATTGAAGTGGCCAGGTTCAGCGCGATCGTGTTATGGACACGTGTCTCTCCTGCCATGGCATACACCAGCCCGCCAAGGTACTCGTGGCGAACCTCACTTTTGGCTTCCGCCGCCAAATAATCCGCGACCGGGACCCACTCAGGCTGGATTGCCGCTTGCATGCTCGAAGCTTGGCGGAAAACCTTAGCCAATGCAACCATCGCTAGTTATCGGCAGTTGAGGCCGCGCGTTCTCGTTGCAGGCGCTCGACGTGAGCGATGCTCGGTGCGGCCATGTGCATGCGAGCGGGTCCTGTCGCGCGGCCTCAATGGCCCTGAGAACGAATAACGCAAAGACGCAAAGACGGTAAGGCGCAAAGGTTTTTTTGTCCCAATCCTGTAAATCCCGTTAATCCTGTCCGCAGTCCCGGTTTGGGCTTGCCAAGGGAGCGGTACCTCCAAACCACATTGCAAGATTGCGTGACGCAGTCCGTTCATTTAATCTCATCCGCGTGCGGTTTCGTTACTGAGAATCTAACTGGCCATGCAAACACGTTTCGACCTGACGCAAACGGATATCCCCAGGACCTGGTACAATCTCCTGACTGATTTCCCCGAGCCGCTGCCGCCACCGCTGCATCCGGCTACTCGCGAGCCCATTCCCCCGGAAGCGCTGCTGGCCATCTTTCCTGAGAACCTTGTGAAACAGGAGATGAGCGCGGAGCGGTGGCTCGAAATCCCCGAGCCGATTCGCGACATCTATGCCTTATGGCGCCCTACCCCGCTGTTGCGCGCGGTTCGTCTTGAAAAGGCCCTGCAGACCCCGGCGCACATTTACTACAAATACGAGGGAGTCAGCCCCGCCGGCAGCCACAAGGTCAATACCTCCGTGGCCCAGGCTTATTACAACAAGGTCGCCGGCACCAAACGGCTGGCCACCGAAACCGGCGCCGGCCAATGGGGCGCTTCGTTGGCGCTGGCCTGCAAACTGTTCCACCTCGAATGCAATGTGTACATGGTGAAGGTGAGCTACCAACACAAGCCTTACCGCCGCATGCTCATGCACACCTGGGGCGCGACGGTCCATTCCAGCCCCAGCGACCAGACCGAGTACGGGCGCAAATTGCTGGCGGAGGACCCGCATTGCCCGGGCAGCCTCGGCATCGCCATCAGCGAGGCCATCGAGGATACGGTCAAACACCCCAACACCAAATACTCCCTCGGCAGCGTCCTGAACCACGTCTGCCTGCACCAGACGGTGATCGGCCAGGAAGCTCTCAAGCAAATGGAAATCGCCGGCGAAGAGCCGGATGTCATTTTGGGCTGTTGCGGTGGCGGCAGCAATTTCGCCGGGCTGGCTTTCCCCTTCCTGCGCAAGAAAATCACCGAAGGGAAACGCTACCGCCTCGTGGGTGTCGAGCCTTCCGCCTGCCCGACTCTGACCAAAGGCGACCTGCGCTACGACTTCGGCGATACGGCCGAAACCACCCCGCTCCTGATGATGTACACCCTCGGCCACAAGTTCATGCCGCCCGCCATCCACGCCGGTGGCCTGCGCTATCACGGCATGTCGCCGATGGTCAGCCACGCGCTTAAACTCGGCCTGATGGAAGCGGCGGCCTATCACCAGACCAAAGTGTTTGAGGCTGCAACGCTCTTCGCTCAAACCGAAGGCACCATCCCCGCGCCGGAATCCGCCCATGCGATTGCCGCGGTCGTCACCGAGGCCATCAAGGCCCGCGAAGAAGGGCGCCCACGGGTGCTGTTGTTCAACCTTTCCGGCCACGGCCTGCTGGACCTCAGCGCCTATGAGACGTACCAAACCGGCAAACTGCAGGATGTCTGATTCGTCGGGTGCAGTTGAAAGCGTAGGTCGCCAGCGAAAGCGGCCTCCGGGAACCACACACTCCGATGCACCGCGCTTCAAGACCGAACGTATGCGTTTCTTAGCCGAACTGGGTTAGTGGTAAAACTGCTTGAGCGCCTGGTCGCGATTGTGCGCGCCCAGGAGCCGATAGGCCCGCACCAGGTGCGTATGAACGGTCGCTGTCGCAAGGCGCAGCTTGACGGCAATCTCCTTCTCAGTGTGGCCCCGTTTGAGCAGCTCCACGATGCGTACTTGGCCAGCGGTCAAAGGCGCGTTGCCGGCGCGCGCACGAAAGTGCGAGAAGATCGAATCCTGCGCTTGCTGACAGAGCACACTGCGGCCCTCGACGGCCAGCTTAAGAGAGTTGAGGAGCTGGTCCGTCCTAATCGGTTTGACCAGGCACCCGCTGGCACCGGCCTTGATGGCCGTCGCGACGGTGTGGGGCTGCGGCTGTGACATCAGCGCTACGGCGGGCACACGCGGCCATTGCTGCAGGAACTGCCTCCCAAAGGCCGAATCCGCGGCCTCGGCTGCAAGCCACTCCATTAGCACCACATCCGGCAGGGGGTTGTTGAGGCGCTGCAGGAATTCCTGCCCGCTGGTGTAATGGGTGAGCCGCCACCCTGGCGCGGAACTCAGGGCCACGCGAACTGCCCGCGCGAGCCCAAGATCGCGATCCACTAACGCGACGCGCCTCGGTCTTGGCTGAGGTTTTCCAAGAACCGTCGCATGGACTCCCCGATCCGTCCCGTTGTTGTCCCGTATAACTCCGTCGAAAGCCCTGCCCTCGGCAGGACTCGTGCCCGCATATTTCGCCATGGTTGTCTTTCCAGTGCCAGGATTGGCTGACCGCCAAAACTCCCTTGGCAAACTCGATGACCGTGATTCTCACGGCCACCGTTTTAATGGCGTTCTGATTATCAAATCGTCGGCACCCTGTAAAGCGAAAAAGTTTGGCGAAGACTACCCGAACACGCGCAACGTTTCAGGAATTCAGGGAAACCGCTCGAGCGGATTCGCTCGGGTTCTTGGTTGGCGGCACCAGCTTTGCCTGGGAGCAGAAGGGGACAACCGGTGTCTTGTCCCTGATGCAGCCGGCCTTCAGATAAAACGTGTGCTCATTGCCGGCTATGGATCCGAAACTCTTTGAGATGTTCTTTCACGTAGGCTACGAGAAGCCCATAGAAGTCCTCCCGCGAACTGCAGTAGCTGGAATCAAGGGCACAGAATAGCCTGTCCTGGTCGGGTGTTGTCGCGCTTTTCGTGGACTTGCCAATCGCACCTCTGGCGGCATCGGGACTACCAAACGAATCAAGGACTCGCTCCAGAATCGCCGCTCGCTCACTCGTGCCCAACTTCTGCGGGCCATCCTACGCCCAGTAAAACCGCGCAAGCCCCAAATTGAACAACGTGAGACCAATACCATCGTGAGAAACCCGGCAGTGGACCTGGTACGGATGGTAAATGACTCTCTCGTGTCCGATCAGCTTACCATCCCTCCGCGCTGCCTGGACCGCCTCAATTAAGGCACGGGCGGCTCGCTCAGGGTTCGGTTCTGCCAGCAAGCTATCAATGTCGAACGCGGGACGAGCGGTGTTCATGAGTTTGTTTCCGTTGGGATCGCTCAAGCACCCCGGCTCTTTACGATTGTTCAATGCGCACCGGGCGTACACGCAGCCGAATTTTACTCCTAAGACAATGCTGGTATAGCCGCTGCGAGACGATAAGATACGGATAAGGGCCGCCAAGCGGCTCGAACGTACGCGCTGCGTCGAAGCGGCCAAGACTCTTAAGGTCGCCCGCTCGGTAGTGCGGCTCCACGGTGTGGAACGGTGGATCGACAATGCCGTACGAAGGGAAGGGGGTTTCCGGGTAAGGGATCGAGTTTAACATCTTGGGTAGCACTACTTCGCTCCGGAGTTCCCAGAAAAAGCCGACGCTCGGTGTCCGTGATCTTGCCCTAACAAGAACCTCGCCAAATTGCAGCCCCGCGAGATGTTCCGACTCCAAGATCTTGCGCACCTCACTCGACACGACAACCCAGGGCTGCGGATAAATCGAGGCTACTTTGATGCTGGGCTTCGCTTGGCCAATGGGCAGTGACAACCGGCCCTCCGCATCCCGCCCCTGCGCACCGTGGAACATTTTGAATTGGGTCTCGAGCATGAGCAGGGGTGCAGCTTCGAAATCGGACTGCTCATACACACGGTCAACCATGTGTGAGTACGCACCAGGAATTTTGTCGAGGCCATGCTCCGTGCAGAGCGCAACGATCTTCTTCACTATAATCCCGGAGTCCTCGTCTCCCGCCTTAGCTTCCAAGTGGAAAAGAGAGCCCCGCTGCCCATTCGGTGCCATGCCAACAACTCGGCCGTAGAGGTCCTTGGGGCAATGCTCTGGGGTCAGGGTAATGCTCTGGAAAAATTTCATTGGGTTATTGAAATGCTAATGGACGCGCAGCTTCCTGGCCACTGGTGGACACATTCGGCAGGCTGAGGTTTAAAGTCAAGTGCTGACAATCTTTCGAGCTTGGGAAATAAGTTGTTCTGACCCAAAAACCCTGACCCAAAAACCCACCATGCGAGAGCAGTCGTCGGGAAAGAATGAAACCGTTGAAACGGTTCGTGAGGCGACCCTCCCAGTTCTTGTTCTGATTAGCAAGTAGTCGGCGCCCTGTAAAGCGAAAAAGTTTGGCGCTTGTGGCGCATATGGCCGAGTCAGAACTCTGGAGGCGGCAAGCTTTTTGGGCGTGGGCCGCGGCGGCGCAACGCAAGCGGGGCAAAATATCCCAAGGCAAGCGCCTGCGGGCCTGGCAGTAGGCGCCGGTGGCTTCATCGACCGGACCGCGGGCGTGGAGGGAAAAGAGCGCTTGGATTTGACGGACCACCTCGCGGCAAGGGCAGTCGGGGTTGAGCACCTGATAGAGGAAGCCAAAGAAGGTGCGCCGAACGCTGAAAACGCGTTCTCGGCTGTTGGGGCCCTCCTCAGCCTGCGCCAGCAAGGCTGGGGGCAGGAACGGGCCGAAGAGCTGGTCCAGATGAAGGAGGCTTTGCTGGCGCAGGCGAACGATGCGCCGGCCCATGGGGCCGAACCGGTGTCGCCAGTCGGGGAAGAAGGGTGTATGCATTGCACAGTATTACTACTGTGCCAGGCTTGACAGCCAGCTTAAACTTACCCCAATGCGAAAACTCGCTCACTCTGTGCCGGCTTTGCAGCGCCAATATGACCGCTTGCGCCAAAGCCTCGCGCGCATTGGCCTTATCAGCCAAGGATCAGTCCTCCAGCGTTCGGCTCTTACCTCCGGCCGTAGCGGGTTTCAATGGACCCGAAAAGTGGCCCAGAAGACCGTCAGCGTGGCGCTGAGCCGCGATCAATTCGCAGCCATGCGCCAAGCCGTGAGCAACCAAAGAAGACTCCGCAAAACACTCCAGCACATGGAAAGCATCTCACGTCAGATCATCTTCGCTTCAGCCTCCGATACGCGCCGACGCAAACGCCTGTCGCGTAAAGTTTTGGGCACTATCTAAGCGCCATTCTGTTCTGACCCCAAACCAACATACTCCTTGCTGCATGGTCGTTACGGATTTTGGCCATTGGCACAACACGCTGCGTGGAAAAGCTGTGGAAACCGAATGCTTGCGACGAAGCGACCCGGAAAGCCAGATACGGGAAATCCGTTCGTCCGGTTTGATGAGGGGCGAAGTGGAACCACGGAACCAGCAACAACGGTCAGTTTAATCCGCCCCGTTCCACCTCGCCTACTCTACCCTAAAGCTTTCCCTTGGCACCCGAAACCACTACGACTACGGTTTCGACACAGCTTCGGGCAAGAGTTTCTCGACTAAGCTCATCGCCTCAGTCACCAATGGATCAGGATCATACCTGATTGTCTCTGGCACCTGGGCAAATGGCGTGTCCAGCAGCGGATGCTGAACCAATGGGGTTTCTAGGCCGAGTTTCTCGCGCACTCGATAGAGCGCCAGGATCTCTGTGGGGAAGATGTCGTGCGGATTGAAATTAAACTCGCCGTACTCGTCATCCCTTCCCGTGTCAATGCGCGTGATGTGGTAGTCAGCAATCTTCGCGATCTCTACTGACAAAGCGACCGAGCTTTCCCAATTTGAAAAAATCCCTTTGTAGGGACCAAAGCATTCTGACACGGTTCCTACGCTGGTGAGCCGCGAATGGAGTTCGCAGATATAGAGCCGGAATGGCAAATATACATCTATCCAGTATCCCAAGAGTTGGCCTGTGCGACTATTCAGGATCGCCTCGCCCAACCAACGCACCACAGATGGCTCGCGGAACGTTAGCGCCATCCCCAGAAGGTGAAAAGGCGCGAGAGTGGGATCCGCTGTGGGGCGCTTTCCCTTGGCAAGATCCACGGCCCGGAGTTGGGTGCGTAGAACCCACACGCGGTATTCGAAGAACCGCTTGAGTTCTTCCCACCCACCGCAGTCTTCTCGAGCAACCATGAGGCAGCCGTTTCGTGCGCCCCACACGGCGAGATCTAGAATTCTGCCGATGGCCTTGCCGCAGCCCGAGGGGTAAGCGGATTCTAAAAAATGGTGCAGGTCGCGGCGCGGCCGATTGCACATCCAATCCTTCGAGGTATCGCTAAGCCACTCCTTCGACTTTCTTACTAGTTCCCTGTAGTCAAAAACGGATTTCATGGGCTGTTGAAGACGTAGAAGTATCAATAGGCATTGCCAGGGTGCCAGGGCTTCACCGCAGGATCGCGCGGCCACCAATAAACCTCTCCCCGCGGCCCTGGGAGCCAGCTCAGCGAGTAGTTCACATTGACGACGATGCCATGGATGGGCTTGCCCTGCAGAATGGCATCCCTTGCCTCGCGAGCGAGCTCCAGCATACGAGGATCAAGTTTTGCCGGATCCCACATATGGTCCAGATTCCCCATCATGTTGTCAAGCCTGGAGAGTACAAAGTTCCTACGGCTAGGCTGGGCGCCTGTTAGCACTGGCGGCCCTGTTAACCAGTGCCCCTTATTTTCAGCGAATATATACCGCAGTTCGCCGCTCGGCAACCGCTTCACAACCAAATAGTCAATGCCCTGATTGCTAGGATTGGTAAGTGGAACTACTTCGTACCCACGGCGCTCGAACCGCCGCACCGCCCAGTCCGTTGCCTTGCTGTCGACCAAATGGTTCGGAGGGCACATCCGGGGCGATGTCCAGTTTCTGACGAGGTCGAGGGACTTGTTGAGCTTCGTGAGGACCCTGGCCGATTTAATGGCTACGCCGCTGACAAGCGTGACGTCACCAACTGCCCCAAGCGTGCCCTGGAAGGATCCGATTCCCGAATCGAAATAGCTACCATTTTCCCAGTCGTTCAATGAGCCGTCAAAGGAGCGGTACGTGCCGTAAACCGGGACCATTTCCAGCAGTGCTTGTTTGGCCTGCTCATCACCTGAGATCGCGTTGACGACCGTTGAGACCAGTTCAGCCCCCACTTTGATTCCCTCCATCGGGTCGGTTGCCAGACCTTGGTTTTGGTTGAGGAGTCTGACCAACCCCCAGAGATAGCCAGCGCAATAACTGAATTGTGGGTCAACAGTGCCTTCGGTGACACCTTGATTAAGGTGCTGGCGAAGCATGTCTCCCCCAGTGTTAAAGCTTTTCTTTTGCCAGGGGGTAAGTGGGTTGGAGGGCAGGTGCTTGACCAGCCAATCCAGCGATCTCTGCAGAAAAGTCCGTGGCAATTGCTCCTGTCCGGCGATCTCCCCCAGTTCCTGTACCAGGTTGCCGCCATATGTCTGTGCGACCTGAGAGGCGTTGGTCCAGGTTTCCTGGCCGTCGAGCGCTGTGGCCAGTGCCTTGAGATACGCGCCGTTTTCCTGACTGAGTTCGTAGAGGCCAGAGACCAGTTGGCCGGCGTTTTCTTGGAAAAATTGCTGGAACGAACTGTCGCGACCCTGAGCCGCTGCATGCTTCATTAATTCTGAAAGCTGGTTGTTCAACTGGTTGGCTGCATCCTCGGGAACACCGTTCAGGACGCTAACCATGAGGCGGTTGACCCTGCTGGCCTCAACAGTGGTCTCCTCGAGCCAGATTGCGACGCGGAACCCAACTTCGGAGTTGGCGGTCAAGCTGCCAGCATGCATCGGCAATACCGCGGCTGATCTTTGGCCGGTTATGAGAAAGTTGGCCAGGTGCCGCGAAACCAGTTCCTCCCGCTCGAAATCAGTCAGCGGTTGGGTCGCGCCGCCCGTCGTGACGCTGATTCCTCCAGCCATTGCGGTGATGATGGCATACTCCGATTTTGGAACCACCTGAACCACCTCCTGAGCGGTTTCGGTAGCGGTCATATCTGGGGTCGCGGTGGGGGTGATCGAAATCTGTGCGCTGACACGATGGCCGTGGGGATTTGCGGGGTTCATAGCGCCGGCGCCATGCATGCTAATGGTTGCGGAGCCCTGGCTGTCGAGTGTCACGTTTCCGCTCGCGTCGAGTCCGGTCACCGTCCAAGGCGGGTCTTGCACGATGTGGAAAACTGTTCCGCGCGTGAAGGATAAGCTGTCGAGGTTGCCCGCAAATCCGGCGCCAAGGGTAATGCCACTGGCGCTGGCCTGCGGTTCCCCAGTGAACGTTGCCCGGTCTTGCCAGCCCCCCACCGACACCGTCAAGGTGCCGTCCGAGCCCAAGCGGGCTTCAACTTCGGTCCACTGATAGAGCGGGAGCAATTGGCTGGAGGAAGCGGTGAAGGTGCCAGCATCGGTGGTGACTGAAAATACAGGTCGGCCAACTTCGTCCACGGAAAGAGAGTATTCGCCTGGTTTAGCGACGAGGGCTCCTCCGTAGGTGAAGAGATTTACATAGACAGTGATCCCGAAATCACGTTGCAACTGGAAGGTCGGCTGATTAGGTATGGAAGCCGACGAAACACCGTCGAAGCCGAGAGAGTTGAAGCCGGAATAGGCGAACCCTGGATTCAGGGTGGCGCCAGCGAGAGAAGCGGCAAAATGACCTGAGTCGTCCCACGTGCGACTGTCAGTTACCGACTCGAAATCAAAGTGAACCAACTGCGCTGGCAGCAGTTCTCCGAAAACTACGTGGGCGCGCTCGCGGGGGTAGCTCGGCGCACGCAGGGTAACATCACTGCTCGTACTGAACGGGACCTGCTCGGTCGTGCCGTCCAGGCGAGGAACAGCAACGGTCCCATCCGAGGTCGCATCTCCGGCTATGGTGGGGCGCGAAGCGGAGCAGGAAATCGGCGCGCTCGACACGAAGGGCACTCTGATCGTCTTCACGTTGCCGCCGAGTGAGGCTGTTACCAGCGCATCGCCAGTGCGCGTGGTTCCGTCCGCGTGCAGTGTAATGGCGGTCTGGCCGTTTTGGACCGTTGAAGCGGCACTGCTCACGTTGCCTTTTGTTGAAGACCATTCTACCCCAGCTCCATCGGCGACGCCCGGCAGGGTTGCGGTCAAAGTTGTGCAGCCGCCAATCGCCATGTCAACATTCGGCCCCGAAGTTTCCAGGCCGATGTCTATAGGCGTGTTTTGAACGCTAACGGTGTATGTCTGTCCGTCGGCTTCGACTTCAATGTCCTGGTTTCCCGCGACGGTACCGGCGATGAGGCGCGCCGTGGCCTCCCCATTGGTGTCGATAGTATCCTGAGCATCGGCGAGGACACCCAAGCCTTTGAGGTGCCAGTAAACATCTGTGCCCTGCGCAATGAGTTCACCGCGAGCGTCGCGCATGGTTGCAGTGATGAGTTTTGTGGATTTCCCATCTGCCGGCATAGTGCTGCCGCCGGTCACATTCGCAGTGAACTGGCGCGTGCGTCCCGGCACAACTTCGATGACGGCAGATTCATTTGTATGGAACGCCTGGCCGCCCGGTTTCTCGAATCCGTTGACGTTTTGGCAAACAATCTTTTTCAGCTTGGCTTGGATCTTGTAAAGATTTCCGGGATGCTGGGAAGTCGTGAGCTTGACCCAGGTGAAGCCGTCCTGGGTGATAGTCTCCTGTGAGGAGAGAGTGCCTACGGCGCTACCGTCCATTATCTGCCACTTCACCACCGACCCATCCCCGACCGGTTGCATTATAGGATTTGCGTCTCTGTCCTGACCAACTTGGACGAAATAACTGGCCTGAAGATAAGTCTCCGCCTCGTCCGCCGAAACCGAGTAGGTCAATTCGGTGTACGGGTCCGCAGTATCACGCGGATCATGCGGCTCGATATTTGAATCCAGCGGCAGGTCCACCGTCACCCGCACGAAGTCGGAAGCAGATCCCCTAGCATCAGAGTAAATGACCGTTACCGTCTGGTCCCCGAGCACGGTGCTGGAACGGACGCCCTCAACATAAAGTGTGACGATGCGAACAGTAGGCGAAAAGCCGAGTTTGCTCAGGTCGCTGTAACTGCCTGGGGCGACGTAGTCGCCCGCAGGCACCGGATTCCCCAAACTATCCAACCCACTTGCGCCGTTCTTGTTCCTGGGGAAATTGCCATCCTTCCTCCAAATTCGGAGGGCACCGGGTGGCAGTACGCAGGTAGAAGACGATGAGTCGAACCAGACCTGTGACGGATCAGAGGCGCTATAGGAGATCAGCACGTTCCCCGAAGCCAAATCGAAATGTTCGGGCAACTCGATCACCAGGGGCACAAACCTGTCGTAGGGGCTCACGTCGTCCTCGGGGTTGGAGTTGTCCAGATCGAAACCATCCACATAGTCGGGGATGCCATCGCCATCTGAATCGCCATCATGGATCCAGAGAACCTTCCCGGGGGTGATGTCCTCGACGCGATCCTCCGCCTCAGTGCGGCCAGGCGGATCGAAGCTGTTATTGTTATCTGAGTCTATGTCGAGGTCTAGCGTGAGCCGCTCGGGCGGGATGCCACCGAAATCAAGCCCCAAGGGCGCGTAAAAGACCTCATAGCCGTTGGATTTCTCGTGCCACCTCAGGTCCAGTTGAATCTGCGGGTCGCAAGTAGGGGAATTGGCCACACCGGCATTGCGATTGGCGACATAATTGTCGCAGGCATGGGCGTCGCTGGTCTGCTGCTCCACCCGGCCCATCCAGAGCGAGCCGTAGCGTTGGTCGCAGACAGCCGGCGGCATCGGCGCGAAAACGCCGCTGCTGCAATCCGGGCCGGGCGCGTTAGGCTGGACATAGATTGCGGGCTGGCAGCAGTCATAACTGTAGTGCAATGGCGTGGTGGCCATATCCGAAACCCACCAGGAACCCGGTCCGATATAGTACCCGCCGCCGGGTTGGCCCATGGGGATGTCAATCGGGGTAAATCGAACCGGCGACTCGGTGCCCATTCCAGGGCAGCCGGTATCGATGTTGTTTCGGTACCATGCGTTGGCGTTCCACAAGTAGGTTTGAATGAAATCGCGGAAATTGAACGTCCAGTCCTTGAAGACAAAGTCCTTACCAGGCGGAATGGCCGAACCAATCGTTTCGGCCCATTTGCATTTCACCAGACCCCAGTAGCCACCCTGTTCCCATTCGCCACCCGTGTCGGTGATGTAGGGGTTCTTCAACCAGAAGCCGAAATGCTCACCGCAGCCATAAGCCCAGAACGGCCCGGCAGGAAAGATGCGCGCCTGGTCGGCATCGGTCCACTGGGTGGCATTCGGGAACGGGGAGGAGGCACCGTAGGAGCGAATGAAGGCCTGCGGGTCGCCAACGCCTGAGTTCTCGAAGTGGTAGTTGAGGTGGTAGAAATTAAAATAGGCTTCGTTGCTGTAAATCTCACCATTAAGCCCGTGAACCTGAAGGGGGGCGCCCAGAATGGCGCCGGCAGGCTGGGTTGGCCATGGTGGGGTAAAGTC
Organism: Verrucomicrobiia bacterium; assembly: GCA_035934555.1. Taxonomy (GTDB): domain Bacteria; phylum Verrucomicrobiota; class Verrucomicrobiia; order Limisphaerales; family UBA8199; genus DASYXT01. The sequence continues at coordinate 188,473 of DASYXT010000039.1, read as the reverse complement.
GTCGATTGGCGGCCCCCAGTTTGGATTCTGCTCGTCACCATAATTAATCATGTTAAAGCCTATCGAGGGTGGGGTTGCGCCCCGTTCGTTGTACGTAACGAGCGGGCCGCTGCTGACGCTGCCGTCATCACGCCAGGGGTACTGGACGTCGTCGAGGAGGTCCCACGTCGTCAGGAGCCCATCAATGTCAGCGTTAAGCTGAGCGACTGTGTATGCGTGGCCGTAGGTGACGCTCCCCCCTTGACTGCCCCAGGTATCTTCCACAATAGCGCTGCTGGTGTTGGACCAGTCTCCGGAGAACGCTACTGAGGCCGAACTGAGGTTGATCTCCTCGTTCTCGGTAACGGCTTCCCAAGTGACCTGAGGGTCCATTCCCGGACTTTCGGATGACTGTTCCGAGTAATAATCGTAATGACAGGAATACGTGCCGGCGGCGAGGTCAAGCTTGACGAACCCTTTGGTGTGTCCGGAGCGAGTCGTGTCACCCACGGTAAACGACCACGTATAGTCCCAATCCATGGCTGGCACGGGGCCGTCGGTGAACACCGGGGAGAAGTCCACGGGATGATCCGGCCCTGGCAGACCCAATAGTCTACTCCTGTATTGCGAGACCTTGCCGCAGTAGATACCCGGCAGATCGGGCAGCCGGACATCTCGAATGGCCTTGAACGCTGCTCCAGCGCTATCACCCATGTCACTTCCGGCGTAAGTGCGCTTGCCGCTGAGGCGGTCAACCACGCAATCACGTTCCACCTGGCCGGACTCGGGCCAGTCGATGACTCCCGATCCACCGAAGTAGAGGTAATGGTCCTCGAAATGAGCAGCAGCGTGCATCTGGAGGTATTTGGTATCGTCCACGGCGTTAACCGGCAGGCTCGGCGTCTGGCAGGGACAATCGCCCTTCATGCTTGAGTAGGTGGTCCCCAGCATGTCCGACATTGGTCCGAATACGCCATGCCACTGCTTCATCGCATAAACGTTTTTGAACCCCTTTTTAGGACATCCCACGTTGACGTGCTCCGCTGGGCTGGAAGCTTGATAGAAATTATCGAGCACAGCGGAACCGCCGCCGGAGTGGGTTGGGAGCGGTGTAGGCCACCCATCACAAGCGCAATTCCTGTCCGCATACCAGCAGGCCGGACGTTCATAGGGTACAACGAGATTCGGGCCGGTTTGGTCGCAAAGGCTGGGACGGTCGAGGACCAGCGTGGTGTTGTGGACGACCAAGGCCACTTTGTCGAGATTTTGGATCCTGAACTTTTGCGAGGCGGCGCAACTACCGCCACCACGGTAGAATACCGCGCAGTCCACGTTGGTGATCGAGTGATCGGGACTGCAGAAGGTGAAGATACGCGCCTTGCCCTGCGGCAAGACGTCGGTTGGGGACCAAGGCAGCAGGGTTCTCAAGAAAGAGCGGTTGACCCCGTCAAAATACACGTATAAATCGAACTGGCCACCAGTCAGATTATGGTCCGTTAGGTTCGACACTTGAATGTAAAACTTGTCCTCGCAGCTAAAGACCCAACCTACGGCCCCGAGCGGGTTGCTGGACGGGTCGCACTGGAGGACGGTCAGGGTTGCGCCAGTGGTGGTGACGGCTCCTGCAGGGTTGGTGATGCGCGCGGCATAAACCCGGCCGCTGGCCGACATATCCAACGGCTCGGTGGTGTAGGTCGATGTGGTGGCGCCCGGGATATCCTGGCCGCCGACGGTCCACTGGTAGGAGACGGGGCCAAATCCGCTGAGCCCGACGTTGAAGGTGGCGGTGAAGCCTTCCATGACCGTTTGGTTTGCCGGCTGGGTTGCGATGCTCACCAGGTCCGGTATGAGCGCGACCTGTAACCCCGCGATGACCGCCCAACCATCCGAGCCGGGGCGCAACGTCACAACCAGGTTTTGACCCGAGGCCAAAGTCACGTTGCTAAACCGGGAATACTGCTTGCCCTCAGTCCAGACCAGCGGGCTCATTATCGGCCAGTCGCGATTGCGGTGATTGCCATAGCTGGTTGACCCCACAGCCAGGTCGTAATTGCCGTCATAGCCGTAAAGATAAACATTGTATCTGCCGGCTCGGAGATTGTTGAAGGTCAGCGTGCCGGTCTGGCCGTAAGACGGGTACATGTAGCCTGCGTACATGGGGTCAGGGGAATTCTGAGCCCAAGTCCCCGGGCAATTGTTGACGGTTAAACCCACCGTGGTCGCGCTGAAGTCAGCGGCCACCAGGTTGGCCAGAGACGCGCCATACTGGTTGGGACAGGAGAGCGCATTCCAAAAATCGGAGGCGGTCTGGCCAGTGGCCGCGAATCCCACCTTGTATGAGTTAGGATTATAGTTTTGGGGCACGAAATCCAGATTGATTAGCGTCGGCAGAGGGAGCGAACCAGACTCCACTAGGGCGAGGGTTTGGCTCGTCTGAGCCCCAAGAACATAGGCCTCCTGAGGATCCGGTTGGAGCGCGACAGTGACAGTTGCCAGAGGCTGCGCTTCTGCGGTGGCGGTCGGAAAGACAGAGAGAATCGTACTGCCTTCACCGGCTGGAATGGTGACATTAGTACCAATAGGCTGGTAGTCCTGGCCGAGCACCGCGCTGCCGCTCACGGTGAAGGGCACCGTAAGGGGTTGACTCCAGTCACCATCCACACGCCGGACGGCGACCGCCGCCGAATCCCCGGCGCGTCTCCTGGCTGCCGGCTTCAAAGCGATAATCGTCACAGACGAGGGAGCGGGCCGCTCAGCAATGATCCCGGGAGCGCCGAAAAGATTTGTAATGTGCAATCGGGCCAATGGCAAATCCTGCGCGCGAACGACCAAAGCCGGACCGTAATCCCCTCGAGTCGGGCTGTGGGTGCTCCAATCCAACACAACCCCGTGTGCATCGTCGTTGGCGGAGGTCAATAGGGCTGGCGCATCACCACAATCTGGGCCTTCCGACCACGTCAGCGCTCCATCAACGTGGAGCGAGGCGCCAAGGTCATACTTTAGAACCGCGTTGGGCGAAAACGCCACGTCGGCAAGTCGGGTTTCACCGCTGACGACGTAATTCCCACAGGTGAACGCGAAATCACCGGGGTTCAGCGCAAGGTTCCAATCCAACACCACTCCGGGGCGATTATCCACATTAGCGACCTTGAGCGGCCTCCCAGAAATGCCGGATACACTCGTCCGCGCGGGCGGTAAAGCGCCGCTGGCGTACCAGCGCATAGGTTTGCGGATGCTACCGTTGGTCAGTGTGATTCCCGGAGCGTTGGTCAGAGGCGTGGCAGAGGTCGGCAAAGTCCGCAAATCCGGCTCGATCCGCTCATAACGTACCCGCTCAACAATAAAGCGGCGCCCGGCAACCGTCTCAAGCCGCTTGGCCACCAAAAGGCCACACAGGTCGCCGGAGGTATGCTCCACCCGGAATGCCCGGCCGGGAACCATGCCCATGGACCCGAAGTTCAGCGTTTGGTCCACCAGCACGTCCTCGCCGGCCGGCCAAGCTCGCTCGGTTATTTGAGGAGCAGGCCCTTCATCCACCTCCGAGATCACGAGCAAGTAGGTAGATTGGGCATTCAGACCGTAAAGGATGGCAGGGTCCCCAGGATTCTCGCGCAACACGATGTCCTGTCGCACCCCTAGGGCCGTATAGGAATACACGACGTCGCACCGCAGATCATCAAAGGCATCCAAATAGGCCACGCGGTTTGTTCCCACGATTTGCGGGGCGCAATCCTTCGGCGCAGCCACCAGCAGGTTGGTATTAGAGGACGCATCGTGATAAGCGAGTCCCACGATGTGCGTTTTGAGCCACTGGCCGTCCGGCATATGGACCCGGGTCGCCGCAATACTATTCAGGTTACCAGAGAAAAAGGCGGCCGCCTGGGCACCACGGCCCAGAACGCCTCCGTTGGTCACAACCAGTTCCGGCGCGGCCGGCACCCATTGACTGGATTGCCATCGGTTCAGCCCTGATGCCACTTGGACAAGCGTGTTGCTCTCGACCGTGGCGATCCCTTGGTTGGTTTGCCACACCCATTTCGACCACACGGTGTATTCGTGCCCTCGCTCCGCCGCCATGTAGCCATGATCTGAAGGGCTCGTTTGCGCATGAATGCCCGTGGTGCACACTAGCAATGCAAGCGCGGAGAAGGCAATGGATAGTCCTTTGGAGAGCCAGTGAATTTTCATAAGGTTTTTCCCGAGCGCTCTCATTGGAACTCCGGTTCACTCAGCCCACAAGACTTCGATAAGTGTGCTTTTAGTTTACATGAAGTTTGTTACAACCAGTGCAATCTATGGTTAGAAATAGCTCCGCATCGCCTCTGCGCGGTTCTGGTCAGGGTAGGCAGGACTCCGCCAGCCCCTGCCGCTTTTGGCCGCTGCCGCCTCCATCGGACGATACTTCTACTGCCCCTTGGTTTGCTTCGCTGGTAACCTTTGGCCAGATTTGCTTCTGTAGGAAGGTAATGACGCCGAATTCTTATGCGCGTTGGCAGGCTCACTTGCGTTATGCTCCGCAGCAGGGGTACCAATTGTCTGGCTGCCGATTCAGGCTGGGCGTGGTGTTGGTTTATACGATTCTCCTCTCGGCGACGGGCTTGGCGGTGCAATCCGGCGTGGAGGGTGAAACAAATGCATTTTCCGCTGAATCGACTGCTGCCGCTTTCGACCAGCTTTGGCAAGCGTTCGACAAGGATTATGCGATGTTTGTCCTGCGCCCGGAGGTGGATTGGAACAAACTGCGCGAGGAATATCGCCCCAAGGCGCTGGCCAGCACTTCGCCGCGTGAGTTCACCGAAGTGTGCGCGCAACTCCTCCAACCTCTGCGCGATTTGCACGTCTGGCTTACCCTCGACGGCCAGTATGTCCCCATCTTTAATCGCCCGCGTTCACTCAATGCCAATCCGTCCGCCCATCGCAAAATCCTTGGTGGATTGCACCAGGAAGGCCGCGTGCGCTGGGCGGTCACCGGCGAGCAGGTTGGCTTCCTCGCCGTCGATGCCTGGAATGGTCAGGGTTTGCCGGCGCAATGCGACCGCGTGCTCGAACAGATGCGGAATACGCGCGGACTCATTGTCGATGTCCGCCTCAACGGCGGTGGCAGTGAAGACCTGGCGGGCGAAGTCGCGGGCCGCTTCCTCAAAGCGAGCTTCGTGTACGCCTACAGCCGGTTTCGCAACGGCCCAAGCCACAGCAGCCTGACTGACAAGATCGAGCGCCGGGTTGCCCCGCGCGGTCCATGGCGCTATGACCGCCCAGTGGTGCTGCTGATCGGGCAGAAATGCATGAGCAGCAACGAATCGTTTGTGGCCATGATGAGCGGGGATCCCGACCTGGTAAGCATCGGCGACCATACCTGCGGTTCGAGCGGCAATCCGGAGATCATCAACCTGCCCATGAACATCACGGTCAGTGTGCCGCGTTGGATCGATTACTTGCCTGATGGCACACCTCTCGACGAGCGTGGGTTTCAACCCCAAATCCGATTCGACCCGCCGCCTGGCGCCTTTGAAGGATCACGCGATGAACTGCTCACAGCCGCGCTGGAACGCCTGCGCCTGTTGCCGCTGCCGGCCCAGCCCATTCCGAGTGCTGCTAATTCCCCTCAGTCGGCGTTCACTGTCGTTCCGCCAGTGGTCATTCAAACCGTTCCCATCGCGGGCGCCGAGACGGTCGATCCAGCGATTAGCGAAATCCGCGTCGTCTTCAGCAAGCCCATGATGGACGGCAGTTGGTCCTGGTCCACTTGGGGTGAGGACACCTTTCCTGAAACTATTGGTCCGCCCCGCTACCTGGCGGATGGCTGTACCTGCGTCCTGTCGGTAAAACTCGAACCCGGAAGATTTTACGCCACGTGGTTAAACAGTGAGAACTTCCACAATTTCAAAGACACCTCCGGACAACCGGCAGTGCCGTACCTGCTGACCTTCAGGACTAAACCGGGGCCGTAGCACGCCTTCTATTATAGTTGCAGAGCCATCACCTTTAGGGTCTTTGCGCCTTTGTGCCTTTGCGTTTAACTCCCAGTTCGTTTAACGCAAAGGCGCGAAGACGCAAAGGCGCAAAGGTATCTATTGTTTTCCTCGCCTAGCCCAGTTTCAGCCCTGGTAGCAGCGGATGGCCGGCAAGAAACTGCTGCGCTGTCAGGCGCCGCCCGCCTTCTAATTGCAGAGCCATCACCTTTAGCGTCTTTGCGCCTTTGTGCCTTTGCGTTTAACTCCCAGTCCGTTTAACGCAAAGGCGCGAAGACGCAAAGGCGCAAAGGTATCTATTGTTTTCCTCGCCTAGCCCAGTTTCAGCCCTGGTAGCAGCGGATGGCCGGCAAGAAACTGCCGCGCTGTCAGGCGCCGCCCGCCTTCTAATTGCAGAGCCAACACCTTTAGCGCTCCCTCGCCGCAACCAACCACCACACCCTGATTGTCTGCCCGCAGCACCTCGCCTGCCGGGCCGCCAGCCTCCGTGACCTCCGCTTGCCAGATTTTCAGCATCCTTTGTTGCGGTGGCCCGGGCAGAAAGGTGTAAGCTCCAGGCCAGGGCACCAGCCCGCGCACACGATTCCACAACACGCCCGCCGGCAAGGTCCAATCCAGGTGCCCATCCTCGCGGGTGATTTTTCGCGCATAAGTGACGCCCTCGGTCGGCTGTGGCCGCGGTTGGAGTCGGCCCTCGACATACTCGGGGATCGTCTGCACCAGCAAGTCCGCGCCGAGCGACGCCAGCCGATCATGAAGCCTTTGCCCATCGTCCTCCGGGTCAATCGGAGTTTTCGCCTGCGCCAAAATATCCCCGGTATCCAGGCCCACATCCATTTTCATGATGGTCACACCCGTCTCGAAATCGCCGTTGAGTAGCGCCCATTGGATCGGCGCCGCGCCCCGATATCGCGGCAAAAGTGAGGTATGCACGTTGACGCAACCCCAGCGCGGCAGGTTCAGCAACGCTGGGGGCAGAATCTGGCCATACGCGGCCACCGCGATTATATCCGGCGATAACGCTTGCACTTGCTCGAGGAATTCCGGGTCCCGAGCGCGCCCGGGCTGCAGCACCGGCACCTGTGCCCGCAGCGCAAGGGTTTTGGCGGGCGGTGGTTGGACTTTGAGTTGCCGGCCTTTCGGGCGGTCTGGTTGCGCGACAACGGCGACGACCTCGACCTGCGGCGACTCCAGCAGCCGCTGCAGACTCACGCACGACAACTCGGCGGTGCCCATGAATATAATTCGCAATCGCGCCACAGCCCACAAGATGGGACAACCATTTTCCTAGCCAAGGCGAAAACCGGAATCATCCGCGCTTATGCTCGGCGTTGGACGCTCGCCTTGTTGGCCACCAGAAAACCCCAGGAGGGACTGGGGAAAGACCCCATGCACCCCACTGCCCGGAAGCTGGTAAGGTGACTTTAACCGTCTGCTGTGGATCAATGAAGAACTGCTTTATGAAAATACCCACAAAATTGTGCGCGTGCGCCGGCTTCTACTGCGTGTTGGCCCTGCTCGGCTTGCTCGGCGTATCGGGCTGCGCCTTGATGACGGCCCATCCTCCCAACGACACCGCCGCGCGGGGCGTGCGTCACGCTGCCGCCGAGGTGCAGGACGAGCAGCGCGCTCTGGACCTTGCCATGACCACCCTCACCGACCTGGTGAACCAGCCGGGCGCCGACCTCCGCATTCCATACCACCAATTCAGCGTCGCGTTGGACCGCCTGGTGACGGCGGCCAACCGGACCGACCTGACGGGAAAAACCATGGCGCAGAAGAATGCCGCCTACCTGCGCACCTGGGACAAGCAGTTGGAAGGGGTGACCTTCGACAAAATTCGCGAAGTCAGCGCGAATCGGCGCACCGAAGTCTCGAATCGATTCGATTCCATCAATCAGCGTTATGCGGACAGCCAGACCGCCGTTCAGCCGGTGATCGCTTACCTTTTGGACATCCGCCGCGCCCTCAGTGCCGACCTAACCGATGGCGGATTGACGGCTATCAAACCGATTGCCGAAAACGCACATGCCAACGCCGCCAAATTGCAAACCGCCCTGGCCGCTTTGACCGACCAATTGGCTGACTCGGGCAGCCGACTCTCTTCGATCGCTTTGCAAAACAATACCCCGCCCCCTGGCCCAGCTCGGGCTGAAGCTAGCGCGCGGTAGGCTGGCGCCCCTTACGCGAACGTCGGAGCGCCCCCCGCTCCCCCATTCGCCAGCCACTGCCAGAACCACGTGGCTGCGGACAGGAATGTCCGCGCGCCAACTCGTCCCGCGAAGTTCACTTGCGCCTGCGCCTATGCCGTGGGAGGCTCGGGCACTCGAGGGATTATGGACCCGGGACCGGAATGCATCCTGACTGTCAACGGCGGTTCATCCAGCATTAAGTTCGCGCTGTTTGCGACCACGTCCCCGCTGCGCCGGATTTTGGCGGGTAAAATCGAGCGCATCGGTTGTCCATCGGCACTCTTCAGCGCCAAAGGCGATTCTCCCACCGATAGCTTTTCCCGCAGCATATCCGCGCCAGACCACCAAGCTGCCGTCGGAACTTTGATGGACTGGGTCGAGCAGCGGTTCAGTGGCCGGGGTTTGGCAGCCGTTGGGCACCGGGTTGTCCACGGAGGACCTAAATACACACAACCCGCATGGATCACTGCGGAACTGGTTCAGGCGCTGCACGAGCTGGAACCATTCGACCCGGAACACCTGCCCGAAGAAATCCTGCTGACGGAGGCTTTTGCGCGCCGCTTTCCAGGCCTGCCGCAGGTTGCGTGTTTTGACACCGCCTTTCACAAGGACCTGCCAACAGTCGCGCGTCTGCTGCCGTTGCCTCGGCGTTATGCTGACCGTGGCGTCCGCCGATATGGGTTTCACGGCTTATCCTACGCGTTCCTCATGGAAGAACTGGTGCGGCTTGGCGACCCCGCTGCGACGCGCGGCCGGGTTGTTCTGGCGCATCTAGGCAATGGCGCCAGCCTGGCGGCCGTGCAAGACGGCAAACCTCATGACACCACGATGGGTTTTACGCCGGCAGCCGGCGTGCCGATGAGCACACGCTCGGGAAATGTCGATCCCGGATTAGTCTGGTATTTGGCACGAACCGAGCGGCTGGGGGCAAAACAATTCAACCACATGGTCAATTTCGAAAGCGGCTTGCGGGGTATCTCGGAAACGACCTCGGATATGCGCGAACTGTTGGCCCTGGAAAGCCACGACGCCCGGGCGGCGGAGGCCGTCGTCTTGTTTTGCTATGAAGTCAAAAAGGCGCTCGGCGCATTCGCCGCCGCGATGGGCGGTTTGGATACGCTGGTGTTCGCAGGCGGCATCGGCGAGGCCGCACCGGTCATCCGCGCGCGCATCTGCGACGGCCTGGACTTCCTCGGACTCCAATTGGCGCCGGACGCCAACCTGGCCGGGACGGGGGTGATCTCCACGTCCACATCGCGCGTGACGGCCAGGGTCATGAAAACCGATGAGGAACTGATGATTGCGCGCACCGTCTGCCGAATGCGCGAACAACAAGTACCGCGGGCATAGCAGCAACTCAGAACAGGAGAAAAGATATGAAACGCGAAGCAAACCATGTGGAAAATTCTGGACTAACCAGCCAGACAGGGCCGCTTTCGGCGGACTTGCTCAACCGGATGGACGCCTACTGGCGCGCGGCCAATTACCTGTCGGTTGGCCAGATTTATCTCTATGACAACCCGCTGCTGAAGCAGCCGTTGAAGCTTGAACACGTAAAACCCAGGCTGCTCGGCCACTGGGGCACGACTCCTGGCCTGAATTTTATTTACCTCCACCTCAACCGCCTGATTAAGGCGCAGGACCTGAATGTGATCTTCATCACCGGTCCCGGCCATGGCGGGCCGGGCGTCGTTGCCAACGCCTACCTGGAAGGCACCTACAGCGAACTTTACCCAGGGGTCTCACAGGATGAGCCCGGTCTGAAACACCTCTTTAAGCAATTCTCTTTCCCAGGCGGCATTCCCAGTCATGCTGCCCCCGAAACCCCCGGCTCAATCCATGAAGGGGGCGAGCTCGGTTATGCCCTCGCTCATGCGTATGGCGCCGTATTCGACAACCCTGACCTTATCGCCGCGTGCGTCGTAGGCGATGGCGAGGCCGAGACCGGACCGCTGGCGACCAGTTGGCATTCGAATAAGTTCCTCAACCCCGCGCGCGACGGCGCCGTGTTACCCATCCTTCACCTCAACGGCTATAAAATTGCCAACCCCACCGTGCTGGCCCGCATCAGCCACACTGAACTCGAAGAGCTGTTCCGCGGTTACGGTTATGAACCGTACTTTGTCGAAGGTGACGATCCGCCGCGGATGCATCAACTGATGGCCACGACCCTCGAACAGGCGTTCGTAAGAATCAAAAGCATTCAAACCGATGCACGCGAGCGTGGCTTCAAGCAACGCCCCGCCTGGCCCATGATCATCCTGCGCAGCCCAAAGGGATGGACGGGCCCCAAAGTGGTGGATGGTCTGCCGGTCGAGGGGACCTGGCGCGCCCACCAGGTGCCGCTGGCCGAGTTGGCCCAGAAACCCGCCCACCTCAAAATGCTCGAACAATGGATGAAAAGTTATCGGCCGGCGGGATTGTTCGATGCGCAAGGCCGGCTCCGGCCCGACCTCGCCGACCTCGCGCCTCAAGGCAATCGTCGCATGAGCGCCAATCCGCACGCCAACGGCGGCTTGCTGCTGCGCGACCTCAAGTTGCCGAACTTCACCGATTACGCCGTCGCCGTTCCCAGCCCAGGCGCGACGACGGCCGAAGCGACCCGCATCCTGGGCGAGTTCTTGCGCGATGTGATGCGGTTGAACCAATCAGACGCGAACTTCCGCGTCTTTGGCCCCGACGAAACCGCGTCGAACCGGCTCACGGCCCTGTTCGAGGTCACCGACCGGACTTTTTGCGCTGAACTGGAGAAGACCGACGACCACCTCAGTTGCGATGGCCGCGTGATGGAAGTGCTAAGCGAACACCTGTGCCAGGGCTGGCTCGAAGGGTACCTGCTGACCGGCCGCCACGGCTTTTTCTCCTGCTACGAAGCTTTCATCCACATCGTCGATTCAATGTTCAATCAGCACGCCAAATGGCTGAAAGTGACGCGCAACATTGCCTGGCGCCGGCCTATTGCCTCCCTCAATTACTTGCTCACGTCCCATGTCTGGCGCCAGGACCATAATGGCTTTAGTCACCAGGACCCGGGCTTCATTGATCACGTGATGAATAAGAAAGCCGACATCATCCGCGTGTACCTGCCGCCTGACGCCAACTGCCTGTTATCGGTCGCCGACCACTGCCTGCGCAGCCGCCATTACGTCAATGTCATTGTCGCCGGCAAACAGCCCTCTTCGCAATGGCTGGACATGGATGCCGCCATCAAGCATTGCACGGCCGGCATCGGCATTTGGCCTTGGGCCAGCAACGACCAGGGCCACGAACCCGATGTGGTCATGGCCTGCGCCGGCGACGTGCCGACGCTCGAAACTCTCGCTGCCGTCGAATTGTTGCGCGATCACTTCCCGGAATTGAAAATCCGCGTCATCAACGTCGTGGACCTGATGACCATCCAGCCCAAAACCGAACATCCGCACGGGCTGAGCGATCGAGATTTCGACGCGCTGTTCACCAAGGATAAGCCCATCATCTTCGCTTACCACGGCTATCCCTGGCTGATTCACCGGCTGACTTATCGCCGCACCAACCATCACAATCTCCACGTGCGCGGTTACAAGGAGGAAGGCACCACTACCACGCCCTTTGATATGGTCGTGCTCAACGATCTCGATCGGTTCCACCTCGCCGCGGATGTGCTCGACCGCATCACCTGCCTTGGCTCCCGCGTCGCCTACGCCAAACAGGCCATTCGCGACAAACTCCTCGAACATAAGCAGTACATTCACCGCTACGGCGAGGACATGCCCGAAATCCGCAATTGGAAATGGCGCGGGCAGGGAAAACCAGCGACAGCCCAGCGGAGGGGAGAGAGAGGGGGATGACACGTGGAGCGTGGAGACAGTAATCAGGATTCAGGCCGGTGAATACCCGCAGGTGAGTGATCGTCTGCACAGGAATGGAACCAGACAACCACATTTCACGCCGGCAGATGCTCTCCCGCCTGGGATTCACCGCCGCGGGCGGCGCATTCGCCGGCGCAGACCTTCACGCCTCCGGAGCTGAAGCCTCGCCTCGCTCCGGACCCGCGCCTCAAGCTCTCAACGTGCAGGATTTCGGCGCCGCTCCCGATGCGAGCAAGGACAGCACCGCGGCATTTCAAGCGGCGATGAAAGCGGCCGCCAATGGCGGCAACCTGGCCGTGTTCGTGCCGCGTGGGCAGTACCGCATCGAAGGGCACCTCGACGTCCCGCCCAACGTAATGCTCGAAGGGGTTTTCCGCGCTCCCGCCGCGCGCCAGAAGGACGAGGGCAGCGTGTTGCTGGCGTTGGCGGGCGCAGGCGACCTGAACAGCACCCCCTTTATTACTTTGCACGCGAGCAGCACTCTCCGCGGGTTGACCGTATTCTACCCGGAACAAAAGATGCAGAACCCGCCGGTGCCCTATCCCTGGACCATTCGCGGGCAGGGTGACAATATCTCCTTGCTCGACGTTCTGTTGGTCAATCCGTACCAGGCGGTGGATTTCGGCACGTTCGCCGCCGGCCGCCATTTCATCAGCGGCTTGTACGGCCAACCGCTCTATCGCGGGCTGTTCATCGACCAATGCTTTGACGTCGGCCGCGTCGAGAATGTGCATTTCTGGACCTTCTGGGGCGGGTGGGAACACGAGCTGTACGATTTCATACGCGCTCAGGGGGTCGCTTTCATCCTGGGCCGCACCGACTGGCAATTTCTATCCAACTGCTTTTGCATCGGCTACAGCATTGGCTATCACTTCGTCCAGAACCACGCCGGGCCCGGCAATTGTTTGCTGACGCAGTGCGGTTCGGATGTCGGGCCGTTGGCCGTGCGAGTCGAGGCCGGCCAGTCGCATGCGGGCCATTCCTTCGTCAACTGCCAGTTCATGGCCGGAATCGAAATCGCCCAGACCAACAGCGGCCCGGTTAAGTTCACCGCTTGCGGGTTTTGGGGCATACCAACCACCGACCACCACGCGCGTCTGCAAGGCACCGGCCAGACCACGTTCCTCAACTGTCATTTTATCAATTGGGGACAGAAGAATGCGAAAGCTGCGGCGATCGAGGCGCTCTCAGGCGGGTTGACGGTGAGCGCGTGCGATTTCATGGACGCCGGCAAACCGCAAATCAGCCTCGGGCCGCAGGTCGCCGCCGCATTGATTTACGGCAACCGCCTGCGCGGCCAATCCCTGATCGCCAATGAGGCCGGCAGTCGCGCACAGCTCGGGCTCAATTCTGTCTCGGACAAATAGCCCCTGGGGACCAGCCTGGAATTCATCTCGGCCATAACGTCGGCAGGATCGGCCTTCACCGTTGACTTCCTCCCTTCGGCCTTTAGGCTCGGCTCGAATGAAACCGAGGGCCTCCCCCATGACTTGGTCTGGGGTTGTTCGCTCAGTTCACCGGAGGTGACCCCATGGCGCGACTCGTCGTGATCAACAGCACCGAGGCGGGAAAGACTTTCGAGTTGAATGGGCCCGAAGTCATCATTGGCCGTCAGGCTGGGGCGCACATCCGGCTCGAAGGTCAGAAAGTCAGCCGCCGTCACGCGCGGCTTGTCCGCCAGGGAGACGATTCGCGCATCGAAGATCTTGACTCTGCCAATGGCACCTTCCTCAACGGCAAGCGATTGCAAGCCCCGGCTGCGCTTCATTTGCACGACGAGATTGGGATCGGGCCCTATGTGCTCCGCTTCGAGAGCACCGACGGCCCTGCTGATTACACCATCAGGGCACGGACTGTTGCGAACAGCGCTAACGCCGAACTTTATCGGGCCGACGCTGCTCGCAAGCTCCAGGTGGTTCTGCAGATATCTGCCGATTTGGGAAGGTTCCTCGGACTCGATCAATTATTGCCCCGCATTCTTGATCATCTTTTTGCGTTGTTCCCTCAAGGGGAACGGGGTCTGGTCATACTTCTCGAACCTGGCGGCCCGGTCGTCCGTGCGGCAAGGCACCGTGGGAGCCAGTCTGAAAATACCGGGTATAGCGCCTCAATCGTCCGCCAGGTCACCTCTGAAGGCGTGGGGATTTTTGCCGAGAACTTGCTTACGGACAGCCGCTTTGCCGAGGCGCAAAGCGTTCTTTCCCTCGGGGTTCGCTCTTTCATCTGCGCACCACTTCAGACCAAGAGCGGAAAATCCATTGGTGTTCTGCAACTCGATCGCACAGGGCGCGATGATGGTTTCACCCCCGAGGACCTCAACTTGCTCACCGCCGTCGGGCTGCAGGTCTCCGTCGCGCTCGAAAACGCCCAACTCCACCAGGAATTGCTCGCGCGACAACGCATCGAGAACGAGGTCGCTGTGGCTCGAGAAATACAACTCAGCTACCTGCCAACCGAGGTCCCCGAATTCCGCCAAAAGAACTTCGAAGTGCATGCCGAACTCCACCCCGCCAATGAGATCTCCGGCGACTTCTACGATTACTTCCGGATTGGAGAAGATCGCCTCGCCCTGGCGGTCGCCGACGTTTGCGGCAAAGGCATCCCCGCAGCCCTGTTTATGGGCGTGGTCCGGGCGCTGTTACGCAGCCTGGCCAAGCGGCAAGCGGATCCGGCGACCCTCCTGCGCGAACTTAACAACGCCGTCGCACAACAAAACCCAAACGGGCAGTTCGTCACGTTAAGCTTTTGTGTGTTTGACCCAGGCGCTCGCACGATGGAGATCTCATCCGCCGGTCATCCTGCCCCCCTGCTCCGTCATCCCGATGGCTCGGTGGAAATGGTCGCCATCAAACAAGGTCCACTCCTTGGCTTTATGGAGCGGTCCGAGGACTATCCGAAAGTGCGCTGTGAGCTCCAATCAGGCGAGTTGTTCCTCCTTTATACCGACGGAGTGACGGAAGCTCCCGCAGCGAATGACGAAATGTTCGGTCCCGAACGTCTTCGCGCGTCTCTGGAGCAAGCGCCTTTCCCTCATCAACTCAGCCAATGGACCCAATCACTCCGCAAAGCCATTGAAAGCTTTACTGGAAGCCGGTCCCAGGAGGACGATATTTCCCTGGCACTGCTTCGTGTTCGTTAATTATTGATTAATCGACTCCTGGTTATTTGAGTTGAACTGGCGCGACGATGGGCCACACCGCGTCCCGGCCGTCCCACATGCCGCCGGGCCTTCCGCCCGGGCCCGGGCGGGCGTCGCCGCCATCATCCCGCCCATCTTCACCAACCGAATACAGAACAAATTGTCCGCCCGCGCCAGTGTGATAGCAGAGAGATTTCCCGCTCATCGGATCATAGGGCAGCTCGGCCAGGTACGCCGGGACCAGCTCGTTAAGGTTGGCTGGCCAGCGGCCTTCGCGCAGATTGAAGCGTTTCAGGGCCACCGCCGCGATGGTCATTTGCCGTTCGGTTTCATTTCGGGTGGTGGTCTGGACGGCCCTGGTATAATTGGGAATGCTAATCAGGCTCAACTCGTAACGATATTTCTGGGGCGAATTGGCGACTTTGTTGAGCCGCGCGAACCCCGGCGCCAATCGTGCTTGCGCTTCAGCCAGGGTATGCCGCTTTTCCAGCAGGCGAAAGGCCTCGATCGATTCCTGCATGATCTGCAGCCGAAACAGTTCGTCCTGGTCCAGAAAGGCGAACTTGTACACAGGAAACAAGACGTAATCGCTGACGAGGGCTTGCAAGCTCGGCTGGCCGGCCGGCTTCAATCCAAGGTTGCGCAGCACGCCGCGCTGGTTGGGTTGATGGGCTTGCAGCCAAATCTCTTCACCCATGGCGCGCTCACCGACCATTCCGTGTTCCAGCCCGCCGAACAGGTCCACACCTTCCCATGCTCGTTGCAAGCGCAACAGTTGCGGCTCCGTCCACCCCGGCGCCTGGAGGATTTCCCAGGATGTCGCGGTTCCCAAGCCAGTAATCGCGACTCGAATCATTTGCGCCACCAGCGTGTACTCGTCTCGTTCCATCCGCGCCAGGCCCGCCAGCGCCTCGAGGTCCTCCAGGCCGGCCTCCAAATTGCCGCGGTGCACTTCGCACAAGGCTGCCCCCATCAGCCATTGTGCCGCCTGGCGCATTTTCACAAAATCCACCCGCCGCTCCCAGATATTGGTCAGCGGCCCCGCATCGGGAGCAGGGTTTTTTAGCGCTTGCCGAATATCAGCCAGCGGCTGCTGAAGGGAATCGACTTCCGCGGCGAAATTTTCCCAGGTTCCACTCGGCGCCTGGCCGAAGCCATTGCCCCAATTGGGCGGGTCTTGTTGCCAGACCGCTTGCGCTCGACCTGGAGCGGTATAGTGTCTCAGGTCCAACCCGGAAGGATGCAATCTTTGTGCGCCTATGCACGCCACCGCATTGGTGAGGACGGCCTGGGAATCGTTGGTGGAGGGGACACGCGCGGCAATCAACTCGGCAATCGTCAGGCGCTCACCTTTAGCCGCGAGCTGCGCGCGGTATTTGGCCAACGAGTTGGCGCTGCGCGAGTCTCGGCCCAGCATCCAGGCCGATAACACCACCAGCGCCAAAACGCCGGTTCCCAATCCAATACGCCACGATTTGTTCACAAACCCACCCGCCTGGACAGCATTACACCTGCCAAACGCCGTAGTTGCGATCAAATGTCGGCTTTCGCCTCCAGTACCGCCACCGCCGCCGCATATTGTTGTGTGTGACTCAAGCTGATCAACACCACCCGGCCGCCGCGCTCCGCCAGCAGGGTTTGGCCGCGCCCGTGTAAAATCACGAAGGGCTCACCGCTGGGTTTGCGGCCAACTTCCATGTCTTGCCAGCCCAGTTGCGCGCCGATGCCGGTGCCGAACGCCTTGGAAATTGCTTCCTTGGCGGCGAAACGCGCGGCCAGGAACGGTCCCGGTGAACGGTGCGATAGACAATAGCTAATCTCGTTTGGGTGGAGAATCCGGTTGAGAAACCGTTCGCCGAATTTCTGGTAAGATGCCTCGATGCGGCCCACCTCGATCAGGTCTATTCCAATTCCCAGGATCATGAAGGGCGCGGTTGATAGCCGTCCATGAGCCGCAGCATCTCTCGCACGGCCTGGCCTATACCCACGGACACGGCCCGGCTGATGATGCTGTGGCCAATGTTCAATTCGACCAGGTGCGGCACCCGATGCAGCATGGGCAAATTCCGATAGTTCAGCCCATGGCCGGCATTGACACGCAGCCCCAACTCATGCGCCAGGCGCGCCGCGATTATCAGCCGGTTCACTTCTCTTTCCCTCTCGGCTTCGTGATCAAATGCTTCAGCAAATGCGCCGGTATGCAGTTCGATAAACTGACTGCCGGTGCGTGCTGCTGCTTCGATCTGCTTCGGCTCAGGGGCGATAAACAGGCTTACCTCAATCCCGCCGTCGTTCATCCGCTTGCGCGTCTCGGTCAGGCTCGCAAGATTCCCGGCCACGTCCAGGCCTCCCTCGGTCGTAACCTCCTGCCGCCGCTCGGGGACAAGACAAACGATCTCCGGCTTCAACTTTAAAGCAATCGCGACTATCTCGGGCACGTTGGCCATCTCGAGGTTTAACCGTGTGCGGATCTTTGCCCGAAGTAGCTGCACATCGCGGTCCTGGATGTGCCGGCGGTCCTCGCGCAGGTGCGCAGTAATCCCGTGTGCCCCGGCGGCTTCACATTCCAGCGCAGCGGCCACCGGGTCCGGCTCGCCCGTGGGCCGGCCGCGGAACCTGGCCTCACGCAGCGTCGCCACGTGATCAATGTTGACACCTAATTTGAGCATGGCAGAGCAATATGTGGAGGTCGGTGAGCCGGCGCAATGGGTTTTCGGCGCTTGCCTTTATGTCAAGAATTTATACCATCCAGCCGAATCGGTCAGGCGTAGCTCATCCGCGCGCCGGCCTGCAATGAAACGTCCCCTCCTGCTCGTCTTGCTGCCGTACGTCGGCGGGGTGTTGTTTGCCGACATGGTCTCACCTTCGCTCGTTCTCCCGTTGGGGTGCGCACTCGCCGCCGTGGCGGCGGCCATCGCCTGGGACCGTGGGCGCCCGTGGCTGCTTTATGTGGTTTGCTTCCTCGTGGGGTGGGCCAACGCCAGCTTCCATACTGCCGCCATTTCGCCGAATGACTTGCGGGCATTGCTGGGACAGGAACCGCACCTGGCTTTGGTGCGCGGTGTCGTCGAGGAGACGCCAACCATTCGGGTCTATGAGCAAGGCGAGCAGCAGTCGTGGCGAACGCTGGCGCGGCTGAGGGTGACCGCGCTCTGCCTGGACAAACAGAACTGGCAGCCGGCGCATGGGCAAATCGCCGTCACGACACCGGCGCCGCTGACGAACGTGTTCGCCGGTCAAGACGTTGAGGTCTCCGGCGTGGCCGCCTTGCCGCGGCTGGCTGTCGCCGAGGGAACCTTCGATTACCGCGCCTACCTGAAGCAGCAAGGCATCTACTACCATTTGCAGGCCGATACCGCGGAAGATTGGCAGATTCTGCGGTCGCCGGCCTCTCCGCCATTGGCGGACCGATTCCGCACCTGGGCGCGGCAAGTGCTGGCGCGGGGCTTGCCTGGGGAAGACGAATCATTGCGGCTGGAATGGGCGCTGACGCTCGGCTGGAAACCCGCGCTGACGGAGGAAGTATCAGAGCCGTTTGTCCGCGCTGCCACCTACCACATTTTCGCTGTCGATGGCCTGCGGATGGCGATCATCTTTGGAATTTTCTTCGGCCTGTTCCGCGCGCTTGGCATTCCGCGCAGCGTCAGCGGGCTGGTGCTATTGCCACTGATCTGGTTTTACGTCGCGCTAACCGGTTGGCCCGCTTCAGCCATCCGCGCAACAGTCATGCTCTCGCTGGTCATAGGCGGTTGGATATTAAAGCGCCCGACCGACTTGCTCAATTCGCTGTTTGCGGCGGCGCTGTTGATTTTGTTGTGGCAACCACAACAACTATTCCAAGCCGGATTCCAACTCTCGTTCCTGGTGGTGCTGTGCCTGATCCTGATGCTTCCTCCCCTGTGGCTGGTGATCCGGCGCTGGACAGCCCCGGAACCCTTATTGCCGCCGTCTTTGCGCCGGCGCTGGCCAGCGTTCATTTTAGTCCCGGCCCGCTATTGCGGAGATGTCCTGCTCACCTCGTTTGCAGCGTGGATTGGTTCGATTCCGCTGGTCGCGTATTACTTTCATATTGTGACGCCGGTCAGCACGCCGGCAAATCTGCTCGCGGTGCCCTTATGTGGGTTGGTGCTGGTGAGCAACCTTGCCAGTCTGCTGCTGGCCGGATGGTTCGCTGGCGCCGCGGAACTGTTCAACCACGCCGGGTGGTTCCTGATGGAATGCATTCGCGTCAGCAGTTGCTGGTTCGCGGCTTGGCCCGCCGCCTACCGGTACGTGGTTGCCCCGTCGTTCTTGACCAGCTTTCTGTACTACGCGGTGCTTCTGGCGGTGGCGACCGGGTGGTTGTTTCAGGCCACCGGGCGGTACTGGAAATGCGCGGCGCTCGCGGTTGCTTTGGCCTTTTGGGGCTGGAATAATTGCTGGCGGGAGGCAACCACAACCCGGTTGACTGTTCTGCCGGTGAATGGCGGCATCGCCGCGTACTACGACGCGCCCGGGCGACACAACGATCTCCTTTGTGACACCGGCCCAACCAACTCGGTCCAATTCACCACGAAACCGTTCCTTCGCGGCCAGGGCGTGAACCGCTTGAAAGGCCTGCTGCTGACACATGGCGACGTGCACCACGTCGGCGGCGCCTTTGATTTGGTTGATTTGTTTCATCCGGCGCAGGTTGCTATTGGTCCGCTGCGTTTCCGTTCGTCGGTCTATCGGAAGCTCGTGAGCCAACTACAGCAAAATCCTCAGCTCGTCCGTTCCGTGGAACGAGGAGCACGCGTAGGCCAGTGGGAGGTGTTGCATCCTCAAACGGGCGACAAGTTCACACGGGCCGATGACGGCGCGCTCGTGTTGCGCGCGGATATCGCGGGCTTCCGCGTGTTGTTGCTGTCGGATTTGGGCCGCGCTGGCCAGGAGGCGCTGTTCGAGCGAACCGAACAACTCCGCGCGGACATCGTTGTGGCCGGCCTGCCTTCGACTGGCGAACCGGTGTGTGAGTCGTTGCTGAACCGCCTCCAACCGCGTTTGCTGGTGGTAGCCGATTCGCCTTTTCCCGCCTCCGAGCGGGCCGGCGCCAGGTTGCAGGCACGCCTGGCTGAGCGCCACATCCCGGTCATTTATACGCGGCTGGCCGGCGCCGCCACCTTCGAGTTCCGCGGCCGCTCTTGTTGCGTCAAAACAATGAGCGGCGAGAGCTTCCAACTCATAGCCGGAACTCGCGCCTCAGCTTTGGAACCAAAAAGCGGCGCACCGGCGCAAACGTATCCCTTGAGTGAAGGCGGCCGGAGCGAGAACTTTAGTCCGCAGCAAAGTCCGATGGGCGTGACTTTGGAATGGTGCTGCGGACTAAAGCTAAAGTCCGCGCTCCGGCCGCGCTCGGGATATGCGCAGAATTTGCTTCCAATCGAGAATCGCCATGATAAACTTTAGCAGTTAGAATGCTTCAGATTAGCACTCAGCAACAGGCGTGGGACCGGGTTCCGCCGGCGGGCGGGTGCCTTGGTTCAGTGCCAAAAAATGGAGAGCAGCGATGACCGTGAACGGCACAATCAGCGAAATCCTGAATGAAAAGGGCAGCCAGGTTTGGGCGATCTCGCCCGATGCGACCGTCTTTGATGCCATTCAGTTGATGTCCGATAAGAACGTGGGCGCCCTGTTGGTGACCGAGGGCGGCCACTTGTTAGGCATCATCTCCGAGCGTGATTACACGCGCAAGGTGGCGCTCAAGGGCAAATCTTCCAAACAAACCGCGGTGAAAGAGATCATCACCGGCGAGGTGATCAAAGTGACACCTGCGGCGACAATCGAAGATTGCCTGCGCTTGATGACGACGCATCGGGTGCGGCATCTGCCGGTGTTGGAAGGTAATAAGATTCTGGGGATCATCTCGATTGGCGACCTGGTCAATTGGATCATCTCGGCCCAGACGAGCACCATTCACCAATTGCAGACCTATATTTCCGGTTACCCCGGTTGACCGTTCACTCCTGCGGATAAAGCAGGATGCGATCGTGGACCAGCACCACCAGGTCGTTTTTGCCGTTGCCGGTCATATCCGCAACCACGGCTTCGCGCGGCTCGGGCATGTCGCTGCGCCGGCTGCGGAAGGTGCGTTCTTCGAAGACCTGCCAGCGCGTCGCGGGGACCAGCTTGTGATGCGAATCAAAAATCACCAGGTCCAGGTAGTTGCGGGCGGTCTCGAGAAAAACCAGGTCCTTCCGGCCGTCGTGGTCTAAATCACCGGAAACAACATCATTGAGATGGCCATCCTTAATCGGCGTTTCATAACCGTCTAATTCTTTGAGCTCCCAGGTATCGCCATATAAGGGGAATAATCCCATCGCGTTGACGCCGAGGAAGGCGATTGCATTTGGAGTGGCGCCGCCCAACGCAATCGGCTGGAGGCTGGAAAAATCTGACACCGGCAGCGGCACGTTATGCACCACCTGCCAAACACCAGCGGCGTCTCGCTCGCAAAGCGTCAGCACTTTACGCTCGGCATCCAGCAGGAACAGTGAAGAAACGGAGTTGGTGGGATTGGACACGGCCGCCGCGCCTACCAGGCGGGAATTGCTGCCGGCGCCGTTGATCTGTTCTTTCACAATGAAGGTCCAGGTGGGGCCATTGGTCGATGCGGGAAGGCCGGTCTCCGGTTTGAGCACGACCGCGCGGAGGAAGTTACGCTGGCTGAGCAGCAACTCGGGTTTGCCATCGCCATCAACATCTGCTGTGCTCATCCAGGGTTGCTCGAGCACGCCGCCGGGCGGAGCAACATCGATTTCCTCGAAATTCATTCCCGGGAGTTGCCGCAGGATTTTCACCTTTTCGTAAGGGGTAAGCAGCACGAGGTCAGGCCGCCCGTCCTGGTCGGCATCGTGAATGGCAAGGGTGGTGGGGTTTGCGGTAAAGCTCTCGCTCAAGAGCTGCTTTTTGACCAGACCATGGGGGTTGCGGATGACGAGTGAACGACGGCCGTTCTGATCGACAATGGCAGCCAGCACCGGCTGGCCGTTGGGTTCGAGACGCCCGACCGCCATCACAAGGGGCTTGCCGTCGTAGGGAATCAAGGTGGGGAATGGCAGCCGACCATTGGCGTCCAAACGCGATACCCCGATTTGCTTTTCGTCAGGGCTGAGCATGAAAATCTCCTGCTGCCCGTCCCCTTCCCAATCGGCGACGGCCAAATCACTGATGCCAGCCAGGGTGGGGAAGGTTTTCGGCGCAGCCAAGGTGCCCGCCTTTTCTTGCAGATAAATCGAAATCTGTCCGCTTTCGGGTTCGGCCACCAGCAGGTCAGGCAAGCCGTCGCCGTTGACATCGGCCCAAATCTGGCCGCGACGCGCTTTATCGGTGTGGCGCAGCGGCAGCACCTGGAACTGACCCTGGCGGAAGCAGCCGGCGAGTTGATCGGCGGGCCGACGGACAAACTCGGACACCGCGGCCCGGCCGGAGTTCATAGCGATCGTGATGATCTGGGTCTTGCCATTGCCTTCGAGGCTGTCCGCCAGGTACGAACGAATGGGAGCCGAGGAAAAAAACGTCTCCGGCCCGAGTTGTCCGTCCGGCTGCTGAAGACGGAAGCGGAACGGGTTCCGATCTTCCCAATTAACCAGCAGCAAATCGCCGCGGCCGTCGCCATCCACATCCACCACCTGGACCGCCTTGACCGGGGAGGAGAGCGGGATTTTCTGCGGTTCACCGAGTGTATGATCGGCTTGCTGCGGCAGGAAATAAACGTAGTTGTCGGAAAGCAGCAGCAAGTCTGTGCGGCCATCTCCGTTCAGGTCACCCGCGCACAAGGCGTTGGGCGTGAGCTGGCCATCATCAATTGGCCAGCGCTTGGGCGCGCTCCAGCCATTCGTGCCCTGGTTGTACAGGACGATGAGTTCCTTCGGGTCGCCATAGTAGGCGATGTCGGGCCGGCCATCGCCGTTCAAATCCGTTACGACGAGGCTGGCGATGCGCTTTTCGGATGCAATCGACTCGATCCGAAACCGCGCGTCCGGCGGCAGCTCGTTTATCTCACGTTTTACCCCTGGACCAGACAAGCTCAGGCGGTTGGTCTTGCCGGTTTGGTTATAGAGCAAATTGATGCGGGAGCGCTCGTTATTCACGACGATCAAATCATTCAGCCCGTCGCCATCCAGGTCAGCGACATGCAGTTGGCTGATGCCGTTATCGATGGGAAAAATTTCCGTGCCGCTGAATCCGAAGCGAGGCGAGGCCGGCGCGGCCGCCTCTGATACAGCAGTGCCCGCCAACATCAGAAACGAAACCGCCCAACCGCAACCGAAGCGTCCGATGAAAGTCATAATGTTCAATGCTCGCAGAGATTGCCATGGCACGAATGCAACGACCAGCTTAAACAATCAGCGACCACCCGTAAAACTCGGTAAAGGGTGAATCGACAACCACCAAAAGCCCCGATAAAATCTCCGCATGCCTGACTGGAAACGCCGGTTCGCTCACATGCCCGAGGGAGCCGCGGCGCTGTTCTTCATCCAAATCGTCGCCACCCTTGGCTTTGCCGTCCTTTATTCGACGCTCGTGCTGTACGCGACGCGCCACTTGCATTTCTCAGCCAAAGAAGCGTCGGCCGTCATGGGCGTGTTCGGCGCATTCAACTACGGACTGCACCTGTTTGGCGGGTATCTGGGAGGCAGATTCCTGTCCAATCGCAATCTGTTTGTCGGCGGGATGGTGCTGCAGGTGGTGGGTTGCGGCACGATCGCACTTGGGTCGATGGCGGCGATGTACTGGGGCCTGGCGTTGTTCCTAACCGGCTCGGGCTTGAATGTCACTTGTATCAACATGATGCTCACCCAGCGCTTCGCCCCCGAAGACGAGCGCCGGGAGAGCGCCTTCCTCTGGAACTATGCCGGGATGAACATCGGTTTTTTCATCGGTTTTTCGGTGGCCGGTCACTATCAGGAGACGGAAGCCTATGCCCCGCTCTTTGCTTTCGCGACCGTCGGAAACTTCCTGGCCATCGTGCTGGCGCTCTTTAATTGGAAGGTGCTCGCGGACCGAAAAACACCGCTGCTCCAGGCCAGGGGCACTGAGTTTCGCGCGCGTTTTGGCATCGGAATCGCCATTCTACTCGGCGTTCCGCTGATTGTTTGGTTGATGCTGCAACACACCGGTCCGACGGGCATCGTGCTCAAGGCGGCGAGCGGCGCCGTCGCCGCTGGGCTCGTCTATCTGACGCTCCGACATCCTGAGCCGAGTGAGCGAAAGAAAATGTGGGCGTATCTCATTTTGACCTTAGGCTCGCTGGTGTTTTGGTCGTTGTACCAGATGGCGCCAAACGGGCTGCAGATTTTCGCGGTGAACAACGTGCGGCTGCGGGTGTGGGGTATCCAAGTCGCGCCGCAGTGGGTGCAGAACATCAACACTGTCGTGATCGTCGTGGGCGGGCCGCTGCTGGCGGCGCTCTTCTCCCGACTGCGCGGGCGCGGATGGAGAATCGATATTCCGCAGCAGTTCGCCGCTTCGCTCATCCTGATGGCGCTTGGTTTCCTGGCGCTCCCGGTCGGGATCGGCTGCGCCGATGCGTCCGGGCGCTCGCCCTTCTTCTGGCTGTTCGCCAGCTACGTGCTGCAGTCCATCGGTGAGTTGCTGATCTCGCCGATCGGCTACGCGATGATTGGCAAGCTCGCGCCCAGCAAGTACCAGGGCATCATGATGGGCACGTGGATGCTGGTCACCGGCCTGGCTTCCCTCTTCGCCGGAGATTTCTCGGGCATGGTGCCGGAGCCGACCGGCACCACCGCGATTGCCACCAACCCCGATTACGCGAGGTTGTTCTCCCGACTCGGCTGGGCCAGCTTCGTCGCCGGCGTGGCGCTGCTCGCCCTCATTCCACTGCTCCGCAGGCTGATCGGCGACTCACCGGCACGGACGCAACAGGCCGCCGCGCAGACCAGCACGAGCGTGTGCTCATGACCGCAGATGCGACTTGGTTGCATTCGCCTTTTGTGGGCTCAGATTCCGACCCCCACCCTTGACGTCCGTGTGTTAGATGGGCGAATATGGGCTGTTCACGTATCTTATGCTTGAGCGGCGCCACTTCCTGGGTCGGTTGATGTACCGCGCGGTGGTGCGCGCCGGGGCATACGGGCTGCTGGTGCTGGGTTCGGTCGGAGCGACTTTTGGAGCGGCTCATCCAACCGAAGTGGACTTCAATCGGGATATCCGGCCAATTCTCAGCGAGAATTGTTTGAAGTGTCATGGCCCGGGGGAAGAAGAGCGCAAGGCAAAGCTGCGGTTGGATGTGCGCGAGGTGGCGATCAAGCCCGCCAAATCCGGCAGCGTGGCGATTGTCCCTGGCGCTCCCGAAAAGAGCGAACTGGTGGCGCGCATCACGGCCACAGACCCGGACGACCGGATGCCGCCGCTCAAGACGGGCAAGGAACTAAGCCGGGGGCAAATCGAGCTGCTGCGCCGCTGGATTGCGCAAGGTGCGCGCTATGCCGTTCATTGGGCCTATGTGAAGCCGCAGCGGCCAGCCCTGCCGGCGGTGCGGCATAAACGCTGGCCACGCAATCCCATTGACTATTTTGTGCTGGCCCGGCTCGAACGGGAAGGGCTCGCTCCGTCTCCTCGGGCTGACAGGCCCACACTCATTAGGCGGGCCTCACTGGATTTGACAGGGTTGCCGCCCACCATCGCCGAAGTGGATCAATTCCTTCGGGATAAAAGCCCGGACGCGTACGAGCACCTGATTGACCGACTGCTGAGCCAGCCCGCTTTCGGCGAACACTGGGCGCGCATGTGGCTGGACCTGGCGCGTTATGCCGATTCGGCCGGTTACGCCGACGACCAGCCGCGCACGATTTGGGCCTTTCGCGATTATGTGATCCGATCGTTCAACGCCAACAAACCATTCGATCGCTTCACCCTCGAGCAGATTGCCGGCGACCTCCTGGATGATGCCGATGATGAGACCGAGACGGCCACCGCCTTTCACCGCAATACCATGACCAATAATGAAGGCGGAACCACTCACGAGGAGTTCAGGAACGCTGCCGTCATCGACCGGGTCAACACGACCATGTCCGTTTGGATGGGAACCACCCTGGCCTGCGCTCAATGCCACACCCACAAATACGACCCCTTTACCCAAACCGAGTATTTCCGCTTCTTCGCTTTCTTTAACAACACCGAAGACGCCGATCGCACGGATGAAGCGCCCGTCCTGGACTTGTCTTCTCCAGCCGAGAAAAAGCAGCGGCAACAGCTCGAGGCCGACATAGCCAAAATCGAGGCACGGCTTGCCGCCTCGACAAACCCACCGCAGGGCAGCGGCGCCAAACCGGATGAACAGCCTTCGGCCAAAGCCCAATCCTCCACACAAGGGGCCGCCGACTCGAAGGCCGACCGCGACCAGTTGGAGAAACTCAAAAATGAACTCGGCGCCATGCCGCTCAACACCGTCCCGGTCCTGCGCGAATTGACGGGCGATAAGCGGCGAAAGACTTTTGTCGAGTTCCGCGGCAATTACCTGGCTTTGGGCGATGAAGTGACGCCGGCCGTTCCCGCGGTCTTCCATCCGTTGCCTGCGGGGGCGCTGCCGAATCGCCTGGCCCTCGCCCGTTGGCTGGTGGATGAAAATAATCCGCTGACCTCGCGCGTGATTGCCAACCGCTTTTGGGAACAGATCTTTGGCACCGGCATTGTGCGGACGTGTGAAGACTTCGGCACGCAGGGGGACCCGCCCACGCACCCGGAGTTGCTGGATTGGCTGGCCACCGAACTGGTGGCGCAACACTGGGACATGAAAAAATTCCTGAAGTTGCTGGTGACCTCGGCGACCTATTGCCAATCCTCCGCGGTGACTCCCAAGCTGGAAGCCAAAGACCCGGATAACCTGCTGCTGGCTCGCGGCCCGCGCGTTCGCGCTACCGCTGAGGTTATTCGGGACCAGGCGCTGGCCGTCAGCGGCTTGCTGAGCCAGAAGATGTACGGGCCGCCAGTGCGCCCGCCGCAGGCGTCGCTCGGCTTGAGCGCGGCTTTTGGCGGTTCACTGGATTGGAAGACCAGCAAAGGAGAAGACCGCTATCGACGAGCCATCTATACGGATTGGCGGCGAACCAATCCTTACGCGTCGATGGCGACCTTCGATGCGCCCAGCCGCGAGGTGTGCGCGTTGCGGCGGCCGCGCAGCAACACGCCGCTCCAGGCGCTGGTCACTTTGAACGACCCCGTTTACGTCGAAGCCGCCCAGGCATTGGGCGCCCGCATGGCCAAGGCGCCCGGCTCGGATACCGAGCGGCTCACGTACGGCTTCCGGCTTTGCCTGGCCCGCCTGCCCCGCCCGAACGAGCTCAACCGCTTGCTGGCTTTTTACCAGGCGACCAAGGCCGATTACGCCGCCAAACCCCAACTCGCAGCCAGGATGGTGACCCCGCCGGACGGGTCTTCCCTATCGGCGCCGGCGGGTGAGACGAGCGCGCTGGCGGCGTGGACGACGGTCGGCAATGTGCTGCTGAACCTGGATGAAATGTTCATGAAGCCCTAGTATCCAATGCACATCCCGCAACCCCTCACCCCAACCCTCTCCCCATCCGATGGGGAGAGGGCTCGGGTGAGGAGTAACTCCAACTGAATGTCTAATATGGAACCGAAATTGGAAAAACTTCAGCACCTGACCCGGCGCAGCTTCCTCGAATCCGCCGGCCGCTTCAGCCTGGGCGCCATCGCCCTGGCCAGCCTCTGCGGTGGCGCACAACCCGCCGCCGCCGCAACGGTCCTGAATCCCTTGGCGCCAAAAAAGCCGCAGTTCCCGCCGAAGGTCAAAAGGGTGGTTTATCTTCACATGTCCGGCGGTCCGCCGCATTTGGACCTGTTTGATTACAAGCCCGAGCTGGTGAAATGGAACGATAAGCCGTGCCCGGACGAATTTCTCAAAGGCAGGCGCTTCGCCTTCACCTCCGGGGTGCCCAAACTCATGGGCACTCCCCGCAAGTTCGCGCAATACGGCAAGGGCGGGATGTGGATGTCCGATGCCATACCCCAATTGCAATCGGTGGCCGATGAACTCTGCCTCATCAAATCGCTCAATACCGATCAATTCAATCATGCCCCCGCCGAGCTGTTGCTCTTTACCGGCTCGCCGCGCGCCGGCCGGCCTTCGATGGGTTCGTGGGTGACTTATGGCCTGGGCACTGAAAACGAGAACCTGCCGGGATTTGTGGTGCTGATCTCCAGTGGCGTCCAGCCCAGCGCCGGACCCGCCGCCTGGGGCAGCGGCTTTCTCCCTTCGGTTTTCCAAGGCGTCCAATGCCGCTCCAAAGGCGACCCTGTTCTTTGCGTTTCGGATCCCCCCGGCATGGACCGTGACCTGCGCCGGCGCACGCTCGATGCCTTGCGCGACCTCAACCAGCTCCAGGAACAGCGGCTCGGCCATCCCGAGACCGCGACGCGCATTGCCCAATACGAACTGGCCTACCGGATGCAGATCGCCGTGCCGGAGGTGATGGATATCAGCCGCGAGACTCCCCAGACCCTGGCCGAATATGGCGCGGCACCTGGTGAAGCCAGTTTCGCCAATAACTGTTTGCTCGCCCGGCGCCTGCTGCAAAAAGGCGTCCGCTTTGTTCAACTCTTCGACTGGGGTTGGGATTTCCATGGCACGAACGAAGGTGAAGACATCCGCGACGGGCTCACCAAAAAATGCGCGCGGATGGACCGCCCGGTGGCTGCGCTCATTCGGGACCTGCGCCGCACCGGGTTGCTGGAGGACACCCTGCTGGTTTGGGGCGGCGAATTTGGACGCACCCCTTTCCGTGAAGGCCGGACCGCGGCCAGCAAGATCCTCGGGCGCGACCATTACCCGGATTGCTTCACGGTCTTTCTTTCCGGGAGTGGTGTGCGGAAGGGAATCGTTTATGGCGAGACCGATGAACTCGGTTTCTCCATCACCAAAGACAAGGTGCAGGTTCACGACCTCCAGGCCACCATCCTGCACTTGCTGGGATTCGACCACGAAAAGCTGACCTATCGTTTCCAGGGCCGCGACTTCAGGCTGACGGATGTTTCAGGCCGGGTCGTCACGGACATCCTGGCATGAGTCCGCCCACCACCTTCACTGCATTTTCGTTTGCTCCGGAATTGACTCTCATGAAGATCCTAAAGCACCGGATGATGGAAAGTATCCTCGTCACGGCGTTCCTGTTCGCGTTCTCGCCGGCGCTGCATGCGCAATACAATTTCACGACCAATAGCGATGGGTCGCTGAACATTAGCGCCTACACTGGCTCTGACAACGCCCTCACGATCCCAGACACCTTCTACAATCTGCCGATCACGACCATTGGCGATAACGCCTTCCATTTGGCTGCCATGAGCAGCCTCAGCATGGGATCTAATATTGTCACCGTTGGGAATGGAACATTTTCGAGCTGCTTTTTTCTGAAGACGGTTAGCCTGGGCACCAACATCACCCAGATCGGCAACGGTGCTTTTTTGAACGATTCTGTCCTTCGTAGCATTACCCTTCCCGATAGCGTCAGTATCATCGGAAACAATGTGTTTTTCTCATGCCCGAAGCTGGCTAATGTCATCCTGGGAGCCAGCCTTACGAGCATTCCCACGGCTTCCTTTCAGTCCTGCAGCAGCCTCACCAATGTGGATATCGGACCCAGCGTCACAAATATTGCCGATGGCGCTTTCGGCCAGTGCCCGCTGCAGGCCATCAACGTCGATCCGCAAAACCAATTCTTTTGCAGTGTGAACGGAGTTCTCTTCGATAAAGCGCAAACCGAGCTCATTGTATTTCCAGTTGGTCAGCGGCCGGTCACTTACACCATCCCCGATAGCGTCGTGACCATTGCCGATGATGCGTTTTACAATTGCTCGAGCCTGGCCACTCTCACGCTGCCCGACCACGTGGCCGTCCTGGGCACCGCCGCTTTTTCGGCCTGCTCCGGCCTGACCAACGTCAGCTTTGGCAAGAGCGTTGCTTATGTGGGCGACGCCGCTTTCCAGGGCTGCAGTGGCCTGACGGCGGTGACCCTCCCCAATAGCCTCACCAACATCGCACAGTATGCCTTCTACAGTTGCGGCGCCCTCCTCAACGTCACCATCGGCACCGGCATTCAGACTATTGTCGGGGGCGCATTTCTGAGTTGCCCCAGCCTGCAGGGAGTCTATTTCCAGGGCAACGCCCCAAGCTCGTCTGAGTCTTTTTCCGGCGACAACGCGGCGGTCGCGTACTACTTGCCTGGGACCTCCGGGTGGGGACCCAGGTTCGGCGATCCTTACGGCCTGCCAACCGCAGTTTGGTGGCTCCCTTATCCAACGATTCTTTCCTTCGAATCAAACTTCGGCCTGCAAACCAATCAGTTCGGTTTCACGATTGCCTGGGCCACCAACGGCTCGGTCCTTGTTGACGTCTGCACCAACCTTTCCGCTCCGGTATGGGCGCCGATCTCAACCAATACGCTCATCAATGGTTCCTCGTATTTTGGTGACCCGCAGTGGATGAATTATCCCAGCCGCTTCTATCGCCTGCGGTCGCCGTAGGAGGCCGATGCCGCTCACTCCAGAGGCACGGGTTCACCGAATTTCAATTCAAGGGGACGAGATGCGCCGGCAATTTGTGCATTCACCGATTGCTCGCCGATTTCCAGACAGGTCAGGACCACCCTTCTCTGAGCAACGTTGACACCATGGGTTTCGCCTGGCGCAAAGGTCTCCCCATTGATGGTTGCCAGCCGGCGCTGAGGTGTTCCGGAGATCATCGTGAGCTTAAGCTCGGCACGCTGCGGGTGGACCGGGACGGTCTGAGAGTCGGCACGCAAGGCTGACCGCGGTGGCGGAGCTTGCGGCAGGAGCCCTTGCCTGTGTTCCGGGGTCAACTCGCGTCCGTTCTCCGGCAGCACAACATACAAGGCCCCGAGCATGAACAAGCCCAAGCCAATCCCCCAGGCGGGAATGAAACAGATGTGACCGCCTCGCCTGGGATGGAACAGAGAACCGTCGCCTTTGTCGATGCGGTAAATCAAATCCAGCACGAGTGCGACCAAACCTGCGACCAACATCATGGGCGCCTGGGACTTGGCGCCGAATAAATACCCTACACCGGCGCCGAGCGCGCAGGCGAGGATGAGAATCCCCGCCCCAATTAAGTTAAAAACGATGATCGTCACACCGAAGCAGGTGGAAGCAGCAATTGTCATGCCTTGATTTAGCTGGTTCTTCCCGCCATCATTTCCCCTGACCCAATTGGGAACCATGGACAACGACGTCGTCCTGTTTTGGTTTGTTTGCTTTGCCTGCGCCTGGCCAATGGTGGTGATCCGGGCTCGCGGCCAGACGGCGGTCGCGCGCGGCTGGATTTGCATCTATGCCGGCATCCTCGTTGTGTGCGTCACCGGCTGGTGGTTGCACCTGCACTCGCTGATCTACGTCGCCGCGGCATTGTGGGCTTGCCTGGTGCTGACCCCAGGGCTGCTGACCATGGCCTATTCCAAACAGTTCTTCCTGCAGCAATACGGCGCCGCTTACCGCCTGGCCCGGCTCATCGGTTGGATGCACCCGGCCGATGGTTGGCGAGAACGCCCCCGAATTGTGCTGGCCTTGGACCTCGTCCAACGCGGGGAGCTTGCTGGCGGCTCACAAATACTGCAAGAACTGCAACAGGAAAAATCGCTCAACGGCTTGGCTGCCACCGTGCAACTGTACCGGCTCACCTGTCAGTGGGATGAGTTAGTCGCCTGGGCGGCGGAGCATCACGAGCAACTCAAACCGCACGCGCAGTTCCTTCCGACGCTGCTGCGCGCGCATGCCGAAGCCGGTGATTTCGCCGGAATGTTCGAACTCTTTCGACTCGAGCAGAAGCGCATCGCGCGACTTATCCCCACAACGGTGCGCGATTCCTGCCGCCTGGTCCTGTTCGCATTCTCCGGCAAGGTACAATTGACCCAAGACCTGCTGGCCGCAAACGCAACGGCTCTGCCCGAACCCACTCGCCGGTTCTGGGCCGCCACCGCCGCCCTGGCGGCCGGCCAAACCGAACCCGCAACACGGGAACTGGAAGAGCTGCTCCCAAACGCAGACCCCTCTTTACGCCTGGCCATCCGATACCGCCTCGCCCGCCCGTGCGGCGCGCCCCAACCGCTCAACGAGGCCGCCGAAGGGCTCATCCAGGAGGCGGCGCGCGA
The DNA here is from genome assembly GCA_035934555.1 of Verrucomicrobiia bacterium. Classification (GTDB taxonomy): domain Bacteria; phylum Verrucomicrobiota; class Verrucomicrobiia; order Limisphaerales; family UBA8199; genus DASYXT01. The sequence continues at coordinate 156,181 of DASYXT010000039.1, read as the reverse complement.
ACAAGGCCACGAGCAGAGTTTCGGCGCGCAAGCATCGTTATTTTCGCGCGGCGCGCGCGCCACTCAGCTCCTGTTGGCATTAAACCTGGTGATGTTCGGCGCCGAGATTTTTGCCGGCGGCAGCAGCAACCCCGAGACCCTGTACCGCCTCGGCGCGCTGTTCACTCCCGCCGCTCAAGCCGGACAATGGTGGCGGCTGGCCACGGCCCTGTTCCTGCACTTTGGAGCTCTTCACCTGACGATGAACATGCTCGCCCTCTGGTTGCTGGGGCCATTCGCCGAATGGGCCTTAGGCTCCTGGCGATTTCTGCTGGTCTATCTCGCGGCGGGCATTTGCTCGATGGGCGGCGTGGTGTGGTTCACGCGGGGAACTGAAGAAATGATCGTCGGCGCGTCCGGGAGCATTATGGCGCTGGTGGGAGTGACTGCGGCGCTGATGCTGCGCGGCTGGTTGCGCGAACGCGCGCTGACGGCGCGCCGCCGGTTGGGCGCCATGGCTCTGGTCATCGCCAGCCAGACGCTGTTCGACAGCGTCGTGCCTCAGGTCAGCATGACGGCCCACCTCACCGGCGCTCTGCTTGGATTTGTGCTTACCCTGATGCTACCCGACAACCTGGCGCGTGCTTCAGCCGCAGCATCGCCCGAGACCCGACCGGCTGGCGGCCTGGGGCCGTCGGGGGCGGTTTAGGGCAGCCAGAGTGAATGGCCCATGACATGGGTAAACGGGGAGTGAGCGTGCTGGTGGGGTGGTGTTGGCGTGGTGGGACGGTGGGAGTTCGAAGGGCACTCGAAGGGTCTTCGTAGGTTCCGAACTTCCCATTCGTTCGTTGTTGGTGCACTGGATTTGCCGGGCCTTGTTCTTGGCTCGGGCCAAAGCCGGCAGCAGCAGGGCAGCCAAAATGGCGATAATGGCCACCACCACCAAAAGTTCGATTAGGGTAAACCCGCTTCCGGCCGGCGACTGGCCGGGCGCATCGTCTGCAGCCCTCATAGGGAAGCCACAGGCGCTGGCGCGGGAACAAGGCCGTGTTTCAGCAGGACGGCTTTCAGTTTTTCAACATCAGGCGGCCCCCCCGCATTCACAATGGCCGCGGCCTCCTGGAAGAAATCCGGTCCGAGCAGCGCGGGAGTAATGACGGCCAACGCTTTGGCATCAACCTGCTTTAGATTGTTGAAACCATGAACCGCCCCACGCGGGATGAAATAACTTTTTCCCGGCCCGATGTCCACGGGCTTCCCCTCCACGATGAACGTGACCACGCCTTCCACTCCGTAGATGGTTTCGTCGTACGCCTTGTGATAGTGGGGGACCGGCACCTTGGCTGCCACCGGCACCGTGAATTCAAACATCGCCAGCGAACCATTGGTATCGGCAGCTTCTAATAGGAATCTGATTCCGATTTGCCCGACGCGGATGATTTGGTCTTTCATAGCAAGATGCCCTTCAGTCGCCAAGGAAATGCAGCGCGATCGAGCGCGCGTGGGGCGCCTGGCGGTGTTCCCAGAGGTATAAGCCTTGCCAGGTGCCTAACCGCAACCGGCCTTCGGCCACCGGTAGCGACAAATTCACCGCGGTCAACGCACTGCGCACATGGGCCGGCATGTCGTCCTCGCCTTCGATGGTGTGGATGAAAAGGGGATCACCGTCCGGAACGAGGCGGGAAAAGAACCGCTCGAGATCGGCGCGAACGTCCGGGTCGGCATTCTCCTGCACGAGCAAGGAGGCCGAAGTGTGCCGCACGTGCAGCGTCAGCAATCCCTCGGTGGCATGCTGCTGGGCCAGCCAGCGCGCCGTTTGGTCGGTGAATTCATACAGACCGCGTCCGCGGGTCTGGAGGCGAATTTCTCCTGAGGCCTGGCGCAACATGCGTACGCAGGGTGGGCGAGCGGTCAAGGCTTGGTGGCCAGCAGTTTTTCCAATCCCGGACTGGGCGGGGCTCCGGAGTCCAGGGCGCGCTGGTAATGCCAGCGGGCCAGCGCAAGCGCGGGCGGTTTGCCGGTGGCATAGACCACCGCGAGATTCTCGTGCGCTTGCGCGTAGTTCGGTTCCAGTTCGACGGCTTTGCGCAACGCGTTCTCCGCTGGCATCCGCATGCCCTTGTGGCTGAGGGCGAGGCCGAGGAAATTCTGGATCTCGGCGTTGTCCGGTTCGAGCTTGGCGGCACGGCTGAGAGCATCGAGCGCCTCGTCGTAGCGCTCCTGCTGCATCCGCAAACGGCCGAACACTGAGAGAACGTAAGCGCTGTCCGGAGCAAGCACCGCCGCCTGACCGATATTTTTGTCTGCCGCGGTCAGATGATTGGCCGCAAGCTGGATGTTGGCGAGGTCGGCCAGCACCGAGACGCGCTTTGGGTCCTCGTGCAAGACCTGCTCGTAGGCCGCTTCGGCCTTATCGAGTTGGCCGGCCTGAAAGGACTTCCGCGCTTCGGAGACTAACTGCGCCGCGGCAGGCGAAAGCTCCTTAATGGACATTCTGCCTGTGTTCTTCTCGGGGGCGGGTAGTTTGGGCCCCGTCGCGTTGAGCAACGCCAATTCGTCCTTCGAATAAGGCACGCGGCGGGCTTCATAGGCCGCTAACCGGACATTGGCGGTGTCGAGCAGCAACTGCAACTCTTGCAGGCGCGCATCCTCGTTCCTGGGCTTGCGATTGCTGGCGGCCTTGGTTGCTTGCTGCAACTGCCGCCGCAACTCGTCGCGGTCACGATTCGCTTCGGCGAGGGCCTTTTCCATTCCGGCGGAATTCCCGGCACTCGCGGGAGCGGGAGCGGGAGCGGTCGCCGCGGTGGCCAACGCGGCCGGGGACGCCGCCTTCTGCTGTTGGAGCGTCACCTTGAGCAAATCGTTCTCCTTCTCCAGAGCTTTCACCCGGTCTTGGAGCTTCGCGAGTTGTGCCGGATCAGCCTCGGCCGGGCGCGCGGCAAAAGCCTCTTTGAGCTTGGCCTCCAAATTGCCGTTGGCGGCCTGGAGTTGTGAAATTTGTTGGTGCAACCCGTCCATCTGCGCTTCCCAATCGGGCGGGGCGGCAGGGGTGGCAGGAGCGGCCGCGGCCGACGGGGGTTGTGCTGGGGCAGCCGCATTGGTGGTCGTTACCTGAGTTGGCGAAGGCTGATTCGTGCCTGCCATTGCGGTGGTGCCGGGGCCCGTCGGCGGGTTGCCGGCGGAGAGTGACGCGATTTTGCCCGCGAGGTACTCGAGGCGAAAATTGACCACCAGCGTGTTCCAGTTCGGGTCGGCCTTTTGAATCTGTTGCAGGGCCGCTTGCGCTTCCTGATATTTCGCCAGCGCCTCCTTTGAGTCAGTGCCGTTCAGCCCGTCGGCTTCCTGGATCAGGTTAAAGACGGCGACATACTGATCGTCCAAACTGTCTGCTCGCGCAATAACAGCCAATGCGCAAAAGCTCACCAGCACCAGGGCAAAATACCGTTTCATACAGCCATGGTAGCCAGCGCACTTAGGCTTGGCAATCATGTGCTGATGCGCACAACGATCTTCAACGAATCTTCATTGGGTTTTGCCGCCAGGGCGACAGCGGCGGCGGTTTGCTCGAGCGAAAACTCGTGGCTGATGAGCCGCCGCACATCCAGTTTGCGCCCAAATACAATGCGGGCGACCTGGCGTTGAAGTTGGAAATCGGCGGAATAGCTGCCGAGCAGGTCCTTTTCATCGACGCAGATGGCGGCCAGGTCCAGTTCGGCATGGTCTCCTCGACGCGTGTGAGAAAAAAGCAAAACCTTCCCTCCGCCCCGCACCAACTCCTGCGCGTCGCGCATCACCGCGTCGGAAGGGACGGCGATGACGGCGGCGTCCAGTCGCCGGCCGGCCGTCGCGCGTTGGACCAGCGCGCCAAGGTCAGAACCTTGCTCGCCATCGCGTGCAGGACCCGCTTGACAAATCCAATGTGCGCCCAGTTTCTTTGCGAGCCACAGCCGGTTCTCCAATAAATCACTCGCAATAACTTTAGCTCCGGCCAGCACCAGCAACCGCGTAAACATCAGGCCAATAGGCCCTTGTCCTGCGACAAGAACTGTATCGCCCCGCAGCAAAGCCAGCCGGTTAACGGCCTTCAGCACGGTGTTGACAGGTTCCAACATTGCGCCTTCCAGGAACGAATTGCGCTTAGGAATTTTGACCACCCCAGGCAGCACAAACGGCATCACCCGCACGTATTGGGCGTAACCACCGCCGGCCGGCTCGAAGCCCGCGGTGATGCCAGTGCGCTTGTATTGCGCGCATTGCGCGAACGAACGATGCCGGCAGGCGTGGCACTTCAGGCACGGCACATGGTGATGCAGGGCGACCCGCTCGCCCACCGCGAACCCGCGCACGCCCGCTCCGCGCCGCACGACCGTTCCGGCTGTTTCATGTCCGAAGATGCGCGGCGGGGGCACCGTGCCGTGCTGGATTTTCTTGATGTCGGTCGGGCACACGCCACACACGGCGACCTGGACGAGGAGTTCGCCTCGGCCAATCGCCGGCACGGGTACCTCTTCCACGCACAGTTGATTTGGGCCGCGATAAACCACCGCGCGCATAGTTTTGGGAATCCTGAACACAGGCCAGTATTAACGGCGGGCCAGGGAAATAGAAAGGGGTAAGCTTAGTGATCTAACCGTCCCGAAGGCCGGCCGCACACGCGCGATGGGCTAAGACACTCATGCCACTTCTGAAGAGTAGCCGTGGCAATTATTTGTTGGAGGTTGCGGCTCATTCACTCCCCCGTGAAATCAGTAAACCACGGTTCCGGCTCGGCGGTGAATTCCCATTCGCGGTCACGCCAGAAGAATCGCACCTGGCTGGCGTGCAAGGCGTGATGGGGCAGAATCAATTTGTCCCGCTGTTCGACTGTGAGGCGGTCCTCGACCAGCGCCAGGTAAAGGTCTTCATCGCCGCCATAGATTTTGTCGCCCACGAGCGGATGACCGATATGCGCGAGGTGAATCCGAATTTGGTGCTTGCGGCCGGTCTGGGGCACGAGGCGCAGCAGAGTGAAATTCCTTGGCGTCGGCCCCTGGCGGCGGACTATCCCCTGCCCCGGGCCGCGCAGGACATCCCGGGTAAACCGCCGCACCACTTCATACCCGGTGCTGGCCGGGGTTCCGTCAGGGCGGACGCAATCTTTAATCGCGACACAACTGTGTTCATCCCGGCCGAGCGGCGCGTCAATCGTGCCGCGTTCCGTTTGGAGATGACCGTGAACGATGGCTGCGTATTGCTTCTGGACCAGGCGCTGCTCCCAAAGCCGGCGCAGTTCGCGGGCGGGTTGAGGCAATTTGGCGAGCAGCGTCACGCCGCTGGTCTCGCGATCCAACCGGTTCACCAACTGCGGTTGAGCACCGGGGCCGAGGTATAACCGCACGCGACTGATCAGGCTGGAATACTCGTCGGTTTTCGTGGGATGACAGACCAGCCCGGCGGGTTTGTTCACCACCAGCAGTTGCTCGTCTTCGTGCAGAACCTGAAAGAGTATTGGCGCCGGCAAGGGGACAACAGTACGGGTCCCTGGGCGCCGAGGCAAACGGTTAAAACATTGTATGAACCGCCGAACTGCTTTATGTGTGCCATTATAAAGAAGCATGAGCACACTTGATGGACCCGCGAGGCTCGGCACTGATTGCCGCGCGCAACTCACCCCGATGAGGGCACGCAAATTGTCCAGGCTTGCCAGAATGGCAATCCTCGCCATGGTTTGCCTGTTCATGACAGATGCGACGAGTGCCCTTGGGCAGGATTCCGTTCGGTTGCTAACTCTGGACCCCGGTCATTTCCATGCCGGGCTGGTGCAGAAGTATATGTACCCGCAGGTCAGCCCGATCGTGCACGTGTATAGTCCCGGCGGCCCGGACCTGCAGGAACATCTTCGCCTGGTAGAAAGTTTCAATCAGCGCACCAATGCGCCGACGCATTGGCAGGAGGAGGTCTATACCGGCGCGGATTTCCTGAAACGGATGCTGCGCGACAAAGCCGGCAACGTGGTGGTGATCGCCGGCAACAACCGGCACAAAACCGAATACATCGACCGTTGCGTCGGCGCGGGGCTCAATGTTCTGGCGGACAAGCCGATGGCGATAACACCGGCGGGATTTGGCGTGCTGCGGGAGGCGTTCGCGGCCGCGGCACGCAAGAAGGTGCTGCTGTACGACATCATGACTGAGCGCTACGAAATCGTCAGCACACTCGAACGCGAGTTGGCTCGCAACCCGGCGCTTTTTGGCACATTCCAAACGGGCACCGCTGAGGACCCCGCCGTGACGATGGAAAGCGTGCATCACTTCTACAAGGACGTTGCGGGCAAGCCGCTGATCCGGCCGGCGTGGTCATTCGATATCACCCAGCAGGGCGAGGCGATTCCCGACGTCGGCACGCACCTGGTTGATTTAGTGCAATGGGAATGTTTTCCCGACCAGGCGCTGAATTGGCAGCAGGATGTCCGCGTGCTCCAGGCGCATCGCTGGCCGACGCAGCTCTCGCCGGCTCAATTCCAGCGTGTCACCGGCCTGGGCCAATTCCCGGAGTTTCTGAAAAAGGACGTTGGCCCGGATGGCGAGCTGAACGTGTATGAAAATGGCGATGTCACGTTCCGTCTCCGCGGCATCTATGTGAAAGTGACAGCACTATGGCACTTTCAAGCGCCGCCCGGCGCAAAGGACACGCACCAATCGCGCCTGCGCGGGACTCATGCGACGCTCGCCATCCGCCAAGGGCCCGAGCAGAATTATCAGGCGCGCCTGTACGTCCGAAATAATTCCTTAGATACGGCGGAGCAGTTCGAGCAAACGTTGCGCACGGCTGTCGGCAAGCTCTGCAATACGTGGCCCGGTTTGGATGTGGCTCGTGCTGGGGAGGAATGGCAAGTGGTCATCCCAGAAAAATACAATGTCGGCCATGAAGCCCATTTCGCGCAGGTCACCGAACACTTTCTGCGATACCTTGCCCAGCACGAGCTGCCGGCGTGGGAAGTGCCTAATATGCTGACCAAGTATTATGTCACGACCCAGGCGTATGGGCTAAGTCATGAGACAAAAGGAAAAGCCAACCCAAAATGACTAGTCTGCGAAAGGGTTCAACACCGTAAGCCCGCCGTAGTCCTGGCCGGCATTCAGATCTTCGGAGAGAATTTGGACGCAACCCGCGGTGCGGGCGGCCTCGATGATCGCAGCGTCCCAGTATGAGATTTGAAAGCGAAGCTTAGCCGCCAAGGCGGCGAGCACGATTGCGACGGTTGTTTCCTGAACGGGGAAACGCAACCATGTGGCAATGAACGAGACGGCTTCCTCGTGGCTGAGCGGCTGAGGTCTCCTCGAGCGCGTAGCCTGGACGTAAAACTCCTGAAGGACTTGGACCGAGAGGGCCAAGTCCCGCTCCTGCAAAAGCTTCGTCGCCAGCTCACATTTGCGCGCGTCCTCAGTGTACGGGCTGACGCTATAAAGGAGGATATTCGTATCAACGAAGCGCATCGCGGTCGTATAGATCTTCCCGCTTGAGATTGTCGGCAGACCGGAGACCCCGGCCGGAGGCGAACAGGCGCGAGCGTAATTCCTGCTCCTCGGCTGCTCTACGGTCAAACTCGGATTGCCAGGACGCGTTCGTTCCTCGTATGAGGCGTTCCAAGTAGCTCTTTACCAAGGCAGAAACAGAAGTGTTTTGCTCGGCGGCTTTGATGCGTGCTTGGCGATAAACCTCATCATCAAGCGAAATGGTTATGTTCTTCATCGTTTCACGGTTACACATTATCACAGTTTCACCGTAAAGACAACCGTGAGAAGGTTCGATCAACCGCCATTCCCCGCTTCGGAATTCTGCAGATTCCCCTTGACTTCAGGGTGTGCTGGAGCGCTCGAGGAAATCGACCCAAGCTCTTCGGGGTCTGGGCAAAAGCGCGGGCGCTGGGCCATCACGAACCTACTGTAGGTAAGTAAGTTAGATCACATCATCTTCCCCCAGCGCGAGGTGGATAAGGTCCCAGGCTACGTGAACTAAGGTCGCATGCACTTCCTGAATGCGATGGATGCTGTAAGAGGGCACGATAAAGGCAAAATCGGCCAATTCGGCGAGGCGGCCGCCGTCCTTGCCGAGCCAGGCGATGGTCAGGAGCTGTTTTTCGCGCGCGGCCTCAAGCGCATAAACCAGATTCGGTGATTTCCCGCTGGTGCTGACGGCCAGCGCCATATCACCCGGTTGCGCCTGCAATTCGAGCTGGTTCACAAACACACGCGCATAATCCAAATCATTGCTGATGGCGGTCATCGTGCAGATGTCCGTCATCAGCGGGATGACCGGAAAAGCCTTGCGCTTTTCAATGATTGGATGGGTAAACTCGACGCAGAAGTGGAGCGCATCACACAAGCTGCCCCCGTTGCCCATGACAAGCAGTCGCTTGCCTTTGGAAAAGCGGCCGGCCATTTCGCGGCACATCGCCTCGATTTCATCAGCATACCTGGTGAAAAACTTCTCTTTCATTTCCATCGATTCACCGCACTTGCGATGAATCTTATCGCGGAAAGATTCGGCAGCTTTATCAACCGCCGGCGTCGAGAGGTTCTCAGGGGGTGCGTTCATAAAAAGGAATCACGCGGCTTCGACGGGTTCGCGCACGTGCAGGTGGCGGCCGTAGGTGTAATAGGCGGCGCAGGCTCCCTCGGCGGAAACCATCGTTGCACCCAGGGGCGTCTCAGGGGTGCATTGTTTACCGAACGCGGGGCAGTCGTGTGGCTTCCTGATGCCTTTAAGCACCAAGCCGCTGATGCAAATGGAGGGTTCTTTGGTATTAATCTCCTTCACGTTGAACAGCCGTTCGGCGTCGTGGTCGCGGAATTCCCAACGCAATTTGTAACCGCTCTTGGGAATGGAACCCACGCCGCGCCATTTGCGATCGCACACCTCGAAAACTTTGTTGACGAGGTCCTGAGCGACGCGATTGCCTTCACGTTTCACCACCCGGCCATAGGCGTTCTCGACTTCGGCGCGGCCCTGCTCGAGTTGGCGCACGGCCAGCAGGACGCCCTGCAACAGGTCTAGTGGCTCGAACCCGGTAATGACAATGGGGACCTTGAAGCGCGCGGTGATCGGCTCGTACTCGCGATAGCCCATCACGGTGCAGACGTGGCCAGGGCCGAGAAAGGCCTGCACACGGTTCATGGGGGATTGCAAGATGGACGCAATGGAGGGCGGCACCAGCACATGGGAAACGAGGATCGAAAAGTTCGTAATCCCTTGCCGCCGCGCCTGGAAAGCCGACATCGCATTGGCCGGTGCGGTGGTTTCGAAACCGATCGCGAAGAACACGACTTTCTTGTCCGGGTTCGCCCTGGCGATTCTCAGGCAATCCATCGGCGAATACACAATCCGAATATCCGCGCCGCGCGATTTGGCCAGCAACAAGTCGCCCGTTGAGCCCGGCACGCGGAGCATATCGCCAAACGAACAGAAGATGACCTCCGGCCGTTGCGCAATCGCGTGGGCCTTATCGATCATTTCGAGCGAGGTCACGCATACCGGGCATCCCGGCCCATGCACCAACTCAACGCCCTCGGGCAGGAGGTAATCGATACCGTACTTAACGATGCTATGGGTTTGGCCGCCGCAAACTTCCATCAACACCCAGGGCCGAGTTACCGTGCGCCGGATTTCCTCGACGATCCGGGTGGCGAGCGGTTGCGCGCGGTATTCATCCAGGTACTTCATGATGGGGCTCCTCGGGCTTCCTGGGGACTGAGGTCGCTTTGGACTTCCAGCTCCGTCAATTGGTTCAGCTCCTCGAGCGCCTGATAAGTGCGTCGAGCGTCCGCCTCATCGACTTTCTGCAGCGCGAATCCGACGTGGACCAGCACGTAATCGCCGCAGTGAACGTCCGGGGTGTACTCGAGGCATACCTGTTTGACGATGCCGCCGAAATTGGCCTTGGCCATCCGCACACCGGCGGCGTCCTGCTGGATTTCGACAACTTTACCGGGAATGGCCAGGCACATAGGATCCTTCTGTGGGCTTGCCGTCGGCTGCAGGGGCGAGGCCTTCGACCTCGAAGCCGGCGAGGTCGGGGCAGAATTCTTCGATGGCTGAGCGCAGGGCCAACTCCATCGTGACAGAGGAAGAGGGGCAGGTTTTGCAAGCGCCTTCGAGACGGAACCGGGCGAAGTCGCTTTCGAGACTGAGCAATTCGACACTGCCGCCGTGGCTTTCCATGTACGGCCGGACTTTCTGGATGGCCTGGCTGAGGCGCGTGGGCAAATCCACCGGATGCAAGCCGTGGATCAGCAGCAGCGTGCGGAGCACCGGATCATTCAGGAGGTTTTCCAGCACCGGCTCGCCGTCGGCGCCGCGATTTCCCACCAGGTGCAGGACCCGGGCCAAGCCCTGCCCGTAGAAGCTTAGCAGGGCCTGGAGGCATTGCTGCGTGAGCGCGCGGGCGACCGGATCGCGCAATTCCGAGGCTTGTTGCACCAACTGCTGGAGCTTGCGGCTTTGCTCGAGCACGTCATTGAGGGTGCGTTCCGAGCCAGGAGGGCCGGAGTTATCTTTGAAAGGCGGCTCGTCCCGAGTTGGCGCAACAGGTGTTGTAGTCACAGGTGAATTCTATCGGATGACATCTTTTGGGTTGTGCGTCGCCCGTTTGGACAGGCCGAGCAACCCGGTCGGGGTGTGCATTTCTTCGAGGACCTTGCCCGGGCCCAAATACATATGAACGCCGCAAGGCAGGCAGGGATCGAAGCTGCGCACCGCGCGCATGATGTCGATGCCCTTGAAGTTATCCGGCCCGTTTTCCTCGAAGATCGGCGTGTTTTGCACCGCATCTTCATACGGCCCGGGTGTCCCGTAGCTGTCGCGCGGACTGGCGTTCCAGGGGGTGGGCGGATAGGGATGATAATTGGCGATGCGGCCGTTGCGGATGACCAGGTGATGCGACAAAACGCCACGCACGGCTTCGTGGAAGCCGCAGCCGATGGCTTCATCAGGCACTTTGAATGGCGTGAACGTCTGCGTCCGGCCGGCGCGGACACAATCCATCGCCTTTTCGACACAATACATGGCGACGGCAGCGGCGTAAGCCTGGAAATAGCTCCGCGCACGATCGCGTTCGATGGCGTTGCTCCATTTAGGAATGCGCCAGGTCAGTTCGACTTCCGGTTTGGTCATGGTCTTGGGCAGTCGAATGCGGATGGTGCCGTCGCCCGGAGCTTTGACGTAGCCAATATCCACGAGGCCCGACAGCGCCGTGGCCCACAAGCGGGCGATGGGTCCTCCGCCGGTATCCAAGGCGAGGTGATCGCCGGTGCGCTTGTCCAGCCACCGTGGCGACATCACCCAGGTGTAGTTGCCCTCGAAATCGCGCTTTTGCGGTTTGGGAATAGTCGTTTGATTCCACGGATGCCGTTGATCCACTGGATTCCCCAGGGGGTCGGTGCGGACGAACATCTCCCCATTGCCGTTGTCGGCCCAGTCTTCATAGAAGGAAGAACCCAGCAGGATGCGCAAGCCCAGGTTGATGTCCACCAGGCTGTTTGTAACCAGGTTTCCATCCACCACTACCCCGGGGGTGACGAACATACTGCGCCCCCACTTCTCCATGGTCTCGTAGCGGTAATCGCAGACGTCGGGGTCCTGCCAGGAACCCCAGCAGCCGAGCAGCACTCGCCGTTGGCCGACTTTTTCATACCCGGGCAGCGCCTGGTAAAAGAAGTCGAACAGGTCATCGTGCAGCGGAACGACTTTCTTCATGAACTCGACGTATTTGGTCAAACGCACCAGGTAATCGGTGAAGGTCTGGATGGAAGGAACCGTGCCGACGCCGCCGGGATAAACTGTCGAAGGATGCACGTGCCGGCCTTCCATGAGACAGAACATTTCCCGGGTCAAGCGGCTCATGACGAGCGCCTCGCGATAGAACTCGCCCTCGAAAGGATTGAGCGAGGTCATGATATCGGCGATCGTCCGGTAGCCATGGTCGCGCGCGTGGGGCGCTTCGGTGCGCTTGGCGCGTTCCCAGACCCCCGGATTGGTTTCGCGGACCATTTTCTCACAGAAATCCACACCGACCAGGTTCTCCTGGAAGATGCAATGGTCGAACATGTATTCGGCGGCTTCGCCGAGATTGAGAATCCATTCGCCCAACTCCGGGTTCTTGATGCCATAGGCCATGTTCTGCGCATAAACCGAACAGGTGGCGTGGTTATCACCGCAGATGCCGCAAATCCGGCTGGTGATGAAGTGTGCGTCGCGGGGGTCCTTATTCTGCATGAAGATGCTGTACCCACGGAACACGGACGAGGTGCTGAAACATTCGGCCACCTTCCGGTTTGCAAAATCAATCTTGGTATAGATGCCCAGGCTGCCGACAATCCGGGTGATGGGGTCCCACGACATTTCCACCAGGTTGCTCTTGGTCTGGGGCTTTCTTTCTTGAGCTGCTGTTAAAGTTGCCATAATTACCTCCTAGTCTGCTCGGGGTGCCGCACGGCGCCGCCGGAGTGATGATATTTACCGTTACCGTTTCCCTCGCCGTAGAACTCCGGGTCGTAGCCGGTGGTCAGCACCGGCTTGGGATGCCGCCATTTCGGTTCTTTGTTCGCGGTAAGATTGGTGATGGCGCGCAGGGAACGAATAAGTTTGCCGTAAGACTGCACCATCGAGCTTGAAAAAGTCGCCCCGGGCGGTTCATCCATAAACGGCATGAACTTGTCCGGGAAACCGGGCATGGTACATGCGATGCAAATGCCGCCAACGTTGGGGCAGCCGCCGATGCCGTCCATCCAACCGCGCTTGGTGACGTTGCAGTTCACCACCGGCCCCCAGCAGCCCAGTTTCACCAGGCACTTAGGCGAGCCGTATTCGTGCGCAAAATCTCCTTGCTCGTAGTAGGAACCGCGATCGCAGCCTTCGTGGACGGTTTTGCCGAACAGCCAGGTGGGCCGGAGCTGTTCGTCCAAAGGAATCATGGGAGCCATGCCGGCAACCTGGTAAAGGAGGTAGAGTAGCGTCTCCATCATGTTATCGGGCTGCACGGGGCAACCCGGAACATTGACTATCGGCAGGCCAACTTTCGAACGCCAATTCCAGCCCAGGTAATCGGCGAGACCCATCGAGCCAGTCGGATTGCCCTGCATGGCATGAATGCCGCCGTAAGCCGCACAGGTGCCGGCGGCGACGACGGCGACAGCTTTGGGCGCCAGACGGTCAATCCAGGTGTTGAGTGTAATGGGCTGGCCGGTTTTCGGGTCAGTGCCGATGGCGGCCCAGTAGCCTTCCTTTTTGATATCTTCGTTAGGAATCGAACCCTCGACCACCAGAACGAACGGGTCGAGCTTGCCTTCGGCGGCCTCGAACCAGGCGCGCATGAAATCGAGCCCGTTTTCCATGGCCAGCACGCGATTGTGCAGATGAACTTTTGGCAAGCCCGGGATGGCGCCCATCACGAGGTCTTCGATGCTGGGCAGGGTGGCGGCGGTAACCGAAACGGTGTCGCCGTCGCAACTCATCCCGTCAGGAGTCCAGAGGATATGAATTTCTTTAACGGCCGGTGGACGATCAGCCACAACTTGCGGTGTTTTCATAAAGACCTCCTACATGCGTAATATGTGCAGTTCCCGCCGGATGGCCGGCAGTTCCCGGATCACCATGAAGGCTACCCCGGCCGCCAACAGGCCGCCGAAAGCCCACCAAGCGGTGGCGGCAGAATTCCTCGACTTGATTTTCATCGTTTTTCCTTTCAAACCGAGGCAAAGCCGCGGTTGGTTTTCAGTTCCCTACCCATAAGCTCCCCCACCAGCGTTTCGATTCGTGCGATGGCCTGCGGCACCGCGGCCTGGACGGGTTCGGTCAGGCCGACCCGGCCGTCATCACCGCCCAGGTCGCCAGGTTCACAGCCCACCAGGTACAGACGAGTCGGACGCGCGCCAAATGATTCGGCAAGCTGCAACACACGCACCGGGTCCAGCCTGTGCGCATCGACCTGCCCGCTCTGCAGGGCCTGCAGTTGCTCGCAGTCGGGTTCGATGAGGTAAAGCGTGCCGGGCGATTGCCCTCGCTGGGTGGCGTCCACCAGGATGAGGATTTCGTAGCCATCAGCGATGGCAAATGCCAGGTCATAGCTGCGAATGCCAAAGTCGCGCACTTCGACCTCAGGCGGCAACGAGCGGCGCAGTAACTCACTGGCGACCTCCACGCCAAAGGCATCGTCGCCCAGAAAAATGTTGCCGATGCCGGCAATGAGAATGCGCGCGTAACTCATCGCTCAACTCCTCCAGTCGCGGGCGCCGCGATGGGTTCGACTTCATCGACCCCATAGAAGAACCGGTGACCCGGTTGGCGCAACATGCCGAGGTCTTTCCCGGGATCGTTTTCCAGAACAATGGCCAGGTGCACCCGGCGCTCGAGGTCTTGTTCAACCGCTTCGATGATCCCGACCTGGCCAGCCAGCATCATATCAATCGCATCCGCGCGCCCTTTTGGGCACAGGCGAATGCGGTCACCGGCGCGCAGGTACACGCCCTTAACGGAAACGCCCTGCAATCGGGTACTGGGCCCAAAGAAATCATCAAAATCAATGGGAGCGCCCGCGGGTTCGGAGACTGGCTCGCACGGATGAGGGCAGGCCGTGGCCGTATCGGCTTCGCCGGCGCGGATGGTGCCATGCATTTTCAGCAGGTCATCATCGGGGAGGCGTTCGGTTCGTTCGAGCAAACGCCGCGCCTGCTCGTCCACATGTCGCATCTCGCTCTTTTCACGGTCGGTAAGGGTCAGGATGCGGAGGGTGAGCAACTCATCGATTTCGGTGCCGTCGAACAAAGGCCCGGCGCTCTCAGGCGCAAGCCTCGGGTAATCATACAGAATGATGGGTGAAGAAAGCATCGTATCCCGTTCCGCCTGTAATTCATTGCCAACCAGGACCGGCCAGGTGCCGAGATTGCGGCACGCGTCGGCGGCGGGTTTGTAGGCTGGTGTGGGGTCGAGCAAGGAGACGAATTGCCCGTCCTGGACGTGTAACACGGTATGAGTGGAAGCGAAGATGCGCAGCAGCACACTCTCGGAATCAGTACAATCGGGAGGCACGGGCGAATGGTTCAAAATGCGAACGGTAACCTTGTACGCGCTGGTGCCCAGCGGCTGAGCCCCCATCTCAATCGTGCCGCGCAGGTTATCCTGGCTGCGCCGGATCGCGCCCACCACCTGGCCACGGTCCCAAATCGGTTCCAGGTTCCAGGCGCAAGGAAACTCGAACGCGACGCGCTGCCAACGCCCGTTGAGGGCGGCCAATTCGAGCGGCGGCGCCTCGATCTTCCGTTCCACAGCTTCCATCCAGGTCTGAAACAGGTCATCGCCGACGCGCAACTCCGGCACCACGGTGAACGGCGGGCGCACGCCGTTCCACTTGTGCAGTGGTTCAGGAAAGACGCCGATCTGGCGCGAAGTGGGTTGGAGAAACCGCACGCTTACATTGAGAATCGGGGCGGTCCGCCCCTCGACGAGACACTCGGTCTGGATGAGGCAGGACTCGGCGCCGTTTTGGGCGCGGCTGAACGCCTCGGGGTAAACTCGTCCGAAAGTGAACCTGCCGCGGCGGTTCTTGTTCGCTGAGGGCCGGTAGGGATACAGGATATAGCCCTCGTAAAGAACGGCCTCGATGATTTTCTCCAGCAGTTCGGAATTCATGCAGGCACCTCCTCGGCGATGGGCGGGGTTGGCTGGAGCACTGCCGGCACGGCGGGTGCCAACTCGGCTTGCTCCAGCAGGCGGTTTATCGTTTCTTCCCAGGTTACGATCGTTTGGCGGCGCTTGTACTCGCAAAGCCGATCAAAGACTTCGCGGCGCAGCGTTAGCCACGCGCTGTTCGGATAATGCGCTTCCAGGGCGGTGCGCCAGGCCACCAGCGGCAGAACAAAAACCGCCTCGCTATCCCAGGAAATCCGTTCGACTTGCAGGCGGCCATCCGCGGTGAGGTAGAACACCGAGCCGGTGAACAAAAACAGCAGCGATACTTCTCCGCCTTCCAGCGCATACAGGTATTTGGCGGCTGCCAGGTTCAGATCATAAGTGCAGGGCACCGTGAGACTGGCCTCGACGCTGCCGGTGAACGGGCCCAGGTTGGTGTTGGCAAGCGCCCAAAGCCGGTTGCGCAAGGTCTGCCCCCAACGCTCTGGCGGGCCGAACAACTCGATGAGGCGCGCTTTCTCCTCTGCGGTGTAGGACCGCTGGGGGCACTGGAGCTGAATTTGGGCGTTGAGCAGCAGACCGGCGACGGCCTCGGCGGAGCCGGCGGTGATCCGCAGTTTGAATTGCAACAACGGCGTCAGGCTATGCGCCAGCGGTTCGACTCCCGTTATCTCAATTTTTAATTCAGGCATGGAGGGCCCCGGGTAACGCGTTGTCCCGCAACCTGACGAAGAACTTCTCGATTTCTTCCCAAACGCGGTCCCCGCCGGAGAACCCGCGCCAATGCAAGCGGATGAGCCCGACCAACTCGTAGCAGATGTCCAGCGGCGCGATGTAGTATTCGCGTTTATTTCCCAACCGATTAGCCAATAGAGCTTCCACGTCGGGTTCCAAACGGGCCAGGCACGGATTGGCCTGGACCAGAGCGTCCCAACTCGAGAGCGGCAGCAGGGATTCGGTCGGGCCGCCCGGGCTGGGATACATCGCGACGATCCGTTTGGCCGGCGTGCTCTGAAAGAAAAACGCCATTTGAATGGGCAAGCCCAGCGCTTCCCATTGCGGGTCGGTGAGCTGAAAATCGCTGAGCCAGCGCGCATCTCGCGGTACCACCTTCCAGCGGCCGACGGCATTCTGAAAGACGACGCCACAGGCATCGCACACGCAGGATATTTTACGCGTGGCCACTTCGACCAGATGCCGGTGACCCGGCTGCAAATCGAGGCTGCAGAACTCGCACGCCTCGCCTTGCGCCCGGGGCTTGGCCAGCCGGCGCAACACCGTCAAGGGGTTGCCGGCGCCCGACAAAGCGGTTCCATTCATAGGCAGTCTCGACGCGTTGGCGACCTGAGACGAACTCAGGCCGGCGGAAGGCTCGGCATCGCCGGATGAATCGGCTCGTGCTGAGAGGGGTTGATGCTGGTCGAATCGCGGGCCATGCGGTATTGGCGCCCGCCGCGACCGGGTTCCTTTCCGTGTTCGAGGGTATATTCCTCGCCCTTCTTTGTTCCCTTAATATGAACGGGCTCTGGCGGTCGTTTAGTCCAACTCATCATGCGCTCCTTCCTTTGGGTCCCTGTCGGTGGGCCGAATGAGTGCTCAAAGTGTAGTTATTATAGGACATATTAAACCCGCATAAATGGGGTGTTCGCCCAAGCAAGGAAGGTGGGAAATGGAATAATGGGACGATGGAATTTCGGTTCAGCATTGAACCGAGCTTGCCGTATTGGTTCGTTGGGCTATTTTCGGCGACAGGTATATTTTGTCCGAACCCGAGCAAGAAAAGTAAATCATGCAAACGATGTCATCTCAGAGGTTACTGGAAGGGGTAGTGGGGCCCGGCATCTTATTGGCCGCCACCCTCTCCGCGGGAACTGTGAGCGCCCAAAACACGCTTAGGGGCGATGCGGCCCGGGGCAAAGCTTTCTTTCAAATCAGTTGCGCGGTGTGCCATTCGCCGGAGTTGGGGCCCGACAATACGGTGGTGATGAAACAAGGGCCGAGCCTGGTGGGGGTGATGGGTCGGCCGGCCGGCTCACTGCCGCATTTCAATTACACCAAGGCCATTCGGCTGTCCGGGTTGACGTGGGGTCCGACGACCTTGTACCGATTTTTGGAGAACCCGATGGTAGTTGTGCCGGGCACGACGATGCCGATACCGGTGGCGGACCCGCGCAATCGGGCCGACGTGATCGCCTATCTGGGGACGCTGAGAATTCCGGAAGGGGTGACACTGAAATACGAAGCGCTACCTGAAACGGCGGGGGGAACCGACCCTAACGACTGGCAGCGGCAAGCGCCCGGCGCGCAGCATTATTTCAAAGTGTCCGAGATGCCCAAACCCTATGAGACAAAGTCGGCGGGCAACGGACCGCAAGTGGTGGTCGCGCCGACCAACGCGACGCTGGCGGTGCCGCCGGGGTTCACGGTGAAGCTCTTTGCCAAAGGCCTGCACAATCCGCGGCTGGTGCGGACGGCGCCCAACGGCGACATCTTCATTGCGGAGACGGGCCGCAATCGGATTCGCGTGCTGCGGACGGCCGACGGCGCGGACGCTCCGACGGCGAACGAGATTTTTGCCGAGGGGCTGCAACGTCCATTCGGGATTTCGTTTTATCCGCCGGGAGCCAACCCGCAGTGGATATACGTCGCCAACAATAATTCGGTCGTGCGACTTCCGTATCGTAACGGAGATTTGAAGGCGAGCGGCGAACCGGAGGTGATTGTGCCGAAGCTGGCGGACGGCACCGGCGGGCACTCGACCCGTGATGTGGTGTTCTCCAAAGACGGCAAACGGATGTTCATTTCGGTGGGGTCCGGCTCGAATGTCGCTGAGCACCTGGGCAAAAAGACGCCTGAGGAAATCAAAGCCTGGGAGGCGGAGAACGGCATCGGAGCGGCGTGGGGTTCTGAGACGCACCGCGCGCAAATTTTGGTGACGGACCCCGAAGGGCACCAACCGATACGCGCGTTTGCCACCGGCATCCGCAACGGCGTCGGTTTGGCGGTGAACCCGGAAACGGGGGATTTGTGGGTATCGACAAACGAGCGGGACGATCTGGGTGACAACCTGGTGCCGGATTACGTGACGCGAGTCAAGCAGGGGGGCTTTTATGGATGGCCGTGGTATTACATGGGTAACCACGAGGACCCGCGGCATGCGGGCGAGCGCCCGGACCTAGCGGGCAAGGCGATTGTGCCCGACGTGCTCGAAGCGTCACATTCGGCCTCGCTGCAGATGACCTTTTACACCGCCAGTTCGGGTGTGGCGGCGTTTCCGGCCGATTATCGCGGCGACGCTTTTGTGGCGCTGCATGGGTCGTGGAACCGCACCATTCGCACCGGTTACAAAATTATCCGCGTGCTGCTGAAGCATGGTGTGCCGACGGGACAGTATGATGATTTCCTGACGGGTTTTGTCGTTGATAACCAAAGTGTGTGGGGCCGGCCGGTAGGAGTAACGGTGGCGCACGACGGCGCGTTGTTGATCACCGAAGACGGCAACGGCACGATCTGGCGTGTCGCCTATAACCCAGACAAGTTTGCGCAGAACTGACCACCGGACGAGACACGAGCGGATTTTGAAGGTCCGACCGGTTATAAGCCGGTAGGAAACTCTTAGCGACCCGGTAACATGATGAGCGGGTCATTGCGGCTGGTACCCCTGCCAAATCCAAACCAGCGTGTCAGCCAGCGTTTGCTCGAACACGCGCCGGTCGCAATGGCCGGTTCCTAGGCTGAAAACGAAGCGGTGTGGGTAGCCCTTGGCCTCGAGGGCCTCCGCCATCCGCCGGCCGGCCATAACCCAGTTATGATGGGTCTCCTCGGGATCGCCGGCGCGCAGGTCCTTTTCAGATACATGCGTAAAAATCCGCAGCGGCTTCTTTTCGCTATTCATAATCAGTTTCATGCCGGAATGGTATTCCCAGGCCCCGAATGGATACTTTTGTGCTTCCGGACTGTCTTCGTCCTGCTGGGCAACGAAGGTGCCTGAATACGCAATCACGCGGCGGAACAGGTCGGGGCGAAACCAACCCATGGTGAACGCTGCGACGCCGCCCGAGCTGCACCCCATAACCGCGCGGCCCCAGGGGTCTTTGGTAAATGCCAGATGTGGGTAAGCGGCTTTGATGTCGGCGTTGCTTAGCACCGAGGGCAGCACCTCGTCGTTGATAAACCTGGCGAGCCGATCGGATAAGGTGTCGTACTCCAGTCCCCGCTCGCTTTTCTTGCCGTCGTTCCCACCGTTCTGGACCGCAATGGCAACGAATGCGGGTAGGCGACGTTCCGGCTGCTGGGAGATGGTCAGGTTGTCGAGCGCGTTCTTCACCAGCGCAAGTTGGCCGGGGCCGTCGTGGATGATCAGGAGCGGGGCCTGGCTGCCATCTTTATAGGCCGCCGGCACATACACGAAAACCTTGCGCTCTTTGCGCACCGGCTTCTTTTCCGGCTGCAAAGTCGCATCGTCGCCGCGAAAAATCCGGCTCTCGGCCAGCGGCAGCGAAAACTCAAAGGCTTTTCCCTTGGGATTGCCCTGGTCGGTGAGAGCGGGGTCGGTGGAGTAATCCGGACCTATTTGAAACTCACCGTTCCCGGGCGCGCCCGGGGCTTTGGCGTTCGGTTCCGCGCCTTTCGCTGCTGCTGCAATTAGCGCCATCGCGGTAAAGCTCAGGAGACCGAAACGGAGTGGCTGGGATTTTGTAAGGCTCATGCGTGCTGGAATTTTCCCGGTCCACGCCCGGAAAGCAATCAGCGAATTGGATGCCGGAGAGCCCCCTTTCAGGTTTGTTTACCGCACGCGATAGAACTTCGATGGATTAATCGCTCCGGTGTCGGTGAACTGGTACTGGCCAGGGGAAGTTTCGGTTGCGGTTCCCAGCGGGGTCCAGGAAGAGGAAGTAAGATTAGTGGAAGCAAGCACGATGAAGGTGCCTCCGAGCCCGGCTGTGAACGTCAACTGAAACGCGCCGTTGGGCAAGCGCACAGGTTGGTCAAGCACGATGGGCGGGGGTATCGGGGTTATGCTCATGTTATCCGCGATAAAGATGGGGCCATAATCTCCGCCGGTGACCGGCGCCGCGTCGTAGTGGACCACGACGTTATTGAATTGCTGGCCAGACTCAAAACCGAGCGTTTGGACGGGCCACGTTCCCGCAACGGCATTGGTGGTCGCCGTGCCTACGAACGTATTGCCAAGGTAGGCGGTGACCCGCATGGTCGCCGAGGAATCGCACGCGAGTTCCTCCGGCGCGTACTGGATGGAGAACTGGGTCAGGTTTGTCGAAAAGGAGACCAAAAGGTCGGAGGCATAGATGGTGCTTGGAAAAATGAAGTTGCCGGTAAACCCGACTGGCACAACCGTGGCCGTCGTAACGCTCTGGATGGAATAGCCCCCGCCGGTGGCGGAGAAATGAGCCGTGACGCCTCCGACGGTGAGTGAGATGGGCAAGGGTGTATAGACCGGAGCGTTGTTAAAATCGAACAGGATGCTCTGAGCCTGCACCTGAGCCGCAACCATCCCTGCAAACGCGATGAGAATTCCAGTTTTCATGCTTTTCCCGCGGTTGATTGTTAGTGTTCTCGATGCTACCCAGCAGTTTATCGTCGCGGGTGCGCTTTGGCTCCCCGGATTTTGCTCGGGAAAATGACAATTTATGGTGAGAGTGCCCCCGTCGCTCGACGCTCTACGCTCCCCCGTTGACCCCCAGCACCTTCACTTGCCAATCATTCACGCATACAACCGACCAGCACGCGGCACTCAGCTCCAACCGCAGCAACAAATCCAATTCCTGGAGTACATTGGCGACGCCAGCGACCGCCTCATTCACCGCGAGCCGCATCTCGCAACCTTCGACTTACCGCTGGCAGGCCAGGGCGTCGCGATCGTTTTGATTCCCAGAACAGCCCAAAATACGGTTTGCCATGGAAGCCACTAAGGCGTATGGTCCTGCCACTACCCAAGGTTTGGAACAGCAAGTGTCGGGCAAGAATGTTTAATTAAACCCTCGCGCGCATGCCAAAAATAAAGTCCAGGACTCACGGCCCGGCCACTTTCCCGAACCCCGGTTTGGCTCGGACGGCATTCACATTGATCGAGCTGCTGGTGGTGATTGCCATCATCGCGATTCTTGCGGCCATGCTCCTGCCGGCTTTGAGCAAAGCCAAACAGAAGGCTTCCATTGCCGCTTGCATCAACAACCACAAGGAACTGGGCCTCGCCTGGACCATGTATGCTGACGAAAACCAGGACCTGATGGTAAACATGAATAATTTCGACAACGCCAACATCCCTGGCCAGATGCAGCACCCGTGGCGTTATCAGCCTGCAACCGCTTATTATGCCAGCACCCTGCCGGTTGTGCCGGCGCGGGGCACGTTGGACCCTCAAGCCTATGCCATCCTGCTCATGAATGAATGCGTCCGGCAGGGCGCGTTCGGCCCTTATCTGAAGACTGCCGGCGCCATTCATTGCCCGGGCGACCAGCGGTATCGCCGCGGCGTCGGGCATGGTTTCGCCTACGGGAGCGTCGCCGGAGTTACCGGGCTCAATGGCCAGTCCTGGGCCGCACATCCTCAGCAGAACGAGATCCTCACTAAACGCACGCAACTGTTGCATCCGAGCGAAAAACTTCTTTTCGTCGAGGAGAACGACCCCCGAGATGAGAACTGGGGCACTTGGGTCATGGGCATAAACGGTTCGGCGCTTAATAATTGGGCTGGCAGCACGCTCGTGGATTCACCCGCGGTTTTCCATGTCAGCTCCAGCAGCTTTAGCTGGACCGATGGGCATGCGTCGGCCCGCCGCTGGTTGGATCCGGCGACCGTCGCCTATGCCGGCAGCATGGACCCGAACAAATACGCCAATATCCCCAGCGCCGCCGCGACGATCCACGATGTGGGCTTCCTGACCAAGGCGTATCCGTTTGTCGGGAATGAGTGACGGAAGGACCCAGGTTACACGCTCAATTCTGCTACACTGCGCCACTCCGTCATGCCTTCGCTCCAGTACTGCGCCTCGGCCGGAACTGTCCCCGCGGCGAGCATTTGCTGAACTTGGAACCGGTTGAATGGGCCGCTCTGGTTGCCTCCATCCCAGAGAAAAAGAGTAGGTGCCGCAGCGTCAGGGTGATTATCGGCAGCCGCTTCGTCCGGTAATTAATCCCGACTGGCAGAATGATAAACATAGGGGCTGTGCAACTGAGGATGAACCACGTCGTACAGCTCTGTCAACCGACATCGCCGCCCAGCGCAGCAGGAGCGCCCAAGTCGATATTGCCATCACGATGCGCCAGAGCAGCGGCTTGCGCCTCCATGAGAAGCCGCTGCTTCGCCGCCGCACTTATGATTCTGTCCCGCGCAAATTCCCGCCTTTCCGGCCCCATCGCAACTTAGCCGGCGTGGAACGCGGGTTGGCCCGCCGTTCCTCGGCGCTCGCGCGCAATACCCCGGAAATCTCCGCATATACCCCGGCACGCCAGTTCGCTTCAAACGATTTCTTTACTCGCCGGTCCTCTCCGGAATGAAAGCTCAACACCGCCACACGGCCGCCCGGATTCAGACAAGCCGGAACCTGCCGCAAGAAAGCTTCCAAGGCCGAGAATTCATCATTCACCGCAATCCGCAAGGCCTGAAATACGCGCCTGACACAATCGTCCCGCGCCTGCTTGTCCAGGCGCGGCAAAGCCTCCCGGACCGCCCTGGCCAAAGCGGTGGTGCTGGGGAAAAGCTTCCCGGCAAGGGCGGCGGCGAGTCCGGCCGCGTGTGGTTCGTCCGCGTTTTCCTGTAGCAATCGCTGCAAGCTTTCGGGGCGAATGCCCGCTAACACGACCGAGGCCGGCTGCCCGCGCTGTGGATTCATCCGCATATCGAGTGGCCCTTCCTTTTTCATCGAGAATCCCCGCGCCGGATCGTCCAGTTGCATAGAGGAAACGCCGAGGTCGGCTAGAATCAGGTCCGCCGCTTGCATTCCCACTTCCCACAAAGCCCGCTGGAGGCCGGCGAAATTCGCGCGGCGCGCGGTGAAGACCTCCGGGCCGTACCCCAGGCTGCGCAGCCGCGCTTCGGCCTTGGGCAGCTCGAGCGGATCGGTGTCCAATCCCAGCAACCGGCCGCCCGGCTGAATGTGGGCCAGCAGTTCTTGGGCATGGCCGGCGAAACCCAGCGTGCAATCCACCGCCACCTCGCCAGGCTTTGGCGCCAGCGCCCGCAAAACCTCCGCCAACATAATCGGCCGGTGCATTCCCGCGGGCGTTCTGCCCGCACTCAGGACCTTGGCGACCGTCTCGGCATAACGAGCGGGAGCGTGTTCCTTGTACTTCTCCTCGAAGCGGCGCGGGTACTTCCCGGAATAACGAACGCGCCTTTTATGCGGCAGCGGCGAGCCGGTCTGGTCAGTCACAACCCCGGCACAGTCGCGTTTCACAGCGGGACATTCAAGAACGTTATGTTCCTACGGGTTCAGGGGCGTCATGCCGGCCCGGGAAGAGCGGCCACGATGGCTGCGCGTCCACCGCCGGTTGGGCCGCTCCACGACTCTATTGCAGCAAGGTGCGGTAGTAGCGAGTGCGGAGGCCGGCAGGATCCTGGAACTGGATGACGCCGTTAGTCGCGGTGAAGTTACCCAGCGAGACCCAGGTGGTGAGATTGGTCGAGGCCTGGATTTGATAGGTGGCGCCCGGCTGGCCCTGAACGGTTAATAGGAACACGCCGTTGGTCACGGCTCCGGAGAGCGTGGTGGAAGTCGCGGCGGTCACGTGGACCAGAGTTTGGGCGGAGTTATTCGCCTGATTCAAGTCGGTGAAATTGCCTGCGACCTGGGCGGAATTGAGGTAATCGCCGGTGGCTAAAGGCAGCACGGTCAACGACAGAGTCGCCGAAGTTCCGGCGGCGACGTCGCCGACCACCCAACTCAGCGCCCCGGACGAATTGAAGACAGTGCCGACAGATGCGTTGTTAGTGACGAGGAAGAACGTGCCCGGCAGAGTGTCGGTGACAAAGACAGCCGGAGCGGTAGCCGGTCCATTGTTGTTGACGGTGATATTGAACGTGAGAAGGCTGCCCAAGCCGACGCTGGCGGGGGCGGTCATGCTGGCGGCCAAGTCGGCCAGCGGCGTAGCCGGATTTATCGTCGAGAGGTTCAGGCTCCACCCGGAGGAGATGACGCCGGAATCGCCCGGCGAGTCGTCCAGCACATAGAGCGACCACGGGCCGGCGGCAGGGATGTTGTCGAGAGCGGACAAGGTGGCGGCATACGGGCCAGGCAAGGCTGGACCCGGGAAAAGGACAGGGGCTCCGAACCGGGAGGGCAAGTAGGTGCCATTGGTGATGAGAGCCGAGACCG
This sequence comes from Verrucomicrobiia bacterium, assembly GCA_035934555.1. GTDB lineage: Bacteria > Verrucomicrobiota > Verrucomicrobiia > Limisphaerales > UBA8199 > DASYXT01. Next base: position 131,202 of record DASYXT010000039.1, on the reverse strand, counting down.
GGAGAGAAAACGCGGCCGTGTCATCGAAGGTCAGCGATACGTTAGTAATGGAGTAGCCGCTGCCGTCATGAGACATGAGCAGGGTTTGAGCGCCGGCGGGATTGGCAACCAGCACGTTCACATCGCTCGGGAAGGAGTGAGTGACTCCGGCCAAATTGACGGTGACCTTAGTCACGTAACCGGTGAGGCCGACGTTAATAACCGAAGGATACGGTGCGCCGGGCCCGTGGTCGGGGATGATGATGGCATTAGTGCTGGACAGGGTGGTGGTCACCGGGAGATTAAATACGAACGAGGCGGTGCCGAGGGGAAAAGCGCCATCGGTGAGCTGGAGAGTGGCGACGACACTCGAAGCCGCCGACGAACTGGCCGTGAAACCGAAGGAGCGGGAGACCGGGGGACCGCCTGCCAGGAGTTGACCGTAAGTTGCCGGCGCCGAAGGCTGGGTGACGCCGCCCGTCTCGAGCAGCGTGGCCACCAGATTGGTCGTATTGAGGACACCCATGTTTACCAGGCTGAGGGAAACAGTAACGGTTTCACCCGGGTTAACGACGCCATTCGGCGGCTGCAAGCTCTGGTAAGTAAGCGCGGCACCGGCCGGCACAACAATCGCCGCCGGGCTGTTAACCGTCACCACGGCCTCAGCGGAATTATTACCGAGCAGGAGGTCAGATGAAGACGTAGCCACAGAAACAGAATTGGTGAGCAGGCCCACGGCTTGCGGAACAACGGTCAACGTGACGGATCCGGCCAATCCCGCTCCTAAATTGCCGAAGTTGGCGACCACGACGCCTCCATTGACGCTGACCGAGCCCAAAGAAGTCACTGCGGAGACGAACGACACCTGCGGCGGCAACGGAGCAGTGAGAACGGCGGCGAGCGCGGTGCCGGGGCCGTTGTTGGTGACGCTCAAGGTGTAAACCAGATTGCTGCCCACCAGGACGTTGGTGGCGCTGGCCGAGATGCCGACGGCGAGGTCGGCGACGGGAAGTTGAACGGCGGCGACCACCGAGACCTGATTATCGGCAGTGTGCAAGTCGGTTTCGAAAGCGGTTACGGACGCGGTATTAGTGATGAAACCAACCGCCGCGGAGGTCGGGTTGGCCGAGACGGTAACGGTAGCGGCGCTGCCGACGGGGAGCGTCGCGAGGTTGCCAACGACGGTGTTGCCGAAGGTGCTGACGTTGCCTTGAGAGGAAGAAGCGGATAACAGCGTCAGACCAGCCGGCAGTGCGTTGCTGAAGGTGACACCAGTGGCACTGCTGGGGCCGGCATTGGTGATGGTGAAGGTGAACGCTAAGGAGTTGCCGGCCAGCGCGGGCGTCGGGGAGACAGCACCGGCCAGCGCAAGATCCGCCACCTGATTAACCGGGTTGACCGTCACGACCCCGAGTGACCAGCCGTTGGATATGGAACCGGCGTCGCCCGTGGAATCATCATAAATGAACAACTTCCAGGTTCCGGTAGCGTTCTCGCCCGCGAAGGTGGACAGCGAGGCCGTGTAAGGGCCGACAGGTGCCGGGTTGGAGAAGACAGGCGAGGGCGGATAAGCCGACGGCTTCCAGGCGCCGGTGGTGATATAGCCTTGCTGTGGGAGTGCCGAAGCGGCGGCATCGTCGAAAGTGACGGTCGCGCCGGCCACATCGGACACATCGGCCGCATGGGAGAGCAGGAGCGTATAATCGCCCAGGGGACCGACCAGCAATGCATTGATATCGTGCGGGTAGGCATGGGTCAGGCCGGCGAGGGTTGCTGTGACACGCGCCACCTGTCCATTCAGGCCGGAAACAGCAATGGTAGAAGGATAGGGCAAAGCGGGGCCGCTCTCGAACGTCGGCATGTTGTTCGGGTCGGGGATAGTGATATAGGCTGTATTCGAGAACGAGGTAATCCCGGGTAACTGGAACGTGAATGTAATAGGCGGCAGGTTGGTGTTGGTTCCATCGCGCAAGCTCAGCACGGCGCTGACTGTGCCGCCGTTAACACCGGTCGAGATGAAGGTAAACTGACGAGAGACGGGGATGCCACCGGGGACGCCGATCGGCTGAAGGATGCCGTAGGTTTGCGGCCCGGAGAGCGGAGTGACGCTGCTGTTGCTAAGCAAGGTGGCGACGAGGTTGGTGTTGATGACGTTGCCAACGTTCTGGAGCCGGAACTGGATGGTGTTGGTCTGGCCGATATCGAGGTAACCGGTGGCGGGCGAGATGAGGGTGGCGCCGGCCCCGGCGATGTTGACGAAGGGCAGCGCTACGGTAATGCTGACCGCGCCCGAGTTATTGGCGAGGTTGGGATCGGTTTCATTTCCGCCAACGGTGGCGGTGGAGGAGAGATAGCCCTGCTTGAGAGTGCCGCCGGCGGCGGTGATGCTGGCTGTAGCGCCCGGGGCCATTGAACCAAGGTTGACGACCAGATTAGTGCCGCTCAATGAGTAGGTGCCGCTGGGCGAAACCGCGACGGTAATATTCGTCAGAGCGGTCGGCAGAGTCTCATTGACAACGACACCGGTAGCCTGGCTCGGGCCGAAGTTAGTGACGGTCGTGATCAGCGTCAGGTTGCTGGTGACGACATCCGGGTTGGGATAGGCGACCAGGCCGAGCGCGAGGTCGGTGGCCGAACCCACGGCCACGGGAGCGATGACGAAATTATTAGCGCTGTTCGGGTCAACTTCGTTGGGGTTGGTGCTGCCGACCTGGGCGGAGGCGACGAGCGTGCCAGTTGCGATGGCCCTGGCAGTGACCGTGGCAGTCGCGACGGCGCCCTGGGCGAGGCTGCCGAAGGAGCAGATGACCGTGCTGACGTTGGTGACGTAAAGCGTGCCTTGAGAAACCGTCGCATTGAGCAGGGCGACCCCGGGAGGGTAAATGTTGGTCACCATGATACCCGAAGCGGCGCTGGGCCCATTGTTAGTGACAGAGACCGTGTAGGTGAGGTTGCCGCCAATGATGGTCGAGTTAGGAGCGGCAAAAAGACCTACGGCGAGGTCAGCGGTGGGCAGGCTCACGTGGTTAAGGAGCGTCACCGAGTTGTTAGCGGGATTAAAATCCGGCTGATCCGAGCTCACGGTCGCAGTGGTGGTGAAGACGCCGGCGACTACGGGCAGGACGGTCACGGAGATTGTGGCGGTCGCCCCGCCGGCCATCGGGCCGAGGTTGGCAGTGACAATGCCGCTGTTAGCGACGACGGCGCCCTGGGAGGCGCTGCCGGAAACAAAAATCATGCTGCTGGGCAGCACTTGGCTGACGGAGACGGTGTTGGCATGGCTGGGGCCGGAATTGGTTACGAACAAGGTGTAGGTCAGGTTGTTGCCGACGATAGCCGGCTCAGGCAGGGCGCGCATGCCGATACCCATATCGGCGCCAGGGCATTCGCCACCGCCATTGGTGCAAGTGGTAGGAGTGACCAGCAAGGACCAGCAGTGAAGCGTGCCGACATCGAAAGGAGCGACATCAGAGACGATGAGGCGCCAGGGGCCGTTGACATTCGTCCCGTACTTGCCGGTGAACACAGATAGGGGCTCCTGCGGCTGGAACGTGCCGATGAACGGCGGGATGCCACTGGTAATTGAGTTAGTAGCGAGGTCGTCAAAGGTAGTGCGCTCCGAATCCGGGCTGCAGGCGATGCCATAGTTTTGACCATTGAACCCCTGGTTTGCCGCGAGGGTATTGGTGGTGCCGTCAGGTGAAACGAGCTGCAGGACCAGGTCGGCGTCAAAGGTGTGCTGGATAAAGAGGGAAACGGCGATGTGGTTCAGGGTAAAATTCACATTGCTGACGACGATCACCGAGTTAGTGGTACCGACGTCGGGAATGGCTGCCGGTGTGAAATTATCAAAGCGAAGCGGTGCGCCCGGCACACCGGTGGGCAAGGTCAGGAAACGATTGACGGTTTGTTGAGCTGACTTGATGCGAACATTCAAGTGGATCGGCGTACCGCAAACAAACTCCGGCGCGGTGCTGATTTTGAAAGAGACCACATTGGTGCCGAAGCCACCCACGGGGATATCAGGGAAAAGGGAGACCGGCTGGGCAACGATGACGCCCGGGGTGGTGGTGGAAATAGTGACGCGAATATCCGTGGCATCGGCGACGCCAATATTGGCCAGGATCAAATCCATCGTGTTGCACTCATTGAAATCAATGATGCCGTTAGCGTTGCCGCCATAAACGATATTGGTGTAGATGACCAAACGAGGCAGCGGAATGGCCGCGGGCGGCGCCAGGATATTGATCAGGTTGGTGCCTGCCGGGGTGCCCCAGCCAGTGCACAGGTCGTAGCCGGGAACCGCAAAGAACTGATTCGTGCTGACGCTATTGGTGTTATTGCCGACAATAATATCATGGAAGGCCAACCCGTACTGCGGGCCCTTGCCGATGGCGTATAAAGCCGGGTTCAAGAACCCGACGGGGGGGCTGCCAGCTTGAGCGGCTTGTTGATTAATCAGGGCGGCGACGCCGGCCCACAGCGGCGAGGCGCAACTTGTGCCGGCCGTATAGCCGCCGAAGCCATTATCGGAAATGCTGTAAACATTATCGCCCGTAAGCGCAACATCGGGGATGTTGCGGAACACTGTGGAGCCGCCGTTATTGGTCATGTCCAGCCCCTGCTGCCAGCTAGGGATAGAGTAGATGCCACTTATGCCGCCGCCGCTGCCGACGTCGTTGTAGTAGTTCCAGACGATTTCCGACTGCCAAGTCCCTACCGGTCCAGAGGTTGAGAGGGTGGTGCCGCCAACAATGGTAAGGTAGGGGTCGGCCACGGGCGGAAACGGTTCGCCTACCCAAGCATCGAAATCACCCGAGGCATTGAAGAAGGTCTGCCCTTGAGCGATAATCTCCTGATAGATCTGATCGGTAAGCACATCGACGCCGAAGCTCCAGGAGGAACTCAGTTGGCTGGCGATATTATCGCTGGCCATTCGGTTCAGGATGTCGTTTCCGAGACCAAACGGGCCCGCAGAATAGATGATAATACTCGACAGCCCGGGCGCCATCGCTGCGCACATTTCAATATCGAGGGCGACCTCACCGTTGCCACCACCTGGCGTGCCGTTGTAGCCGTCTAAAAACACATTCACTAGTGGAATATTGGGCAACCCGGCCTGAGACTCGTAGCTGGCGATGTCATTTGGAAAATACCCATCGAACTGAAGCAACCCAACATTCTGGCCTGACCCATCCAGAGTGACCCCCGGAAGGTACGCGGCGCGGAAGTCATACCCGGAATACGTGCCGCCCGGGCCGGAACCGAGGAACGGCGTCGGCGGCCCATCCTTAGGGGTGATGGGGGTCTTTTTGTAGTTCATCGGCCGCGGCAGGTAGTAGTTATCGAGGCCGGAAATGTGCAGAATCGGCGTAGGGATATCGACCGAGGGTTCGGTATCCGGTGCGAAGAAGTTCCTCTTTTCGTGTGGGTGCAGATACTGCTTAAGGGTGATGTGGAAAGCGTTCTGGATGTCCGCGACGGAGCCTCGGGCGCTTACCAGCATACGATTGGGAGCGTTGCTGACTATCAGGTTGTGGGCCGTGGCGAATGCAACCACGGAGTCATAGTCACCCTGACTAGGTCCAAAGCGTGCTGTGAATTGAGGTGCGGTCAGGTAATGGTGATAATTGGGGCTGGAGGGGTCATAAATATCCTCGAGGAAGGCCTTGAGTTCGGCTTGATTTCGCAGCGGCAGGCCGATATCGATGCTGAGTTGTTGAGCCGGAGCGAGGTCACCCACCGGCTGCAGTCCGGCGGCTATGGCAGGCACATGACCTTTGAGCTGCTGGCGGACCACTTTCTGGGCAAGCGCAGAGGGCGCCGGCGGCAGAAAGGTAACGACGGCTACCGCCAGACAAGTGAGGTGCTTAAGCGAGAACTTCATAGCAGGGTTTTCACGTAATGAGAGCAGAGCGGTTCGACGGCTCATTGTGCTTGTCCGTTGAGGCGGAAGTATTGGATGCCGTTGCCGACGGGGATAGTGACGGACGCGACGCCCCCGGAGACGACGGGCGCGATAGGAACAGCGGTCCAGACGACCGGCGGAGTGAGGCTGCTGGTGGTCTCGAGCGAGTAGTTCGAGGCATCGGCCGTCCAGGAGATGACCAGGTTGCCGCCTGAGCGGACGGCGCCGACGAACACCGGCTCAACGAGGATCTTTACGGCGGCATTGTTGTTGAGCTTGGATGGGTCAACGATCGCAGAACCGACCACCGCCGCGTTGGTGACAAGACCCCCGGCATAAGGTTGAACGACGATGGACGCCGAGAGGCGGCTGCCGGCGCCGAGGTTGCCGAGGTTGGTGTAGGCGACCTGACCGCCGCTGACGGTATAGCCGGCCGGCGACGCGGAAACGAAGCTCACACCGGGCGGCAGGGTGTCGGCTAAAGTAACCGTCGAGGCGGTCGCCGGGCCAAGGTTGGTGATGCTCAGGTAGTAGGTGATAAAGTTGCCCGTAACGACGGGGTCGGGTCCGCCGCTCATGCCCAGGGCGAGATCGGCGGTTGGGCTGCCAACGGTTACGTACACCGTGGCCGTAGCATCATCCGGGTTCACATCGGCGCTGCTGATGACCGTGGCGGAGTTGGTGAGCAAACCGATCGCGCTGGGCTGCAGCACCAGGGTGAGTGAAGCGGTGCCGTTGACAGCCAGCGATGGGATAGTCCAAGTGAACAGCCCGGCGGCATTAGTACCCGCCTGCCCGACCGAGGGCGAGGAACTGACGTAAGCGGTGGAGGGCGGCAGCGGGTTGTTGACGGTGATGTTGCTCGCGCTGGAGGGGCCAAAGTTCGTCAGCGTCAGGGAGACGGTCAGGTTGCTGCTCGTGACGACCGGATTGGGGGCAGCGGTCATGCCCAGCGCGAGGTCGGCATTGCCGAGGATCGGCGACGAGGTGGATAGATGAAGCACCCAGCCATTGGAGATGTTGCCGGAATTAAGCTGGCGGTCATCAAGCACGTAGAGCGACCAGTTGCCATTCGGGTTGGAGAGATTAAAGGTTGCCAGGTTGGTTTGATACGGGCCGGGCGGAGCGGGGGCCGGGAAGGTGATGGCCGACCCGAAGCAGGTCGGGCGATAAGTGCCCGATAGGATCTGCGACGTGCTCGGGAGAAGGCTGGCGGCAGTATCGTCAAAACTGAGGGTGACATTATTGACCGAGAAGGAAGAGCCCACTTTAGTCATCAAGTGAGTGGATTCACCGCCAGGGGCAACCAGAATAGAATCGATATCGCTTGGCCAGGTATGGCTCAGGTTGGAATAGGTGACGCTGACCTTTGAGACGAGGCCAGGAAGGGCGGTGACGTTAATGATGGAAGGATAGGGCGTCGCGTTGCTGTAATCGTTGATCGTGATATAACTCAGATTCGAGAACGTCGCGCTGCTCTGACCGACGACGAAGGGCACCGCCAAATAATTAGTAGGGCCATTGTTATCCACCAATTGGAACGTCGCAGTAACCACCTGGCCGTTGGTGACGTTCGCCGTGAAAGTGAACGGACGGTAGGCCGAGGGACCGTGGGCGATGAGTACGCCATAATTCTGAGCCGCGGAAGGGGAAGCGACGCCGTTGGTGGCCAGCAGGGTGGCGACGAGGCTGGTGGTGTTCGAGCCGGCCGCGTTGCGGAACGCAAACAGGATGGAAACGCGCTCACCCGGATCAATGGCGCCATTGACCGGCCCGCTCTCATAAGTCAGCGCGGTGCCGGCGGACAGGATTTCACTGCCATCGGTCTCGCGAATGGTGAGGGTGGCGGCGCTCGGACCGGAGAACACGACGTTGCCGGTGGGATTGCTCAAAGCGAGCAGGACGGTCTTATCGCCATTAACGATGTCATCGTCAATGACCAGAACTGAGAAGGTCCGGACGGTGACGCCGTTGCTGAACACAAGCGTGCCGCTGGTGCCGACGTAGTTGATCCCATTGTTGCCGGTGCCGTCGGCGGTGGCGTAGTTAACCGACACGGTGCTATTGGTGTAGCCGGTGCGCGTCACGGTGATCGTGGCTGAGACCCCGTTTTCATTGACCGAATAGACCGGGCTCGAGAAACTCAGGCCCGAGAGGTTATCGGTGATGGTCACCGACGCGGTATAAGGCGGCACCAACTGGGCCGGCGGCGACGGGTTGACCAGATACACCGAGAAGGTGCGGTCGCCTGCGACCTGGCGACTGTTGATGATCGGGACATTAAAGCTCTTCAGAGCGATGCCGTTGCTAAAGGTGAGCAAACCGTTGGTAGCAACGTAATCCACACCGGCGATGGCGGTGCCGTCGGCGGTCGCGAAATTAACCGAGACCGTGCCGGTGTTGGCGTTGGAGCGCACCACCGAGATAGTGACGTTGGTGCCGCTCTTGACGGTATAGAAATTGGCATTGGTAAAAGCGAACCCAGGGTCAGCGTCGTTGATGGTGACAGTGGCGGGGTTATTCGCGTAAACCCGGGCGGGGAACGTTGGATTGAACAAACCAACGGTGAAGGAGAGCGGGCCGGTGACGCGCGGATCATGCAGGACCGAAATAGGGAAGGTCTTAAAGGATTCGCCAGGCACAAAGGTCAGGGTGCCGGAACTGGCGACGTAGTTGGTCCCGGCGATGGCGCTGCCGTTGGTCGTTGCGTAGCTGAAGGTGGTCGAACCATTTGTACCGATACGGTTGACGCCCAGGATCACGCTGCCGTCAGTCTCAGTGACGATATAAATCGGACTGGAGAAGGCGATGCCGACGTGGTCATCAATGATCGTCACGGCGGTGCTGGGCGTGAGGATGGTAGCCCCGCCGCCGGGGTTGGATAGGTTGACCTGGAAGGCGGTGTTGCCGGTCACCTGAGTCGTCTCGATGAGCGGCACGGCGATGTTTTTGACCGTCTCACCGTCGGCGAAAGAAACGATGCCATTGGTCGCGACATAGTTAAACCCGGCAGCGGCGGTGCCGTCCGAGGTCGCATATTGGACGGTGACGGAGCCGGTGTGGCCGTTGGTGCGGATGAGGGTCAGAACGGCGAGCCCAGCGCTTTCATTGACGACGAAATTGGTTTGGGCGAAGACGAACTGGCCTGGGTACCGGTCCACATCAATGATGGTGAGGGTGGCGGTGGAAGGCGTGAGGAGCAGCGCATTATTGGCATTGCTGAGCAACAACGGGACAGTGGTGTTGCCCTCGGCGGCGAGGGTGTGGATGAGGGGGACGGTAACGAAGTTGGAGGCCTGACCGGCAGCAAAGGTGACAGTATTGGTCACCGGGACGTAATTGGTGAACGCGATGGCCGAACCATTCGTCAGCGTGTAGAAATTGACGGCAGCCGGTTCAATCGTGCTGCCGGTGCGGATTACATTAATGAGGGCGAACCCGCTCGGGTCGTTTTCCGCAAACGCATAGGTGGGGGAAGAGAAACTGACACCGCTATCGACGTTATCGATAATCAGGGTCGCGGTTGGGATGTTCCCGATGGTCGGGCCGGCAGGGAGCGGCGGCTGGAAATTCGAGAGGTTCAAGTTGGCCCAAAGATTGGTGGTAATCGCGTAATCCCGCAGCACAGGGATGGTGACGGTTTGCAGCACCTCGCCGGAGGCGAAGACCAGGTTGGTCATGACGGGCAGATAATTCACGCCGGCAATCGCTGAGTTGTCACTGGTGTTGAAATCAGTGCTGACGATGCCGGTGGTGCCGCCGTAACGGCGCACATTGACGGTGATATTGGTGCCATCCTCGGCGACTTCATAGTAGGGCACATCGAACTGGATGGTGCCGGCGCCGTCGATCGAACCGCCGAAAATGCGCGCGATGCGTTGGGCGGGTTGATTGTCGTAGGTGGTGAACGCGCCCGCCAGGACAATCATCCCCGTCTGAGCATTAGTCTGGAACAACGTCGCGGCGACGTAGCTATTCGCGCCCAGACCAAAATTAATCATCGTGTCGAGCGTGCCGTCGTTATTGAGGCGGGTAATTCCGCGGCGGGTGACACCGTTGAATAAGGTGAACTGGCCGCCCAGCACAATCCGGGTGTCGGGTTGCACTGTGATCGAGGAGACCAGGTCATTGGCGCCCAGCCCGGGGGTGAAGGTATTGTCCACCGAACCATCGCCGTTGAGCCGCGCAAGGTGATTGAGAGCGACGCCGTTGATATTGGTGAACACGCCACCCATCAGGATGCGGCCGTCGCTCTGCACGGCAATCGAGCGGACCGAGTCATTGGCCCCGGCGCCGGGGTCGAAGCTCAAGTCGAGCGAACCGTTGGCGTATAAGCGGGCGATGCGGACGCGGGCGACGCCGTTGAACGAGGTGAAGTCACCGCCGATAACAATCTTGCCGTCGGGCTGCACCACCAGCGCCTGGACCGGGCCATTAGGGCCACTGCCCGGCTGGAAATTATTATCCGGCGAGCCGTTATTGTTCAGGCGGGTGATGAAATTGGCCGGTTGGCCGTTGAAATGGAGGAAAGCACCCGCCAGCAGCACCTTGCGATCGGGTCCGACGAAGGTTTCTGCCATGGAATAAACCGGGTTATCGGCGGCACTGCCGATGTTGAAGGTGCTGTCGAGCGTGCCGTCGGCATTCAGGCGTGTGACATAGTTCTGCGCAAAGCTATTGAAGTTGGTGAACAAGCCGCAAACCAGGATGCGCAAATCACTCTGGCAAACCAGGCCCAGCACCGAGCCGCCGGCGCCATAACTGGACAGGACCGATGAAAAGCCTGTATCCAGCGAGAAATCGGTGTTGATGCGCGCGATGCGCTGCCGCGGCAGACCATCGGCCTGGGTGAAATCGCCGCCGGCGAGAAACTTGCCATCTGGCTGCTGGATGAGGGCGTGGACCGCGTCGTTGAATCCGAACGCCGGGTTGACCGTCGGGTCCAGGCCGCCGGGCGGGTTATTGAAGTTTTCACTATTGACGATGTTGAGAATGGCCGTGCTGGGTGCGCCAAGAATACCCGCCGGGGTGCCGCCGCTGAGCTGCAGCGTAACAAATCGCGGAGTTTCCGGCAGACCGGTATCCATCACCTGCACCGCGAAACTCTTGCTGACTTCACCAGGGCCGAAATACAGAACGCCATTGGTGGGCGTAAAATCGACGCCCGGGGTCGATGTGCCAGGGAGAGTGGCAAAATTGACCGTCGCGGCGCCGGCATTGCCGCCGGTGCGCACGACAGTAATAATCGCCGGGCCGCCGCTATTGTTGACGGCATAGACCGGGGTGCTGAAGGCGAGCTGGCCCGGGAAATCGCTGTTAGTAATGTAGAGCACCCCGAATTGCGGCGAGCCGAGGGACTGAGAGTTAGTCTGGCCATTGAGCGTCGTAGCCGAGAGGGTCAGATTGACCGTCAGCGGCGTCGTCTCAACTACGCCATCGTCAAACAGGCGGATGGGAACGACTTTGGGCCGAACGTCACCGTCCACCCAGGTCAGGGTATTGGTGAAGCCGGTAAAATTATAACCATTGATGGCGGTGCCGTTGGTAACCGCCAGTTGGGCGCTCAACAAACCTGCGCCGCTGCCGTTGCGGCTGATAATTGCCGCGGCATAGACGGCATTTTCATTGGTGCCGTAGATCGCGAACGGGCCGTTGAGGTTGGTGCCCATCAGCGGCGAATTGAATTGGACATAGCCGCCGCGCACGTCATTATCGACGATCGTTAGCACGGCGTTGGTCAGACCGCCGGTGGCTCCGCCCGAGGGCGCGAACAGGTTCAGGCGCACGGTATGATCATAATCAACGATGTTTTCATCGATGATTTTGACGGCGAAGCTCTGGTTGGTAATGCCGGGGAGGAACGTCAGAATCCCATTGGTCGCGTAGTAATGAATATTGTTGGTGGCGGAACCGTTGGCAGTCGCGAAGTGAATGCTGACCAGACCGGCCAGGCCGTTGGTACGGGTAACGGTAATGATGGCGTTCGTGCCGCCTTCGCCCACCACGTAGGTCGGCGCGCTGAAGCCGAGCGTGCCCGGCAGATTGTGGTAATCCAGGATGTTGAGGGTGGCAGTGTCGCTGCCGAGGGCAAATCCCAGGGGAATGTTCTGGCCGCCGAGATAAAACAGGTCGGTACCGCTCGGGTGGCTCAGCTTCATGTTGAAGGAGCGGTTGCCCGAGACGTTGGTGTTATCCAGGATGTTGATAAAGACCTTGTCAGCGGGGTTGGGGATGGTGGTCCCCGGCTCGATGGTTTGAGCGTTAGCCTGATTTTGGCCGAAAGTGCCATCCTGGAGCTGCCACGTCGGTCTCGCCCAGGAGGTGATATACACCGGATTAGCGTAAATAGGATTAAACGAAAAATCCTGGCCATCGACGCCAACGCCAGGCCCCGGTGCGACGCTGCTCGGGCCCACCGTTACTGTGGCCGGACCCAGCGTGCCGTTTTGGCGGTTAAGCGTGACGAATACCTGGTCGCTGAACTGATCGGCGCTGATCGAGTTATAGGCAAAGCTCATGTTGCCGGGTCCCGGCGTGGCGCCGCCGATGATGCGGCACACGTTCTCACGGTAACGGACATCGTCGCGGGTCCAGCCGCCGCCGACGCGATGGAAGCCGCCGGCGATCATCAGGTTGCCATCGGGTTGCAGAGCGGAAGAGTAGATGAAATTGCGGGTCTCGGCATTTGGATCCCAGTAGTGAGTCGGCAGGCCGGCAAACTGGTTATAAGCGGTATCCATGAAGCTGGTATCGACCACGCCGTTGGCGAAAAGCCGGACCATGGTGTTACGGCGAACCTGGTTGAAGGCGCTGAACACGCCGCAAGCGATGATGCCGCCGTCGGGCTGGATGTTAATCGAGTAAATGGTGTCGTTGGCGCCGTCACCGGGATCAAAGGTCTGATCGACGCTGCCATTGGTGTTCAGACGCGCGATGGAGTTGCGGCTCTGAGCGCCGACGTACTGGAAGCTGCCGCCAGCCAGAATCCGGCCATCAGGCTGGAGGACAATCGTATAGACGGTATTATCGAACCCGTAACCGGGATCAAACGAAGTGTCCAGGGAACCATTGGCATTGAGCCGAGCCAACCGAGTGCGCGGCGTACCGTTGACGGTGAGGAAATCGCCACCGATGAGGATCTTGCCGTCGGGCTGAACGGCGACGGCCTGGATCGGGCCATCGATGTTGGGAACAAAGCTCTGATCAAAGACACCGGCGGGACTCAGCCGCGCAATGAATGAGGCGGGCAGATTGTTAAAATAGGTGAATTGCCCAGCGACAATGATGCTATTGGTTTGGAACGCCAGGGCCCAGACGATGTCGCTGGCGCCGGCCCCAGGCGAAAAGCTGGTGTCCGACGTGCCGTTGGGCAGAAGCCGCGCGACGCCTTTGCTGTTGATGCCGTTCATCGAGTTGAACGCGCCACCGGCGACGACGTTGCCGGCCGGATCAATCGCCAGGCAACTGACAAACTGATCGGCGCCGCCGGGCGGATTGAAAGTGGTATCCAGCAGGCCGTTAGCGTTCATCCGCGCGATGCGGTTGCGCACCTCGGTGTCGTAGGCGCTGAAATCGCCGCCAATCACTGATTTGCCGTCGGGCTGAACGGCCACGGCGTACACCGTGCTATTTGCGCCGGGATGGAGGTTGTAAGGGTGAGGCAACGTGCTGGAATCGTCGTCCATGTTGTGCATGCGATCGACCGCGCCGGCGGGTTGCGCGTCGCCGCGCTCGTTATCAAACAGGATCGTCAGCACGCAGTAATGGACGTTGCCCAGAAACCGGTCCGTCGGCTGCGGGTCGGGGAAGTAAAGTTCGACCAGCAGGTCTTCGTTGAATTCGACGTCGTTGTAGTTGGTAATGTCGATGGTAATCGGTTTGGGAGTGCCGTCAAAAGCGCCCCACTGGAGCTGCCCGGTAACGGAGTCAAAGTCCGGGTTGGTGCCGTAGGCCGCGGAACCGGGCGGGGTGGCGTACTCCGAGCCGGCCTGCAGCGGGATTTCGTCGGGAGCTTCGGGAAATATGTTGTTGCCGTTATCGGTGGGAGGACCTTTAAGGTGATCGATGCGATAGTTGACAGACGTGCCGGCCGAGTAATCCAGGCTTTGGCGATAGACATAGATGACGGCCTGATGCGTCCCCCCTACGTTGCGCGTGCAGCGGATGGTGGCCCGCTCAAAATTAAAATAGTTCGTTGCCAGCCGGCCGGAGTCAAAGAGATGGGGAGAATTCTCGCCCGCGCTTAAATCGGCGGTGTCTTCGTTCAACACGTTAAGAACGGCATTAGTCAGTTGGGTGGAAGCAGTTGGCGCGCCGATGGTGGAAGATTCCAGCGGGTCCAACGCGACATTGAGAATGGTGCCGACGAGGTAGCGGTTTATGTAAAAGCCGATGCCCCTTGGAATCGAGCCCTCCTGGAACGGGAAGGAAGGCGGCAACATATCTACGATGACGTCAGCGCTCATCTGGTAGTCGTCAAAATTGGTGGTGCCGATCCCGGAAGTATAATCGACGCCATCGACGGCCGAGGGAATGATCTGTTCCACCGGCGGCTGCTGCATGCAATAAATCTCCGTGTAGGTATAATTCGTCTCTACCCAATTAGTGTTGGCCAGGGTAACGCTAACCGCATTGCTCACCCAAAACGAGCCGGGGAACGAAGTGCAATCCGGGGGCAGTGTGCCGGGCGGCAGGTCGTTCGTGATGGTATAGAGACCATTAGGCGGGACCAGAACACCGTTTGCGTTCGTCACGGTGAAATTCGTCAGGTCAATTTCCTCTAGATACTGGAAGATATCGAATTGGAGGTCCTGGAATTCGCTGAAGGTAAACCAGTTGGTGCTTAAGATGTTGGTGAAAGTGGTTTGATTCGCGACAATTGTGTTGGCGTTCGTATCATAGACGATGTTGGTCGAATAGATGTTGGTGCCGTAGAGGTAGTTTGTGAACCAATTCGTGTAGAAGCCGTTGGTAATCGCGTAGGTAACCTGCACCTTGCCGGCGGAGCCGTGCTCGCGCGTGATGGTCATGTGGGCCGGAACCGAAAGCATTTCACCGCGTGGGTCCAGCGGCGGCTGCCAGGAAGTATCATAGTCGCTCGAAAGGTAATAGGACGAAGTGAAGCGGAAATCGCCGGCCTGGAGCCCGACGCTGATGGAACTGCCCCAATTGAGGACAACGCTGCCCTGCGATGCGCCGTAACCGGCACCTGCGTTGAAGCCATCGACTTTGATGTAATAAACCGAGTTGCTAGTGGCGGTGAAAGTGAGGCTGCTCTGGAGGCCGCTGCCGTAATTGTCGTTATCGGCGACGTAGGTCAGGGCGGCGAGGCTGGTGCCGGCATAAGCGCCGAGG
This sequence comes from Verrucomicrobiia bacterium, assembly GCA_035934555.1. GTDB lineage: Bacteria > Verrucomicrobiota > Verrucomicrobiia > Limisphaerales > UBA8199 > DASYXT01. Next base: position 115,961 of record DASYXT010000039.1, on the reverse strand, counting down.
AGTGTGTCGAAATCGCTGCCAAACGTGTTGAATGTGACGGTCATGTCCGCCGGCGCAGTCCAGACATACCAAATGGATTCGCCGCCCGGGTTGCCGGTGATGCTCGGCTCGCCCGCTTCAAGGGTTGCGCCGATATTTGAACCGTTGACTGTGCCGCTGGGTCCAACCAGTACAGTGGCACTGGCGAAATTGTCGTTCGGGGGGGCTTGGGCCAAAAGGGCTGGCGCGCCCAGGGCCAGACTAAGCCCCAGCAAAACCAACCGGCCCCAAAACGAGGTACTCAAACGCGATCTTTGCATAACTTCTACTCGTTAACTGATCAAAACCAAAACTCGGCGGCGCCGCCATAACCCCGGCGCGTCGCAGGCCCAAATTCTTAGCCGGCGCAGGCCGACCGTTGCCGATGCGCAACCGGCGCGGTAGCAGGTTAGAAACCTGCCCTGCGCGCGACCTTAGTCCCACCACTGTCCAGTAAATCAAAGACGATTTGACATGTCCAGCGCTTGCTGCTGCGGATCAGAAATTTTTTCTTCATCCGCAGTTCCCCTGGTCCGGTTAGCGCAACACGGCCCGGACGCGATAGAACTTGGGATTATTAGTGCGAACCAAATCGGCGACGGTTACCCGGCCCGGCAACGGGCCCGGATAATAGAAATTGGTAACAACGGTCCAGTTAGTGGCGTGAGCGGAGGTGGCGCTTAGCAAGTAGTTGGTGGTGCCGGGGAAGGCGCTCCAGGAGACTAGCGCCGCTGGGGACGGCCGATTTGTGACACCCACCGTGAGGGCAAAACTCCGCGCCGAAAGAACCGGGATGGGGTTCGGGTCCTGGCAATTGGGGATGCCGTTGCCATTGGAATCGATGTCGCAACTGGTGACCAGCGCGGTGTTGAGCCGATTGGTGCTGCCATCGGTATAAACGACGTTAGTCGAGGAGAAAAAGCCGGTGTTGAAATTGCTGACCCACTGGAACTGGTGGTTGTTAACCTGGTTGAGTTTTTCAGAAATGTCCATGCCGTTAGCCAGCGCCTGGCCGTAATAGACGGTCATGCCGGGGTCACACATCAACGAGGCCCAGTTGCCGGCGCCGTCCTGGTTGATCGCAACGAAGTCCAGTAGCTCGAGCCGGTCAACGTAAAGCGCGTTATGGCCGGTGGCGGGAGTGAACTCGTAGGTGTTGTTGGTGAGGCCATCGAGAATCAGGCGACCCAGAGCGGCATTGTTGGCGAAGCCGGCGGCAGTGTTGCCGAGGTCGGCGCCCGCCCAGATACTGTCAACCAGAGCATAATCCGCTGCCAGGTTAGTGACTGTGGTACCGAGCAGGCTGGCTTGGGAGGGCAGCACCAGCAAGTTGATGCCATTGCCTGCCAGCCAGGAGTTCTTATTCGTAATGCCATCGGCGCTGTTGGGGCCGAGACTGCCATCGTCTAGCGAGTTGGTAACCGCCAGGGTCAACGCGCCACCGGCCAGCAGCGCATGATTGCTCACCAGCATGCTGCAGCCAGTCAGATCGATATCACCGCCGCGAGCATGGATTAACCCGTTGGTGAGAGTAACGAGGCAAGCTTTCTGGAGATTGAAGGACCCCTGGCCACACTCGAACACGCCGCTATTCTGGAACAGCGTGGACCAGAGGAGTGTTGCCTGGTTAGTGATGCCGCCGTAGTTGACAAAGTTCTGATAAGGGACATCCACGATATTGGTGTTATAAGGAGGCTGACTGCGGGAACCGCCGAAGTACACGGCGTTTTGGGCAGTAATAATGCCCCAGTTGGTCAGGGCACTCAGGCCAGGCAGCGCGGTGGACCAAACGATATTTGGGTTGAGAATGTTGAGCTGGCCGACCGGAGCAAAGATGTTGCCGGGGTTCGTGGTGATCGTAAGCGTGTCGGCCTTGAGTAAGAGGTTGGCGGTGACGTTCAGCACGTCGCTGATCACCAGATTGTTCGTCGCGGCGTTAAAATTCGTGACTGTAAGATTGAGCGTCTGAATCAGCGGGGCGGTGACCGGAGAAAACGCGCTGTCCACGAAGAGCACATGAAAGGAGTTGGTTACCGAGCCGACGACATTCGTCCACCGGGCGCTCCACAGATCACAAGTGCCAGCGAGATGGTTCAAGTAGGGGGCGACGAGATTGGTCACATTCAAAATGGCATTTGTGGTGCGGAGATACAAGTCCAGGTTCGGGGAGGAGATGACGGCGCCTCTGCTGCCGGCAAAATGGTTGGTGCTCTTCAATAAAAGATAATTCAGTGAAGAGATGCGGCTGCTGGTCAGGTTAAGAAATTTGTCCGCGGTGATCTCAATACGGCCAGCTAGATTGGTGACATTGCCGAAGCCGACGTCAGTCGGCAGTTCGGTCGCGGCAGAAAAGATTGCCTGATAAGCCGAGTAATCGTTGGTGACGACGCCGGGGATGAATGGGATCTGACCTGGGGAAACCGGCTGACCTTGAATGGCAAACGGGTTGAAGGTTGTGTAGGGCGTGCCCTGAACAAAGTTATAGTTGATGGGGATATAGGTGAGCCGCGGCCCCGCCTGGCCATCAATCACCGTTTGGAGGTTGGTGACCTCACCGAAGTCATCGGTCAGGAACAAATAGTTACTCGAATTAACGCCGCCGTTTGGGAAATTGGTTGAACTCCACTGCCACTGCACGCCGATTTCGTTCGGGGAGAAATATACGCTCGGGGTGAAAGCAGCGTTGGTATTAAGCAGCGCGACCACCTGCGTCAGGAAGTTAGTACCATTATTAGCGACCCAAGTGAGCGTGTAAACCAGCGGGTTAAAGAGCACCAACTGTCCAAACCCTGGGACGGAATACCGGTTGGTTATATTATACACGTCGGGGATTGCCTCCGTCGCCCCGTTGACGATGGGGAACATCGCTGTCGGGTTTAGTAAACTGGCCTGGCCCGCATTATTCGGCGGCGCGTTGAAGTAACGGATATCGGCAGTGCCAACGCCCCAGTACCCATCCAGTTGGCCGGCGGTAAAGAAACCAAATAAGTCACTGGGATTGGCCATCAGAATCGCCCCACGGCTAATATCTACGCTCGTGCCGTGCATTTTAATGAGGCTGCTGGCACTCATATTAATGGTGCCGGAATTGACAATATTGCTGGCATAAACCAGGCATTTGGAGCTGCCGGTGAGATTGCCGGCTGGAAGCTGGGGGGTGATGAAGAAAGTGAAAATGCCGTCGCAGCTGATCGTGCCGTTGTTCCCTCCGCCTTGCTGGTTGATGAAATTAGAACTCCAGGTCGCCACGCCGTCACCGGAAGGTATGTTCTCGAAATCGAACCCCGGATTGCCGGTCATCTGTCCCTGATTGGTGTAATTGACGGTGTCAAACGTGTTGAAGGTGGAGCTGGTACCAACTGTAAATGTGGCACCCGAGTGATTGACAACGGTGACGGCGTCAATCGGCGGCGTGTATTGTGCGTTGGTGAAGTTCAGGAAATAATTGCCCCAATTCTCCCAAATCGGGTCGGCCGCGCGGGAAACCGTGGCCGATAACAATGCTAGCGACACTACGGCAGCGATTAACTTCGGTCTCATAAACAAATGCCTGTGAAAAATGGCTTCCATGGCTGAGTGGCTTTATTGTGACGGCAGGATATGAATCGACGTGCTGCGATCGATGGTGTTGCCGAACGCATCGGTCACTTCCAGGACAAAATCAAAGAAACCGTCCTGGAGCGGCGTGCCGGAAATCAGACCGCTGTTGAAGCCGTCAGTGGAGAGGTACAGTCCAGGCGGTAAACCGGGCGAACTCGGAGCCAATGTCCAGGTGAACGGCCCTTGGATGTTCGGAGTTGCGCTTTGGACCTGCAACGCAACGGAATAGGTAGAGTTGACGGTACCGTCGGGCAGCGACTGGGGAGTGACCTGAACCAGCATTTCATTCTCGAGGGTGGTGATGCTCAAATCATTAGGATAGACGGTGGGGGCATTAGTAGTGCCATCGAATGACCCCCAGATGAAAACCGGAACCTGGTCCTGGTCCTCGAGGAAGGCGTTGGTGTCCACCAACCCGACATTGAAGAAGATCGGACCGACATTGTTATAAGTGAACTGAGTGCCCGGCAACACACCTCCGCCGGGCGGCCCGGGTACATTACCGCTCTCGATCGTGCCCGGCCCGGCCAGGTTGTAGTTGACATAATTGGTGTTATAGCCACCACCGGCGCCCATGCTGCGGGTGACTACCACTACGTTAGGTACCGCGCCAGGTCCGGATGCTAAATCGGCCGCCGAAATGAGGATGTCCGGCCGCACGACCACACGGTGCACCCGCTGAGGGACGATGGTGTTATTCGTGACCATGTTCAGCACATACCAGTTGGTGATTGGCTGCCAGTAGCGGCCTGTGAGTGAGTCGAAATCACGGCGAATGAAAGTGAATTTATCAATACCCTGATACAGCGCGACATTCGAATTGTTGCAAGTGATCGGATAAACAACAAAGTAATGGTTAGTGAAATAGGTCACCAGGTTCTGGGTGAAGGAAATCAGGGACCCGCTGACGTTGGTATTAACGAGGAAATTAGTCGCGACGGTGATGGGGTTGGTGAACGAGGTAACATTGGTGAGTTGGGCGGCAATAATGGACACCTCGCACCAGTTGGTGGGGAGAATGACATAATCCCCAACCACCCCGTTGGTTTGGTAAGTCTGCGAAGAGGTATTGGTTATGGTCTGGGTACTGCCGACCGGGCCCCAGGGATTATTCGAGATCCCAACGGTGGTAGTCTGGACGGTAACCCACGCGCGGCCGTTCGGGGCAGGCGGGCTCAATAGTGGCACAAACGCCCAACCTGAAGGGGCGGTTGCGCTGGGCACGACCTGTTCAACATTACCAAAGGTATGGGCATACAGGGTGGCCACCGTCGAGGTGACATTCGTCAGGAAGGCCAGGTGAGCTGGTGTGCCGACCGGGTCCCAGGGGAAATTAGTGAAGTACGCGGTGTAATTGGTCGTGTAAACGTTAGAAAAGAAGTTGCTGCTCGCCAGGATGGTGAGGTTCGGATAAAGCGTGAGGAGTGTCGGGGCGTCATTCGTAAGCGCCTGGGAAGCAAGCAGCGTCAGGTTGGAAGTGACCAAAAGCGTAGGGGTAGTATTGGTCACGTGCACGAAGGAGTCGGGGCCGGAGCTTTCGTAATTGACGTTGTTGGTACGATAAAGGTAGCGGAGTCCGCCGACATCATCGTAGGTCAACCCGTTATAGAACAAACCGAAGGGAGAGTAGGAGAAAGTCGTGAAGGCATAGCCAAAACCGAAATAATCGGACACGGGGGTGTTGACACTGTCCACATCAGCGGTGTTATCGACAGCGAACGGGAGGCAAAACGCCAGGGGGTCTGGCCCGGTGCAAAACTCCTGGATGGTATAACCGTAAAGAACGCCATTGACATAGCTAGTGGGCTTGAGCTGATCGAGTGCGGTCCCATAAGGCGGATCGAAGTTGCGTTTGATCACCAGGTATTCCTCGCCAAAGGGGCAGGCCGTGCCAGGAAGCAGGTACCGATCATGGAGACACCAGTTGTACCGGGAAGGCTCACCCAGGCCAAGCGTCTCGATGATCAACTGCATCGTCACCGCTTTGATGTCCAGCATGTATAGCGCCTCAGCCTGGTAATTCTTCCGGGAGGTCTTAAACGGGAATTCGGAGAGGCCGGGGCTGAAGCTGGAGACCGGCCCGAGGTTGTTATAAACATTGAAAGCAGAATCGATCGCAGCGACACCTGCATCACCGAAGTAATTCCGGAAACTGGCGTCACAGGCATAGTACATGACCGGAGTGTTCCGGCGGAACTCCTCGCCGAAGTTTTTGGGAGCACCGACGTCCACAGGGAGGTTGTAGCCGATGGTAGTCACCTGGTAGGGCTCGTTCACGGGCCCGAGGAGCACGAAACCGAGCGCGGGCTTGAGGCCGGCGGCCAGCAAGGCCAGCGAAAGGGAGCGTTTGAATAATCGCAGCATAGAAATGAATTCAGCGGAGGAGCAGCACGCGATAGTAAGCGGGGTTATGGATGCCCACGTAGAGTGAGTCGTTACTGCCGGCCGCAAAGCGCGGCGCCCCGATGTTCGACCACGAACTCAGGTTGCTCGAGGTCTGGACCTGGTACGTATAGCCGGGGTGCGGGTTCCAGTTGAGGAAAAATCCTTGAGGCGTGCCCGCCAGTGCCGTGCGCAGCCAGGTGCTGGCGTCCAGCGGGCTGCCGCCCGAGAGAAACACTTGTTCGAGCGAGGGGCCGCCAGCAGTGAGGGGGACATTGGGGGAGGGCCAGTGAGAGCTGTCCCAAGTGTAGTACTTCTGCATCCATTCAAGAGGCAGTTCGCCATACCAGCTATAACCCAGCCAAGTGGTGGCGGTGCTGGCGCCAGACAACGGCGCGCGGCGGCCATCGGTGGTTGCGTAGGTAACCTGAAATGAGTTGCTACTGCCCGGCGCGATGCCAGTGAGGGTCCATGTGCCAACGTTGGTCAGCAGAGCAGCCGGGGTGAGCGACCCATTCGCATAAACCTCGTAGTGATCGATCGGCAGACCCGACTGAAGCGGCCAAGACACGCGGATTTGGGGAACATAAGCGCCATTGACCAGAATGAACGGCACATCAACGAAGGGCGGATTCATCGGCACCAGCGGTTGAGCCGTATTGACGTAGCGCTGGGCAAATAAATCGAAGCTGTTGCCACCGGCAGTATAGCTGGTCCAGGCGATGACGAAGCGGCTGAACCCGTCGGAGGCCACATTGGGGTGAATTTGCTGGCCGATAGTGGTGGTATTGATACGCAGCTCGCCCCCGACGCGCGTGCCATCACTGCGCAGGTACTGACCGAACACGCCTTCGCGGGAGCCATCCTGGGCCAGGCTGGTCCAAACGACAAAATAGTCGGTCCCCAAAGCGCTGATCCGGGGGAGGTACTGATCGCCATAGAGGTAAGTGTTAACGGTTTGGGTCGAGCCGCCAACGCCCGCACTCGAATAAGGGCGGGCATAAACATCCCAGCTATATTGAGGGATTTGCGCGTTCCTTTGGGCCCAGGCAACCATGAACCCACCATCGGTGCCCGCGGCCAGGACAGGACTCGAACAGATATCATAGCTGCTATTCACGAGAAACTCGCCGGCCACGGGTGTCCCGGCAGCGCTATACAGCCGGCCAAAAACATCCACCGTCGCCCTGTTGGTGCTGACCGAATAAAGGTAAGACGAGTTAGCGTTATCCATGTTCCCGCTGCGCTCTTGCTCGGAAATCCAAACAACCGCGAAGCCGCCCGTCGCGAGCGCCGCAACGGAGGGGTCCCGCTGATTATAGGCGGCAAACTGGTTGATAAGAAACTCACCGCCGACCTTCTGACCAGTGGAAGAGAAGATTTGGCCGTACACATCTTGCAGGGAATTGGTAGCCTGCTGATTGAGGCTGCTATAGACTATGACGACATTGCCGTTGGTAAGTGTCGCGATGGCGGGATTGACTTGATAACGGGTCGAGACAGCGTTTACCACAATGTCTGTACTCGAGAGCCAAGTGTTCGAACTAGAAAGAAAGCGGGCAAAGATGTGCTGCAAGCCTTCCTTACCTCCTTGCCAAACGAATGCCGCACCACCGCCCTTAAGCAGCGAGACCTTCGCATGCTCTTGATCATTGGTGCCGGTCACATTGACCCGGAACGGCGCGAGCGTTGGGGAGAAGCCGCTATCCAAACGTATTGCGCTAATCCCCAGGCCGTAGCCGTCGGTGATATTGTCTTCCCAAACGAGGAACCCGCCATTGGTGGTGAGCGCGAGGCAGGGATGAACCTGGTCGCCGGGCAGTGATGGGGCGATGGGGTATTCGCTCCCGCTCGGGGTGTAAATGCCTTGGGCCAGCAGGCCGGCGGGGATGCCCAAGGCCAGCAGCCCGCTCAGGAACGCTTTATGGGCAGAGCGCGAGAATAACATAGGAAAGATGCGGTACGTAGTGCGTTATTGCGCCGGCGGCACGATCGGCTTTTGCAGCGGGATCGCGTTCTGGGCAAAGGGCATTTCGTCCTCCGAATGGAAGCGATTGCCCGCGGGATCGATAATCGTCGGGGTGACGAAGATCATCAGGTTCTTTTTCTGGCTGACACTCGATTCGTTGCGGAATAACCGGCCCACCATCGGGATATCGCCCAGGATCGGCACTTTATCCATTTCCTTGCTGACGTGCTCGGAAATGAGGCCGCCCAGCACGATGGTCTGGCCGTCCCAGACAATGCAGGAGGTGGTAACCTGGCGCACCCGGAAGCGTGGCAGTGGCAGCACGCCGGTGATGGGCACGCCGATGTTGTTGCCGGCGACCGATTGGGCTTGCGGCACGAACTGGCCGGGATTGTCATAGCCGATGAACTCGACGTAGGTGGGAATAATGGTCATCTGGATCGTGAAACCATCCGCATCCACATAGGGAATCAAATCGAGTGTCGGCCCGAAGGGCAGGGTTTCGGTTGCGTAGCTGCTGCCGATGGGCGTTTGGCTAAGGACAGTCGAACCAATTCCTCCAGTTGTGGGCGCGGCGCTGGCGCCGCCCACGCCGCCGACGGTGTTACCAATGACGATCGTTTGCAGGTCCAGGACTTCAACTTCGGTTTGGCGCCCGCTGAGAGTCGTGACGGACGATTCGGCCAGCAGGTCGGTGCCGTCGCGCTGTTCAAGCGCCTTAACCACTACGCGGAATTGTGGGTCGGTCAGGATGCCAGTGAGGGTTGCAATCGCCGGGGCATTGACGGTGTTACGCAAGCCGGAGGTGATGAGTTGGTCGGAAGCCGAAGGAGCAATGGTGTTACCCGCGATGCCGGCGGCGGCATTGGGCCCTTGGGTGCCGGGGAAAAAGCCCTGCGGATTGGCCGCGGTCGGCACGCCATTATAAGAGGGCGCGGTGCCGCCTTCGGCGGCGAGTTTACCGCCGCCCATCAGGAAGTTGCCCAGGAACCAATCGAAGCCAAAAGCTCGGGTGTCGTTTTGAGCGACTTCGAGGAACTTGGATTTAATGTGGATCTGAGGCGGAGCAATGTTAAGGACCTGGACGGCCTGTTCGATGGTATCGAGGTCCTGGAGGGTAGCGCGCACGATAATGGTGCCTTCGCGATCGTTGAAGAAGACGGTCTTGGGCGGGTTGAGATCGACGCCCATGGTGAGGAAGAATTGGCGGACCATCGCCTGCCGGGCGACCATGTTGTTCGTGATGGTCACGCCGAAAATGCCGCCGCCGCCAACGCCACCGCCAACGCCGCCGCCGCCGCCGCCGCCGATACCGCCACCGGCTGTGCCACCGGCAACGTTGATGCGCGGCACCGTCAGCAAGCCGCCACCCTGGCCGCCGCCGCCCAAGCCGCCGCCGCCAATACCGCCGCCACCACCAATACCGCCGCCGCCACCAATACCGCCGCCGCCGCCGGCGCCGCCATTGCTGGCCTGGGCAATCGAACCCCAGTCAAACCCAGTGACGCCTTCCAAACCTTGTTGAAAAGTATTGGGGTCCACTTTAATCACCCGGGTATAGAGCGGTTGGGGGTCGTTGGCTTTGACAGAGAAAACGACTGCGTAATCCTCGACGGAGTATTTGATGCGCTTGTCGGAAACTTTGACAATGGCATCGAGGACATCCGCGAGGCTGACATCCGTCAGGGCCGGATCGATTTTAATGGAGGCATCGCCGATATCGGTTTGCTCAGCCGGGGCAGCCTGCGGCAGGGGCAAGCCAGTAGTCGGATCGGTAGGAACGGGCCCGCCGGTGGGGGGAGCCAGCGGGTTGACCGCAGTATCCACGTTATTGTTGATGATGAAGTTAATACCGCGCTTCTCCGGGTCGCGCCGCTTGGCCTGGTCATAGAGGTTGTTGACGACCTCGCGCAAAGGCAGGTTCTGGTACTTGACCTCATCCAGACGGATCCGGTTGAGTTTATTGTAAATGATGCGGCGGCCGGCGCTGGTATTGATCAGGTTGGTGCGCGCGTACATGTTGGGCTGCGGCAGCAAGTCGCGCTTGGGCGAAGTCGCCCAGGCCTTTTCGATATCGACCAGGCCGGTGCGGGAGGCGATGTCGCGGCGATTCAGCGCTTCCTGGTATTTGGCTTCGCTAATGAGGTTGAGGTAATAGTACGCGGCCTGATTTTGCGGGTCTAGTTTGGTCGCTTGCTTAAGGATGGCCTCGGCTTCGGGGATTTTGCCCATCTCGAAGAGCAGCTTGCCATTCTGAACCAGGGTAGCGACGTCCTTCTTCTCGTTCATGATGGTGGGGACCTGGCTGAGCGTTGCATTGTCAGCCACGTGCCCGCGCATGTCCTGGATGATTTTGTCATTGGCGTGTTTGAACGCCAGAGCTTCGGCATTGCCAGGATCGGCGCGGAGCACATCATCCACTTCCAGGCCGGCTTCGCGATAGGCGCCGTGGCGCTGGTCGCCGCGGGCCAATTCCATGCGCACGGCGGCCAGGCCGGCGCGGGTCTGGGCGGCTTCGGGTTCGACATTGGCGATGCCGACCTTGAGCACCAGGTCCCAGGCGGCGTCATAAAGCTTGGCGGCGTTGGCCAGGTCATGGCGTTCCTGGGCGGCAAGGGCGTCGCCGAGCTTTTGGCGGAGCAGGACGTGCTCGGCCTGGCGCATGACGGCTTCGTTAACCGCGGTTTCCTGGGCTGGGGCCTGAGCGTAGGCAACGCCGGCGGCCGCCAGCAACAGAGTGAGACACAGGGGGAGGGAGGCTGCTTTGATCATGGGTTGAGAGGGCGTTCAGTAAAAATTCAACGCGGTTCAGGTGGCTCGGTCGGGATTGGGTTTGGTATCGGTGGACGCGGCCTTAATCGTCCATTTTTTACCGTTGGATTTGGCGGCCAGTACGACTTCGGTTTTATTTATAGCGACGACATTGTATTCCTCGCCATTAAAAGGGAGCAACGCGCCCACCCGGCGAGTGGGCCAGGTCTTGTTTTCGAGCGGATAGGCCAGGTCGGCACTGTAACCGTCAACCCGCTCGTAAGGTTTGTCCTTCTTGACTACCACCTTGTCGCCGGAATCTTTCAGCATCAGCACCAACTCTGACGGATCCTCGGGTTTGCCGTGGACCTCAGTGATGGTGAACATGTCGGTTTTCTCGTTCAGCTTGCAGTAGGTAGTTTTCTTGTAGCGGTGAGCGGGAATGGGGTCAGCCTGGTTTTCGATGCCGATGACGTATTTGTAACCGCCTTCGACCGCTTCAACACTTTCCAGGCTCAAGCGGAACCAGAGCGGCTGGATGTTGGTGACCGTCAGCGCCGCCGGGCCGACGTTCTCGCGCGGAATCAAACGGTTATCGGCGGTCTTTTGCCAGGCGCCCGGATTGAACAGGCGGTTGGGCGGGCCAAAATCGAGGCTGACGCGCGTGGCGACGCGCTTAAGGGCCTGCTCGGAAAGGGTCATGTCGAGATTGGTCAACTCCTTGACCCGGGGATGGGTGACGCTATCACTCATTTCCGTCAGGCGCTGCTGCTCGTTGGAGATGTAAAAGAGCATGAACACAACTGCGCCGGCGAGGCCGACCAGCACGATGCCCAGCACAATCTTTTCGTAATGTTTCTTGAGGAAATCCATCGTTACCTGGCGTTTTTGGGAGGCAGAAGCTTAATGAGGGCGAGGTCAATCGTGATCTCGAGCTGTTTCTCGTCGAGCAGTGTCGTCAGCCCGCCTTTGTTTACTGCGGCCGCACCCGAGGCGTAAGGTTGTTGCGCCGCATACGTCGGCTGCGGATAGGCCGGCGCGTAACCTTGTCCCGCCTGCAGCGGACGGTAGGGGATGCCGACGCCGTTGGCCCCGCCACCACCATAGCGACTGCTATAGCCGCCGTCGCCGCCGCCGCCGCCAATTCCGTAGCGGCTGTTGAAGGCCGCCTGAGCGTCGCCCTCCATTCGCCCGCGCTGCGGATAGTAACTGGGCTGGGGCTGTGCAACATATGCGACGCCCGGCCCAGGCGTCTGCTCGGGCGGAGCCGATGGGGCGGATTTAACGTTAATGCTTTTGACTACCATCCCATAGGGGGAGCTGGCGAAACCGCTCAGCACTGCGGCCAACTCGGTCGTGAAGGACTTGAAGGTAATCTCGTAAGGCGTGATGATCGCCAAGTCGTTGGTAACGGACTTATCCACGAGGAAATCGCTCTGCGGCCCGGCCGAGTCGTCCGGCGAGGCGCGTTCGCGCCGGATATTGTCGATGGAATTGACCTTGGCGTTGAAGAGGACGTCACAAATGGCTTTGATATCGCCCAGTTGCACTGAAAGCGGCGCCAGGCCGCCTGCGGCGAACGAAACTTTGTTTTGCTCCGCCTGGAAGGAGAAGCTGTAGTTGGGGACGGTGAGCACAACGCTATTGTTGGTGGCATCGCGCTGCAGGTGGTTCAGGGTCATGCCCAGCGCCGTGGAAAAATCCTGGTCGGAAACCGCTGGCATATTGGGGATCGGCTGAATGTGCTGAAAATAAGGGCGGGTGCTCTTGATGAAGGTCAGGAGCTGGGCACGCTGGTTGTTGGCAAGCTCGACGTTATTGATCTTCCCATCGCCAGGCAAAATCGGCGCGCTGTTGAGCCGCTTGAGCTCTTCGTAATCGTTGCTGAGATTATCCCACGCGACGCTGTTGGCGGTGTACTTCGACCAGGCATAGTACCCGGCCAGCCCAACCAGCACCAGGGCCGTGGCGCTAAAGACGACGAAGAACAGGTTGCGTTTGATCCAGGACATACTAGAGCTTGAACGGGTGCTTGAGGCCGACGTTGATCTTGAACGTGAAGGTGCCCGGCCAGGGGCTCGTCCCGCCCGCCACGGGGTCTTCGGTGCCGATATTGCCGTCCCCTTCCGTGTAGTCCTTGTCAAAGAGCGGATTATTCTTCAACTCTTCTAACACTCCGTAATAAATGTACTTGTCTGCATTGGCATCCGCCGAATTGAGTCCCACCGCCCGGAACGTAATGGTCATGTTGGCGATCTCGCCCTCGGCGGCTTTCTTTTTCTTCAGCGTGCCTTCGGTGGGTGTGGTGCTGTCGGGAGACGCCGCGGGCGCGGCGGGCGTGGCGGAGCGCAAGCCATAGCGGCGGGCGAACGCCAATTCCGACTCGCGGGCCATGGCGGCGGCCGAAGGAGATTGGGCGGCAGCGGCAGCCGCGGCCTGGTCGTCGGCGGTGCGAGGCTCGACGGTGATGAGTTGATCCACCCAAATACCGGTGGGCACACCAAGTTTCTGGTTCAGGCTGCCTTCAACCCGGATCAGCGAGTCACGCAACCCGGAGAGCACTTGCGGCCAATAGTAGCGTTGGTCCATCCAGGTAACGATTTGGTCAGCCTCCTTTTGCGCCTTGGCCCGGTTGCCCATCGCCGAGTCCAGTCTTTGGGCCGCGATTTTCGCCGGCTCAACCTGGCCGTGGACTTTATCGCGCTCGGCGTCTTTGGCGGACGCCAGCTTGTCGAAGAGCAACCCGATCGCCGCAATGACCGCGGCAATGCTGAACGCCGTCGCGATCAAATACGGCTTCTTCTGGTTGAAGCTTTGCCACTTGAGCGTGCTCTCCGGCATCAGGTTCAGCTCGACCGGGCAATGCGCCAGGTTGCGCAGGCCCAGCCCGACGACTTCGCCGAGGGAATGCGCGACGTGCGCCAGGTCCTCGAGGTTAATCGCCGGATCAATCTGGATGTTGCGCAGCGGATTGAAATATTCGACGGGGACGTTGAGTTTCTCGGCGAAGAACTGCGCCGTGTAGGGCATGATCGACGCTCCGCCGGACAGGAATAACCGGGCGGGGTTGGAGCCGCCCTGCTGGCCGCGGTAAAACTGCATCGTCTGGTTGACCTGGATGTGGAGGCGAGTCATGAACTGGCGGGCGATCTTCGAGATCGCCGCCTGGTCCTGATTTTCAGGCTCTTCGTAGGCGCCGCCAAGGCTGACGAAGCCTTCCTGGATTTTGATCTTCTCGGCCGCATCGAACTTCTTCTTGGATTCGTTGGCGAAGTCCTGGGTGATCGAGTTGGCGCCCAGGTTGATGCTGCGGGAGAACACCTTGCCTTTCTCGAAGAACAGCAGGTTGCTCGTCTTGGCGCCGATATCCAGCAGCATGGTGCAGTCTTCGAGGTCGCCGTAGTTGTAGCGAAACGAATTGCACAGCGCGGCGGGCGACACGTCGCAGAGCTGCAAACTCAGGCCCGCGGTTTCGGTAACGCGGAACAGGCCCTCGACAATATCCGCCTTGATGGCCACCAGCAAAACCTCAAGTTCGCCACCGGCAGTTGAGCCCAAAATCTGGTAGTCCCAAACGACTTCTTCCAGCGGGAAGGGCACGTTTTGCTGGGCTTCATACTGGATGATCTGGGTTACTTTGCCCGCATCGACCGGCGGCAATTTGACGAATTTGGAGAAGACGTGGAACCCGGGAGCACAGACATTGACGGTCTTGGATTTGATTCCTTTTTCAGCAATCAGCTCCTGGAGGGCCTTGAGGACAACCGCTTCCCGGGCCGTTTCCTGCGAGCCTTCTGCACCGAGGGACTTGATCCCATACTGCTTGAGACGCAGCCCGCCGGCCTCGTTAACTTCGAACTCGGCCAGCTTGAGGCTGCCCGCCCCAAAATCAACCGCCAGAAATGATTTCGTATTCAGCATTTACTGTGTGGGCTTCCGCGCCGACAGGTTTTTTGCTACCCGAAACAACATCGCCTGTTTTGGGCAGCGCGCGATACTCATCCAAAACCCGACCGACGGTCAAACACAAAACTTTGACGGTTGGGCGGAGCGCGGGACTTTAGTCCGCAGCAACAACAGACTGAGCATGGCGCGTGGATAAATCGCCGCGCGCTTGAGCTTCGGACGCTGCCGCGGACTAAAGTGCCGGGCTCCGCCTTGCCTGGAGCCGATTCCGGGGTATGGTGGGTCATGGTCAAAGCCAAGAAACTTCTGCATACGCGCTACCGCGTCGATGACCTGGCGCGAACGGTGAAGTTTTACCAGGATGTCCTGGGGTTGGAGGAAGTGCGGCGGCACAAGTCGCCGCGTGGGTCGGAATTGGTATTTTTGAAGACACCCGGGAGCGAGGAACTGATCGAGTTGTGCCATTTCCCGGCGAGCGGGCCGGTGAAAGTGCAGCCGGATTTGACCCACCTGGCCTTCGAGGTGGACAGCCTCGAGGAGTTCGGGCGCCACCTGCAAAAGCTCGGCTTGAGTTATTCCGACGGCCCCCACTTCAAAGAGGACGGCGGGGGAATCGCCTTCGTCGATGCGCCGGAAGGTTACGAAATTGAACTGATTCAAATGGGGCGGGAATAAGAGCGTGCTGCTGCGCTGCCGCGAATTTGAGTTCCGCTTTCCCCGCCCGGCGCTGGTGATGGGGATTGTTAACGTTACGCCCGATTCCTTTTCTGACGGGGGCCGGTTTCTCGATCCGGCGCGGGCTGTCGAGCACGCGCTCAAACTGGTCGCCGACGGCGCGGAAATGCTGGATATTGGCGGCGAATCCACCCGTCCGGGAGCCGCACCGGTGCCTGAACTGGAAGAACTCAAACGTGTGATGCCAGTGTTGAAGGGATTAGCGGGACGCGTGAGCGTGCCGATTTCGATCGACACGATGAAGGCCGGGGTCGCACGGGTGGCCCTGGATGCAGGGGTTAGTGTCATCAACGACGTGGGCGCCAACCGGCGGGACCCGGAAATGTGGCGGCTGGCGGCCGAATCCGGCGCGGGTTATGTGTGCGTTCATATGCAGGGAACACCGCAAACCATGCAGCACAACCCGGTGTATCAGAACGTCGTGCGCGAAGTCGGCGAGTTCTTTTCTGATCGTCTCGAGCAATTGAGCGATTGCGGAATCCCCCGCGAACAAATTATATTGGACCCTGGTATTGGCTTTGGAAAAACGTTCGCGCATAATGTGCAACTAATCGGGGGAGTGCGCGAGTTGGTGCAATTGGCGCGGCCCTTGCTGCTGGGAGTCTCGCGCAAAGGGTTTCTGGGCCGTTTGCCCGGGGCCGATGCGGTGGGACGCCTGCCCGGGGCGCTGGCGTGCGCGTGCCTGGCAGTAGCCGCCGGCGCGCGGTTGATTCGGGCGCATGATGTGGCCGAAACGGTACAGGCGGTGCGCCTGACCGAAGCAGTGATGGCGGAACAAAGATAGTAGCTAGTAATAATGTGGTTCACCCTCCAACAGGTTTGGCGGCCCGTGATGGAAATCCTCATCCTCACGGTAGGGATATACCATGCCCTGCGGTTCATCCGCGGGACGCGGGGAGCGCCGGTGGTCACGGGGTTTCTCGTGCTGCTGTTGGCCTTCGTGCTGGTGAGCGTGCTGCTGAAATTGCGCGTGCTGCAATACCTCCTGGGCGCCTTCTCCGCGTTCTTCATCCTGGCGGTACTGGTCATCTTTCAGCCGGAGTTGAGGCGGATGCTGGCCGAGTTGGGGAATCTGCCGCTGTTTGCCACCGCGCACGAACAGCGCGAGAACATCGAAGTGATTATTCAAACCGTCGAGCGGCTGTCCGATGTCCGGATCGGCGCCTTGATTGCCATTGAGCAATCCATCCATCTTCAGGAAGCGGTGGAATCCGGCATCGTCATCGATTGCGAGGCCACGCCGGAAATGCTCGAGACGATTTTTTTCCCGAACAATGCGATTCACGATGGCGGGGTGATCCTCAAAGGCGACCGCATTGCGTTTGCCGCCTGCATTTTCCCGCTGACCCAGCGCCAGGACCTCAATAAGTCGATCGGCACACGGCACCGGGCGGCGTTGGGGTTGAGCGAGGAGACCGACGCTGTGGTTGTCGTCGTTTCCGAAGAGACCGGCGCGGTCTCCTACGCCTACAAAGCCCAATTAGTGCGGGGAGTGACGTTCGAAGAGTTGCGCGCGTTTCTCACCTCCGTGCTGGTGACGCCGGCAACCAGCTCACGCGATTGGATCAAATGGCTGCGCTTCCGCCCACGGGAATCAGCCGCACCCGGCACGATGGTGGTCGGGCAAACCGATGCGCCGCCGCCGACCACCACCACCAGCACCACAGTCGCCAAATGATCGCCTGGCTCAAAACGCTGCTGCTGCGGGATGTTTGGCTGAAGCTTTTCTCGCTTGGCCTGGCCGTCCTGGTGTGGTTCACCGTCAACAGCATGGCGAACGAAAAAGACTCTTTGCCCGTGCATCCATTGTCGCTGGTGCCGCTGGCGCAGCGCACCTTTAGCCATCTGCCGGTGCTCATCATATCCTCCGCGCAGGATACCCGGCTGGTACACGTCAACCCGAAGGAAGTGGAAGTGACGGTCGAAGGCGAGCCGGGGGTATTGAACCGGCTGTACGAACGCGACATCCGCGCCATTGTTGATGTGACAGGGATCGAAGCGGCCCACGACATGCGCACGCGCATCGAAGTGTCCACCCCGCCCGGTGTCACTCGCCTGCGCGTGGACCCCGACGAAGCGCAGGTTGTCTTTCCGCCCACCCCATCGGCGCCCTGAACTCCTTCACAAACCGCCATGGCCGCTTCAAAGAAAATCTTCGGAACCGACGGTGTTCGCGGGACGGCCAACATCGAGCCGGTAACCGCCGAGACGGCGCTGAAGCTGGGCCGTGCCGCAGGGCATGTGTTCAAGAACCTGCAAACGCAGGCGCGCAGCCGCGGGCGCCACAAGATCGTGCTCGGCAAGGACACGCGGCTTTCGGGCTATATGCTCGAGAACGCCCTTTCGTCAGGGATTCTTTCCATGGGCGTCGATGTGCTCTTCATCGGTCCCCTGCCGACGCCCGGGGTGGCCTATGTCACACGCAGCCTGCGCGCCGACGCCGGCATCGTCATCACCGCCTCGCACAATGCCTATGACGACAACGGCATTAAGTTCTTCCGCGCGGACGGTTACAAGCTGGACGACAAAATCGAGTTTGAAATCGAGAGCCTGGTTTTCAGCGGTCAAATCGAGAATATCCGGCCGACTGCCGACGAGATTGGCAAGGCGGTGCGTATTGACGACGCGCTCGGACGGTACATCGAGCATGCCAAAGCCTCCTTTCCGCGCGGGCTGACCCTCGAGGGCATGCGCATCGTGGTGGACTGCGCCCACGGCGCGGCCTACAAATCGACACCCTGCGTCTTGCGGGAGCTGGGCGCCGAGGTGATCACCTACGGCAACCAGCCCGACGGCATGAACATCAACAAGGATTGCGGCTCGATGCACCCGGCCTTGATGTGCCGTAAAATCTGGGAGCACCGCGCCGACCTGGGCATCGCCCACGACGGCGACGCCGACCGCGTGCTGTTGTGCGACGAAGCCGGACAACTGCTCGACGGCGACGATGTCATGGCGATGGCGGCGGTGGATTTGCTGGCGCAGAACGCGCTGCCGGAGAAAACACTGGTGGCGACGGTGATGAGCAACGCCGGGCTGGACGCAGCCGTCGAAGCCGCCGGCGGCCGAGTCGTGCGCACCCCCGTTGGCGATAAGAATGTGATCGATGAAATGCTGCGCCACGGATTTGAGCTGGGCGGCGAGCAGAGCGGGCATTTGATCTTCCGCGATTTCAGCACCACCGGCGACGGCCTGGTGGCGGCGCTCCAAGTCTTGCGCATCATGAAGACCAGGGGTGCGCCGCTTTCGGCTTTGAGCAAATGCTGGACGCGTTTCCCGCAACTCGTGACCAGCGTTATGGTGCGTGAAAAGCGGCCATTCGAACAACTCGATAACCTGCCCAAGCTGCTGGCTGAGGCCGAGGCGGAGCTAAAACCGCAGGGCGGCCGAGTGTTGCTGCGCTATTCGGGTACCGAACCCAAAGCGCGGCTGCTGCTCGAAGGCCGGGAAGCGGCCACATTGGAGAAATGGTCGCAAAAGATTTCCGAGGTGCTCAAGCGCCACGTCGGGGCGTGAGCTGAGTCTCAGCCCCAACCAGGCAGAATTGAACAGGAGGCAACAGAGAAAACGGAGGGTTCTCAATGGCAGTCTCTACTCACGGAAATCGATCGCGCCTTACGGTTTGGTGAGCTTTCACGACAAAAGACCGCGCTGCAGTACGTCCTTAGGCCTCTGTTTTCTCTGTTATCTCCTGTTCGATTCAATCGGTTCTCGCGCGGCACGCTCGTACGCGGCGAAGAATTCCGTCGCCATTTTTCTCGGCGACAGGTACTCGCGCTAGCTGAGTCCCCGGCCCCAACCCTGCAGAATTGAACAGGAGGAAACAGAGAAAACGGAGGGGTTTCCATGGCAGCCTCTACTCACGGAAATCGATCGCGCCTTACGGCCTCTGTCTTCTCTGTTAACTCCTGTTCGATTCAATCGGTTCTCGCGCGGCACGCTCGTACGCGGCGAAGAATTCCGTCGCCATTTTCCTCGGCGACAGGTACTCGCGCATTTGTCGCAGCGTCTGCGGCTGGACCTGGCCCTGACTGAACAGCGGGTGAGCGGCCGCCGCCCGGATCGCTCTCACCAACTCCTCCAGGTCGCCTGCCGGAAAGGTGATGCCGTTCCGGTCCGGCAACACGTAATCGACAATCCCGCCAATGGCCGACGCGACCACCGGCACGCCGGCCACAACGGCCTCCTTGACCGAGTTGGGGCTATTATCCGCTCGCGTGGGGAACAAAACCATTGTGGCGCGGGCCATTTCCTCAGCGACTTGTGCCTGGCTCAACCCGTGCCGCAGCGTGATCCGCTCCCAAAGGGCCGCCGAGGTTGACGCTTTCATCCGCGCCAAAAACTCGGCGGGGGCGGAACCTACCACGGTCAGTCGAAAATCCAGCTCCGTCCGCAAGCGGTCCAGCGCGTGCAGCAGAAGGTCCGTCCCTTTGATCAGCGACATAATCCCGACAAAAAGAAAGTGGAGTGGACGAAGCTGAGGACGGCGTTGCACCTGGTGGAACAGCCAGTTGGGGGCATGCTCGGCCTGCCGGACTTCCAGGTGCGGATAATGCCGGCGCAGCCAATCAACGCCAAACCTTGATTCGACCGTCACGACCGAGGCTCGCTTGAGGCTGATGCGTTCCAGGCGCGATTCCAGCCGCATCACGCGCCCCAAATCCACCTGCTGCAGGTACCATTCAAGCAGGCCTTGCATGGTCACCAGGTACGGATAACGCAGGCGCGAGGCGACCATCGCCGCGCCGCGTTCCGTGCCCCACGCGTGGACCAGGTCCGGGCGCAACGCCTTCAAGCGCGGCCGCAGCAGCAACGTCTCCCACCAAAACAGCGACAAGGTCCGAAACCCGCCCGGCACTTTCAAACAATGGAACGTCACCCCTTCCCATTCGAATGTTTGGTGCTGCGGAAAGTGCTTGCGCACCGCGAACACATGCAGCTTCAGATCGGTGCGCGCGCGCAGTTCATCCAGCAGCACGCGTTGCCAGGTGGCCGGGTGGAGCTTGGGCAAATTCCTCAGCAGCTCGGGCAATTGTGGCAGCCATTCGATGGGGAAATAGGAAATCCAGGCGACGGTTAGAGGTGGGCGGGGCGCCATTGCTTTTCGAGAGTAGGAGGGCCGTTACGGGTTTGACAAGCTAAGAGCGTGCAGCGGCGGAGCGGGAGAGCGTTGACGCCGTGCCGGCGCGTCTCCACAGTGGCTCCGTATGCGCCGGGCATTTGCCAGATTCCTCGTGGTGCTGAGCGGTGCGGTTGCCTTGGCTCTCGTTCTGTTGGTGGTCATGACTCTGCGCCAGCCACCCCCCACCCCATCCGCGTTCCCAAATCCCAATGGCTACGATGCTTTCGTTAAGGCGGCCTGGCTTCTCCCTTCCGCCATTTCGGATTTCCGCGCCTTGCCTCCACCTGAGTTGCGGGCCTTGCTGGCCTCCAACTCCATTTCGTTGAATCTGGTCCGCACCGGTTTGGCTGCACCGGTTTGGCTTGCCAATGCCGCGTGCCTGTGGTATTCGCTGCTGACCTGCCTCACGGAACGAATCTGGCGGTTCTGAAGCGGCTCGGATTTGCGTTGGCAGCAGAGGGACACGTCGCCGAATTGGACCGCGACCCGGTCACTGCGGCCGGGGATTATCTTGCGGCCGTGCGGTTGGGACAGGAACAAAGCCGAGGCGGGCTGATCATTGACTCGCTCGTGGGTATAGCGGTGGAATCCATCGGGCTAACGCCGCTCGAGAAGCTTGCTCCCGGGCTCGATGCCAAAGAATGCCGGAAGCTGGCCACGGAATTGGAAAGGAGCGAAGCGCGGCGCGAATCTGCCCGGACGTTTATCGCCAACGATGACCGTTGGGCCAGGCGCGCGTTAGGCTGGCGCTATTACTACTATCGGCTAATAAGCTTGCGCACCCACGCGGCGACGGTGCGGAGTTATTCTGCCCGCTACGCGGCTATCGAAATTCGTACGCGGCTATTGGTGTTGACCCTTGCGGCGCGGGCTTATGAATTGGAGCGCGGCCACCGCCCTGCTAATCCTGCAGAGCTCGTCCCGGAGTACCTGCACGCGGTCCCGCTGGATCCGCTGACCGGCACGAACCTCGTCTCGATTCCCTGAGTTCTCGTGCGCCGTCTGTTAATTGCTTGCTGTCACCTCGGAAACATGTGAGCTTACCACGCGCTTACGGCCTGTACTGCGCGCATGAGTACTGAACAACCAATCGAACTCGAAGGCACCATTTCAACGGTGTTGCCGGGCACGATGTTTCGCGTGAAGCTGGACAACGAACACGAGGTCCTCGCACACCTTTCCGGCAAAATGCGCAAACACTTCGTCCGCCTCACCGTCGGCGACCGAGTCCGTTTGGAAATGTCCCCGTACGACCTGACCAAAGCTCGGATTACTTATCGGCTGCGCTGACCGGGAGCGTGGCCGTCTCCGCCGGAAAACAACGCTGCTCAGGCATGAGTATCCACCGCCGGTTCCCGTGTTGCGCGCGCACGATTCTTTTGTGCCTGCTGCTGGGATGTCTGTCAACGGCGGCCAGGCCCTTTACCTCCAAGCAAAAATCCCTCGATGAATGGCGCGCATTGACCGCTCCGTCCTCTCCCCCGCCGAGTGTATTCGTCAAAGGCGACCAGGTTCGCTTTGCTTTTTACAGTCCGACGGGCGCCATCGCCTTCGAGGCGCACTGGACGCGCTTGCGCGTTCCCACCGGCCGTTACCGCGTCAGCTCGGCACTATTACACTGGGACCCCGACCTTTCGTCCGCGGCGCCGCGGGGACGCGGGTGGCGAAAGGCGACGGTAATCGCGGGTTCAGATTGGCGCCAGATTGCGACGAACCTCCTCTCGGAACTCACTCCCGCAACACCGGGCCATGGGGCCTACTACCAGGCCTATCTAAGCGATCGGCTGCTGTATCGTGACGCGACGGGGGCGCCTCGATTCGCCATGCTCGGCGACGCTGTTCCGGGCGTGGTCATCGAACATCGCTACTCGCTGGATGAGACACTCGAAGTGCTGGCGCGCCTCATCGACCAGCACCTCACTCGCACGCATCCCGGCGATTCTCTCTTCCTGGTGATGGCCCCTAACGCCAAGCGCTTCACCCAGCCTTTGCTTGTGGACCGTCAACGGCGCGGGTGCGTTTTCCTAGCTCCGGCGGCCCTTTATGACTCGACCGAGCGCGGCGTGTTCCTCTCGTTGACGGCCCAGGGGTTCGTTGCGTTGCTGCCACAAAGCCACGGCTGGGCGCTGCTGAAGAACCCCGTGTCCAGTGCCGCGCGGCTTGCCGACCTGGCCGTCGAAAGCCTCGTGCGCTTCATCCGGTTCCCCTTGCCCAAACCCGGTTACTCCCCGCCACCGCCCTCTCACGCGGTCGGGATGAACCTCACCAACTGGGAAGCCTGGCTGGACCGCTACACGGGCACTCGGTTGCAGCAGGGCTCGCTGAAGCTGCTCATCGATGGCGATCAGTTCTTCCCTCGCTTGCGCGAGGGCATCGCCAACGCCACCAACCACATCCGCTTGGACATGTACATCTTCGACAAAGACGATGTGGCTGTGGGCATGGCGGACTTGCTCAAGGCGCGCTCTCGGCAAATCCCGGTGCAGGTTATCCTCGATCGGATGGGCAGCATCGCCGCCGGCGCGGCGCCTCCCGCCACACCCATGCCGGAAGATTTTGTTCCCCCTAAATCGATCATCTCCTATTTGCGGGATGGCTCGGATGTGCATGTGCGTCCATTCCTCAATCCCTGGTTTTCGGCCGACCATTCGAAAGTGGTGCTGGTCGATGGTTACCGGGCCTGGCTGGGGGGAATGAATATCGGACGGGAGTACCGTTATGAATGGCACGATTTGATGGTGGAGTTGGAAGGCCCCGTGGTCAATTCACTCGAAACCCAGTTTCGCCATCATTGGGCGCACGAAGGGCCCCTAGGCGACCTGGCCTACACAGCCTCTTTACTGCGGACCTCGCCTAAATACAAATTCCCGCCCTCTACAAACGAATGGACGCAGGTGCGCTTATTGCCCACCGCCACGGCCTGGAAACCCTTTGCCGCCGCCGTGCTTGGCTCTTTGCACCAGGCCCAGGGTTATATCTATGCGGAAAACCCGTACCTTTTCGATAAGCGCGTGATCATCGCTTTGGTTGAAGCGCGCAACCGCGGGGTGGACGTGCGCGTGGTCCTGCCCTGCGTCAACGATTTCAAAGCGGGCGCCCGCAGCAATATTGTGCTGGCCAATTACCTCCACGCCCACGGGGTCCGTGTCTATTTTTACCCGGCGATGACCCACGTGAAAGCCCTCCTGGTGGACGGTTGGGCCTGTCTCGGCTCAGGCAACCTTAATCATCTGAGCCTGCGCGTGAATCACGAACAAAATGTCGCCAGCTCCGACCCCGTGTTCGGCGCTCGCGTCAAACATGAGCTTTTTGAAGCCGACTTCGCCCGCTCCTATGAAATGACCGCTCCCTTGGCGGTCGATTGGGTGGATGTTTTGGCCGACCTGGCACTCGAAGGGTTCTAAAACTCCGATTCATCTTCGATCTCGAGCACGCCTTCAAACTTCTTCCCGCTCGCCTCGAGCGCTTTGCGAATATGCGGCGCCAGCCATTGTTTCTGTTTTTCCCTTTTGGGCTTCGCTTTCAAACGAAAATGGCCCGTCGAATCGGACTCGATCGTTCCGTTCTCCAGCAGCCGCCCCAGCACCGGCACGGCCCAGTTGGAATCCTCCTGATAACGCCGTTTGCCCGCCGCGCGCCGGTTGATCTCCTTTAACGCTACGAATTGCCCTCGCCACCCGCGCAGGTATATGCAAATGTCTCGCTCATCGGAGTCCATGCCCGAGGGTGCTCCCCGGGGCCTGGAATGTCGATCATAAAACGCTGTCTTGCTTTTATTTATGAAAAAAGTTTCCCGACGCTCGTTTATTAGCCAAACTTCGCTCGCCGCCGGCGGCACCCTCGCTTTGTCCTCCCTCGCCGCCCCTTGGGTCCGTTCCGTTCGCGCCGCCGAGCCCGGGCCCAATGCCAAAGTGCGGCTCGGGGTGATCGGCTGTGGCGGCATGGGCAAAGGCGACCTCGAATGTTTCTTTCTCAACCCGGAGGTGGACTGCGCGGTGCTGTGCGATGTCGATGATGCGATGCTCGCCAAGGCGGTCGAAATTTGCGAAAACAAACGCAGCCACCGCCCGGACACGGTCAAAGATTTCCGCCGCGTGCTCGAACGCAAGGACGTCGATGTGGTTTTAATCGCCACGCCCGATCATTGGCATGCCTTGCCGACCGTGCTCGCGTGCCAGGCGGGCAAGGACGTGTATGTCGAGAAGCCGTTGGCCAAAACCATCGCCGAAGGCCGCGCGATGCGCGAGGCCGCTCACCGCCACAACCGCATCGTGCAGATGGGCTCACAATGGCGCAGTTGTAAACATATCATTGAAGCCACCGACCTCATCCGCTCAGGCAAGCTCGGCAAGGTCAGCGTGGTGCGCGGCTGGGCTTACCTCGATTGGTTGAATGGCATCGGCAAGCCCGCGGACTGCGCGCCGCCTGCGGGCGTCGATTACAATATGTGGCTGGGACCTGCCCCCAACCGCCCCTTCAATCCCAACCGGTTTCATTTCAATTTCCGCTGGTTCTGGGATTATGCCGGCGGCCTGATGACCGATTGGGGCGTCCACCTCATCAATATGATGCTCATGGGCATGGGGCCTGAGGCACCCAAATCCGCCTGCTCCAGCGGCGGCAAATTCTACTTCGATGATAATTCCGAAACGCCCGATTCGCAGGTCACCGTTTATGAGTTCCCCAGCTACACGCTGATTTGGGAGCACAAAGCCGGCTTGAACAACGGGCTTAATAACCGCGCCTGGGGCGTCGAATGGAACGGCACCGAAGGCAACATCATCCTCAATGACGAAGGTTGGGAAATCCGCCCCGAACGCAAGCAAGCCAACCTGGACGCGCGCAAGAGCCCCGGCAGCGGCGACCCGCGCCCGGCCCATGTGCGCAATTTCCTGGATTGCGTCCAATCGCGAAAAGCGCCGGTGCTCAACCTCGACATCGGCCACCATGTTTCAACCGTCGCGCATTTGGGCAACATCGCCTTCCGGACCGGCCGCAAGGTACACTGGGACGGAGCCGAGGAGCGCATCATCGACGATGCTGGCGCGCAAAAGCTGACGACCGTCGAGTATCGCCGGCCATGGTCACTCCCTTACCTGAAAGCCCACGCCTGAATGGGCTGGGGCCGTTCCCTCGTGCCCGGTTCGTCCTGACTGCTCCAGGACGAACAACGCCGTAACGCAACCTAGCCCTTTTTCAAGGCCTCGACCGCCTGGGACATTTCGCTCAGGTGGGTCTCGGCGTTCATCGTGTCGGTCACGTGAACGATCTTGCCGTCGAGCCCAATCAGAAAGCTCACCCGGCGCGCCATCTTGCGCCCCAACATCCGCACGCCATAGGCGTCGGCGATTTTGCCGTCGGTATCGGCAATCAGCGGGAAATTCAGGTTGTACTTGGCGATGAATTTCTGATGGCTGTCGGGCGCGTCGAAACTCACGCCGACAACCTCCACGTTCTGCTTCTTTAGCTCCGCGATCCGGTCCCTGAACCCGCAGGCTTCTTTGGTGCAACCCGGTGTGTCGTCTTTAGGATAAAAATAAAGCAGCACGACTTTCTTGCCGACGACATCGGCCAGGCGCCACTCGTTGCCCGCCTGGTCGGTGCCGGAGACCCGCGGCGCCGGGTCGCCCGCTTTGGGCATCCCGCCATCGCCCGCGAAGGCCTGGAAAACCGCGGTGGCTACGGCGAGCAATCCCAATCCTAGAAGATAAAAGATGCGCATAGGAGTTATTAGCTGCGTTTGATCTGTTCCTGCAAGTACCCCGCGCGCAGAGGATTGTCAACTGCGGGGCGGAGCGCGGACTTTAGACTGACTTTAGCCCGCAGCAACGTCCGGACGCCCAAGTGCGCTGTGACAATATCCAAACCGGCTTCAATTCGATTATTGCTGCGGACTGAAGTCCGCCCTCCGCCAAGCCGGTCAAACGGTTTTGCTCGCGCCGACGCCCGCCGGTTTGCCCGAGGGCTGCCCCGGCGGTGGCGGCGCTTGAGAATCTCTGTGAGTTAGCATCCCCGGGCGTCGCCGCATTTTGTTCTGCAGCAGCAACCCCCACACCATCCAGAACGCCTCGCTGACGATGTGACCCGACATCTTCGAGTGCCCCTGAAAACGGTCGGTGAAGATGATCGGCACCTCGACCACCCTCAAGCCCTGGCGCCAGAGTTTATGGGTCATCTCGATCTGGAAACTGTAGCCGTTGGAGTGGACCTCATCGAGGTTCAGCGCCTGCAGCGCGCGGCGCCGAAAACACTTGTATCCCCCGGTGGGATCGGTAAACGGCATGCCGGTGACTACCTGCACGTATTTGGCGGCGCTCTTGCTCAGCATCAACCGGCTCAGCGGCCAGTTGATGATGCGAATCCCGTTGAGATAGCGCGAGCCCAGCACGAGGTCGGCTTCCTTGGCCGCCTCCAGAAACATCGGGATATCGTCGGGGTTATGCGATAGATCGCCATCCAGCTCGAAGACGAATTCGTAGCCTTGTTCCAGCGCCCATTTAAACCCGGCGATATACGCGCGGCCCAGGCCATTTTTCTCGGTGCGGTGCAGAACGTGAAAGCGTTCCTCTTTGGCGGCCAGTTCGTCGGCGAGCTTGCCCGTGCCATCAGGGGAGTTGTCGTCCACGACCAGCATATCGACCGGCACCGGCAGGCCCATAAGCCGTTGCGCGAGCGGTGGAAGATTCTCCCGCTCGTTGTATGTCGGTACCACCACGAGGGTCTTATTCATGCAACTGCCTGCCACAGCATGATTAACCGAGTACCGCCCCGAAAACAAGCCACGATTTCGTGAACTTCGAGGGACAGACCGCCGCTCACCAACCACCCGGCTTGATGCTCGGTTCCCCATCAAACAGTTGAACTTATTATTTGAGTGAGTAAAAAATGTTCAAGATTTGGCAAGAGAGGGAGAGCGGAATTGGCGCCGAAAACGAGAATAAGTAATGTATGAGTCAAGATTTGATTATTGGCATCGCCGGGTCCGGCGGCGATGGGGTTATTTCGGCCGGTGAATCGCTGGTCACCGCCGCCGCCCTCGAGGGTTTCCACGGGCTCATGACCAAAAGCTTCGGCTCGCAAATCCGCGGCGGCGAAGCGTCCTGCCGGCTCCGGTTGGCGACCCACCCGGTCCTCAATCCGAATGGTCCGCTGGATGTCGCCGTTGCCCTCAATTGGGAGGATTTCCGCCGGTTCGGCGCCGAATTGCCGGTCGAGTCGCGCACGATTGTGATTTACGAGAGCGCGACGGGCGTTGCGCCGGATAAGCTGCCGCTGGAAGGTGTCACGCCGGCGATGGTCTTCAGCGTGCCCATCACCGAGATGGCCCAGAAAAACGCCGGCACCGATAAAGCCAAAAACATTGTGATCGCCGGGTTGCTGGCCGGCTGGTTCGGCATCGGCCGCGAGAGTATGCTGGCCGGGATTCGCAAGAAATTTGCCAAGAAAGGCGCGCCGGTGGTAGAAGGCAATGTGCGTGCGTTCCAGGCTGGGCTGGAATTTGCCGAAGCCAACCCGCTCAAGCAGGATCGCAAACTCGAGACCCCCGAGGGCCGGCGCGCGGCCAAGCTGCTCACCGACGGCAACGATATGTGCGCCGCCGCGGCGCTGTTCGCCGGCTGCACCTTTTTCAGCGGTTATCCCATTACCCCTTCGACAGAGATCATGCAGTTTCTCGATCGGGAACTTTGGAAGTATGGTGGCACCGTCATGCAGGCCGAGGACGAGATTGCGGGCATTGGCGCAGTGGTCGGGGCCTCATTCGCCGGCAAGAAGGCGATGACGGCCACCTCCGGGCCTGGGATGTCGTTGAAAACCGAGATGCTCGGCCTGGCCAGCATTGCCGAGCTGCCCTTGGTCTGCATCAACGTTCAGCGCGGCGGACCCTCCACCGGCATCCCCACCAAAGCCGAGCAGTCCGATTTGTTCCAGGCCGCCTTCTCCGCTCACGGCGATTGTCTGCGCCCGGTGCTGGCACCCACCAGCGTGGCGGATGTTTTCCCTGTCACCGTCGAAGCTTTCAACCTCGCCGAACACTACCAAAGTCCGGTGATTGTGCTTTCCGACCAGGAAATCGCGCAGCGCAAAGAAACCGTCGAACCGATCGACACCTCCAAAGTCCAAATCATCGAGCGGCGCCGGCCGACGGATAATGAGCTGGCCAATTACGCCCGCTTTCGCCTGACCGAATCCGGCATCAGCCCGCTGAGTCATCCGGGAATGCCGGGCGGCAACTACCTGGCCTCCGGCATCGAGCACAACGAGACGGGCCGCCCGACGGCCAGCGGCGAAATGCACGCGCGCATGAACGAAAAGCGATTCAGAAAATTCAACTCGCTCAAGAACCGCCGCGACCTGTTCACTATCGAAGGCGACCCCGATGCTCCCATCGGCCTGGTGAGCTGGGGCAGCGTGGCCGGCGTCGCCCGCGAGGCGTTGCGCCTGGCCCGCGCCGAAGGATGGCACGCCAAGCTGCTCATCCCAAAACTGCTTTATCCGGTCGTCGAGCAGGTCTATCAGGATTTCTTCGCGTCGGTCCGCCGCGGCCTGTTCGTCGAACAGTCTTTCCAGGGCCAGCTTTATCGGCTGGTCCGGATGTATGTGGATTGTCCACCGCTGGTCAAACCACTGGCCAAGAGCGGCTCCAATCCCATCCAGCCCGGGGAGGTCCTCGAACGGCTGCGCGAAATGGTCATCGCCCTCCAGGGCAATGGCACCCACTCCCAAACCGAACCGGTGGAAAGCTAATTAACCCTCGACCCAGCGCTTTACCATGCCAGCAACTTTGCAAACTGTTCCGACGCCCCGCTTCCAGCCGGGTGATTTCAAGAGCGACCTCAAACCCATCTGGTGCCCGGGCTGTGGCGACTTCGGCGTCGTCACCGCCATCACCCGCGCGCTGGCGAACCTCGGCCGCCCGCCGCACGAAATTGCGTTTGTCTCGGGCATCGGCTGTTCCAGCCGCATTCCCGGCTACACGACAGCCTACGGATTTAACACTGTGCACGGACGCTCGCTGCCCATCGCGCAAGGGATTAAACTGGCCAATCCGGACCTGCTGGTGCTGGTGGCCAGCGGTGACGGCGACGGCTTCTCCATTGGGGGTGGCCACGTCGCGCACGTTATCCGCCGTAACATCGACCTGACCTATATCGTCATGGACAACCAGATTTACGGCCTTACCAAGGGCCAGTTGTCCCCGACGTCGCAACGCGGCCGCAAGACGGTGACCTCGAGCTTCGGCAGCCTCGAGGACCCAGTCAACCCGCTGCTCTACGTGATGGGCTATGGCGCGTCATTTGTGGCGCAGGGCACGCCGGCGGATATGGCGGGCCTGGCGAAAATCATCGAGGAAGGAATTCGTTTCCCGGGGTTCGCGTTCATCAACGTCCAATCCCCCTGCGTCACTTACGGATTGGAAGACCAACAGCTCAAGGCGCAAAAAGGGCGGATGCAGAGCCTTGAAGCGCTCGGGCACGACACCGCCGATCGCGCGCGTGCGACCGAGTTGGCGCGCGAGTACGGCACAAAGCTCTACACCGGCGTGCTGTATCGGAATCCCAATCCGCCGCCGACCTACGGCGATGGTGTCCTCGAGCGCCAGCATGCCCTCAAAAGCCAGGCGGTGCCGCGCAGTGAGATCCTCAACCGCTTCCTGCCGACGCACTGACGCCGCTCACTTTGGCTCGTCCGCGGTCGCTACGTCGGCCACCGGCAGGATAGTATTCCCCCCAATCACCAACTCCATTCTGCCCAACTGCTCCTGCTGGAGCCGTTCGAGCGCAGCCGGAATGCTGTCGAAGCGCAGCGCCTCCGCTGGTTGCGATACCCACCGCCTGTTGCCGGCGAAGAACAACCTGGTCGTCCGGTGACGAAGTAGAACCTCCATGCAGCAAAACCTCTCCGAACCGCGCCGAACCCGCAAAGGGGTTTTGTCCCACTTTGGGTGGGGGCACGCTACGGGAGGAACGCGGACTTTAGCTTTAGTCCGCAGCCAGGTCCGATGGGGCCGGATTTTCGAGTGTTGCTGCGGACAAAGTCCGCGCTCCGCCCGGCGTCAGTGACCCTTACCCGAAGACGATCCCCTGCGCTAGCGGGAGGTCCTTCGAGTAATTGATCGTGACGGTTTGCCGGCGCATGTAGGCCTTCCAGGAATCGCTACCGCTTTCACGGCCGCCGCCGGTTTCTTTCTCGCCGCCAAACGCACCGCCAATCTCCGCGCCGCTGGTGCCGATATTGACGTTGGCAATCCCGCAATCGCTGCCGCGTGCTGAGAGGAACAACTCGGCTTCGCGGAGGTCGTTGGTGAAGATCGCCGAGCTGAGGCCCTGCGGGACTTCGTTGTGCCAGGCGATGGCTTCGTCGAGCGAGCGGTATTTCATCACGTAAAGAATCGGCGCGAAGGTCTCCTCGTGGACGATCTTTAAACCATGCCGCGCTGAGACTATGCAAGGCCGCACATAACAGCCGCCCGGGTAATCCGGACCATCCAGCGGTTCGCCGCCGTAAAGAATTTGCCCGCCTTCCTCGCGCACGCGGCCCAAGGCCGTCTGCATCGCTCTGACAGCGTCGACGTTGATAAGCGGCCCCATCAGCACACCGCTCTGGAGCGGGTTGCCGATGCGCACTTGTTTGTAGGCCTCGACCAGCCGCTGGGTTAACTCGGCATGAACCGAGTCGTGCACAAAAATGCGGCGGGTGGTGGTGCAACGCTGGCCGGCGGTGCCTACCGCGCCAAAGAGAATTGCACGCGTCGCCAAATCAAGATCCGCGCTGGCCGCGACGATGATCGCGTTATTGCCCCCCAA
This sequence comes from Verrucomicrobiia bacterium, assembly GCA_035934555.1. Taxonomy (GTDB): domain Bacteria; phylum Verrucomicrobiota; class Verrucomicrobiia; order Limisphaerales; family UBA8199; genus DASYXT01. Next base: position 84,673 of record DASYXT010000039.1, on the reverse strand, counting down.
TTCGAGTAGCGACCGCCCCAAACGCCGCGCCACGGCCTCGCCGGCTTTGCGCCCCATCGGTGTCGAGCCCGTTGCCGAAAGCAACGGGATGCGCGGGTCATTGACCAAACGCTCTCCGACGGTCGCGCCGTCGCCAATGACAAGGCTAAACAGGGCGGGCTCGACGTTGTTGGCGCGGCAGACCCGTTCGGCAATTTTGATGGTAGCCAGCGCAGTGAGCGGCGTTTGGCTCGAGGGCTTCCAAAGCGTCGCGTTTCCGCAGACGAGCGCCAGCGCGCTGTTCCAGGACCAAACCGCGACCGGAAAATTAAACGCGGAAATGATGCCCACAACGCCGAGCGGATGCCACTGCTCGAACATGCGGTGTTGAGGCCGCTCGGAAGCGATGGTCAGCCCGTATAACTGCCGTGACAACCCCACGGCAAAGTCGCAAATATCGATCATCTCCTGCACTTCGCCTTCGCCTTCGGCGATAATCTTGCCGGCTTCGAGCGAGACCAGCCGGCCGAGGTCCTTGCGCGCCGCCCGCAGCGCAGTGCCGAATTGGCGAATCAGCTCGCCGCGTTTGGGCGCGGGTACCGTTTGCCATTGCTCGAACGCTGCGCGGGCGCGCTGGACGGCGCGTTCATACTGCTCGGGGGTAGCGGTGCGCACGTTGGCCAGCACGCGGCCGTTGATGGGCGATACGCTCTTGAGAACCTTGCCGCTGCCCAGCCATTCCCCGCAGAAGACTCCTGGGTTCTCCGTATGGAGCCCGAGCTTTCTCAGCACCTGCTGGGCGGCAGGCGCGGTTTGGGTTGTCGCGCGCCGGTTTGGGCGGCGCGCGGCGGCACGGCCATTTAACTTTCCAGACGCCGGCATTGTTCCTCCATTGTCCGCAGCGAGGCATCAATGACCTCAGTCGGCACGTCGAGCATGGGCCGGAGACGGATCGAGCGCTCGCCCGAACGGATGACCAGCAGCCCCAGTTCAAAAGCCCCCTTCCAGAACGCGTCACGCAAACGGCCATCGGGCAGATCAAACGCCAGCATCAAGCCGCGTCCACGCACGGCCGACACAAGCTCGTGCCGCCCGGCCAGCTCGCCCAGCCGCGCCAGGAAGTAGTCGCCTTGAGTGCGGGCGTGCTCGACGAGTTTCTCCTGCTCGATAATCCGCAGGTAATGGGTCGAGCGGACGTAATCGGTGAAGTTGCCGCCCCAGGTCGAGCTGATACGGCTGGGCAGGCGGAAACAATTATCCTTCACCTCATCAAGGCGCGGGCCGGCCATGACGCCGCAGACCTGGGCCTTTTTGCCGAAGGCTAGAAGGTCGGGCAGGACGCCGAAATGCTCGCAGCACCAGTTGCGTCCGGTCAGGCCCATGCCGGTCTGCACTTCATCAAAAATGAGCAGTATTTCGTGCTCGTCGCACACTCGGCGCAGTTGTTGAAGGAATTCGCCGCGGAAATGATTGTCGCCGCCCTCCCCCTGGATAGGTTCGAGGATGACAGCGGCAAGATCGTGGCCGCGCTGTTCGATCAGCCGCAGCAGTTGGCGAAGGACCTCGGCCTCGTGCGCGGCAACTGCGGCGATGCGCCTGACCGGTTCGAGTGAGAAATCAAGCGTCGGCGCCGGCAGGCGGGGCCAGGGAAATTTGGGGAAATAGGTGATCTTGCGCGGGTCGGTATTGGTGAGGCTCAGCGTGTACCCGCTGCGACCGTGGAACGCGCGCTCGAAATGAACGATTTCCGTCCCGCGTTCACCGCGTCCGGCAGCAAGATTCTTGCGCACCTTCCAGTCCATGGCGGCCTTGAGGGCGTTTTCGACCGCCAGCGCGCCACCGTCGATGAAGAAATAGCGTTCCAGCGGCGCCAAGCCCATCACCCGCGCGAATGTCTCGACAAACGTCGCCACCTGCACCGAATAAATATCCGGGTTGGCGAGCTTCACTTTGGCCGCCGTCAGCAAATCTTCCTGCACGTCGGCCTGGTCGAAATAAGGATGGTTGAAGCCGATCGGCTGGGAGGCGTAAAAGCTGTAGAGGTCGAGAAACTCGCGGCCGGTGGCGGCATCGACAAAGAACGAGCCGTGGCTTTTGCGCGGGTCGAACACCAGCTTGAAGCCGTCCACCAGGACGTGGCGCTGGAGTGTGGCAAGGACGTCCTTCGGCGCGATAGCCTTTTTGACGGCGGGATGAGCTCTGGCAGGGACAGTTCGTTGAGGTTTATCAACCGTTTGCATTTAAATTGCTCACAGTTCGCGAGGCAGTTTAGGCACAAAGTGAGTGAGGTTCAAGCCAATAGGGCGGCCCCTGATCTTTCACGATCCCCATTCATCAACCTGGTCACATTGGTATGGTGCCGGCCTTTCATGTTTCATAATTTGGCGCTGGCCGCAGTTCAATGGTTCACATTGCCCTTTGCCAAACTGCCAGTTCTAAGCCAAAATGGGTTGTTTTTCGGAGAGGACACAATATTGTTCCTGCCCGCGGTCAACCATGAGTTTATTGAGCTGGATGGTGCGCACGCCTAATCGCCGGATTGGGCTCATCGCCCTCACGATTATCGGCCTCGACCAATTAACCAAGGCGTTGGTGCTGAAATTCCTCGATTACGCCCATGGCGAAAGAGTGCTCATCGACGGCTTTTTCCGGCTCGTGAACTGGGGGAATACCGGCGCGGCGTGGAGCATGTTCCGCGGCAACAACCGGATTTTGGCGCTGGTCGCACTGGTGGCTTTGGTGGTGCTGTTCTTCAGCCGGCACCATTTCGATTCTCGCACGTGGATGGGCCAAGTGGCCTTCGGCCTGATCTTCGGCGGGATCGTCGGCAATCTGATTGACCGCCTGTTCCGGGAGCAGGTCATCGATTTCCTCTACTTCTATATTCAGCAACGCGGCGGCGGAGAACTGGGTTTTCCCGCGTTCAATGTGGCCGATAGTGCCATCTGCACCGGAGTCGCGCTCATTTTCCTGCTTTCCTGGAAAAGCGAGCGCCCCGAGCGCACGCCGGAATCGGCCGGCGCCAAGTAAGGCCTTGTTCGATGTCCTCGCGGGCGGAACAGCTCACCATCGAACGAACGCTCCCCTCGGAACGGCTCGATGCGTGGTTGCGCGGCAAATTCCCGGCTGTATCGCGCGGCGCCATCCAGCGGCTGATCGAGGAGGGCCACATTCTCGTCAACGGCCGGAAGGTCAAGCCGACGCACAGCCCGCACGCCGGTGAGGTCGTTCAGGTGCATTGGCCGGAGGCAAAAGCGAGTGGGGCCGAACCGGTGGACATGCCCCTTGAGGTGCTCTACGAAGACGATGCGCTGCTGGTGCTGAACAAAACTCCGGGCTTGGTGGTGCATCCCGCGTCCGGACACGAAATCAACACGCTGGTCAATGCGTTGCTGCATCACTGCCGCGGCCAACTGAGCGGCATCGGCGGTATCGCCCGGCCCGGTATCGTTCATCGGCTCGACAAGGATACCAGCGGTTGCATGGTCGTGGCCAAGTGCGACGAAACCCACCTGGCGCTCTCAGCCCAGTTCGCCAGCCGCAAGGTGGAAAAAATTTATCACGCCATCGTGTGCGGTGAGATGGCGCGGGAATCGGGCGAAATCCGCGCGGCGATTGCGCGGCACACCTCACACCGCAAGTGCATGGTAGTCGATGAGGAAGCCGGGCGTGAAGCCCACACCAGCTACCGCTTGCTGGAGCGGCTGCGCGAAGCGACGCTCGCCGAAGCGCGGCTGCATACCGGGCGCACCCACCAGGTGCGCGTGCATTTCAAATTCCTCGGATACCCTCTAGTGGGCGACGAAACCTACGGCCATCGCCAGAACATGCGCCTGACCGAACTGACCGGCTACCACGCCGCTCGGCAGATGTTGCACGCCTTCCGCTTGGGGTTCATTCATCCGCGCACCGGGCGGAAGGTGCAGTTTGAGGCGCCAGAACCCGCCGATTTCGTGGATGCCCTCGAAGCGTTACGCCAACAATAGTGTGTTGCCCCTGGGAATTGAGAATGGAGTATGCTATTGCGGTCATCCTCGGGCGTTTTTCAATAAGCAATAAAAAATTTTCAATACTCAATTTTCAATTAAGCGAAGCCATTTGGCCTCTTGCGTCTGTGCAATCTGTAGTTGGATTCTTCTCTCTGCCCATATCACAGCGACCAGCCTTCCCGGTATTGGCCGCGGATGAATTGGTTTGCGTCCTCGAGATTTGTCACCCGGAGGTCTGCTGAATTCCAGTTCAGCTTGTGCAAGGTCAGTTCTTCGCGCAGTTGCACTCGCAACGCAACATTACCGAGCAAAACCGATTCGGCCAGCGGGCCGGCCCAGTCGAAGTTCGAGCCGGCGGCCTGCCCGCCCTTGCAAGCGAGCACCCACTCCCGATGGTGCCCGGGCGAGCGCGGTATCGTTTGCGCCACGGCATCAGCCTGCTCCCGCAACGATTCCGGAAAGACCGCATTATTCAGCAGGAAGCCCTTTTCGCCAACCAACAGCCGGCCGTTATCGCCCATGCGTGTGCCATCCGGCAGGCCCTCGGGCCGGGGTGGCCGCAAGCCGCCGTCATACCAATGGAAAGTGCAGGGCGGCATCGCGACACCACCGGCCGCCGCGCCTTGCAATGTCCTGGTATATAAATTAATCGCCTGCGGCTCGGCCGCTCGCGCCGGGAATTCGTAGGTGATCATCGAACCGACCGGAAAGGTTTCGCGGTTGACCCGGGTCGAGGCGGCCTGGACCGACAGCGGCGCTCCCAGTTTGAGCGCGCGAAACAGAGGGTCCATCGCGTGGCAGCCAATATCACCCAGCGCGCCGGTCCCGAAATCCCACCACCCACGCCACACAAAGGGCAGATAGGCCGGGTTATACGGCCGCGCGGGGGCCGGTCCGACCCATAAATCCCAATCGAGTGTGGCCGGGACCGCCGGTGTGTCTTTGGGCCGCTCGACGCCTTGCGGCCAGTACACATTGAACAAACCGTTGGAGGGACGGTCCGTCCAGATATGCGCTTCGCGCACAGGCCCAATAACTCCAGCCCAGACTAACTCGCAAAGGCGGCGGGTTTGGTCGGACGCCTGCCCCTGGTTACCCATTTGCGTCGCGACCTTGGCCGCGTGCGCCGCCCCGGCAACCTGCCGCGCCTCCCAAACCGAGTGCGTCAGCGGCTTTTCACAATAGACATGCTTGCCATGGTTTATGGCTGCCACCGAAGCGAAGGCATGATGATGGTCGGGCGTGGCGATCACCACCCCATCAATTTCCTTCATCTCGTCCAGCATGCGCCGGTAATCGCCGAACTTTTTCGCCTGCGGATACTTCTTGAACGTATGCGCCGCGTGATTCTGGTCCACATCGCACAGGGCGACGATATTCTCGCTCTCCAGTTGCTCGAGATCGTAACCGCCCTGCCCGCCGATGCCGACCCCGGCTAAATTGAGTTTCTCATTCGGTGAAGTCGCTCCATTCAAGCCAAGCACACTGCCGGGCAAGACGCTCACGGCGGCGGCGCAAACGGTGCTGGTGCGGAGAAACTGACGACGCGTCAGGGAAGTGGAAGCTTTCATAAAGTGATCGCGAGCGTAGCAGCCTTCCCTTTCCGGGCAAGCTTATGTCAAAGGTTGAACGAAAACCGTCAGCCGGAAACCAGAAAGACAAAGCGCCACAGGGCTGGCCGCCAAAGACTCGACGCCTCTCAGCCTCTCACCAGGGCCAATGCATGAAGGCTGGGGCGGGAACCGTCATGGATTCCGCCAACCCTCTACTTCGCGAAGCGTCTTGGACTGCGCCAGCCCTCTGGCGCTTTCACCACGAGCACTCATGCGTGTCCTCCACGCACCCTGCGCGAAAATCCCGCATTTAAACCCCAGCCCTCCGCGTAAGTCCTTGTGCCATCCCTCCCGCGCCATTTGGCACCCCCCATGCTCCCCCTAAATCGCTATTTGACACTTGACCAAACCCGAGTGTCAGGGCAGAGCGGTCTCATAAGTCGGATGAAACAAATCCGAGTAGCAGAGAAAGGAATCCGAATGATACCTATCAGTAAATTGATTGGAAAAGTAGCCGCACTTGCCGCACCAATGCTTATCACCCTCCACTCACAAGCAGCCATCTACGCGATTCAAACAAACGGGTTTTGGACTCCGTTCAGTCTTGGAATCAACGCTGATCAATTCCGGCTGATTCCCACGAACCAGGACCTCTATTGCGCCTTTTGGTCAGGCGCGGACTCCTCCCAGAGTATGGTGCTCAAGCTTTCAAGGACGTATTTCTCGGGTCACGCAGGAGATATCCTAATCGAAGAGTCCGGGGAGGCGCCGCCGGGGTACGGAAATCTTTACATTTTGCACTGGGACACCGTTAACAACGCTTTCCGGCAATGGCGTATCAGCCTGCCAAACAACCTCTATGGACATTTCGAAGGCTGTACATTTGCCCCAATAGACATTCCGCCAATTCCCCAATAGTCCTATGAAAATACTAGCTACGAGTTTGCTACCCGGGTTGCTTTGGGTATCACTTGCGCTCGGCCAAGGCACATTCTTTTATGACCAACAGTCTTCCACGGATGAAACGCCATGGGGATATGGTGGCGGCGGCTCACTCCCCTCCATCGCACCCTGTGGCCAATCATTTACCCCGACTTTGTCGGGAGTAAACTTCGTCCGCCTTAATCTAAACGACGGCAATCCCAATGACGGCCTGGGGACGACCATTCACCTGAACCTGCGGGCGAATTCCTTTTCCGGGACCATTCTCGGAACAAGTGACACAGTCGCAATGCCGAACGGTTTCACCGGCGTCGAGAACTTCTTCTTCCCTTCCATTATTTCGTTGACTCCCGACACACTGTATTTCTTCGAAGTTGTGGAAACGCCATCTTGGGTACAGTGGAACATCGCAGCCGGTTCCTATGATTACTACCGCGGTGATGCTTATTATCTTGGCCGCGCTGCGAGTGGTAGTGACCTCTGGTTCCGCGAGGGCATCTACGTGCCCGAGCCCTCAGCCCTGGCCCTCGCCGCACTCGCCGCAGCAACCCTCGCCTACACGCGACGAAAGCGCTAGTCCATCCGCTCCAGAGCGGCAGCAGCCCAACGCTCGCTGCCGCTCCTTACCCTCTCGGATCTGCCATTTTCCTTTCACACCTTCACCCACTCACAGATTTCACATTTCCAATCCCCCGGGCCGTAGCGTAGCGAAGGCGGGTCATCGCTCGCCACGAGCGCCAACCCAATCAAAACTTAAAATTCAAAATTCAAAAATCCATCCCCTCCCCCATGCTCACCACCCTCCCCGCCCTCAAATCTCGCCTCGGTCTTACCGACTCCACCAACGACGCCCTCCTCACCGCGGCACTGAAATCCCTCTCCGCCCGGTTCGACAAACTCACCAACCGCACCCTGGCGCGCACGGAAAATGCCACCTTTGAATTCACCGCCGGCCACCAAGAACACTCAATGCTCAACGCTCAATACTCAATGCTCAACGCCACTCCATCACTCCACCACCCAATCCAGTTTGCTGTGTGGCTAGGCGCTTCGGCCCGTCGCCCTGCCGTTCCCCGCTCCGCATCCCTTCCCCCACGTTGCACCCTCCCACGCTCCCACGCTTCACGCCTTCTCAGCTCGGCAGGGCTAGGTCCTCCCCGCGCCGTCGCCACACAGGCAGGTTGGAACGCGCCACACCCCGCCCCCCGCACAGTTCGTTTGTTTCATTCGGTTCCCGCCCCCAGCCTTCATGCATTGGTCCTGGCCTCTCATCACGCCCGCCTGTTCTTGCTTGCCTTCTCCCGGGTCATGACCCATGTCTTATCCTATGCATGATTCCATCAACCGGCGAAATTTTCTGAAGCAAACGGGGCAAATCGGCCTGGGACTTGGCCTGGCTGGCCTGACACGCTGGAGCAGCGCGGCTCCCCGCACCGTCGGCCCCAACGACAAACTCGCGGTGGCCGTCATCGGCACCAACGGCCGCGGGCTGGCCCACATCGATTGCCTGCTCGGGTTGCCGGAAGCGGAGATCGCCTACATCTGTGATGTGGATGAGCGTGCGCTGGCCAAAGGTCTTAAAGCCGCCGGGAAACAGCAACGTGCGCCGAAAGGCGCGAAGGATTTCCGCACGATCCTTGAGGACAAATCGGTTGATGCCATCACCATCGCGACGCCGGACCATTGGCACACGCCGATGGCGTTGCTGGCCTTGGCCGCCGGCAAGCACGTCTATGTCGAAAAACCCTGCTGCCAGAACCCGTATGAAGGCGAGTTGCTGACGCAGGCGGTAAGCAATTGCAAGCAGATCGTGCAAATGGGCAACCAACGCCGCTCATTCCCCAACATGCAAGAGGTGATACGCGACCTCCACAACGGCCTCATCGGCAAGACGTATTTCGCCCGCGCCTGGTACACCAATCATCGCGGCTCGATTGGCCACGGGCACAACGCGCCGGTGCCGAGCTGGCTCGATTACGACCTCTGGCAAGGCCCGGCCCCGCGCCGGCCTTATCGCAGCAATCTCATCCACTATAATTGGCACTGGTTCTGGCATTGGGGCACCGGCGAAGCCCTCAACAACGGCACCCATGAAGTGGACGTATGCCGCTGGGCGTTGGGTGTCGATTGGCCTATCCGCGTCAGTTCCAATGGCGGACGGTATGCGTTCCAGGACGATTGGGAAACGCCCGACACGCAGGTCATCGGTTGGGATTATGCCGAAGGCAAGACCATTTCTTGGGAAGGCCGCAGTTGCAACGGCTATCCCGTTGAAGGGCTGGAGCGCGGCTCCCTGATTTACGGGACCCAAGGGGTCGCTTTGCTGGACGGCAACAACTACACCATTTTCGATAATCACAAGAAGAAGGTCAAAGAAGTCAAAGGCAATTCCAAGGCCGATCCGACAAATACCGTCAGCGCCAGCGGGCTGGACCTGGACCGTTTGCATGTGAAGAACTTCCTGGATTGCGTCCGCACCGGCCAGCAGCCCAATTCGCCTATTTCCGAGGGCAATAAGAGCGTGACGATGCTGCACCTGGGCAACATTTCCTGGCGCGTCAGCCGCGAACTGCACCTGGACCCGGCCAACGGGCATATCCAGGACGACGCTGACGCGATGAAGCTCTGGCGCCGCGAATACGAGCCCGGCTGGGAACCGAAGGCTTGAGGTGTTCGGACTTACATTTGCCCGCGGGTGACGCCGAGCTGGTTGAACAATTTCAGTTCCCGCCAAAGCTGAGCGCCGCTAATTTGGCCCTTCAACAATTGGCGGTACTTCTCCACTGTGCGCACGACGCGGTCCGGCGTTTCATTGAGAAATTCGAGACGAAAATAACGCACGCCCAGTCGCACCATTCTTTCCACATACTCAGCGCCGGTTTGCGCCAACGCGTTGAACACTGTGTTGCGACAACCGACATCAGCCTTGACCGGGTGCTCGGCCCCGACCCGGTCGCGCAGCTTCAGGTCATGTTTATCGCACGGCCGGCCACAGTTAGTGTAATCGGTCCCTTGCGATAGAAACGCGCAAAAGACGCAATGCTCCATGTGAAACATGGGCATATGCTGGTGAATGGTGACCTCGAACCATTCCGGCGGAGCCGCCTGCAACAGGGCTTCGAGCTGGTTGAAATTCAAGTCGTAAGAGGCCGTTACGCGCTCAAGGTTAAAGTGGTTCTTGAAGTAGTCCGCAGCAAGCCGGTTGGCCACATTCAGCGAGTAATCCCCCACCCGCCGCTCGGCTGCGAAGAACTGGAGATGATCATAATTCCGCACCAGGTAACCATCGGCGGCCGAGGACCGGACCTGGTTCAAAATCCAGTCCTCGCCCATTTTAAAGATGCGTGGCGGGGCGACAAAAATCGCCGAGCCGGCGCGGGCGCCGGCCGCGCGAAATCGGCTCACTGCTTCGCGGTATTTCTTCGGGTCCTCGAACTCGCAATAGATTGTGCTGATTTCCAGTGGCAGCACGGCTTCGAGTTGCGCGAGATTGCGGACCAGCACATTCAATTCCGGGGCCGCAGGCCGACGGTTCGTTTCCGGTTGAGCCGGGCTTGCTGGTTCTGTAGCACATTCACCATTACCGTTCGCCAAAGTCCAGCGGCGTGGCTGCGCGCGCAGTGTGAGCAGTTGCTCGACCATCGCGCGCCGGAGCCGGTTCAACTCCCTCACGGGTAAGAGAACGCTGCCCGCCAGGAGGTTCTTCAACTCGCCCAGGTTGAATGGGGTGCCGCCCAGGCGGCCGAGCTGATCGCGCAGCCGCGCCGTCGTCAGAGGTTGGTTGTCTGCCTGCGCCAGCGGCATCGCAGAATCCAGCCGCGCCACATGCCCCTCTTCATCTCTCGCCAACAGTGTCAGCGGATGGCCGGCCGCGCCGTGCACTTCGAGCTGCAGCGGACGCGCAAACCTGGGCGAATCGCCTTCGAAACTCTGGCGTATGCGGCGCTCCAACTCCGGGTCGCTGGTCTTCCATAACTTGTCGCCGACATGCAGCCGGTTAAAATCGATATCGCCGTGGCCAAAACGAAGCACGACCAGGTTCCCCGGTCCCGCTGGCCGGTGCCCCATGGGCTCGATCTGGTAAACCCGCCCGCCTTCTTCCTTTTCCTCCGGCCGGCCAGCATCGAACACCACGCCGTCGCCCCGCTTCAAAGGGCCCGCGAGCCGCAGCACCATCGCCTCAGCCCGAACCTCGGTCACTTCGCCCAGGTAAACCCCGCGCTTCTTGCCGAAGTGGGCATGAACGAGTCGCTGGTTGTTGATGCCCCCGAACCAGCCCGTGTACAGGCCGCGGGAAAAGGCCATCTCCATTTCATATTGTGGTGTACCCGGTGCCGGTGCTCCAGCGTGCCGGGCCACCAGCGCCGCATCTTGCCTCACCGGGTTTTCCGCCTCGCCCTTCCCGTTTGTGGCCAGGCTATCTAGCGCCTGGCGGTACAACCGTGTGATGTTCGCGACATACTCAGGCGACTTGAGCCGGCCCTCGATCTTTAACGATGTAACTCCCAGCCGCGCCAAGTCCGGCAACAGCTCCAAACCGGCGAGGTCCTGCGGACTGAGCAAGTATTTGCGGTCGCCCAGGCGAACCTGCTGCCCGTCGGCGATCAGGTCATAGGGCATGCGGCAGGCCTGCGCGCACTCGCCGCGATTTGCTGAGCGCCCGCCCAGCGCTTCGCTGGTGAGGCATTGGCCCGAATAGGCGACGCACAGCGCGCCGTGCACGAAAACCTCGAGCGGCAGCGGCTGCGCGCTCCCGCCGGCCTGGGCAGCCTGAATCTTTTCGAGCTCCTGCAGCGAACATTCGCGAGCGAGCACCACGAGGTTGCAGCCCAGGTCCCGAGCAAAGTCAATCCCGCCCGCACTGGTGACGGTCATCTGCGTCGAAACGTGGATGGGGAAATCGTGCGAGAGCCGCCGCAACAGGCGGCAAATCCCGACGTCCTGGACGATGGCTGCATCGACGCCCGCGGCGATGATAGCGCGCGCATATTGGGTGGCCTGGACCATCTCGTTCTCAAACACGAGCGTGTTGAACGTCACATAGCCCTTAACTCCGCGGCGGTGCAAAAACTCCATCAACTTCGGCAAATCCGCTTCGGTAAAATTCTGCGCGCGCATGCGGGCATTGAACTTCTCCAGCCCGAAGTAAATCGCATCCGCACCGTTCTCGACGGCAGCCCGGGCGCACTCCCAATCGCCCGCGGGAGCGAGTAGCTCCGGCATCAAATGGCGAAGATTGCGCCGCGGTTCGGCGGTTATGGGTTGAGGTGCCTGGCTGGTCATCAGCGAACCCCAACTTAACCTCCAACTCCGCTCTGGCCAAAGGCAAATTTAGAGCTCCGCTTGACTAAGCTGCTGTTTGGATTACTTTCAAACAGTTCCCTTATGAAAAGTATTATGCGAATGCATTTCCGGTCCGCTCTCGCCCTGCTCTGCGGCGCGACCTTCGTGGTGCCGTTTCCCACCCTGGCGGTGCTCAACGGTCTCACCGTAGCAAAATCGGGAAACGATTTAGTTTTGTCGTTTCCGACGACGAGCACGAATTTTTACGGAGTGCAAACGTCTGCGGATTTGGCGCACCCATGGACCAATTTCCAGCCCGGGATCCGGGGCGACGGAACTGTGATAAGCCTGAGGCTCACCAATGCGATCTCGGCGGCCCAGGGGTTTTATCAGGTTGTGCTCCAACCCTCTCCAACAAGGTTGCTGTTGTCGCAGTCCGCTGCGTTCGCCATTCTCGGCTACGACTGCGGGGGGATTCAAGAGCAGGTGTCGGTAACCGGCTTCGATCCGGTCAGTGGCTATCCGACTGGTAATGTGGACCTCTCGACCAGTTGCAGCACCGGCCGGGCCGGCAGTCCGCCTTCGGTGCATCGGGCTTCGGCGAGCGTGGTGTGGGACTTCGCCGGCAACGTGCTCTCCGCGACCACACCCGGGACGGGCACCCCACCCTTCACCGGCACCGACGTTTATGGCGACATCATTTATAATACCGGCGCAAACGCATATCTCATCGTTCCCGTCCCAGGCGCCCCGGCGGGTGTGACCGCCATTCAATCGGGCGATCAGTTTCAGGTTTCCTGGGCACCGCAGGGGGTCAATCCGTCTGCGGTCACCTTATCGACCCTGACTGCGACGCCGCTCAACCCACCGGGTTTGACCCTCACGACAACTGTCACTGGCGCGGCTACAACCGGGGTCATCGCCTCGCTGCAGCCCCAGACCACTTATCAGGTCACCGTCGTCAACACCACCATCGGTGGACTCAGTCCGGGTTCGACTCCGCTCAGTGTAACGACGGTTCCGGCCTCGCTCCCACCTTCGGCCCCCAGCGGCGTTACGGCTGATTGGGCGAACCTTGACCCCACGACGGCCACCGACACGCTCGTGGCAAACTGGCAGGCGGCGGTGCCCGGCGACAGCCCGATCGACCAGTACCAGGTCACCATCATCGGCAGCGACGGCGGCGGCACATTCACGCAGACGGTGTCCGGAACGACGCTCACAGCGAGCTTCAATGTGGATTACATTCCGAACTGGTCGGTGACGGTGCAGGCGCACAACGCCGTCGGCTGGGGCTCCGCCTCGCCCGCTGTGAGCCTCGGAGGCCTCTAAGGGGCGACGCTTGAGACCTGCCCGCGTTTGTCGGAGCGGTTTGCGTCAGAGATTAAAGAGAATGGCGGTCTAAGGCTGGCGATCTCCGCTGCCTTCCATAGCCGCAGGCCGGGCCTGGCTTGGTTTATGCTCTCCAACACCCTTGAACGGCGCTGTTACAGACATGAACAACAACTATCCTAAGCAACTTGCCGTGTTTGTGATCCTGATCGGCATCTTTTCTTTTCTCCTGCCATTGGTCGGCCTGCACTTCAAATATTTGTGGTTCCTCGATGAGTATGGGCCGGTGGTCGGTTGTGGCTTGAAATGCGCGCTGATCGGCCTCGGCGTTCTGATTTGGCGAAAGGCTGAAGTTACGACGGAGGACTAGAACCCGCCGAAGTTGATACCGGCGAAAAGCTTTGGTTCCACCTTTTCCTGAGCGTTGTCCTGATTTTGGGCGGGGCGGGACCGCGCGATTCCTCCTGCGGCACATGGCGGTCAATGGGCCGTCTTCAACGCGGTTTTCGTCGATTTCCTGGCCCGGGCAACGCACCCGGCCGACTTGCTGCCTGCGCGTTGAGGATTTTGAATTGTTCCCGCTTCAGCCTTTAGCCTTTAGGCTCCGGGCCTGCTTGCATTACTCTGGCCTTATGCGATTTGCCACCCGCTCGCGCCGCTCCTGGCAGTGGTCTGCTATTTCGAGCCTCATGGTCCTGGTCCTCGCGCTCAGCTATTGTACCTGTGCATGCGCGGCGCCCCTGGCCGCGACCAACTTTTTCCCGATCATGGCCTGGAACTCGGTGCCGAATGACCCGGCGACTTTGAAACGCATGCATGACGCCGGGTTGACCGTGGCCGGATTTGTCCCTCCGACCGGCCTGGATGCCTGCCAGGCGGCCGGGTTAAAAGCGATCGTGTCCGACCCGCGCACCTCCGGGTATGACTGGACCAAAGTCGATCCCGCCAAGGCGCGCGAGAATGTGGCCACACTCGTCGCCGAGGTCGGCGGCCACCCGGCTGTGTTCGGTTACTATCTGCGCGACGAACCCGATGCCAACCTGTTTCCGGGCTTAGGCACCGTCGCCGCCCTGGTCCATGAGCTCTCACCAGGCAAATGGCCCTATATCAATTTGTTTCCCGATTACGCCAGCAACGCGCAACTCGGCACCACCAACTACGCCGAGTACCTCGAACGCTTTATAGCCACTTGCCATCCCACGATCCTCAGTTACGACAATTACTCGCTGATGGACGATGGTTCGGTGCGCGAGAATTACTGGTCCAACCTCGAAGCCATGCGCGCCGCCTGCCAACGGCACGGGTTGGTGTTCTGGAATATCGTGCTGTCAGTGGCGCATTTCAGTTATCACGAACCGGATGCGGCCGATCTCCGGTTCCAGGCCTATACTACCCTGGCCTATGGCGCGTGTGGCATCGCCTATTTCACCTATTTCGCACCGCCGGTCGGCAATTACCGCCTGGCTCCGGTGGACCAGTTCGGGCACGAAACCCCGACCTGGCTCAGTCTGCAAAATGTCAATTTGCAGATACAGAAACTGGCGCCCACTTTGCTACAGTTGACCTGTGACGATGTTTATCACATCGGCGCGGTTCCCAAAGGCTGCCATGGCCCCCTCACCAACAGCCTGCTCACCGGCGTCTCGGGCGATAATTTCCTCGTCGGCGAATTCACCCACCATGACGGCGCCCGCTACCTCCTCATCGTCAACAAGGACCGTTCCAGGTCCCGTCCCTGCTCGCCGCAATTCCGCAAATCCCCCCGCCGCCTCGAGCACGTTTCACCCTATACCGGCGCGCTGACTCCATTCGAAGGCGAGTACGTCTGGCTCGCCCCCGGTCAGGGCGTCCTGCTCAAAGTCGAATGGTAACACTGCAGCCTATGCCAGCTTTGGTCCAAAAAAGGGCTGTGGCTCCCCTAAGGCTCCTTTACAAAATGATAGAAAAGACGAGGGTATTTCCATGAGAACGGCGAAGGCCATAGGGCTGGCCGCCATGCTGGCTGGGTTTCCTTGGAGCCTCCTTGCGGATAACGCAGTCTCCCCGCCGAACCCGGTGGGGGAAAAGCTTTACTATGAGTTTCTATTGACGCACTTCTGGTCGCAATTGTTTCCCGGGGTGCTGATCGCGATTGTGTTTCTGCTGGCCTTCCTTCGACTCGCTTTCCGGCATGCGGACAGGGGGCATGCGGAGCTTATTTGGTCGCGCGCTGGAGCGGTAACCGTCCTGCTTGCTGGCTCTCCCGATCTGCCAACTCCGGCTCCCACTCGCACGGGTTCAGCGGGCCGGAAACAATTCAAGCCAATTATACTGCGAATACCTGGCATGCCGTAAGAGGTTGTTGATGAACCTCGGCGCGTATGTCCTGTCCCTTTGTCGGATGCCGAGCTGAAGGCGTAGTCGCAAGGGGTTGAAGTAACCATCGCCGTTGCCCAGGACTCAGGGCCCGCCAGCATTGACAGGCCAAATCCAGGCCTGATTATGGGGGGCTATGGCATTGAGCGAAAGCGACGTCCTTAACGCATTAAAATCAGTGAAGTATCCCGGCTACAGCCGGGATGTGGTGTCCTTCGGGTTAGTCAAACAGGTGGCGCTAAACGCCGGCGCGGTCAGTGTGGTGATGAACCTGACCACCCCCAACCGTGAGGCCGCCCAGCAAATAAAGGCCGAAAGCGAAAGGGCATTACGCGGGATTTCCGGAGTGACGGCCGTCTATGTCGAAGTGAATCAGCCCGCGTCGGCGCCAGGCGCAACGCCAGGTGGACCGATGCCGCCCCAACCCGGCAAAGTCCCCGGCGTGGCGCGCATCGTCGCGATTGCCAGCGGCAAGGGCGGTGTGGGGAAATCAACGGTGTCGGTGAATCTGGCCTGCGCGCTGGCACACCACGGCCGGAAGGTGGGACTTTTGGATTGCGATATTTATGGCCCCTCAACCCCGCTGATGATGGGGATTCACGAGAAACCGACCTTGAGCGCGGATGAGAAGATGGTGCCGCCAGCCAATCACGGTGTGAAGCTGATGAGCATTGGGTTGCTGTTGGAGGATGATCAGCCGGTGATTTGGCGTGGGCCGATGATCATGAAGACGATTCAACAATTCTTCAGCTCAGTCGCCTGGGGCACCCTGGACTTCTTGCTGGTGGATTTGCCACCTGGAACCGGCGACGCACAATTAACTCTATGCCAAACAGTGCCTTTGGATGGAGGCGTGATCGTGACCACCCCGCAGGAGGCATCACTTGGCGTGGTGCGTAAAGGCATCGCCATGTTTCAAAAGGTTAATGTGCCCATTTTGGGTATTGTGGAGAACATGAGTTATTTTACGACCCCGGGCGGTGAACGGGTGGAGATTTTCGGTCACGGCGGCGGCAAAGCGGAGGCGGTGCGCCAAAATGTTCCCTTCCTCGGCGAAATACCTCTGTTCACACAGATTAGAGAAGCCGGCGACCAAGGTGTGCCGGTGGTCGTGTCTGCTCCGAGCGAGGCACCGGCGCAGGCATTCTTGAGCGTGGCATCGGACCTTGAGCAACGGCTCAGGTGAGAGGGGCAGAGCCAAAGGGCGGAGGGCGGAGGGCAGAAGTCAGAGATCAGGAGCCAGGAGGCAACGGCAGAGGGCACGTGGAAATCGCACGGATTCAACGTGCTGCGGGTTTGGGACTTGATTTTGTATCGCATGAACATACGGTATGGAAAGTGCAGTTTAGGGTTGTCAAGGGATCCGTGCGGTGGTTAGATATGGCATCGCAAACATCTGAGCGAGCGAATATGTCTGATGAAGCGAAAGACGCCCTGTCGTCCAACGATCTGCTGAAGAACTCGTCTCTTTACCGGGAGTTCCAGGCAGAGCGAGAGGAAATCCTGAAGCACAAGTGGATTGAGTCAGAAAAGGCCGGCCGGGACATCGGTTTTGAACGGGCACTGACTGATTGGATAATCAAGCACCGCTCGAAGTGGCGCAGGAGCCGGCAAGCGGCCACCCACTGAGGCAAATTCGGCCGGTGCTCCTTTAAGGCAGCCCTGTGAGGCTGCCAAGGACTATGAACCGTCTGATACTGCCGGCAAGATTCAGGACTCAACAGCAAGCCACGAAGGCATCCATACGGGACAAAAGCATGCCCGGGGCCCTTGCTGTGGGCCGCCGATTCCCTACCCTTTCCGCAGAGACGACTGGCTTCTTGATGGGTCGTTTTCCTTGGTATCCCTTCAGTGAAGGCGTGTGGAGTGGGGGGTTAGTCCGGAGCGAGGTCGGGTTGGGCGAGAATTTCGAATGTTGCTGCGGACTAAAGTCTGCGCTCCGGCGCCAGCACCGCCGAGGGGACGCTTTCCTTTTATTTCGTTCGTTGCCTTCTGTTCCAATTTCGCTCTCAACCGACCCATAACCCTATGCCTGAAACGACACAGATTTTAAACGGCCAGGCGATCCAACGCGCCTTGACCCGGATTGCCCACGAAATCGCCGAACGCGATGAAGCCAGCCACGAAGTGGTCCTCGTCGGTATCCAACGTGGAGGCGTGCCGGTCGCCCAGCGGTTGCAAGTTCTGCTGGCAACGATTTGGGGGCATGCGGTCCCGAGCGGCCAACTGGATGTCAGCATGCATCGTGATGACCTGGACCAGCGGGCCGCGCCGGATATCCACCCGACCCTGATCCCCTTCGACGTGACCGGCAAAACGGTGGTCCTCGTCGATGACGTGTTGTTTAGCGGCCGAACGATCCGCGCCGCGATGGACGCGCTGAACGATTTCGGCCGGCCCCGGCGCATCCAGTTGGCGGTGCTGATCGATCGCGGCCACCGCGAGTTGCCCATCAAAGCGGACTTTGTCGGCAAGAATGTCCCGACCGCCCCAGGCGAGAATATTCACGTCCGTTTGGACGAGTCCGGCGGGGCCGATGAAGTCGTTTTGGAGAAATCAGAAAGACCTTTCTAAAACCCTATGAGCTGGAACCGCAAACATCTATTGGATATCGAATCGCTTTCGGTGGCAGACATCAACCTGGTGCTGGACACCGCGCGCGCGTTTAAGGCCGTCGGTGAACGCGCGATCAAGAAAGTTCCCGCTTTGCGCGGAAAAACGGTCGTCAACCTGTTTGTCGAACCCTCCACCCGAACCCGTATCAGCTTCGAACTATCCGAGCAGCGCCTCTCGGCGGACATCATCAACTTTACTGCTGAGGCCTCGTCGTTAAAAAAGGGTGAAACGCTCAAAGACACTGCAAGGAACCTCGAAGCGCTGAATACGGATTTGATTGTCATCCGGCACAGCGCCTCGGGGGCGCCGCAGTTCCTTTCGCGTGTGCTCAACGCCAGTGTGATCAACGCGGGCGATGGCGCGCACGAGCATCCGACGCAAGCCTTGCTGGACGCCTTCACGATCCGCGAACGCAAAGGCCGCATCGCTGGGTTAAATGTGACGATCCTGGGAGATGTACTGTACAGCCGTGTGGCGCGCTCCGACATCTGGGCTCTGACGAAGTTGGGGGCCAAAGTGACCGTGTGCGGGCCTGCGACATTGGTGCCGCGCGTCTTCGAGCAGATGGGCTGCCGGGTCACCTACGACGTCGAAGAAGCCATTCGCGACGCCGACATCATCAATCTGTTGCGGATCCAGCACGAACGCCAGCGCAAGAGCATGTTCCCCAGCCTCGGGGAGTATTCCAGCCTGTTCGGTCTCACCAAGGCACGGTTGTCACGCACCAAACCCGATGCGCTCATCATGCACCCCGGCCCGATTAACCGCGGGGTGGAAATTGACAGCGAAATCGCCGACTGCGCTCGCTCGGTAATTTTAAACCAGGTCACCAATGGACTGGCGGTGCGAATGGCGGTGTTGTTCCTGGTCACCGGCGGCAAGGGCCCGCAAGAGGTCGCGCCAGCTTAGGCGCTTGGGGTGCCGGGGGGAACGTCTTCGATTTTGGCGTTTTGCTGCAGGAATGCCAGCACCTTCTCGTTCATGATCTGGTCATAGATCTCGATCAAACCATTCCGCTTCTGCAAGTCGCGCAGAAACTTTTCCGCGGGAATTTGGTACACGGCTGCCAAATGGTTGATGCGCTCGGCGACTTCCTGCTGCGAGATTTTGATGTCTTCCTTCTCGGCAATTTTCTGCATGAGAAACGCCACCTTTACCCGCTCTTTGGCGTTCTGCGTCGCGGCGGCGTAAATCTGGTCCTTCTCCTTCTCGATCACGTCGCGCGAGACGCCGCGTTTGGCGTTTTCCTGGACCAGTTCATAAACGACATGCCGCGTTTCCTGGGCGACCGCGCTCTCCGGCAACTCGAAATTGACGCGATTGAGCAACGAACCAACGAGTTGGTTGCGCAAGCTGCGGCTTTGTTTGTGCTCGAGTTCATTCGTCAGGTCCCGGCGCACCCCCTCCCGCAGCTTCTCCAGGCTTTCTGCTCCAAAGCCCTTGGCGAAAGCCTCGTCCAAAGCCGGCAAAACCTTTTCTTTAATCTCCCCAACCTCGGACTGGAACACACCCTTTTTGCCGGCAAGCTCCGGAGTGACAAAATCCGGCGGGAAATCAATCATCACCTGGCGATGCTCGCCCACCTTGGCGCCCAGCAGTTGTTCGGCGAACCCCGGCAGGAACGTATTCGCGCCGATCTCGACCCAAAAATTCTTCTGTTCCGCCAGGCTTTTGGCGTTAGGTGCCAGTTCCGTGATCGGTTTGCCTTCGACCTGCCCGGTATAGCTCACCACCACGACATCCCCACTAGCGGCGGGGCGCTCCACGGTTTTGTAGCTGGTTTGTGCCTGGCGTAAGGTGTCCAGCGCCCGCGCAATATCCTCCTCGGTCACTTCGCGCGCTTCCCGTTTCAGGGGGATGCCGCGGTATTCGGGCAATTCGAACTCGGGCGCCGTTTCGAGCGTGGCCGCGAACTGGAACGGTTGCCCGCGCGTGAACTGGATTTCCTCGATGTCCGGCCGGCCCAGCACGTCGAGCTTTTGCTGGTCAACCGCTTGCTTGTAGTAATCGGATAAAAGCTGCTTGCGCACCTCGGCTTCGATGTCCTTGGCGTACTTGCGCACCACCATATCGCGCGGGGCTTTACCGGGGCGAAAACCGGGAAAGGCCGCCTGTCGCTGAAATTCGCGAGTAACCTTTTCGAAGGCCTGCTCGACCTTCTCGTTCTCGACCTCGACCCGCATCAGCTTTTTGCAAGCGGCCAGATTTTCTACTGTTACGTTCACAAGCAAACCTTTCCGTTAAGTACGCTAAAAGTCCAGGCACGGCCCGGATGCATCCCAGGAGCCGCAAACCATAAGGCAATGCCGGGGCGCGCGTCAAGACAGCGGAAGTGCGGTGCTCCATCAGAACTTTTTAGCAAATCATTAGTTGACTGATTCGCCGGAATTGAGTATTTCCATGCCTTATGCAAATCGAGAGTCTGAAGGTGTTCTGCGATTTGGCCGAGACGGAAAGCTTTACCAAGGCCGCGGAAATCAACCAAGTCACCCAATCAGCCGTGAGCCAGCAGATCAGCTCGCTGGAGCGGTTTTTCAAATCCCTGCTCATCGAGCGCAGCAAAAAGCACTTCCGGCTCACCCGCGAAGGCCAGGTCCTTTACGACTACAGCAAACAGGTCATCCAGACTTATGAATCCCTGCACAGCAAGCTGCAGGAAATCAAAGAAATCATTTCCGGCACGATCCGGGTCGCGACCATCTACAGCATCGGCCTGCACGATTTGCCGCCATACCTGAAGAAGTTCCTTAAGGCCTACCCGACCGTCAACGTGCATGTCGAGTATCGCCGCGCCAACCAGGTGTATGAAGACGTCATTGGCAACGTGGTGGACATCGGGCTGGTGGCTTACCCCGTTCGCGACAACAAACTCGAAATTTTCCCGCTCCGCAAGGAACCGCTGGTCTTGATCTGCCACCCCAACCATGCTTTGGCCAAATCCAAGACCCTGCGCCTCAAAACCCTTAATGGCCAGAAGTTTATTGGGTTCGAGCCGGACATCCCCACCCGCAAAGCGCTCGATAAAATCCTCAAAGACCATTCGGTGCACGTGCAACACGTGATGGAATTTGACAATATTGAGACGGTGAAACGCGCGGTGGAAATTGATGCCGGCGTCGCCATCGTCCCGCAAGGCACCGTGCTGCAGGAAGTCAACAAGCAAACGCTGGCGCAAGTCGCACTGGATGACGGGGAATTTTTCCGGCCCTTGGCGGCGATTTATAAGAAGAACAAGGTTCTTTCGCCGGCGATGAAACAGTTCCTGGCCGTGCTCAAGGAAGACAAATAGTTGGCATCCAAGGTGCTTCATTGTTTCTAGATTGCGCTTCAACCGTTGCGCAGAGCTGGATTCAGGGACCGACTGCGCTCGGCAACGGGTGAGCGAAACAACAGAAGCAATGAAAGAGAACCATTCGCCACAAGCAGGCTTCACCCTGATCGAGATCATGATCGTGGTCATGTTGATCGGCCTGCTGGCCTGCATAGCCGTGCCCCAATGGGTCCACGCCCGCACAACTTCCCAGACCAATACTTGTATCAATAACCTGCGGCAAATTGAGGCAGCCAAGGCACAATGGGCACTGGAAACCAAGCAGGCGACCAATTCCGTTCCTCTGTACACCGACATCAGCAGCTACCTTAAGAGCAATGTAACTTGCCCGGCCGCCGGCCCGGGCACCACGTTCGGGACCAGTTACCTCATTAACAATCTCAATGTCAAAGCCGCCTGCCAGATTTATCCGGTGACACACGCTCTCCCGCAGGACACGCCGAATTAGCCTGGAGCGTCCAGAACGAGGACAACCGTGGCTGGAATCAGGACAGCTTGCCCCGCCTGACGAATTACTTAAGCACGAGCCGCCGCACCTGCTCGAGGCCCTGGCTGAGTCCGCTTTGTGCCAAAGGCGAAAGGGTTTCCCCTAATTCCATATTTTCAACGGGGATGGTTAACAGCCACGCGAAGGGCGCGTGACCAAACACATCCCGGGCCAGCGCCAGCATCGTTCGCGGCTCGGCGGCATGCGCCATGAGCTGTGAGCTTTGAGCGGGTGAAATCTCCCGGAGTTCCACGCCGGCTGAGCCAGCAACCGCCGCATCGACAAACACCACGCGGTCGGCGCGCGAGATGGGCTCGGCGAGCTCGGGCGTCAGCAGCGCGCAAACCAACGTCTCCAACCCGGGCAACCCTAAACCCGCCGCGGCTTCGGCCAACTTTGGCCCGACCCCGTCATCGCTGCGCAGCGTATTGCCATAGCCGATCAGCAGCATACCAGCGCCTCAAAACCCGCGCGTGACCTCGTGCACCAGGGAGCCATCAGGCCCGAGCAGACGAATTTGCAACGGCATCTGGCCAACCGCATGGGTCGAGCAGCTCAGGCAAGGGTCGTAACAGCGGATGCCGTGCTCGATTCGGTTGAGCATCGGCTCGGGAATATCCTTGCCGCGGACGTAATGGCGGGCGATCTGCGCGACGGTGCGATTCATCGCGAGGTTATTCTGCCCCGTGGCGACGATTAGGTTCACCTTCTTGAGCAACCCATCGCGGTCCACCGTGTAATCGTGGAACAGCGTGCCGCGCGGCGCCTCGCTGACGCCCACGCCGCGCAGGCTGTTAATGCCGGCATCGGCCCGCAACTCGTCACTCAGCAACTCCGGGTCCTCCAGGTAAGCCTCGACGCGCTCGAGGGAAGCGAGAATCTCGATCAGCCGCGCGTAATGATAAAGGAACGAAGCGGTCACGGCGCCTTTGCGCCCGAACTTTTTGAATTTCTTCAGCTCGGCATCAGCTTTCGGAGTGCCCATCTGCTCGGCCACGTTCAGCCGGGCCAGCGGCCCCACTCGATACATCCCGTCCGGGAATCCGAGTGGGACGTAATACGGGGATTTGAGGTAGGAGGTCGGCTGCACCGCCTCGCCGATGTACTCGAAATACTTTTGCGGATCGAGTTGGTCGGCGATGACGCTGCCGCTACTATCGACAAACCGGAGCTTGCCGCCATGGTGCTCCCAGTTGCCCTCGGCATCGACCAGGCCCATGAAGAGCGAAGGAAAATTGCCGAAAATCTGCAGCTCCGCCTTGTGCGATTCGAGCGTCTTTTTAAACAGCTCCAACGCGGTCTTGGTCGTGGCGTAGGCTTCGGGCAGCCAGGTCCGCAACCGTTGCCGGCCCGCTTCGGTCAGGGAACTGCGCACGCCGCCGGGGACGGCCCAGGAGGGATGGATTTTCTTGCCACCCAACAATTCGATGATTTCCTGGCCAAACTGGCGCAAGCGAATTCCGGCCCGCGCCAGGTCGGCATTAGAGGCAATCAATCCAAAAACGTTGCGTTGCGCGGGTGGCGTGTTCCAGCCCAACAGAAAATCCGGCGCGCTCAGATGAAAAAAACTCAACGCATGACTTTGGATAAGCTGGCCCAGGTTCATCAACCGGCGCAGCTTGTCGGCGGCCGGCGGAATGTTGACCGCCATGATCGCGTCGCCCGCTTTGGCCGCCGCCAGCAAATGGCTTACCGGGCAAATCCCGCAAATCCGCGCCGTGATGCCGGGCATTTCCGAAAACGGCCGCCCTTCGCAGAACTTTTCGAAGCCGCGGAACTCGACGACATGGAATTCGGCATCGGAGACGTTGCCCTGGTCATCGAGGAAGATGCTGATCTTGGCGTGCCCCTCGATGCGAGTGACCGGGTCTATAACAATACGGTTCATACAATTATCCAAACTTGAGCTGTACACCCTCCAGTTTGGGGGGCGTGCCCCGGAGCATTTGATCCACCAGCGCCCGGATACGCTCGGCTGGCGGCGGGCAACCCGGCAGGTAGTAATCCACGTGGATTACGTCCTGAACCGGCAAAACCAGTTCGAGCAATTCCGGGACGATGCCGGGTTCGCGCGGCACAGTCGGGTTGGACTGCGCGCCTTCGACGTAAGCGCGTTGCAACACGCTCTCGCCATTCTTCAGCCCTAATTCATTCCGCAAAGCCGGGACGTTGGCGGTAATGGCGCAATCGCCGAACGCCACCACCACTTTGGTGCGCTGCCGAATCCGCCGGATCAATTCCAGGTTATCCTGATTGCAGACCGCGCCTTCCACCAGGCACACGTCCACGTTCTGCGGATACTCCTTCACATCCATGACGGGGCTGTAAACCAGCTCGACGCGCGCGGCCAGCTCAATGAGAAATTCGTCCAAATCCAAAAAGGACATGTGGCAACCGGAGCAGCCGCCCAACCAGACGGTCGCCAGTCTTAACGCCGGCTCGCGGCCTTCCGTCAGCTTTGTTGATGAGGTCACAGTTTCCATAAACAGGCGGCTAAGCGATCCATTGTTTCTTCTCCCGGGCCGTAACGATGAACTCCAGTTTGTCCCGGTCCCGCTCCATTTCGCCCACGGTTGAGCCCTTATAGAACAGCGCGCCGGTGGGGCAGGCCATGACGCACTTGCCGCATTTGGTGCAGGAGTCCGAGGCGCCCCAGGGCTGGCTGAGGTCGGAGATAATCCGCGCGCGGTTGCCGCGGCCCGAAACGTTCTTGGTGCCAGCCCCTTCAATGTGCCAGCAGACGCGCACACAACGGGTACACAGCACGCAGCGGTTGTGGTCCATCCCGAACAGCGGATGGGTATCATCGACCTCCCATTTCGGAAACTGATAACTGAACCGCACGTGGTCCATGCCGTGGGTGTAGGCGAGGGTTTGCAGCTCGCAGTGCCCGTTGGCCACGCACACCGCACAAACATGATTGCGCTCGGCGAAAAGCAGTTCGAGCGTCATCCGCCGGTACCGGCGCAGACGCTCACTATCGGTGCGCACCTCCATGCCCTCGTTGACGCGGGTGGTGCACGCCGGCAGCAACTTGGCAATCCCAGTGACTTCCACCAGGCACAAGCGGCAGGCCCCAACGTCGTACACCCCTTCCAGGTGGCAAAGCGTTGGGATCTTGATCCCGGCTTCGGTCGCCGCTTCCAAAATGCTGGCGTTTTCGTCCGCGCTGATTTGCTTGCCGTCGATGGTTAAAGTTTTTGCTGCCATATCACTTCGGTGTTGAAGTTGGACGTTGGATGTTCATTCCGTCACTCCGCTCTTTTCCAGGGTATGTCCGTTCGGCCCAAAAACATCCTTGGCCAGCAGGTCCGTGTATTCCTTGCGGAAATAGCGCAAGGTGCTCAGCACCGGATTGGGAGCGGTCTGGCCCAGGCCGCACAAGCTGGTGTTCTTCACCATGTCACACAACTCCTCGAGCAGCCGCAGGTCGCGGATCGTCGCTTTGCGCGCCAGCAACTTGGTCAATAAATGGTGCATCTGCACCGTCCCGGTCCGGCAAGGCACACATTTCCCGCAGGACTCGTCCATGCAGAATTCCATGAAGAAGCGCGCGACATCGACCATTTGCGTCGAATCATCCATCACGATCATGCCGCCGGAGCCCATAATGGACCCCAGCTTATTGAGCGAGTCGTAATCCACCGGCGTATCGAGTGCATCGGCCGGGATGCAGCCGCCGGAGGGGCCGCCGGTTTGAACGGCTTTGATCTTCCTGCCGTTGGGGGCGCCCCCGCCCATTTGTTCAACAATCTTGCGCAAGGTCGTGCCCATCGGCACTTCGATCAGCCCCGTGTTGGTGATCTTGCCCGCCAACGCAAACACCTTGGTGCCCTTGCTCTTTTCGGTGCCAATCGCCGCGAACCAATCCGCCCCTTTCCGGATGATCGGCGGCACATTGGCGAATGTTTCCACATTGTTAATCAGGGTCGGCGAACTGTACAGGCCGCTCTCCGCCGGGAAAGGCGGCCGCGGCCGCGGCGTTCCGCGTTTGCCTTCAATCGACGCCATCAGCGCCGTCTCCTCGCCGCACACAAATGCCCCGGCCCCAATCCGCAGATCGATGTTGAAGTTGAAGGGCGACTCGAAAATGCCGCTGCCCAATAGCCCGAGCTGCTTGGCCTGCTTAATCGCCGTTTGCAGCCGCGCAATCGCCAGCGGATACTCCGCGCGCACGTAAATAAATCCCTGGTTGGCGCCCACCGCGTAAGCTGCCACGGCCATACCTTCCAGCACGCTATGCGGGTCACTCTCCAGGACACTGCGGTCCATGAATGCCCCGGGGTCGCCCTCGTCAGCATTGCAAATCACATATTTTTGCTGGCTCACGGTCTTGGCCACCGTCGCCCATTTGAGTCCGGTCGGGTAACCGGCGCCGCCGCGGCCGCGCAGCCCGCTCTTGATCATCGCCTCCACGACATCCTTTGGCGTCATTTCCCGCAGCACATCGTGCAGCGCCTGGTAGCCTTCCGCTGCGATATAGGATTCAATTCGCTCGGGATTGACATAACCGCTATTTGCCAGCACCAGCGAAAACTGCTCGGTAAAGAAGGGAAGTTTGGGGTTCCCTTGCTCCACTGTGGTAGCGCCGCCCTTGAGCGTGGCGACGAGTGACGCCGCATCTTCCGGCGTGACCTTCTCGTATAACGGGCCGGTTCCGGTGGCGGATTGTATCTGAACGGTGGCGCCGTGGCCGTCGGCGTCCAATTGCACCAGCGGCCCCTGGCAGCACAGTTTCATGCAGCCGACCCCGCGCACTTCCACCTGGTCTTCGAGCCCCGCCTCCTTCACCGCTTTTTCCAATGCCTCTTTGACACCTTTGGAATTGGAAGACATGCAGCCCGCGGCAAGGCAGACGCGGAATGTGTAGGGCTTGCGCGCGGCGCGCTCCTTCTCGGCAATCTCATTTAGATCGTCAATGACCATGATCGAGCCATCCTTTCAAATGCTCCAGGGCCGAAGCGGGGGTTTGCCGCGGTGTCACCGCGCCGTCATAAACAACCGCCGGCGCTATGCCGCACGCCCCAATGCAACGGGCCGTCAGCAGCGACACCTCGTTATCAAGGGTGGTTTCGCCTGCTTTGACCCCGGTCTTTTGTTCCACCGCTTCCAGCAGCTTGTCTGCCCCGCGCACATAACACGCGGTGCCCATGCAAACGACGCACGTGTGCCGGCCTTTGGGTTTAAGAGTAAAGAAATGATAAAACGTCGCGACGCCATACACCCGGCTGGCGGGCAGCTTGAGTTTGTACCCAATGAACAGCAGCAGATCGTCTTCGAGATAACCGAACAACTCCTGCGCCTTGTGCAGCACCTCGATCAACGCGTCCTGCTTGAACTGGTACTTCTTCATGTGCGCTTCGAGGATTTTGAAGCGCTTGTCGCCGCTGGCATGCTCCAGGATTCTGGGCAGCCGGTCCTGTTTCTTTGCCACAAATGCCATCATATTGCCTTGTGGGTCTGGCAGGTCTTCCCTCTTTCAGGTGCCGACCGTCTCCAAGCCCACGCAGCAAACTAAGGGGTGGGCTGCCCCTCGGCTGCGCGTGGATTGCGATTTGATAAACTTTTTTTGACATCATGTCACATAAGATAATGTGTCTAACCCGGCTTCCTTGACTTATGGCTTGCCCCCCAGAAACCCAAGCTAAAGCAAGGCGCTGGAAAGCGGATGAAAATTCTGGGCCCCAACCCGCGCTCAGCGGGCCAAAGCCTGGCACCACCAATCACGGTACTTGCGCGCCGCACTTTGCACCGGCAGGACCACGAATTCCGGGGTGTCATACGGGTGCAGCCCCAGGAGCAACCGCTCGAGCGCCTTGACGCATGGCCGGGTGGTTTTCAGCACGAGCAGCACCTCCTTCGCAGACTCTATTTTTCCCTGCCAATGATACTGCGATTCAATACCCGGCACCAGGTTTGCACAGGCCGCCAGGCGCGCCTTCAGCGCGGCGCGTGCCAACCGGCGCGCCACGCGCAAATTGGGCGCGGTCACCAGCACCACCAGCAGCGTAGCATTCATCGAGCTTTAGACGGGATTGATTTTTGGCCAATGGAGCGGCACGCCATCCTCGGTAAGCGCAGTTTGCAACCCGTGCAACAAGTCGGAATCTTGCCGGACCGCCCGCGGAATCGTTTTGTGGTGCAGGCAAAATGCGGTGAGCACTCCCACGGCTTCGCCAATGTTCCACTCGACTGGATGCAGGCGGTAACAGCCGTTGCTGATATGCGTCACGCCAAGGTTTTTGCACGCCGGCAGCAGGTTTTCCAGCCGCTGCGGCACCAGCGCGCCCAAGGGGATTTGAAACGGCAGCGAGCTGATGTCGATCGAATTATTCCCGCCGGTGCTGGGATGCAAATCAATCCGGTAACAACCGACGCCCACCGAATCCGCAAAGCGTGCGGCGGTGACCGCGTCCCGCGCGGCGCCGGTTTCCTTCATGCGGAACTCGGTCGAAACGTGTTGCTCGAGGATAGTAAACTCGGCGCGAATGCGGCGGCTTTCGCGAATGTAAGGATACTTGGCCAGGCCGTCCTCGGTGCCGACCACATCCGGGCGCAAGCGAATGCCTTTCCAACCGGTGCCACCATCCGGCCGCGGCGCGTCCGTCTGGAGCCAATAAACGAGGCTTAAGCTTAATTGCTTCGCACCAGCCAGGTGGCGACTAACCTCTTCCGGAGTTGCCTCATAGGGGTTTCCGAGCAGGTAATCATTTTGCGGCCAGTTGACCAGTGTAATATCCGCCGCGTAGGTGCCCGGCGCGAATTGCGTCCGATCCGCAATCCGGCGGTACGACCACAAGCCGGTCCCTTTGGCGGGATCGGTTTCAACCACCTTCGGTTTTAACGTTTGTGGATCACAATACTCCCAGGCAAAAAGCCGGCCGGTCCAAGGCGGATTTAACTTGGGAACAAAGTCGCGCCAGAACGCGTATTGAGCCGGCTTGTCAATCGTGTGGTCTTCGCCCTCGAGATAGTCCAGCGCGAAACAAGCGGTGAAGGCCTGCATGTTCTGGGGCGCGGCCTCGACTGCCGCATGCGGTTCTCCCGTTTGCTTCCGCGACTCGGCCCCGGTCACATATTCCGCCTTCGCCAAAGGCAGTAGCTCACCGGTTTCCGTCGCATCGGCGAACCACGGCGCGCGTAAGATCAAATCGTGGCCCGACTCCAGGCTGCGGACCCGCACCGCTTCAACCCGGTCGTGCTCGACCGCGGCTTCCAGGGCCTTGTGCCGGAGAAAAATCTGGACGCGCTGACCGGCAATGTAGGGCGCAAACAGTTCGTTAAGCACCGCCAGGGACACGCGCGGTTCGTGGCACAGGCGCGACACCCAGCCGTTGCCCGGATTGAGAAACGGCTTGGCTCGCGCCTCGGCCGTCAGCGGAAAATTGCGCAGGTAAAACTCGCGAATGCGCCGGCGCAAATCGAGATAACTGCGCGTGCCGCCGAAGGTTTCAATCCATGGGTTTTCGTCGGGTGGAATGGCTTGCGCCGTCAGTTGGCCGCCGATCCAGTCCGTCTCCTCCGTCAGGATCACCCGCAAGCCATGGCGTGCGGCAGCGAGCGCGGCGGCGCAACCGCCCAACCCACCGCCAATGATTACGAGGTCCGCACTGAGTTCATGTGGACCACCCGCGGGGGCAGTCGTTTGGGCTGAAGCTCTCCGAACCGCAAAGGGCGCCAGAGTCAACCCGGCTCCCGCAACGCCGACCGCCTTGAGAAATGAACGGCGTGCTAAAGCAGGTCCCAAACACATATCGTACCATGGTCAAATCCTGCCTGAGATTTGTCACTTCGAAAAAGCACAGGACGCTTACTCGGGCCGCAGCGAGCCGCTTCGGGGACCGGCCTAACCGACGTCCTCGCCCAACTCGACATTCCAGTAGGCCAAGTCAACAAAGTGCTTCCAACTATCATGCTGGTACAAGCTGAAGTTGATCTGCACGAACGGCCGCCACTTGGGCCGCTTGGGTTTGCGGATCAGATGCAGGCCGGCTTCCTGCGGCGTGCGATTGGCTTTTAGCGTATTGCACTCGATGCACGAGCAGACAATGTTCTCCCACGTCGTGGGTCCACCGCGGTCCCGCGGAGTCACATGATCCAGATTCAGGTCCTTGCGATCGCAGGTCTTGCCGCAGTACTGGCAAGTGTTTTTGTCGCGTTCGAAAATGTTGTGCCGGGTGAACTTCACCTCTTTTTTGGGCAGATGATCATACACCAGCAGGAGGATGACCCGGGGCAGTCGCATGCGAAATGAGACAGTGCGAATGGAGTCGGTATCGTGCTCCTGAACCGAAACATCGCGCCACTCGGAGAAGTTATAGGTCTGGAAGGAGCCATCGGGACGGTTGAGCACAACCTGGGCGTGGCCCTGAAAAAGCAAGGTCAGCGCCCTGCGAACAGTGCAGACATTGACCGCCTGCCAAAGGCGGTTGAGCACCAGAACATGTTGGCTCAACATCGAATTCATAACTCGATTCGACTCGCGCCAAGCTACACAAGCCCGCCGCGCATGTCAACGTAAGTGGAACCTGCACTAACGGCAGGCAAGAACAGTTGTCAGAGGCGCAGCGCTTTGAGAGGCTCTCAAAGTGAGTTCCGCACAAAGTCATGGCTTATTCTGATGCGCACCGGCCGATTCTACCCGCCCCGCCGCTTCCTGTCTTTGTGCAACGCCACGTTCCGGCTCGGCGACCGGTTAGTGTTGTGCAAAACGTCGTGGACTTTTCAGCAAGGCGAGCATTGGGCCGTGTTGGGGCCAAATGGGGGAGGCAAATCATTGTTCGGCGACGCATTGCGAGGCGCATTGCCACTCGTGCAGGGTGAATTGCTTTACCACTTCCGTCCGCCGCCGGGGCGCACGGCGGAGCAATCGCTCGGCCACGTCTCGTTTGAAGAACGCCGGTTGAACTTGCACGAGACGGTAGTGCAGTCACGCTGGAACAGTCTGGAACAGGATTCGGCAGTCCCGGTGCGCGAGTTTCTGTCCTACGAGACCGTGATGGAGATCAATCCCTATGAGGTGACGCCGGATGCGGCGCGCGCACGCCACGGTTTTGCCCGGCGGCTGGCGCGGGTGTCAAAACTGCTTGAGCTCGATCCGTTCTACAAGCGCGCATTGTTGTCGCTTTCGAATGGCGAACGCCAGCGGGTGCAGTTGGCGCGCGCGTTGTGCCAGCCCTTGCGCTTGCTTATTCTCGACGAGCCCTTCGCGGGCCTGGACACTCGGAACCGCGTCCATTTCCGCCGCATCCTCGAGCGGCTAATGGCAGGTGGTCTGCCGGTGCTGGTGATTACCACACGCATCCAGGACCTGCCGCGACACATCACCCACGCACTTTGGCTCGAAGACTGCCGCGTGCTCGCAGCCGGCCGGCTCGCCGACACCGAAATCTCCGCACGCATCAATGCCACGCTCAGGTCAGCGAAGTCGCGGTGGTTTTCTCCGCCTGCGGCAACAAAGCCGGCAGAGACAAATTCGGCTCGGCTCGAGCTGGACGGGGATCACGGCCGGCCATTGGTTGAGTTGCGCAATATAACCGTTCGTTACGGCGTGACCGTTATTCTGCACAATTTGAACTGGCGGGTGCGAGCGGGCGAAAGCTGGGCGTTGCTGGGTCCCAATGGCTCAGGCAAAACCACGCTGCTCAGCCTCATCCAAGGCGATCATCCGCAGGCCTATGGCAACGAGGTGCGCGTGTTCGGGAAACGCCGCGGACCCGGCGAGTCCATCTGGCAGCTCAAACAGCGCATCGGTTCGGTCTCGCCCGAGTTGCATGTCCACTTTGATTCGAGCGCCACCTGTTTCGACGTCGTGGCGTCAGGTTTCCGCGACACTATCGGGCTGTTTCAGCCGGTAACGCCATCCCAGCGCGCCACGGTGCTTTGTTGGCTGCGGCGTTTCGATTTGGCGCCCTTTGCCGACACGGAGCTCTTTGCGCTCTCAACCGGTCAGCAACGAATGACATTGCTGGCCCGAGCGCTGGTTAAACATCCCCCGTTGCTGCTGCTGGACGAACCTTGCCAGGGGCTGGATGCGCCCCACCGGGAGTTGTTTATTCGGACGGTGAATGACCTGGTGCAATCCGGACTGACGACCGTGATTTACGTGACGCATCGCACCGAAGAGATTCCGCCGGCGATTCAGCGCGTGCTCAGGCTAAGGAAAACCCGCGCGCTCAAAAGCTCATGAACTTGAGGACCTGCACCTCTTTGCGAAACACCAGGCGCACGGTGTTACCGCTGAAGGCAACGTCGAGCGGCGCGCGCTGTTGATAATATTCCCAAATTTCTTCGCCATTGCGCGCATTGATGCGGCGGATACGCAAGTGAGGCGGCGCTTGAAAGTCCGACATCGGGTTTGAGCTCTGGTCGTCATCACCAGGCGAATAGGATTGGACCACCAGAATGATCTTCCCGTGCACGTAGTTAACCAGACCGCCGGGCTGCACATTCCATAGCACGCGGCCGGTTTTGGGCTCCAGTTTGACTACCTGGTTATTGGCTTTATCGGACAGATCGATCTGCCGCGAGTACTTGATGCTGTCCGGACTGGCGGTGGTGGTATTGACGTAGATGTTGTCATCGTCGTCGAAAAACAACCCGGCAATTCCCACCGACGGATAACGCCACCGGACGTTGCCGGTCGCCAAATCAAACGCCGTCAGCACCGCCTCATCGAAAACGTACAGCGTGCCCTTATGTTGGACGCACGGGCCTAAGCCGTAAGTTGCGCTGGCCTCGTCCAACGCGTCGAGACCGCGAACCACATTATGGCTGAGGGAACTTTGCCACAGCTTCTGGTTGGATTTGTCGAACACCATCACCATGCGATTGGCGGTCAGCACGTTGACCGTGTCGAGCGGGAACAGTTGCGGCGGCCCGACCACTTCGCCGGTCCAGGACTCGGTTGAACCGGGTTTCCGGAGCGTGACCTGGTAGCGGCTTTCGTTATCCAGCACTTTATCGCCGCCGCGTTCGCGCTGCATTTCATTGAGCAGTTCCTGGGAGACTTCAAGGCTGCGGCCGGCGCTGACATTCCCGTCGAGAGCGGATTTACCCGAGGCAGGTTTCATCGCGCTGCGCTCGACCATGCGCGATTCGAGCAGCTTAACCGAGAACTGGACAAAGCCGTCCTTGGTGGGAATCAGAGTCAAACTGGAACCTGTGCCCGAGTCAACCGTGGCCGGTGTTTGTTTGGATTTGCCGTCGTCCTTGAGCGCAGCCAGCGTACGCTCCTGGCTCATGCTGTTAGCGATAACCGCCGGTAAAGCGATGCGGGCCGGCGTTGAGAGATGCGAAACTTCCTCCGCGATCCGCCCCGGGTCCATTGGTTTATCCATGTCTTTGCCGGGCATCCCGATGGGCAGGCCAGCCGTTGCGCCGCCATGGTTCGAGGCGGCTGCCGAATTGGACTGATTCCCCGCGAGCACCGTTGTACCCGACCCGGAGAGGTCGTCGGTGCGGCAAACGCCGTTGGCCAGGTCGATGCTCGTGACGAGCGGCCGCCGCGCCCGCACATCGACCACTAATAATTCATTGCTTCGCGAGATCAGGCCGCCGTAACCCTCGGGCACCGTGAGGTCCTGGGTCGCTTTGCCCGACTGCCAATCGTAACGGGTGACTTTGCCCGGTGATGCCACCCAGACATTTTGGCCATTGACGTATAACGACAACTCGGATTCTGCGGACCGCTCGGCTTGCTCGATCAGTTTGTCCATCGGCGGAATGCGGATAAGGTCCTCACCGCCGTTCTGGATTAATCGTCCATTGCTGGCCTGAATGGCATTAATCTCCTCCTGGGCTTGCTTAAGGAAAAGGTTGGTATCAAGCACCTGGACCGACCAGACCGGCTGCCCGCTGAGTTTGTAGCGCGCCAGCGTGCCGCCGTGCAGGAACACAATTTCCTTATTGCCGGGCCCGCACAAAACGGATTGGCCGGCGTATTCGCGGTCGGGGAACTTCACGGAAAAAACCACATGCGGCATGCAGCCGAACCAGGCGTACCAAAACCAAAAACCGAGGAGCAAGGCAGCTACTGTGGCCAAGGCACTGCCGCCCCAGACCACTTTGCGCCATTGCCTGGCCTCGACGCGCGACCGCTGGCCTTCATAGATGGGCACCTCAAGGCCATGGGAATCGGCCTTGGCTTTGCACAATGGCGAGCAGAGATAACCGAAAATCTGCATGCATTTTGGGCAAATCGGCTTGCCACACATGAAGCACTTTTCTGTGGCGAGCTGGCCCGGGTGTTTGCGGCAAGGCACACCCGCTGCCGGCTCGGGTGCGGCTGGTGCGGGTGGTCCCGGACTGGCCGCGGCCAGCCGCGCCCCAACCGGCCGGGGCGGGGGAACCGGTTCCTGCAGGAACATCGCAACCGGCGCAGCCGATGCGGTGCCCGGCGCAGGCACTTGGATTGCCACCGGCACACCGGGAGGAGTGGCGGATTGGCCGAGCTCACGTCGCACCAGGCTATCGACAAACTGCGATGCGTCCCGGCCACAGGCCGGGCATACGAACTGAACCGGCGCATTGACCATCGCCGGGGTGATATCAAATTCGTACTTCGCTCCGCAGGAACATTGAATCTTCATCACGGATTAAGCAGGACTTCGCCCTTGCCGAGCGGCAACGGGAACGCCGCTTGCGGCGGACTCGACGCCAGGTGCCCGTCGCAGAACAGGAAGTTTCCGCCGAACTGGCGGTGATTATTACCCGGCGGTTTGCCGGTGACGGAAAAGACGAGCTGGCCGGCCACTTTCGGCTGCGTGTCGATTTGCTGATCGCTCAGGAGGGCCTGTTGCGAGTTGGTGGCACAACGTCCCATGTAATACGCATAACTCAACGTGTGACTCGATAAGGCTACGCCAGGGCCGGCGGCAGACTGGCTGCTGCCGGGGCAAACGAATAACTGGGTATCGGACGTGTACCGCGGCACGAGCACGTTTAGCGCTTCCCCGGCGGCTTTTGCCGACGGCGCATCGGGAAAGCTACCGCCGAAATCATTCGCATAAATGTCGAGCGCTAGATAGACCTTTTGGAGATTTTTCTGGCAGGATCTTTCGAGGGCCTGCTGCCGGTTTTTGGAGTTCGGGCTCCAGTAGAGCGTGACGAGCAAGATGAGGATAGCGACGGCGACTAACAACTCGATCAGCGAAAAGCCGCAACAGCTTTGACGTCTGCGCTTGCCCGCGACGTACCGCCCCCAATTCATGTTGCACCTATACCTTACTCCGCGCCTATTGGAAAGGCTTTTCTGGACGGGGCCAACCAAGCGGAGCGGCACGCATTCTGTTGCGCATTGCGCGAGCCACCCCGAACAAGCACCGCTTGATTTCAGCCTTGCTTCTCGCGCGGGCGCCGCGCTATTTCACTGGGCGATGTCAAGACCTGCCTCTCCTGTTACCCGGCCGCTTGCCCAGCCGGCTCCCACGACATGAATTTTCTGGTCACGGGCGGCGCGGGCTTTATCGGGTCGCACGTTTGCGAGCAGTTGCTCGAGGCGGGCCATGCGGTTTGGGCCTTCGACGACCTGAACGATTTCTACGACCCACAGCTCAAGCGGGCCAACCTGCGCGAGTTGCAGGCGCTGGCTAAGCCGTTTGAATTTGTTTTTGGGGACCTGACGGACCGCGCGGCGGTCGAAGAGCTGTTTGGGAGCATTAAGTTTGATCAGGTGATTCACCTGGCAGCGCGCGCAGGGGTGCGTCCGAGCCTGGCCGAACCGGCTTTGTATCAACGGGTGAATGTCGAGGGTACGGTGAACGTGCTGGAAGCAGCGCGGCGGACCGGCGCACACAAGCTCATCCTCGCCTCCTCCTCCTCGGTCTATGGCGTGAATGCCAAGGTGCCGTTCGCCGAAGCCGACCCGGTGTTCCAGGCGATTTCCCCCTATGCCGCCAGCAAGCTGGCCTGCGAAGCCCTCGGCCATGTCTATCATCACGTGTATGGACTGGACGTGGTCATGCTGCGCTTTTTTACCGTTTACGGCCCGCGCCAACGACCGGACCTGGCGATTCACAAGTTCGCGCGCTTGATTCGCACGGGGCAGCCGGTACCGGTGTATGGCGACGGCTCGACCGCACGGGATTACACGTATATCAATGATATTTTGGCCGGCATTAGAGCTTGCACCGAGCGAGAATTCGGTTATCAAGTTTATAACTTAGGCGAATCTCAAACCGTGACCCTCAACCGTCTGATCGAGCTGCTGGAGGCGGCCCTCGGGCAACGCGCCCGGATAGTGCGCCAGCCCTCGCAGCCCGGGGATGTGCCACTGACCTGCGCGGATATCAACAAGGCGCGGGCGCAACTCGGGTATCAACCCCAGGTCAGGATCGAAGACGGCATCCGCCGGTTCGTGGACTGGTTCAACCGCGCGCACCCGTAGTAATCATTATTTAACATGCAACGACCAACGCACGACTCACGCCCTCCATTCGACGAGGCCCTGGGCGCCTGGAAAGCTCACCTGGTCCAGCGGGGGTTTCCGACCGAACTGCTGTGGGTGTTCGAGGAGAATTTGTGCTTCGAGCGGGAGCCCAGCCGCCCGAGCGGTGTCCGGCTGGGGTGCCAAACGGTTTTCACGCCCCCTCCGCCCAATGCCGAGCAGATCGGCTACGACTACTTTGCCGAGATGGATGCGCCACTGGTCTTTTATCGGCTGGGGTCCAAGGGTGGAAAATCAGTTTGCGTGTTGCTGTGCGACAAATGGTTTGAAGGGAAAGACGATGCCGACGGATATGTCCGCTGGCCACACTGGCATATGCTGGCTCACGCCGGCAAAGCCGAATCCGTCGAAGAGATTACCGATCGCAGCCGATGGGAACAGCGAATCATCCGGAACCGGCCGCTGCACGAATTGGATTTTTGCCTCACCTTGCGCGCCATCCACGAGATGCTCGCTCATGGCCGTGTGCTTTCCACCTATGAGCGCTCCGCCCTGCGGGTGCTGCACCTGTGGCGCCGGGTGTTCCACCCCAGCCACGGGTAAATCAATTGAAAAAGAGAGGTTGAGTAAATAGCCATTGAAAAACCTTAACTCATTGTTTCATTCTTGATTTAGTGGCCCCCCGGTTCTCCTAGACAGCGTCCCTCCCCATTCGTAGCATAAGTCTTCTGCTCCGAAGCAGTAACCGGTGTGATAAAGCCCAGGAAATTGTTGCAGGAATTGGTTGCGCTACCCAGCGTCAACCCGGCCTTTCTGCCTGCCGGTCACCCCCGCGCGGGCGAAAAGCCCGTCGGCGAGTTTCTGGCGACGACCGCAGCAACCGCCGGCTTGGAAGTGGAGTTTCAGCCCGTGCTGCCTGGCCGCGACAATTTTTTCGCGCGCCTTCTGCCGAGCGGCGATGTCCAGCAGCGAATCCTCCTCGCCCCCCACCTGGATACCGTAAATGGGACCGACGACCAGTTTGTGCCGCGGGTCGAGAATGGTCGTCTCTACGGCCGCGGGGCCTGCGACACCAAAGGGTCTGTCGCGGCGATGATGGCGGCCCTCTGCAACGTCGCCCGCTCCGGCCGGCGGCCGCAGCAAACGGAGTTGATCTTTGCCGGGCTGGTTGACGAAGAGGACGCCCAGAGCGGGTCCCGGGCGCTGAAGGAGTTTGAGGCCGACCTGGCGGTCGTGGGCGAGGCTACCAATCTGAAAGTGGTCACTTGCCATAAAGGGAGCCTTTGGCTGCGGTTGGAGACACACGGTCGCGCGGCCCACGGCGCACGGCCGGAATTAGGGCGCAATGCGGTTTTCGAGATGGCGCGCGTGGTCCAGGTTTTGGAGAGGGAATATGCCGAGCAACTGCGCCGGCGGATGCATCCGCTGCTGGGGCGTCCGACGGTCAACGTTGGGGCGATCGCCGGCGGCACCCAGCCGAATATCGTGCCGGACCACTGTTATATCCTGGTGGACCGCCGGACACTGCCCCGGGAGACCGAGGCGAGCGTGCGGCAGGAGTTGCTTGAACTCCTCAAACAGCACCAGATTAAAGCCACGCTCGGCAAGCACAAGCCGGTGCCTTGTCTGCCGCTGGAGACTCACCCCGCGCTGCCGCTGGTTAAAGAACTCATGCGCACGGCCCGGCAACGGTTGGCTGTGGGGGTCGATTATTTTTGCGACGCATCGGTGCTGGCGCATGACGGCATTCCCAGTGTGGTATTTGGCCCGGGAGACATTGCCCAGGCACATACGGCCAACGAGTGGATTTCACTGAGCCAATTGGACCAGGCGACCGCGTTGTTGGAGACTTACTTCCGGGCGCTTCCTTGAACCAAATCCCCGCCTATTAGTCGAAAAAACGCATGCTTGCAGCAGAAACCACGGCGCCGCCCATGAGTGAGGCCTCCTCCCACCGTTCATTCTTCCGCGATAGCGGTTGGCTGATGATCGCCAATATCGCCGGGGGCGTATTGATGTGGGCGGTGCATTTGCTGAACCGGTTTATCGCTCCCGGCCAGTACGGCAGTTTCGGCACGTTCCTGGCCGTGGTGATGGTTTTGCCGACGATCCCGCTGCAAATGGTCATGGCGCAGCAGACCGCCCGAGCGCTCGCGCATCAACGCGAGCGGGAGCTATCCGGCATCATTCGCTTTCTGCTCGGCCTCACCACGTTGGCCTGGCTGCTTGGCGCAGTCCTGGTGCTGGTATTTCAAAGGGCTATCCTGGCGCAGTGGCGCATGACCGACCCGGTCGGCTTATGGGTAACGCTGGTGGTGGTGCTCTTTTCGTTATGGATGCCAATGTTTTGGGGAGTGTTGCAGGGTAAGCAAGATTTCCTCTGGCTCGGCTGGAGCATGATGAGCAACGGCATTGGGCGGGTGGTTGTGGCCGCTCTCGCCGTGATGGTGCTGGGAGCCGGCGCTGCCGGCATGATGACAGGCGTTCTGCTCGGATTGGCCGTTGCTCTGGCGCTGGGAGCCTGGGAAACCCGGGGGCTGTGGTTGGGACCGGCGATAAGATTCGACCGTGCGAGCCTGCTGCGCCAAATCCTGCCCCTGGCGCTGGCGTTCCTCGGTTTTCAAATCCTTTTCACTGCCGATACGATTTTCGTCAAGAGCTACTTCAAGCCTGCGACGGTCGATTTTTATGTCAGCGCGGGGACGATGTCGCGGGCGCTGATGTGGCTGGTGCTGCCACTGGCTTCGGTCATGTTTCCGAAGCTGGTCCACAGCAGCGCCAAGGGCCAGAAGAGCAATTTGCTCGGCCTGGTGTTGCTAGGCACTGCGGGGTTGGGCGTGGCGAGTGCACTTGGTTTATCGCTGCTGGGCCCCTGGGTAGTGGGGATTATTTACAAAGCGGCGTACATCCCGGTCGCTTCCAAGATACTGCCGTGGTACGTATCAGCAATGGTGCCCCTGGCAGTGGCCAATGTACTGCTGAACGATTTAATGGCCAGGCCGGCCTCGAAGCTCTGGCCAGCGTTGGGTGTTTTTGCGGTCTCAGTGGCGTACCTCATCACGCTGACGCAGATTCATCCAACTCTGATCCATCTTACCCCCGAGGACGGGCTGGTGCTGGTGCTTAAACTGATGGGCGGGTTCAACCTGTTGCTTTTGTTGGTTTGTGCAGCCGTCACCGCCATTAAAAAGCAAGCAGATCAAGCACCGCCAACCTATTGCTGAATCCTGATTATCCTCGCGTTGAAAACCGCTTTTCCGTCCCGATAAAGCCAGCCGGAAATCACGGTTAGACTTTTGCGAGGTGCCGCTTTCGCCGGCTGGGACCCTAATCGCTTCCGCCGCTTTTCTGAGGCAGATTCGGAGACCTCGGCGGGGTTGGCGGGCCGGGGCGAGGCGGGGGCGCGCGCAACTTCTTGTAAATCCACGTTTCCAGCGGACGCAGCGGGCGCAACCAGGGATAAATCCTTGAGTAAATCAGCTTAATTCTGACCGCCGATAAAAACATCGTCAGCGAGGTGCGAAACAGCGTCACTTTCGAGCCGATCTTGTCGGTCCACTCGGTGGGCACTTCCAGGATACGGAAGCCGGCGCGTTTTAGCGAGTAGAGCAGATTGATGTCGAAGGCCATATCTGCGATGCGCAAGTTGGCGTGGACCGCCTCGACGGCCTGGCGGGTCATGACTTTCGCGCCGCACTGAGTGTCCTTGATGTGCATGCGAAAGAGAAGCTCGACGATGATGTGAAAGATGCGGCTGGCGAACTGGCGTTTGCTGCTCTGCTCGACGTGCAGCACCGCGCCGGGCAGCCAGCGCGAAGCGATGACACAATCGGCATCCCCGAGCCGCCGCACCAACTCATGAAACGCGCGCGGCGGGGTGGCACCATCGGCATCCACGTAGCCGATGTAATCGCCCTGCGGCGCCAGCCGCAGCCCTTCAATCAGCGCGCCGCCTTTGCCGATGGGCGCCGGGAATTCGAGGTCTTTGATGAACGGATAGTCAGCCGCGACGCGCCGCACGACTCCCAGCGTGTTGTCCCGGCAACCGTTGAGCACGACAACCAATTCGAATTTAGCGCGGTAGTTGTCCTTGAAGTACTGCGCATAATCGCGCAGCACCGGCTCGATGCGCCGCTCCTCGTTGTAGGCGGGAATAAGAAGCAGAAGGCTTTGGGACATCGCGCAAAGTTACAAGCGCAGCAAGGTTATTGAATCTTCAACTCCCGCTGAATACCGAATTTCTCGACGCGTTTGCGCAGGGTCGCCCGGGTAATGCCCAGCAGCTTGGCGGCGTGCACCTGGTTCCCATCGGTCTCCTTCAACGCCTGAATGACCAATTCACGTTCGACTGCGGAGATCACGCGCAACTTGGGATCGCGTTTGGCCCATTGAAACAATTGCCGCGCCACCAGCGCCACATCGCCCAGCACCCCTTCCCCCGCTGTGGCCGGCAATGGCAGGCTTGCGGGGGACCCTTGCCCGGTGATTTCAGCCGGCAGGTCGCTCGGCAGAATGGCCTCGCCTTTGGCCATCACCAGCGCCCGGCGGATGACGTTCTCCAGTTCGCGCACATTGCCCGGCCAATGGTACTTCTCGAGGGCTTTCAGGGCCGCCGGGGCAATCGAAATCGGCGGACCCGGCTGGCCCTTGGCGAATTTTTTGAGGAAATAATTCACCAGCAACCGAATGTCCTCACGGCGCTCGCGCAGCGGCGGCATATGGATGCGCACTACGTTGAGGCGATAAAAGAGGTCTTCGCGGAACTGGCGCGCGGCGACGGCCTGTTCGAGCGGCTTATTGGTTGCGGCGATAATGCGCACATCGACCTTGATCGGCTGATTGCCGCCTACTCGTTCAAATGTGCCGGACTGCAGTACGCGCAGGATCTTGGTCTGTGTCGCCGGAGTCATGTCGCCAATTTCATCAAGGAACAGCGTGCCGCGATTGCACTGCTCGAACTTGCCGATGCGTTGGAGGTTAGCGCCGGTGAACGCGCCGCGTTCGTGGCCGAACAACTCGCTTTCCAGCAGTTGCTCGGGAATGGCCGCGCAATTAACCGCCAGAAAAGATTGCTGGCTGCGATTGCTGTGGTGGTAGATGGCGCGGGCAACCAGTTCCTTGCCCGTACCGCTTTCGCCGGTGATCAATGCAGTCGCATCCGACGCGGCAAGCTGGCCGATGAGCTTGAAGACGTTCTGCATCGGCTCACTGCGCCCGACAATGCCCAACTCGTAGTCCTCGGTCTCGAGCAGCGGCTGATAGGAGACGACCTGCTTCATGTCGCGCGCTGCTTTAAGGGCTTGCTCGATGATCGCCTTGAGGCGGGGCACCTCGAAGGGTTTGAGGAGGTAATCGTAAGCGCCCAGCTTCATCGCTTCGATGGCGGTCTGGGTGGTGCCGTAGGCGGTCATCAGGATCACCAGCAGGCGCGAATCCATCTGGCGGATGCGCCGCAGCGTCTCCAGGCCGCTCATGCCGCCCATGCGTACGTCCATAATGACAAGGTCAGGGTTGAGCTTGGGAATCAAGCGCAACCCTTCCTCGCCGCTGGAAGCGGTAGTCAATTCGATCTCCGGCGACTCGAATAGCCGCTGGAACGAATACTGCACATCCGCTTCATCATCGATTAGCAGCAACTTGCTCATCGGATTAAGGAAATTAAAAGCTTAAGATAGCCGGTTTGCAGCATTCGGATAGTAAATTTTGGCAGGTGGCGGCAGGCATGCTGCCGGTGCCGATGCATGTCGTATCGGGCATCACCGAATGAGGCGGGAGGAGGCGGCTTCGACTGGAGACTGCAATGTCTCCGCCGCACTATGCTGGCGCGCACGGTACAGAATATCCACTACGTTGCGGAGGTACTGTTCATCGGTGACCCCGTCCGTTGCTTCAGGCGGGAATTCGACTTTGGTACGGAGATGCGACGCCAGTTCGGCGAACAACTCGACTCGAGCGACCGGCTCGAAACGATCCCGCCGCAGAAGCGCCTGCAGCATCAGGCCGGCTTCGGCAGGCGAAACTCGCTGCCGCAACCGCGCCGCCAGATGCGGATACTGGCGGAGCGAGTTGTATTTGCCGGCGAGGAGTTGGTCCAGGTCGGGTTGAGCCACCCGCGGCGTGCGGATGACAATCGTGTTGGCGGCCAGGTCTCCAAGCCGCTGGCAACGCGGGCTCAACCAGCAAGCCAACCCGCCCAGAAAATAAAACGCGGGCAGGCAATCGACAAACCGCAGCAAGTTGCGAATGACGATTTGATGGAACTGCAGCCGCAAGCCTTCAGCATCGACAACGCGCAGGCGCAACAGCCGTTTGCCGACCGTTTGACCGCGCCAGGCCCATTCGCAAACGACGCCGTAACCGATGCTAAGCACGAAATACGCAAGAGTTCCCATGGCCGCCGCAAGCCCGCCGCTCACGACCATCAAAAGCAGCATCAGAATTTGGAGCGTGCTGATCAAAGTCATGATACAGGCGAAATCCACCAGCCATGCGATAAACCGAATCACCGGGCCGGCCAGCAATTGGGAGAACACCACCCCTTCGGGCGTGCGAATCTGGAGCGAACTGGTTCTCATCCGGCAGGCTCAGCGGGTTTAGCGCCGGATTTGCCCAAAAACAGCATCAGCAGCACCAGCTCAATGCAGCCGAAGGCAATCTTGGCCGAGTAGGGAATCACCGGCTCGTGATATTGCGAGAGGAAGCCCTCGATGATGCCGGCCCAGACCAGCAGCACACCCACGCCGAAGATTAACGTCACCAGGTCGGCAGTGATCGAACGTAGCCGCGTGCGCAGCGGAATGGGTTTGCCCCAGCCAATCAGCGCCGTGGCCAGCACAAGCCCGGCCTGGCCTGCGATCAGAATGGCGGGGATTTCAATCACACCGTGCGGCATTAGCCAGCCCAGCAGAAATTTCGTTTGCCCGGCCCGAATGTAATCCAGCGCCACTGCCCCGAGCATGATCCCGTTGGAGAAGAGCATCAACAATGTCCCGATGCCCCAGGTCATCCCTAAGGCCATCGTGAAGATCGAAATTCGCGTGTTGTGCGTCATCAGGAACGCCGAAAAAGACGTGTGCTGGCCCGCGAGCCGATCGTGTGTGGCCTTTTCCTCCGCGGCAACCCGTTGGGCCGGGTCCTGCAACAGATGCGGAAAAGGCATCAAGACGGGTTTTACGCCGGGGTCCAGTGCCAACGCCACCGCCCCGAAGGCACAACCCGCCAGCGTGATAGCTAGCGACACACCAAAGGCTTGTAAGTGGCGGCGGAAGGTTTGCGGCAGCGTTTGGAAAAACCACAGCAGCGGGTGCAAGGTACCGCGGCGCTGGCGCGTCTCGTGGATTTCGCCGTACGCCCGCGCCATCAGGCTTTCCAGGTAGCGCCGCGTCTCCGGTTCGGAGGAAAAGGTCCGCAGTTTGACCAGGTCCGCCGCGGCGCGTTCATAGAGCAGATGGAATCGGCTGAGCTGTTCGAGGCTCAGCCGCAGGTTCGGCTCGGCTTCCATGCGGTCGAGCATCGCCGCCAGTTCGGTCCACAACGGGCGCTCGGAATTCAGAAATCTCTCGAGATCAATGATCATAGTGCTGGAACCCCGTAGGGGTGGCCTGTTTATAGTACGCCTCGCACTCTCCGATTGTTTTTTTGTTTTTCGGTGGCGCGGACCTCGATTCTAAATCTACCTGTGCCTTGCGTCCGCGCCACCGAAAAACAAAAAAACAAGAATGGAGAGGATGCGGCCGTACTAGAAACAGGTCACCCCTACGGGGTATTCGAGACCGCAACTGTCCAAGACCCGCGCTTCGATGAAAGGCGCCCGCGCTCACAGCACCTGCCTCCGTTTCACATTGATATATTGAGACACCAACTGGCTGCTCAGGCGCTCGTTCTTCAGCAGTGTGAACTGGACCCCGCGGCGTTTCAGCACTTGGCCCAGCTCCCGCAATTGTTGCCAGCGCAAGTGCCCGCCGAGCCGCTCGTACAGGCCATCCACGTTCCCAACGTTTCCA
This sequence comes from Verrucomicrobiia bacterium, assembly GCA_035934555.1. Lineage (GTDB taxonomy): Bacteria > Verrucomicrobiota > Verrucomicrobiia > Limisphaerales > UBA8199 > DASYXT01. The sequence goes on along the minus strand of DASYXT010000039.1, from coordinate 40,417 downwards.
TCGGAGAACACCGGGGCGACACCCGGCGGCGGCAGCATGTTCACCAGCACGAGATGTTGGCGGCAGATCAAGGGGATGTTTTTGACGAAACTCTCCGCCACCACCGGGTCATCGAGCGCGGTGAGGATCACCAGCAGCGCGCGCCGGCGCAACCGCAACCGGATGAACGTGAAGACCTCGTCGTAATCAGGAGTCACTGCCTGTGGCTCAAGAGTGTACAGAGCGTCGCGACAGGCGCTGTAATGGCTCTTGCCGTTGCGGGCGCGAATGAACCCGCCGATCTTGTCCGTGAAAGTCAGCACTCCGAACAAATCGCCCTGCTGCTCGGCCGCCAGTCCCAGCACCAGCGCCGCGGTGAGAAACCGTTCGAGCGTGGTAGTTGGAGGGACAGTCAGCGCCGGCGCATCGTCTGCTGCTGCGGCGGTGAACGCGGCGGCGTTTGCCGGCCGAAGTGGCGCCATGGGCCGGGCGGACAAGCGAGACGCATCAATGACGACATAGACCTCCTGCGTCCGTTCGATTTGAAATACCTTGGTAATCGGACGGCCCCGGCGCGCGGTGGCTTTCCAATGAATCTCATCGTAGCCGTCGCCGGGGACATACTCGCGCAGCTTCTCGAACTCGCGTCCCTTGCCGATCTGGCGCTGGGCGTGCAAGCCGAATGCGCCGCGATGCAGAAACAAGGCCGCCAAATCCTTGCGCTCGCTGAGCAGATTGGGATAAACGCGCAGCTCGGAGGCGAGCGGCACGCGCTTGCGGGCGTGCCAAAAACCGAACGGCGACGGCATTTCCACACACGCGCCGGCCAGGCGGTACTGGCCGCGCTTGAGCGGCCGGCAACTCCAATCCAGTCGTGACCATTCAGTCTCTTCCGGCAGCGTCACTTCGGTTTCCAAAGCGCGTGACTGGAATTCCCGCGGCAGGACCAAAGCCAAACGCAGTGCGCGCGCGCGTTGGGAGGGGTTCTGGATGCGCACCTCGAATCGGGCCTCACGGTCCTGCGACATTCGAACGAGTGGCGCGACGGCAAGATTCACGCCAGAAAGCCTCCGACGGGCCGCAACGGCATCCGCAAAGGTGGCTAGTGCCAACCCGAGAATCGCCACTGCGGCAACTGAGAGCGCAGTCGGCTCCAGTGCCGCTAATAACGCAAACGGCAGCACCACCGCTGCAGTCCAGAACAACAACCCGTTTCGCGGAACGATTACCATTTCAGTGAATACCGCTTGCTGAATACTGGCCCGCTCACCTGGGCACCGCCAACTGCTGCAGAATCTGCTGGATGACTTCGGAAACGGACATGCCCTCAATTTCAAATTCCGGCCGCAGGATGAGGCGATGTTCGAGCACCGGCAACGCCATCGCTTTGATGTCGTCGGGGGTCACAAAATCCCGTCCGGCCATGGCGGCGGCGGCGCGCGAGGCCATAATCAGCGCCTGGGTCGCGCGCGGGCCGGCGCCGACCAGGACGCTTTCGTGCTGGCGCGTCGCCCGCACCAGGTCCACCAGGTAACCGACTAACTCGGGGCGAATCAGCACCTCGCTCAATTGTTGGCGCAAAGCAGGCAGTTCATCCGCCGGAATGACGGCGTGCACGCCGCCGCCCGCCAATAACGTTTCCGGCGCTTCGCGGGTCATCGTCCGTTGGGCCAACTCCAATTCCTCGGCGCGTTCGGGGGCTTTCATCGTGAGCTTGAGCATGAACCGGTCTTTTTGCGCTTCGGGCAAGGGATAGGTGCCTTCGTACTCGATGGGATTCTGCGTGGCGAAGACGGTGAAGTTCGGCGGCAGCGTGTGGGTCTCGCGATCGATAGTCACGAGCCGCTCCTGCATCGCCTGCAAGAGCGCCGATTGCGTCTTGGCGGGGGCGCGATTGATTTCGTCGGCGAGCAGGAACGAACTGAAGATGGGGCCTTTGATGAGGGAGAACTCGTTGCGCTGGAGGTTGAAAACGTTTGTGCCGGTGATGTCGGCCGGCATCAAGTCGGGCGTGAATTGAATGCGCGCAAACTCGGAACCCAGCACCTTGGCCAGCGTGCGGACCAGGAGCGTTTTGGCGACGCCGGGCACACCCTCGATCAGCGCATGATTGCCGGTAAAGACGCAGATCAAGGCGCGATCGATCACCTCCTGCTGGCCGATGATGATTTTGGCGGTTTCGCTTCGCGCTTCGGCGAGAATCTTTTTCAGTCTGTCCGTTTCCATAATTTTAGTCCTGCTTCACCCCGGGGGTCGGTTTCAAAGCCCGGCAAATCTCCTGGTAAGCGCGTACCGGGTCGCGCTCGGCTTTCGCCCGCGTGGTTTCCGTTTCGAGCACCGCTTGCGCCTGATCCACTCGAGCCAAGGCAATCCCCGAGCCGCGGCCGAGCGATTTGGTCCATTCCGCAAAGCAGACCTGAAGCACATCGGCCGGGGCGATGTTACGCCGCAACAAATTGATGAAACCCGCGCCGGCATCTTTGCCTTCGACCATCTGCTGCGCGAGCGGTTCCGGCTGGGCCGGCACAAAGCTGAGGGAATTCTTCCAAATGAAAAGCGCTGCCAGCAGCAGCAAACCGGCGGCCACACCGTGCAGGCGGTAGCGCCGCATCATGCTGGCGACGCCCGGGCTCTCGACTACGCCCAGGTGCGCCTCGTCGAACACCACCGCGCGGGCAGGGCCGACCAGCCAGCGCAGCAGGTCGGCGTGACGGGCACGGACCATCGCTTCGTTGCTCACGAAATACGAATCGCTGGCCAGCACCACCGTGCCGGGGCCGACGGCGCGTTGGACCATCACCGGGTTGGTACCGCGGGCGTAGATGGTTTCCCAGGCCGGGTCGAGGTTGGTGAAGATCATGCCGCTGTGCCAGGCGAGCGCGGGCGGAACCGGCAACTGGGCCTGGCACCTGACCATCGCCGGCCCGAATTCTTCTTCCTGGCCCGGGGGCAAACGCAGGTAACCCATTTCAATTCCCCACTTGTCCTTCAGCGCGATGGGGGCGGGGCCACCTTCCTCTTCGACGGGCATGCCCCGCCGCGGCTTGCGCACTGGCCGCCCGGGCCCAGCCGATGGGAAGCGGGTGAGCGGCGGCGTCAGCTCAGGCTTAAAAGCGACTATGAGGCGCCCGCCGCGAACCAGGAACGCATCCAATTCGCGAGCCAGATCTTGCGGTAATTCTTCCCAATCTTCGCGGGTGGCGGCCAGGTGCAGGTAGGTGAGCGCGCGGCCTTCCGGCAGGTGATTGCTGGCGGCAACATCACGCCAGACCGACAGCCGCGGCATGCGTCCGAGACTCTCATAGAGGATCATCGTGCCGAGCGGGTCGGCCCGCAGGGAAGAGTAAGGCGGATACACATCCCCCGCGGCATAGCGCAGCTCAAACAACTCGAATACACCCGCCACAAATGCCAGCACCAGCAAAAATAATATGAGCACCGCCCAGCGGTGGCTGCTGGGGGCCGGCATGGTTGCTCGAGCCTCGTTCATGCCGGCATCCCCTCGCCCCGGATGCGCTCGACCCTCGCCGCGAAACCGTTGACGGTATCGGCATCCACTCCGTGCATCCCGTACCAGACCGGTTCGAACGCCGCCAGGTTTTCATCGAAGGTTGTCAGCAACTCGGGAAAGGCATGTCCGCGCCGCCGCAGTTCCCGCTCGTAATCACGGTTGGATTTGAAACGCGCCAGCGTCACAAGGTTGCGCGCGGCGAGGTGCGCGAGGCTGGCGAGATAAAAAGCGCGCAGCGCCAGGCGCCATTCGCCTCTGGCCATCAGTTCGCGGCCCAGGCGGGTCCAGCCGTCTTCGGGCAAATCTTCCGCTCCGACGTTTTCATCCGCGACGTCCGGCGCCGGTTTAACCGGTTCGCTGGCGACAGCCGGCAGCGGGCGACGCCGTTGCTTCCAAATCCGGTAAATCAGAAATACCAGCCCAGCCACCACCGCCAGCACCAGGCCGTACAGCAGCAGTTCCAGCAGGAATATCCAACCATAGCCGGACGAACCTGGAACTGTCGTGGTTCGATTTCCAAACAGCTTGCGCAGGAGCCAGTCCATCGCTTTCGCAATCACTTTCAGGCAGGACCCCAACGCGCGCCCGACGGCTTTGAGCGCCCGCGACGCCAGGTCCCAAACTCGGTCCAGGAACCGTCCGAGCAACCCGCGGGAGGCCGGCTCAGGCTCAACAGTGGTGTCGCGCGGCATGCGCCAGGCATACTTGCGTTCCTGGGACACGTCCCCGATCGCCTGATCCAATTGTGCGGCGGAGAAGCTGGACGCGGTTCGAGCAGCGCCTCGCGCGGGCTGGACCGCCGGTGCCTCCGAACCGGCTTCGGGTTCTTGCGCCAGGCACGGTGCAGACATAAACAGCATCGCGAGGACCAACAACGCGAGGCCTGCAGTTCCAGCGGCTACTTGTCGCAGTTCGACGCGGAGGTCCTGGCCTGATTCGAGCGACTCGCCATAAAAGCAACGCAGGGTAAAGGCCGCCTTGAGGATGGGGTCCACACAAAGATAGGTAAGTCCGCACATCGCCAGCAGGAACGTCGTGTTCAGCATGCTCAGAACGCTGCGCGTGAACATGGATTCAATCCCCAACAGCATCTTGACCAGGCTCGGAAACGCGAAACACGCCGTCGCCCAGTTGGCAAAAACGAATAGGCCGAACCCGGACAGGATCAGCAGCAGCATGTGATTTTGACCGGGCCAGAAGCTGGCCTGACGAACGGATTTTTTGACCAGCGGCCGCAAGCCAGGGGCCTCGGCGTCGGCCAGCACCGTGACGTTTTGATAAAAGGCATAAACCCAGCCCAGCGGCAGCATGGGGATCGCAGCCAACGGGATGAGGAACAAACCGCTCGGTTGAATGGCGGCTTGCGCGAGGAACAGACGCACCGAGCCGCCCAAAGTCAAGGGCACCGAAACGCCGGTGAAATCAGCGCGCAGTGCCCGAGTGAAAAGCGACTGGCAAAACTTCATCCAGATAAATAAAACCGCCATCCCCAACGTGCTCTCCGCCAGGTGACGTTCGGCAAACGGGCTGCGGCTCATGTCGGCCCAAAAGAACAGAAAACCCAGGACGAACGGCAGTGCGCCCACATAATAGAAGGCGAGCGCGCCCGCCGGCGCCTCGCGCACCAGGTGCACGGCTTCTTCGATCAATTCCAACGTGCTCTTGGACGCCTGCCGGTTGGTGCTTTTCATGGCAAGTTCCACCAGGAGGGTTTCCAGAGCGTCGCGTCATGGAATGCGGCCGGCAGCGATAAGAGCGTGCGTCCGACGATGAAGAAGAAGAACCAGACCAGCAGTAATCCCAACGCGGCCTGGCCGGCGCGCAAAACCTCGGCAACACCCCGGCGCTGCAACAGCGGCACGCGCGCCAGCCGCGTTAGGCACCCCGCGCAAATCACCCGGTCCTCATGTTCGGTGATGCACTCGCGGCAGAAATAGCGCCGGCAATGCGGGCAGAGCGCGACGGCCTCGCGCTCGGCATGATTCAGGCAGCGTTGTAGGGCCAGGTCGGGCATAGGCAAAACTACGGCCGCGCGGACTGGAGTTCCCTCAGGCGCGCAGGAATTTCTTCCGGCGTCAGCGTGCCTTGCGCCTCGCTCAGCAACGGGCGGAGCCGAGCAATGACCTTGCGCGCGCGCCGCACGCGGCTAATCGCGGACAGGTCCTCAGTTTGCACGGCAGTGCGGAGCTGGAATTTGCAGGTGGGCCCCCCGGCAAGATCGAGCAGCGCGGCGAGCACGAAGCACGCTGCGATAATCCCGAACACCCAGCTCACCACAGGAACACCATTGAGCGCGCCTCCGAACACGGCAATCGACCCGCACACGGCCGCGCAGCCGGCCAGCACAATGAGGCTCACCAGCCAAACCGTCGTCTTGCGCAGTATCACGGCTTGAATGTCCCGAAAATAAAAACGCTTATATGTTTCGTTATATCCATTGGTGTCGATGGTCAGCAGATGGTCACGGCCAACCCACAGGCTCGACCGGGAAATCGAAACAATCCCGAACAGGGAACGGGATTTGGAGCGAGTCAGGCGTTGGTATTCGTGTTCAGCCATGGCGGCGTTTGAGCGTTGTGAAATAATAGATCAACGCGGCCCATCCCACCAGTTGCAGTACGGCGATCACCACCGCCAGCACTAGCCGCCAGCGCGTGCGGTGAACGATGCTCCGCGGCGCGTTCCAGTACCGCACCGCGATAAACAGCGCCATCGGCGCGGTGACGATCGTAAAATAGAAAATGAGCATCGGATAGACAGCCAGCGCCAGCGCGACGCTGTCGTAGAGCGTCCGCTCATTCTCCAATCTTTTAATTTTTCCTTTTTTCTTGCCGACTTCCAGGCAGGTGGGACAAAAGTGTTCGCCGTGCAATTCACAGTCGCACAGCGCGCACAGAAAACGGCCGCAGCCTTCGCACGGCCGCACCGCTTTCTTTTCGGGGTGATAAAAGCAACTCGCTTCGCTTTCGACGAGCAAGCGTTCACCGTCCTGCCCGGCGGCAATAGGCCGGAACAGGGCTGGAAAAACTTCCGCCAGCAGTTCGGTGCCGCAGGCCGGGCACGGCGTCAACCGTTCCTGGTTCACCTGGGCCTCGGTTAACGGGGCCCTGCACTTGGGACAATCCAGACTACCGTTCATCCGGCCCCGCTCAGCGCAGCACCACGCGGGTGTTGCAGATGCGGTCATGCAGCGCCCGTTTTTGTTCATCGAACCCAGCCATGATGTAACCGATGGCGCAAATCGCCCCGCTGAGCATCTTGGCAAAATAACGGCCCAGCGAACGGAGGTAACTCACGCGCCCGCCCTCAGCGGTGACGACCTTGATCTTGCACGCCATTTTGCCCAGTGTGGCGCCGAATTTTCCAATCATGACCACCTCGTAAGACAGGGCGACGAATAACTCCAGGAATATCACGACAAAAAAAGCGACCGGTAGTGAGGCACCGGGGCCTCCCGGGTTGGCCGTGCGAAACATGCCAAAACCGAAAGAGACATTGAGAAGTGTGTTGAACACCCAAAGAATGATCCCGTCCAGAAAGATTGCGGCAAAGCGAGTCCAGAAGCCTGCGTAGTTGAGTTGGCCGGTATTGAGGCGGGCGCCCTCGGCCAGCTTTTGCATCAGGATCGGCTTGCAGGACGCGCAAACCCGAATCGCCCCATAGGGGATCATGTCCTGAACGTTGAACGTTTTGCCGCATTCGGCACAGACGGCCTCGTTGGGGCCCGGCTGGGGGGTGGCCTCGAGCCGCAGACCGGCCGGAGCGGCTGCGGGCGCCCCGGCCGGAACTGATTCCGGCCGCGCCTCGCGATACGGCAGCCAATTGGGCAGCCCCTCGTGCCAAACCAGCGTCTCCGGCTGCACCTGCCCACTCTGGACCAATTGGTCCAACTGCGCCTCATCCACTGGCCCCGCTTGCTGGCCGCCCGCAACATAATACCAGTTCATAGGGAAATTTATGCTCCAGTTTTTTCCGGCTCCATCCTAAGCGCGATTATGCGTCGGATTGACATGCCTTTTTGTGCCATAACCAGCCGGGGCGTGGCAAGCCAAACGCTCCGAGTACCTCAACCGCTTGGAAGTGGCGCCGACGGCTTGATCGAACTTCCTGTTCTGATTTTCAACTCCCCGTCTTGAGCTCGACGACATCATGCGGCGCGGCTTCCCGCTGGCCCGCCGGGCTGACCCGGATGAAACGCGCCTTCTGGCGCAATTGCTCGAGGTTCGCCGCGCCCAAATAACCCATGCCCGATTGAATGCCGCCGATGATTTGCGCCAACACGCGGTCCACCGAACCGGTGACCTCTTTCAATGCCTCGACCCCCTCGGGTGCCAGCTTGCGGTTCGCATCCGAGTTGTGCCCGTAACGGGCCGCCGAGCCGGCTTTCATCGCCGCCAAACTGCCCATCCCGCGATACTGTTTATACCGTTTCCCGCTAATTTCCATCACTTCACCAGGCGTTTCCGGGCACCCGGCAAAGAGCCCGCCGGAAATGACCGCCTGCGCCAGCGTCAGCGCTTTGACCACGTCGCCCGATTTGGCAATGCCGCCGTCGGCCAGAATCGTGACGCGTCTGCGCTGCGCCGCTTGCGACGTTACGAACAGCGCCGTCATTTGCGGAATGCCGACTCCCGCCACAATGCGGGTGGTGCAAATCGAACCCGGGCCCTGGCCGACCTTGATGCAATTGGCGCCGGCGTCGGCGAGAAATTCGACGCCCGCGGCGCTAGTGACATTGCCGGCGACCAGAGGCAGCTTCGGAAACGCGTCGCGCAACATCCGCACGGCATCACCCACACCTTTGCTGTGACCATGAGCGGTGGAGACGGCGACCGCATCGACCCCGCGTTCGACGAGCCCACCGACGTGCGCCAGGATGCGTTCCCGATCCAACTCACCGAAGGCGTTGCGCGTCGCGGAAACTGCCGCGCCGCACACCAGGCGGAAACTCGCGTCGCGGGCAGGTTTGAACTGAGCGTTGCGTTCCTGGGTGATGCGTTCGACGTCGCTGAGCGTGAACAGGCCGTGGAGCCTGTCCTGGTCATCGACCACCAGCAATTTGTGAATGCCGGGGTGGTCCGTAAAAAATTTATCGGCGCGCGCGATGGGATCGCGACCCAACTCCTTTTTGGTGATGGTCTGCACCTGGCTGCGCGGCGTGAGCGCCTCGGAGACTTTGCGCTTGGCATAGCGCTGCTTGACCACCTGGCCCGGCAGCAGCCCCACCAACCGCCCTTGCACATCGACCACTGGGAATGTGCTGAAGGAGAAGTGCTTCTTCTCGATCAGGTTCAAAACTTCCCCGATGAACTGGTCCGGCGCAGCTTTGATGGGCTCCTGGATTAGGCCATGGACATGGTTCTTTACGCGGCTGACCTCGGACAGTTGCTCGCGCTCGCCCATGTTGTAGTGGATCAGCCCCAGGCCGCCGTTCAACGCCATCGCAATGGCCATGCGCGACTCGGTTACGGTGTCCATGTCGGACGATATGATGGGAATATGAAGCTGCAGACCGGGCGCCAGTTCGGTATCCAGTTGGGTTTCGCGCGGCAGGACCTCCGAATAGAGTGTCGCGAGGGTGACGTCGTCAAAGGTCAGGCCGATGCTGTGGTAAGCGGAAAAGAACGCCTCCGCCGACTTGTAAAACCTGCTATCCAGGGTATCGGGTTCTTTGATTGCTGCCATGAGGGAAAATGCCCGGGTGATGGCGGCATTGGCAAGCGCAAAGACAGTGGTTGAAGGCAACGCAACGGGAACGAGCCTCATGAAAGAGCAATCCCGCCCATGCATAGCCATGGTGCTGTGCACCAAGGGCTCGGCGCGATTAAGTCGCTTCCAAACCCCGCATCGTGCCGGTTGCGGAGGCAAACCGCTCCGTTTCCAGCCCAAATCGTTGCAAGATCGATACGAACAGGTTCGGCAGCGGGTAATTATGCTCGGTGTTAAACGCCAGGTGCTGTCCGTGCCGGAATCCGCCGCCGGCAAAAATCGCCGGCAGATTTGTCGTCACATGCGTGTTGGCGTTACCGAGATTCGAGCCGTACAGGATCATCGTTCGGTCCAGCAGCGTTTCGCCATCCTCCCGCACCGCCTTAAGTTGCGCGAACAAATCGGACAGTAGTTTCATGTGCCATTCGTCGATGGCCTGCAATTGCGCCAGCTTCTCCTTGGACTTGCCATGATGCGATAGGTTGTGATAGCCGTCGGTCGTCTTCACCGTCCCAAACTCAATCGCCGGCGAATTGACGCTGTCCAACAGCAAAGAGATCGAGCGGGTCGAGTCGGTCTCGAATGCCAGCCGCGCCATGTCGTACATCAGCTTCACTTTGTCCATGTAAGCTTTGGGGCTGGCCGGGTCCAGCGGCATGGGCGCGGTCACCTTCGGCTTGGGCCGATTCTCCCATTCCTTCGACATCTGCATGCGTTTTTCCAATTCACGCACGCTGGTGAAGTATTGGTCCAGCCGATCACGGTCGCGCGCGCCGACTTTCCGCTCTAAATCCCTGGCCTGGCCGGCGACGGCGTCGAGAATGCTTTGGCCCAGCTCGAGCTTGCGAACCTGCGCGTCGGTTTCGCTTTTGGTGCCCTGCAGGAACATCAACGCAAAAACGTCAGCCGCCTTCTCCTCACAAGGGATCAACGCGCCCGAACCGGTCCAGGACAAGCTCCGCTGGCCCTGCAAGACATTCACCCCCAGCGTGAGCGAGGGAAAACGCGTGAGAGGCCCCATGCGTTCGGCAATATATTGATCCAGGGAGATGGTGTTGCGGAACCCGGCGCTGCCCGGATGCGGCGCCGCAGTTAAAAAGCAGTTATCGGCCGGATGCCCGCCATCAACGTCCGGGTGCCATACGCCGCTGAACACCGTGAACTGGTCACGATGCGCCTGCAGCACTTCGAGATACGGCGAGAGCGTATAGTCACGCCCTGCTTCCTTGGGAAAAAACTGATCCGGCAGCAGGCCAAGATTGTTGCAGACGCCGAGGAACCGTCGCGGCTTGGGCGCAGACGCCGGGGGCGTGGCCCGAACAACGCCGGCGAAGGCGGGTGTCATCGCCTCGAGCAGCGGAAGCGAAATGAGAATGCCGGCGCCTCGCAGAAATGCGCGGCGCGAGAGCGGGCGGTGGGTCGTGATGTGCATGTGTTCAGTATCCAGTCATTTTTTCGTAAAAAGCGGGCTCTGTACCAATTCACAAATAAGCGAGCGCACGCCATACTGGCTGGGGCGAGCGCGGGCCAGGATGCTTTCTATCTGACCTCGATCAGCAAAGCGGACCGGCGCCCCCGTCGCATAAATCGACAGTTGCCGGACCAGGTTGCGCGCGAGTTGCTCCTCATTTGCGAGCAGCAGCCGCTTTAGCTCCCGGATGTCTTGAAATCTGCGGCCGTCCGGCAACACACCGCTCGCATCGACCGGCAATGCGTAATGGAACGAGAACTTTTGACCGCTCTTGGCAATGCCCGGTTCAGGAGGCCCGCCCGGGCCCTCGGCGCGGTAACGGTCGCGCCAGCCACCCATCACATCGAAGTTCTCCAGAGCGAAGCCCGCGGGGTCCATCTTCGCATGGCATGCGGCGCAGCTTTCTTGCGACCGATGTTTCTCGAGTTGCTGACGAATCGTCACCGCCCCGCGCGTGTCGGGTTCGATGGCGGGAACGCTGGCCGGTTTAGCCGGCGCCGGCTGGCCCAGGATGCGTTCCATTACCCAAACACCACGCAGCACAGGCGATGTCGTCGTTCCGTTGGCGGTAACCTTGAGCACGGCGGCGTCCGTCAGCAACCCGCCGCGAGGGCTGTCAGGCGGCAACTTGACTCGACGCAACGCGACGCCCTGCACCGGCGGCAGGCCGTAATGCGCCGCCAGCCGTTCGTTCACATACGTGAAATCCGACGCGACGATGTTGCGCGCCGGCAAATCATCCCGGACCAGTTCAGCGAAAAAGTCGCGGGGCTCCTCGAGAGCCGATTCCGTCAGCAAGTCATCCAGGTAATAATCCGAATAGAGCTCGGCATCAGGCGCGGTGTCGAGCATTTTGCGCAAGTCGAGCCAGTAATCCAGGAACGCCGTGATAAACCGCGTTGATTTCGGATCGTTTAGCAATCGCTCGGTTTGCGCGCGCAAAACTTCGGGCCGATGCAACTGATGCCCATTGGCGCACTGCCGCAGCTCGGCGTCGGGCGGTGAATTCCACAGGAAAAAGGACAGTCGCGAAGCCAGCGCGTAATCGTCGAGCGGCCCTGGCTGTTCTTCGAGATAAACAAACTCCGGCGAACAGAGCACAGCCGTGTAGGCGGCCAGCATCGCTTCCGTGAACGAATCCCCCTGCGCCAACGCCGCCCGGACCACCGGCAGAAACCGCCGCACATCAGCCGGGGTTGTTGGATGCCGATAGGCCTGCTTGAGGAACCCGCCCAGCAAACGCTCGGCATCGACCATCGGCTCTTTGGAGAGCACTTCGACACCTGGCGCGGGTTGAAACTGCCGGCGCCGCCGAGGCTTCGCATCTCCAGTGCTTACGGCGATAAGGACGCGATTCGTCATGGGCAGGTCACCGAACATGAGCGTGTGGCCGGCCGGCGGCCATTGGTCGTACAGCGGGCCTTCAACTTCCATCCAGCGAAAGACCACGCCGGGTTGCCCATTTGTTTCCGCTAAAGGATTGTGCCAGCGGCCTCGTCCCGGACGCGAGCGGAACAAGCGGCCGGCGTCCGGGCGGATCAATTCTCCCGCAAGCAGCCATACATCCAACTCATGCACGGCGGGCTCAGGTGTCGCATCGAAATGACCCAGCGTGCGCAGGCGGCCCGGTGGCGTGTCGGCCGTAATGGTGATTGGTTCGTCCCGGTGACCGCGCGAAATGTTGTCGAGATCCGGAACGTACCACTCCGCGCCTTTGCCCGGGCCTACCCAAACTGAATAGGCATTGAAGCGGAGTTTGTAATGCCCTGGGACGGGCGCGCGGAACTGATTAAACTTCGGCTCGATCGGCTCGTAAGCGCTCGCAACGACGCCCACTCCTTCGAGTTCGCGAACGGCGGGATTGGTGCTGGTCAGCGGCGCGCGTCCGGCGCGCACTTCAGGTTGGCCTTCCAACCCGAGCACTGGAAACGTCGCGCGTTCGGGCGCGGTGTTGAAGACATCGAATTTCATCGGCCCGGTGTAGCTGCCCTGGTCCCGCGTGTAGTACCGATGAACTTTGACCGCAGGCTGCTCAGCGTACGGCGCCATCGCCTGGCGCAACGCGTAATCCGCCACGCTCAAATACCGCGCCATCTGCACGTGCGACATATCCAGCGCCTCGCCCACCTTGTTGAAACGAAACGCTTCACCGTCCTCCGGCAGCGCGTCGCGCACCTGCAGCCACGGCGCGTGCAGCAGATCGCGCAGCGCGTTCTCGTACTCGTACCGATTCAATCGCCGCTGCATCGAGCGACCCGCCAAATCAATCCGCTGCTGCTCGGCCGAGATCAGCGACGCAGAAAGCGAACTCAAAAAAGCCGCCGCCTCTTTGGCATCCGGCCGGGGCTTTTTCTTCGGCGGCATCTCCCCACGGCTAATCCGATCATGCACCAGCACCCACTCCGCAAAATTAGCGGGCTGTGCCAGGTCGTACGGGAACGCCGTTAAATCCAATCCCCCCTTTTTCAGATCGCCGTCATGACATTCGGTGCAGTGCGCTTCCAGGAATTGCCGGCAACCCGGTGGCAATGGCGATGCGGGAACCGAAATAGCGGCCATCAAAATGAACGCGAAGGTGGGGAGCGTCTTCATGCTGGCCGGAAAATCCTAGGCCAAGGCGCAGTATAAGTCAAAGTAGTTGATTGCCTTAGCGTTGCTTAAAATCAGAGGAGACGGACGCTCTGGCCGGGGCTGGATCGGAATGACATTTGATTCCGTTATCGTTAACGTTTCGCTTTCATTTACCGTTGATTCAGCCTTAGCGGCGGTTTGTGAATAACTTTTGAATAACTTCCGCTAAAAACTGTTGACAGCAAGTGGGGGGAAGTGGCAGAAAGTGTAGCGTTGTGGGGCAAAGGTGCACCACTCTGGCCCCGGTGAATAACTAATGGACCCTGTTCTGCAAACTGAAACGACCGTTTTTAACTCGTGTTACCAGCACGGGGTGGACGAAAAACGTCGGGTCCAAATTCCCGCTAAATGGCGGCCGGCATCGCCCGGGGTGCAGTTCACGTTGGTTCTGTGGCCCAAGCCGAAAGAGGGCCCTTGTCTGCGGGTTTTGCCGCCGAAGGAGATGGCGGATTTGATGGCGGATATCGATGCAATGCCGCACACCGATCCGAACAAGGTAGTCCTGAAGCGATTTATTGGCAGCCAATCCGAACAGGTCGCGTTGGATAAAGCAGGGCGGATTTGCATTCCGGAGCCGATGGCGCGGGCGGCAGGGATAACCGAAGAAGCGAAGTTGGTGGGCCTGTTGGACCGATTCGAAATCTGGAGCCCGGAGCGTTACGAGAAGGTCCAGTCGTCCGACGCGATCATGGCCCAGGAAGCCTTCAAGCTGATGGAATAAACCTATGAGCCTGGTGCGACTATTGACGGCGGGAAAGAGCTTGGTGGGATTGGGAGAATCCTGTGGTCGCTATCACCTGATGCGCAAGCGGGCTCTGCCCGAGTTCGGTTCGAAGAAGAATCCGTTTCGAGCCACCACACTTCCGGCAAAAATTTCGTTGGTTCCACCCACACCGATCCCCGAGTCAGAGGGCGCCTTGGTCGAGACACCTCCCCAGGCGCAGAAAGTCGTGCCGGTTCCTGCGGCGATTTCACCCATGCCCGCTGAGCTAACGCCAGATCCAAGTCCGACCGTACTGGCACAATGCGCGGAAGCTTCACGCCCGGCGGGGACTACGGCGGAACCTGGCCGCACATCGGCAGCGCCAACCGCACCCGCGCGCAAGGCCTTCAGCCGATTGGCGGAGGGCGTCAGGTCGTTGTCAGGGGTAATGCCAAAGCTGCCGTGGAAACACAAGACCGCTGCGCCGGCACCGAGCGCCCGCATGGCCAAGCCGATGGTGCAAGGAGAACTGTCGCTCGACCGGGTGAAGGTGGTGCGAAACGATTTGAGCGAGAGCGACCTGGAGATCGTGCCCGCGCGGCCGACCGTGCCGAAATCCCAGCCCGAGCTGGTCGCGGTTGAAGCCGGTGCGGGCGGTTGGAGCCGTATGGCCGGTTGGTTTGGTGGCAAACCCGCGAGCTGAGGGAGAGCCGATGCGCAGTGCCGTCATTCGTCCATCAACCGGTTCTGCTGGCCGAGGTGTTGGAAGCGCTGCGGCCGGGCCCACGCGGACGTTACGCCGATGGGACGCTCGGTGGTGGTGGACATGCGGCAGCCATTTTGGCGGAAAGTGCGCCGACGGGCTGGTTATTTGGTTGCGACCGGGATGCCGCCGCGGTTGAGACCGCGCGGGCGCGCCTGGCGCAATTCGCCGGGCGATTCGAGTTGCGGCAGGGAAATTTTGCGGAACTGGCGCAGTGGGTGCCGGCGGGCAGTTGCGACGGAGTTTTGTTGGACCTGGGCGTGAGCTCGCCGCAATTGGACCAGGCGGAACGCGGATTCAGTTTTCAGCAGGATGGGCCGCTGGACATGCGGATGGACCGGCGGCAGGCGTTGACGGCCGCGGAGTTGGTCAACACCGCCAGCGAAGAAGATTTAGCCCGTTGGTTTTGGGAATTAGGCGGCGAGCGGCAGTCCCGCCGCCTGGCGCGGGTGCTCGTCGAGCGGCGGCAGGCGCAGCCGCTCGACACCACGCGCCAACTGGCAGAGTTGATTGAGCGCGCCGCGCCGCGGCAAGGCAAGAAGACGCATCCGGCGACGCATGTTTTTCAGGCGCTGCGAATGGTCGTCAACGACGAACTCGGGGCGCTGGACCGAGGTTTGGCAGCGGCGCTGCAGGTGTTGCGGCCCGGGGGCCGGTTGGCGGTGGTTACGTTTCATTCGCTGGAAGACCGCCGCGTGAAGGAATTTGGACGAACCCGGGCGCGGGATTACACCTTCACCGGGCCGGTGGATGTGCCGGAGTTGCGGCAACCCCGCGCGCCGGAACTGCGGCTGGTGAGCCGCAAGGCGCTGCAGCCAGGGGCTGCGGAGTTGGCTGCCAACCCGCGCAGCCGCAGTGCGCAGTTACGAGTCATGGAAAAGCTGTAAACCATTTTATCAGAAACAAATGAGCCGGAACCGCAAAGCACAGTCCGCCGCCGCCCGATTTGGGCCGGCCGTGAAAGCTTTTCTGTTATGCCTGCTGCTGGGCGGGTTTGGGGTCGGCTACGTCTGGCAGAAGGACCAACTCGACAAACTCGGCCAGCAAATCAAGATGCGCGAGAACAAGTTGGATTCCCTCAAGCAGAACAATGATCAACTGCGCCGCAACCTCCAGACGATGCGAAACCTCGATTACCTCAACGGCCGGATTCGAGACTGGAAGCTCGGGTTGGGACCGGCTCAACCGAACCAGATTTGGCGATTGACGGAGCCCGCCGGCGAACCCGCGCAGCCACAAGGCCCGACTCAGTTGGCCGCACGGAGCCAATGATCCACTCTTATGCGCGGCGTCCAAAAACTTTTTGTGAGGCATCAGGCGGGCAATGGCGGAGCGCGGACATTCTTGTCCGCGGCAACGTGCGAGCGCCAGCGCGGCTCCGCTTCACCGCTAATCTGGTGGGCAGAACCTCGCAGCGGAAAAAAATATCCGCGCTCCACTGGGGCAGCACAACATTTTTGCTTGCCGCCGTCCGGGATGCGTTCGGGTGAGGAACCGAGCGCGACCGGCGGCCGGCAAGCGAATCATTTACCGCCGCTGGTGTTGCGTTCGGATGAGGAACCGAGCGCCACCGGCGGCCGGTACTTTAGAAAACGGGAGGAGAGTTGATATGGCTAAACGCGCGCAATTACATCGACTGGTCTGGCTAGGGCTGCTGGTGGTTCTGGCCTTGGCCGGCCTGGGCTATCGGCTGGTGGACCTGCAAGTGCTGCGTCACGACGAACTCAGCGCCAAGGCGCTGCTCAATACCAAACGCGAATTCCTGCTGCAACCGCGCCGCGGCGACATCCTTGATTGCCGCGGCAATCTGCTGGCCACAAGCATTTTCGTCAAAAACATCTGCGCCGACCCGGTGCTCATCGGCACTAATCAACTGCCCTTTGCTCGCGCCCTGGCGCCCCTCTTGCAGATGCCCGAAGAGGCGCTGGTACAATTGCTGACCCCGCGCGTTCGCCAGAACGACGAGGGCGAAACGGTTACCAATCAGTTTGTCACCCTCAAAAAGAAGGTGCCGGTCGAGACCTGGGCAAAGATCCAATCAAGCCTGACAAATCTTTCGTTCGGCCTGGAGGAGAAAACGCTGACCAAGAAGCAGCAAGCGTTCTTTGCCGACTTGCGACGGTCGGCGATTTTTGCCCAAAACGATCAGTTGCGCACCTACCCCAGCGTACGGCTCGCCTCCCATGTACTCGGCTATACCATGAGCGAAGACAAGGAGATCGGCGACATACCGGTGACGGATACGGTGGGCCGCAACGGGATCGAGTTGACACTTAATGAGCAACTGGCCGGGGTGCGCGGCTGGCGCATCACCGGAACCGACCACAAGCACCGGGAAGTGCTGACATTGCGCGCGCAGGATGTCGAGCCGCGCGACGGATACAATGTGGTGCTGACGATTGACTCGGTCATCCAACATATCGTGGAAACGGCGCTGGCTGAAGCCATGGAGAAGCACGCGCCCATCAGTGTGTCCGGCATTGTCGTGCGGCCGCGCACGGGTGAAGTGCTGGCAATGGCGACGCTGCCGGATTTTGACCCAAACCATCCGAATGCCAGCAGCCTGGACGCCCAGCGTAATCGCGTGATCACCGATAGCTCCGAACCGGGCTCAACGTTCAAGATCGTAGTGGTCTCCGGCGCGTTAAACGAGGGACTCGTGACCTTGAGCAATACTTTCGATTGCGAGCACGGCCATTTCTATTTTGCGGGAAAAATTCTCCACGACCATGGCTCGCACGGAATTCTGACGGTGCAGGATATTATCGCGAAGTCTTCCAACATCGGTGCGGCCAAGATTGGCATCAAGTTAGGCCAGGACCGCTTGTACGATTATATCCGGAAGTTCGGATTTGGCACCCCGACGGGCTTGCCGCTGCCCGGCGAAGTGGGTGCCAGCCAGTGGGTTCCGGACGTGAGCAAATGGAGCAAGCTGAGTATTGCGCGCATTCCGATGGGCCAGGGCATCGCCGTGACGCGCATGCAAATGCTCATGGCCATGGCCGCCATTGCCAATCACGGCGTGCTCATGCGCCCTATGCTGGTGGACCGCTTGGAAGACAGCAATCACCGGGTGTTCGCCAAGTATTCACCACAACCCGTACGCCGGGTTATCAACGAGGCGAGTGACCAGGCGATCATCCAGGCCCTCAAAGCCGTGGTGGCGCCGGGGGGGACTGCTGCTAGAGCCGCCCTCGACCACTACACTGTCGCCGGCAAAACCGGCACCGCCAACAAGGTCGAAGGCGGCCACTACGTTGAAAAGTATTTTGCCTCGTTCATTGGATTCTTCCCGGCGGACAACCCGGAGCTGTGCATTTCGATCACGTTCGACGAGCCGCGCCAGGGTCACTTTGGCGGCGACATTGCCGCGCCGGTCTTCAAGGAAATCGCCGAAGCCGCCGCCAATTACCTTAATATCCGGCCCGAAGATAGCTCGATTCCGTCCATCGTTGAGCCGAGTCCAGTCACGGTGAACGAATTCGCGCCGAAAACTGCCTCGACGCACTCACCCTAAACCCATAACCACCAAACCAAATGAATGCTCTGCCTCCTATCTCGCACTATCTGTTTGTGGCAGCGGCTCGCCTTCCCGACCAAACCGTTAAACCGGTTTCGCGCGAACCGCGCCCGCTCCCGGGGCTCGAGGCCAACCCGGCGCCTAAAACGCCAGACCGGGACACCCCGGACTTGCTGCCGATATGGGCGACCCGGCAGTTGATGGCGCCGTTCCGAGGCTAACGCGCGAACGGCTCATTCGCAAAACACGGCTGCGTCCCGCAGCGCGTGAACATTACCTTTATGGATGTTCGGTCAGTTGAATTCATCACCGCGGCATGCGCCGCCCAGCTACGTCAGGGCTCGCCTGCGGCTCGGGTTACTCGCGTCTGCACCGATTCACGCCAGGCGCAGCCCGGTGATCTTTTTGTCGCCCTCGCGGGAGAGCGCTTCGACGGCCATGACTTTGTGGCATCCGTTGCCCGAACGGTAGCGGCGGTGCTGGTACAGCGAGGCAAATGCGCGGCTACGCTGCCGGAAACCTGCGCCGTGCTTGAAGTGGAAAACACGCGCCAGGCGCTCGGCCGGCTGGCGCAGCGCTACCGGCAGGACTTCTCACTGCCGGTGCTGGCCGTCGCGGGCTCCAACGGCAAGACCACGACCAAGGAATTGCTCGCGGCGGTGCTTGGCAAGGGACTTAAGACGCTCCGGAGCGAGGCCAGTTTCAACAATGATATCGGCGTCCCGCTCACCCTGCTGAACCTGGAGTCCACGCACCAGGCGGCAGTGCTGGAGACCGGCACCAACCATCCCGGCGAGCTTGGACCGCTTCTGCAGATGATCGCTCCAACTCATGGCGTTCTGACTTCGATCGGCCGCGAGCACCTGGAATTTTTTGGAGACCTCTCCGGTGTGACCCAGGAGGAAGGCTGCTTGGCGGAGGCCGTTCCGGCCGGAGGGGCCTTGTTCGTCAATGGCGATGAAGAATGCACTGCGACGATAATCAGCCGCACCAGAGCGAGGGTCGTGCGCGTCGGCGTCAAAGCAGGCAATGACTGGCGCTTGCGCTCGGTGCGCTTAGGGCGGCAGGGAACAACCTTTCGGCTCGAATCGCCGGCCGCCGAGTTTGATGGTGAGTATCGGCTGAAACTTCTGGGCCGGCACCAGGCTGTCAACGCGCTGTTCGCGCTGGCCGCAGCAGCGGAGTTGGGTCTGAGTCGGACCGAAGCGCAGGCCGGCCTGGCTGAATGCCAACCCGCCAAGATGCGTTTGCAACTGTGGAACCTCCACGGCGTTCACGTCCTGGACGATGCCTATAACGCCAACGCCGATTCCATGGCGGCAGCCTTGCAGACGCTCAAGGAGCTGCCGTGCCGTGGCCGGCGCGTCGCCGTTCTGGGGGACATGGCCGAACTAGGCGCGCACAGTCCAGCAGCGCACGAAGAAGTCGGCCGGCGCGCCGCCGAACTGGGTGTCAGCCAATTATTCGCCGTCGGCAAGATGGCCCCGGTGGTCGCGCAAGCCGCCCGCAACGCCGGATTGAACCGGGTGTTGGAATTTGCAGAAGTCGAGGCTGCCGCGGCGGCGGTGAAGAGTTTCATCAAAGCAGGCGATGTTTTGTTACTCAAAGCATCGCGGATAATGCGGCTGGAACGTATAACGGAGTTGTTGCGACGAGCAGAAAACGGCAAAACTACCTGAATGCTGTATTACCTGAGTCAAAAGTTGACGGAGTGGTCGGCCCACACCGCGTGGGCCGAGCGCCTGTCGGCTTTGCGTCTATTCCGTTATATCACCGTGCGCAGCGCTGGGGCAGCCGTCACCGCCCTGGTTCTCAGTCTCTGGCTGGGCCCCCGCATCATTGCCTGGCTGAAGGAATTGAAATTCGGGCAGGAATACCGGGACAAAGCCGAATCGGCTGCGGACATCAAAACGCGGCTGCTTAGTAAAAAGGGCACGCCCACCATGGGCGGCATCCTGATTGTGCTGGCGTTGAATTTCACCACCTTGCTTTGGGCCCAGTGGAATCCGCTGATCGAATTGACGCTGCTGGCGGTCGTGGTGCTGACCGGGCTGGGGTTTTACGACGATTACGCAAAAATCACGCAGCAGACCGGTGGCGGTACCAAACCACAAGTAAAGCTCTGGGTGCAACTTGGCCTGGCGGTGTTTGTCGCTGTGTATTTGTGGAAGAATCCTTTCCTCCACAGTGAACTACGGTTTGCCGAAAGCAAAGCGGTGCTCACCAGCAACCTCATTTCGACCCTGATGGTACCCTTCTACAAACACCCGCTGGCCATCGGCGCCGCCGCCGGCATTGCTCTGACCACTTTGACCCTGGTAGGCAGCTCCAATGCCGTCAATCTGACCGACGGCCTGGACGGACTAGCCATCGGCTGCACGCTCATCGTGTCATTTGTGTTCGTGATCCTGACGTACTTGGCCGGGAATGCCAAGGCGTCCACTTACCTGCAGATACCTTACGTCCCCGGCGCCGGCGAGTTGACCGTATTCTGCGCGGCATTAATCGGAGCCGGGCTGGGTTTTCTTTGGTACAACTGCCACCCGGCGCAGATGTTCATGGGCGACACCGGCTCGCTCGCACTCGGGGGCGCGCTAGGGATTATCGCCGTGCTGATCCACCAGCCCCTGGTGCTGGTGATAGCCGGCGGCGTGTTCGTCATGGAAGCCTGCTCGGTCATGCTCCAGACCGGCTGGTTCCGCTACACGAGGAACCGGTATGGCGCCGGACGCCGGGTTTTCCTAATGGCTCCGATTCACCACCATTTCGAACGAAAGGGTTGGTATGAGTCGCAAGTGGTGATGCGGTTCTACATCCTGGGCGTGCTTTGTGCCGTGGTGGCCTTGAGCACTTTGAAACTTCGCTAGACTACCATATGAGCGAATGCACAAACAAAGACCGAGCGCGGATTTTAATCCGCAGCAATATCCAGATAGCACCTCTGCCCCGATTCGCACCTCTGCCCCGCAATTCCAATTTGCAGCGCAATAAAATCCGCGCTCCACTCTCGTGTTCGCATTCTCAAACGACCGAGGTTTTTTCTCGGGTCCAGGACTCTTTTACTCCTTGCAAGGTTTCTCAATCACTGTTAGAAGCAGTAGCCGAAGCGGCGAGGGATGCCGCTTTGGGCGATGTCGTTTTGCTCTCGCCCGCCTGTTCGAGCTTGGACCAGTTCCGTGATGACCAGCACCGCGGCGAGGTCCTTAACCAGGCGGCCGAATCAATAGCTAGGGGTGCGCAGGGGCGCTACCCCTATATGCATGGTGAAATTGAGCGCACCCAATTGGCGCGCCGGTTCAGCGGTAAACTTTATGAATTTGCTTCGGGATTTTCTGCAGGGAAAACCCCGAGGCAAAACCAACATAGCAAAGTAACGTTAACTATTAAAAACAAGCCTCAACTAATTCCATTAATATCACAATGAATAATCCTAGTCCCCTGGTCCCTCAAGGCATCTTGCTCGAGCAGAAAAACAAAGGCCGCACGCGGGTAAAAGTCGCGGTGTTCGTCGTGCTGGCGGTGCATGGTATCGGACTGCTGGCGTTGTTGATGCAAGGCTGCAAGAAGGATAACGACGCCGGCAACACCGCCGCCGCCGACCAAACCAACGCTGTGACCAATGCTGCTGCACCTGCGTTCGAACCCACCAACGCTCCCCCGCTCGATAGCAACCCGCCCCCGGTCATTGCCGCCAATACCAACCCGGTGCCGGTGACGCCCGACACTACCCCCGCCGCTACCGATTATAAGATTCAAGCCGGCGATAACTTGAGCACGCTAGCGCGAAAGTTCCACGTCAGTGTCCGCGCGTTGATGGACGCCAATCCCGGTATTCAACCGACCAAACTTCAGATCGGCCAAACCATCCACATCCCCGCCAGCGCAGCCTCGACCACCCCGGCGGCC
Organism: Verrucomicrobiia bacterium; assembly: GCA_035934555.1. Classification (GTDB taxonomy): domain Bacteria; phylum Verrucomicrobiota; class Verrucomicrobiia; order Limisphaerales; family UBA8199; genus DASYXT01. Next base: position 18,224 of record DASYXT010000039.1, on the reverse strand, counting down.
GCCATGGCGCCCGCGACCGACACGGGCAATAGTGAAGCGGTTTATACTGTCAAGTCGGGCGATACACTCAGCGCCATCGCGCACGAGAATCATGTCACGGTGCATGCGTTGGAGGCAGCGAACAACTTGCGGACCACCAGCATCAAGGTCGGACAGAAATTAAAGATACCCGGTAAAGTGGCGGCGACTGCGCCGCCGGCAACCGACAACACCAGCGCCGCAACCTCGGCCCCGCCCGCTACGCCGGGACAATAAGTCAGGCGCCCTGTGCTTTGATCAGGGAACATGAGAGCAGCCGTTACCATCCTGTCGTTTTGCGTGGCGGCGTTGCTGGCGTTGGGGATGGTGATGCTCTACAGCTCGAGCATGGTGCAGGTCGGGGCGCGGTTCCTGCTGATGCAACTGGTTTGGTGCGTGTTGGGTTTGGGGTGTGGCGTGGCGGCAATTCTGTGTGATTATCGTTGGCTGAAAAAGATCGTTTGGCCGTTGCTGGCCTTTGCGGTCGTCTTGCTGCTGCTGGTCTTCGTGCCGCATCTTGGGATTAAGGTCAAGGGCGCCCACCGCTGGATTGGTTACGGCACGGTGCGCTTTGAGCCGTCGGAGCTCGCGAAGCTGGCGTTGTTGGTCCTGCTGGCGTGGTACGGCGAGCGGTACCAGCGCCAGATGCACACGTGGAAACGGGGCATTCTCATTCCTGGGGCGTTAATGGCTATGGTGCTTGGCTTGATATTTATCGAACCAGACCGCGGGACCACCGTCTTGTTGGCGTGCGTCGGCGGAGCGATGTTGTTGATCGCCGGAGTACGCTGGAGATTCATCCTGCCGCCGGTGTTCCTCGCGGCCGTCGGCCTGGCCTATTCCCTGTGGCATGACCCCATGCGCACACGCCGCATTTTTGCGTGGCTGCACCTGGAGGAACAGAAGGCCGACGCCGGCTATCAGGCCTACCAGGCGATGCTGGCACTGGGCGCTGGCGGTCTGACCGGGGTTGGTCTGGGCAATGGTCGGCAGAAACTGGGATTTGTGCCGGAGCACCATACGGATTTTATTTTGTCGATGATCGGCGAGGAACTGGGCCTCGTAGCTACGGTTCTCGTGTTAGTCGGATTTATCGCCATTGTGATTTGTGGAGTTTATATCGCCTGGCACGCACCGGATACCTTCGGCATGCTTTTGGGCAGCGGCATCGCGCTGCTCATCGGGCTGCAGGCCTTCATCAATATCGGCGTGGTCACCAGCGCCTTGCCCAACAAGGGTCTGCCGCTGCCCTTTATCAGCTACGGCGGCTCCAACTTGCTGATGATGCTGACCTGCGTCGGTGTGCTACTCAGTATTGCCCGCCTGGCGCGCGGCTCGGAAATCGTCACGCGCGAGAGCGCACAGCCGGCGGCGACGGCCCGGCTGGGCTGGCGGGATAACCCGTTCAAAGCGCAGGCATGAACCGCCCCCACGCTAACGGCCCCAGAATCGCGCTTGCTTGCGGCGGGACAGGAGGACATCTCTTCCCCGGGCTCGCAGTAGCCGGCCAACTGGCCCGTCGCGGCTGCGATGTCATTCTGCTCATCTCCGCCAAGGAAGTGGACCAGCAGGGGATTCGACAAGCGCCCGAGTTCGAGGTCCATACGCTTCCCGCCGTCGGGCTAACGCGCGGTCGAGCGTGGGCATTCTTCTCTGCTTTCGCCAAATCGTATCGTGCCTCGCTGGCACTCTTCCGGTCACGTCCTCCGCAGGCCGCTTTGGCCATGGGCGGTTTCACCAGCGCACCGCCTCTTTTGGCCGCGCGGCGGTGCGGCGCCCGAACTTTTTTGCACGAATCCAATGCGATACCTGGCCGAGCGAACCGCTGGCTCTCATGGATAATCACGCGCGCTTTCGTAGGTTTCCCACAAGCTGCGGCTCGGCTCCATACCAAGAACGTTATAGTCACGGGCACGCCCGTCCGACCTCAGTTCCAGCCGCTGGATGCGGCGGCTTGCCGCCAGGCCCTGGGACTGGCAGCAGAGCGCCGCGTGGTGCTGGTAATGGGGGGCAGCCAAGGAGCAGCCGGCATCAACGAGCTGGTCGCTCGCGCGTTGCCGGACTTGGCTTCGCGCGTACCACAGTGGCAGTGGATTCATCTGACGGGAGCCAGCGATGCCGCTGAGTTGTCAAAGACCTACAGTCAGCTTGGGTTCAAAGCGCTGGTCGTTCCGTTTCTCGACCGGATGGAACTGGCGATGGGCGCTGCCGATGCCGCCGTCAGCCGGGCCGGGGCTTCATCACTGGCGGAATTGGCCGCCATGCGTTTGCCCGCCGTGCTCATCCCCTATCCATCGGCAACGGACAATCACCAGTTCCATAATGCTCGAGCGTTTGAACAGAGCGGCGCTGCGCGTCTGCTGGACCAGAGCCAGGCTACGCCCGGGGCGCTCGTCGGCCTCCTGGACCAACTCATGGGCCAAAACGATGCCGGTGGGTCACTGCGAGCTGCGCTGGCCGCCTGGCATGCACCGCAAGCCGCAGAACGCGTGACAGAAATGATCCTGGGCGAAATTGCTGGCTCAACGGCTTTGAGTGACAGCCCCACTGCCCTGGTTCCGAGGAGATGCCTATGAACTCGCCCGAAACGATTATTGACGCACACCCTGACGAGCGGCCCGACTTGGCTGCGGAGCTCACCCAGCGTGTCTCACCGGACACACGGGTAGCCCGCAATGAACCGCTGGCCAAACGCACCACATTGCGCGTCGGTGGCCCGGCCGAGCTTTTTGTCGAGCCTGCATCGGAGCAGGATTTGGCGCTGGTCCTGGATTTTTGCCGCGAACGGGGTCTGCCGGTTTTTGTCCTGGGGCGCGGTTCGAACTTGCTGGTCAGAGACGGCGGGTTTGCGGGAGCGGTGCTCTGCCTGGCGCATCCGTATTTCAGCCGTGTGGAAATAACCGGCGAGCAGTTGCGCTGCGGGGCGGGCGCAAAACTGAAAACCGCGGCGGTGGAAGCCAAGCGGCACGAGCTAACCGGGTTGGAATTCCTTGAAGGCATTCCGGGGAGCATCGGCGGGGCGTTACGCATGAACGCCGGCGCGATGGGCTCGGCGGTATTCGAGATTGTCGAATCGGTGCGGCTGATGGATTACGCCGGCCGTGTCACCGAACTGGCGCCCGCCCAAATGCAGGTCAACTATCGCTGTTGCACTAGGCTAAAAACGCATATCGCGCTGGAAGCGGTGCTGCGCGGCCGGCGGGGGAATCGGACCGAAATTCAGGAACGCATGGCCCAGTTCAACCGCAAACGCTGGACAACCCAGCCCGCCGCCCCCAGCGCCGGCTGCATTTTCAAAAACCCGCTCACAGTTCCGGCCGGCAAACTTATCGAGGAACTGGGCTTGAAGGGCACCGGAGTCGGCGGCGCCCTCGTCTCGCTCGAACATGGTAACTTCATCACCAACGATGGAACCGCCACGGCGCAGGACGTGTTGAATTTGATCGAGCTTATCCGCCAACGAGCGCGAGCGGACCGTGGGATCGAATTGGAAACCGAAGTCGAAATCATCGGCGAGCCATGTCGCAAACCCTGAACGTCACTGTCATGGCGGGCGGCCCCAGCGCCGAGCGCGAGGTTTCGCTGCGCTCGGGCGCAGCGGTCGCCGCTGCCTTGCGCTCTTTGGCTTATCACGTAACCGAACTGGACCCCAAGACCCCCGAGTGGACCTTGCCGGCCGGAACGCAGGTCGTGTTCCTGGCCCTCCACGGCACTTACGGTGAAGACGGCACCGTCCAGCGTCGCCTCGATGAATTCGGCGTGCCCTACACCGGCTGCGACGCGGAAGCCAGCCGCATCGGCTTTGATAAATTCCTGACTAAACAGCGCTGCGTGGCGGCCGGCGTGCTTACCGCGCGGTCTTTGTTGTTGGATTCGGCTGCGGCAAGCTGGCCCGCCGGGTGGCAGCCGCCCGTCGTCCTCAAGCCGGTGCGCCAGGGCTCCAGTGTGGGATTGCAGTTCGTCGAACGCACCGACGATTGGTCGCGCGCGTTGGCCGAGGCCTTCCGCCATGATTCCCAGGTGCTGATGGAAGAAAAAATCGCGGGACGCGAAACCACGGTGGGGATTCTGGGCGGCCAGACTCTTCCTCTGGTCGAAGTCCGCCCCAAGACCGGCGTCTATGATTACCAACACAAGTACACGGCTGGAGCAACCGAATACCTGTGCCCGGCGCCGCTAACGCCCGACGTTACTGCAGCGGTTCAAAAAGCGGGCCTGACGGCATTCGAGGCGATCGGCGGACGTGATTATGCCCGGGTGGACGTGATGGTCCGGGCCAACGGCCAACCGGTCGTGCTCGAGGTCAACACCTTGCCGGGCATGACCGAGACCAGCTTATTACCGAAAGCGGCCGCGGCCGCGGGCATCAACTATTCAGAGCTATGCCGGCGAATGGTTGAGCTAGCTCTCAGGCACAAACGGAAATAACCCGCAACACGGACGAAATAACAAAATGTGGTTTAGGCGCAAAACAAGGAACCGGCGCCTCGGGCGACAGTACGTGCTCGAGGTGAAACTGCGGTCCAGCCAGGTTCGTGCCGCCCGCGTGCGCATGGCGTTGGTGGCGCTTACGGTTGTGTTTGCCGCAGTCCTCGGCGTGTTCGTGGTCTGGTGGTCAGGCCAATTGGCCCTGAACAGGCTGGTGTACGAGAATCCCTCGTTCGCCATCGAGAACATCGAAATCCAAACCGACGGCGTGCTCGCTCCGGACCAGATCCGCCGTTGGGCCGGTGTGCGCCCAGGCCAGAACCTCCTCGCGCTGGACCTCGGCAGCGTCAAACGGGACCTGGAACTGGTCTCGGTCATTGATCGCGCCTCAGTCGAGCGCGTGCTGCCGCACACGCTGCGTATCCGGGTAAGCGAACGCGAACCGCTGGCACAATTGACCGTCCCGCGCCCTGGCCGCAATGGCCATCCCGAAAGCGCGCTGCTGTATCTCGATGCCGATGGCTTTGTGCTGTCGCCCCTGCAGCCCCAGCAGCGCGCCATCCCCGCGCCCCAACCCGCCGAACCGCTGCCCCTCATCACCGGTTTAGATCCAAACTTCGTCCAGGTGGGTCACGCCCTGGACTCGGCTCAGGTGCACGCCGCACTGGATCTGCTGCTGGCCTTCGAGCGTTCCTCGATGGCGTCCGTCGCCGAACTTAAGAGCGTCGATGTCGCCAGCCCGGAGGTGCTGGTCGCCACCACCACTCAGGGCAGCCTCGTCACGTTCGGCCTGACCAATCTCGACCGGCAACTCCGCCGCTGGCGCGAAATTTTCGACGAGTGCCACATCCATAATTTGGCCATTGCGGACCTGGACCTCGCCGTGACGAACAATATTCCAGCCCGATGGTTGCAGGCCAGCGCCGTTCCCCCGCTACCGCCCAAACGCATCAAAACCTCCAGAAAACGACATGTTTGACTCCGCTTCCACCATCATTGTGGGTTTGGAAATCGGCACTTCGAAAGTCTGTGCCGTCGTTGGTGAACTCACGGCCGACGGCGCTTTGAACATCGTCGGCCTGGGACAGGCCCGCTCGCGCGGTGTCCGCAAAGGGGAAATGTGCGACCCTGGCACAGCGGAAGAAGACGTGCGGCACGCGATTACCGAAGCCGAGCAAATGGCCGATGTGGAAATTCGCAGCGTGTATCTGGGAGTGAGCGGCGGCCACGTGCGCGGGTTCAACAATCGCGGCGTCCACCACGTCATGTCCGCCGACCGCGAGATTTCCGAAGACGATGTGCAAGACGTCATCAAGAACGCCAAGGCCATCAACCTGCCCGCGCAAAATCATGTCATCCACGCCATCCGCCAGCACTTCCTCGTCGATGGCCAGGACGGCATCACCAACCCGGTCGGCATGCTGGGCGCCCGCGTCGAGGTGGACGTTCACGTGGTGCACGGCAACCTCAACCGGCTGCAAAATGCGATCCGCACCGTCAAAGGTTTGCAACTGGAGGTGGACGACATCGTATTTAATGGGTTGGCGTCGTCGCTGGCGCTGTTAACCAACGAGCAAAAGGAACTGGGCTCCCTCGTCATCGATATCGGCGGCGGCACAACCGAATACGTCGTCTACGGCAACGGCATCATTAAACACACCGGCGTGTTGGCGGTCGGGGGCGATCACGTATCCAACGATCTGGCGTATGGGCTTAAAGTTCCATTGAGCCGAGCCGAGCAGCTCAAGATTGAGCACGGCGCGGCCCTGGTTGATGACAGCGCCAAGGGCCAGACCATTACCATCGCCAATGAATTGGGCATGCCCCTCAAGGTGTTGAATCTCGAAAACCTCAGGCGGATCATGTCCCTGCGCCTCGAGGAAATCTTTCAACTCATCTTGCAGGATTTAGAGCAAGCCGATGCGCTCAATTACCTCCGCGCCGGTGTCTTCATTTGCGGCGGCGGAGCGCGCGTGCCGCAAATTGCCAACCTCGCCGAGCAAACGCTGCAGATGCCGGTGTCCCTGGGCAAAACCAATTCCATCAGCGGCTTGAAATCCGCCTTGGACCAACCCGAATTCGCCGCCGCCATTGGCTTGGTTAAGTTCGGCTCATTTCAGCAGCGCAAACGCGCCGCCAAAGGCTCTCTGGCCGATGGCATCAAAAATACCCTCGGCCAGATCTTTAAACGCAATTGAACCGCTATGGACGCCCCTTCGCCCGCGCCACCGCCCGTTTCGCCTATCACCGCGCCCAGCACTGACATCAGGATTCTCGGCGCCGGCAATGCCGGACTGGCGGTCCTGGATTTGCTCGTTGCGGAACAGTTGCCGGCAACGGCGTTCCTGGCCATCAATTCAGACGCCGAATCCCTCGCCCGCTCACGCTGTCCGGAAAAGCTGCAACTCACACTCCCTCGAGCCAACCGCGAGCGCCCGCTGCCTGACGACGCCATGGATCAGCTCAAAACGGCTGTCACCGGCGCTCGCGCGGTCTTCATCGTCCTCGGGTTGGGGGGTGCCACCGGCACCGAATTGGCACCCGTGCTGGCTCGCGCCGCGAAAGAGGCCGGCGCGCTCGTGATTGGATTTGTGACGTTGCCCTTCACCTTCGAATGCAACCGGCTCGACTCGGCTGCGGAAGGCCTTAGGGAACTCAAAGCTGCGGCCGACGGCGTGATTTGTCTGCCGAATCAGAAGCTCGAAAAACTGCTCGCGGAGAACACCAGCTTTTTGGACACGTTCAAGCGCAGCGCCGAGTTGCTGGCGGACGCCGTGCGGGGCATTTGGCGTTTGCTGGCGCACAAGGCGCTCATCGAAATCCATTTCGACGACTTGGCGGCGCTGATTCGCAACCGCCACGCGGAAAGTGCTTTTGCCATTGCCGAAGCCGCCGGCGCGACGCGGTCGCGCGACGTCGTCGAGAAACTGCTCGCGCATCCGTTGCTCGATGGCGGCCAGGCCCTGGCCGACGCCGACGCGGTGCTGGTGAGCCTGCTCGGCGGACCGGACTTAACCCTCGTCGAGGTCAACCGTGTGATGGAGCAAATCACCGCCAAGTGTCCCCAAGCGCAAGTCACGATGGGCGCCGCCATCCAGGAAGGCTTTCGCGAACAGCTCGCCGTCACCCTCATCGCCGCCAGCCATGGTGGACCAGAACCCCAGGCGAACGACCCACGGCAAGCGCAGACCGATACTCTCGACAGCCAGCTCTTGAGCCGTGCCGAACCGCCCCGCCCTGAATCCCGGTTTGTGCCGCCGCCACCGCAACTTTCGCCCGATCGCGTCGCGCAAATGCTCTCGCGGCAAGGCACCGGCGCAGCAAGTCGCGGTCGAAAGTCCGGCCCGAAAATGCGCCAGACCCAGTTGCCGCTCGAGATAGTTTCCAAAGGCCGCTTTGACAAGAGCGAGCCTACCATCCATAAGGGCGAAGACCTCGATGTGCCCACCTACATCCGCCGCGGCATTTCCCTCAACTGAGCCCCGATAATCATTGCCTTCCCCCTGGATTTCCCGGCAGGATGCGCGAGTTTACCACTCATGAGCACTGAGGCTGTTTCACGATCGCATACAGGGCCAGCCGCGCCGATACCCGGTTCGGCGTCGGTAACCTCCCCGACGGGCAGCCCGCGCTCCGATAGCGAGAAGGTCGCCCGCCCGCGGAGCAACTGGCTGAAGCTCACCGGCGAAGTGCTCCGCCATGGCGGCCCCGGCTATCTCCAGTTCGCCATCACCAACATTTGCAACGCCAAGTGCGATTTCTGCGGCTTCGCCGTGGACCGCTTCGACCCCAAGCAGCGGCGCAGCGTCACCTTGCAGGAAGCCCGCGATGTCATCGATATCTGCGTGAAAAATCACATCGGGTATCTGCTGTTCGTCGGCGGCGAGCCGCTCGTGCATAAGGAGCTCCGCGCTATGACACGCTATGCCGCCGAGCGCGGCATTCACCCGATGGTCTGCACCAACGGTTCGTTGTGGACCGACCAGAACATGCGCGACCTGGCTGCCGACGGCCTGAGCAGCGTCATCATGTCCATCGACGCGCACGATGTCGCCAAGCACGAGAAGAACCGCGGCCTGCCTGAGGTTTGCCGCAAAATCCAGCACGCCAACGAGGTCTTCGCCGAGCTCGGTATTCAAACGACGGCAAGCGTCACCGCCAGCCGGCTGATTGACGATTACGACAAGCTCCCCGAATTCCTACGCCGGCTCGGGTTCAAGAGTTGCACGTTCAGTTATCCCCTCACCAGCCTGGCGTCCAGTTACCTGAGCTTTAGCGATTCGAGCCTGGTCAACTATAAGACCGAGGAACTCATCCAGGTCTTCGAGAAGATCAAGCAGATGAAACAGCGCAGCGGGTTTCCGGTCGTCAACCCGGGCGAGTCGCTATCCGAAATGCAGCGGCACCTCCGCCGCCAACCCGAGAAATTCGGCTGCCTCGGCGGACACAAATATTTTTACCTGGATTGGAACCTGAATTTGTACCGCTGTCATTTTTGGGAAAAGCCGATGTGCAGCATCTACGAATTTGATGAGTCGAAGCTCATCCGCGACGGCTGCACGCGGTGTATGATCGATTGCTACCGCGACCCCAGCGTGCTGCAATTCGTCGCCATCAACGCCAGCGACGCCTGGCACGCATTGCGCCGCGGTAACGTCGCCAAAGCCGCCCGCCATGTCTTCGACCGCCGCAATCTCACGTCGCTGAAAGCCGTCTGGGAAGATCGCAAGTGGATCGGGCGGGTGTGAGTTAGTCGTTCCAATCGGGTGGAGGCTGTGCGCGTGCCGCGGCACGTTCAACCGCTTCCCAGCGCCTGTCCGGGCGACGGTAGACCTTCGCGAGCATGCGACGCGGCCAGGGGGCGAGATTCGTGATCCACGAAGCAAGGTGAATTGGAACCGGTCTTGATTTCATCTGCCCAATGTAACATTTCTCACGGACTCAAAAAAGCATTCAGCGCATCGGCCGCCAATCGATTCGCCAACTCATTAGGATGCGCATCGTAGCGATTGACCGTGAGTTGTTCCGGGGTATAACCGCCGTACACGCCAAGTAAATCCAAGTGCGGCACGTCGAGGCTGCGCCAGAAGTCATCCAACTGCTGGTGAACCGATTCAAACGGATAATGCGGCCCCAAAACGTCGAAGAACGGGAAGGTGACCACCGCCAGATGCCCTCCATGGGCTGCGACAGTGTCGCGGAAGGCTTTGAGCCGGAGCTTTTGTCGCTCCCAGAGCGGCCCCCGATACGCCTCACGCACGTAGGGGAAATAATTCCTGAGCAGTGGGATGCGTGACGCCCGGTAACGGTTGAACAGAAGGTTCAGGCAGTAACTGTGCCGGCACAACCAGCCCCCCTGGTTCTCCAACAGTTGATCATAAATGCCGGTTTGCTCCGGCATCAGATCACCAACGTCGTTGAGACAATACACCAGCACGACCTGGTCGAGTTGATAGCCCTGATGCAATACGCGGTTCAGCAGCACCTGCTCGGCGCCAGTGTCCAGGCCGACATTGGCCAGCACCTGGATGTCCCAATCGGGGTGGGCGCGGCGCAAGCGGTTGGCAAAACGGTCTTCGACATTGCTGATGCCGTGCCCCGCCGCGAAGGAGTCGCCAATAAAGGTAATTCGCCGCTGGCCGGGTCTCATCGCCGCGGAATAATCGACATCGTCCCGGCAACCGGCGGCATTCACTTGCCAATGCCGCTGGACCCAGCGCTCACACACTTTCGTGAACCCCAAGGAATCGGTGGTGTCATAGATGAACCGGAAGTAGGTCTCGGCAGCCAGAAAAACTGCGGAGGTAAGAAAGAGGAAGACCAGCAGATTGCCCGCCGCAAGCTGCCACCAACCCGTTGGCCGGCCAGCCATGCCTCGGCGCTTGAGCGCCAGGACCAGCAGCAATGCCCCGCTGGCGCACGGCACCAACACAAACAACGCGAAGCTAAGCATGTCACCCGCGTCTCCAGGCCCCACGCCGCTGCGCCAAGCCCGCGCGTGAAACACCGAGAACGGAAGCGCCTTGCTCGCCGCAGCGGACCCACTCGGCGCGGGCGTGGAACTCACCTCACCGCGCCAGCCCAGTTGATTACGCAGCGCATAAACGCGAAACTGGATTTGCTTCTTCCAAAACCCTTCCTCGCCGGGTCGCAGCTCGACCGAATAAGCACAGGGGCATACCCGGGCATTGGCGCGATAAAGGGCGGAAACGTCGTCGTTGTTCAACACCAACGGACTGGCGAGAAAGCCGGCTGCCAGCATGGACGCCGGAGCGCGCCGCCGCACCAACGGTTTGTGCGGCTCCCGCCACGCGGCCAACCGCACCACTGGTGGCCGATACAGCAGTTGCCTCACCCACCCGGTCCATGAGGGCTTGAGGGTGATCTCCAGCCACAGGTTGGTTTGGCCGAGAGCACCCAGCTCGATTGGCTCGCCTGGATGCACGGTTCCCGCACGCATCAGCACCGGTTTGGGCAGCTCGCGGCCGCGGCTCTTGAGCAAAAGGCATTGGTTTTCCGCAGCGACGGGCTGGTAGTTGATGAGCAGGTCGCGCAGCAGCCAGGCATCTTCCAGAGGCGGAAACTTTCGATCAAATGTATCCAACTGAAAAAGCACATACTCGGGCGCGGCGTGTGACAGGTAATAATCTTCATTAAGCTTCATCAGCGCAGCGTTGCAAGCCGCATAGCTCTGAGGAACCGGGCGTGGCGCATAATTGAGGTCGTTCAGCACGGCATAGAATTGCCGGCGCCCAAAGACATCCACACGCCGGTTGCCAGCCATCGAGCCCAACTCAGCCAGCGCCGCTCCGCGCCGATTCGTTTGAAAAACTTCCCTTTGCGTCCGCAGATACTCGCCCGGCCGAAACGCCCAGCCCACATTCTGGAGGAAGGCGAAAAGCGGGCGCCGGAGAGAGGCCAGCGCGTCCGGCACGCTGAGCACCTGAATCGGCGCCAGCGCGACAACCCATGTGGCAAACGCGACAACCCCAGCCCAGCGCCGCAACCCGCGCTGTGCCGGCTCGAACAGCATCAGAACAGGCCCAAGCAAGGCGAAAAACAGGAAGCACACGCTGAGGTCTTCGGGCATGCCACGGACAAACCCATGCTTATAAACGGTAAAGGCGAGCCCGAATAGCCAGGCAAATGTAACCCAGCGGATTAATGCCGGTCCGGTTCCCGCCTGTTTTGTCTGCTCGAGTAATCTCAGCACAAGCGCAGCCAGCAGCAGCGCCGCCAATAATAGTCCGCAGTGTGTCGCCACCGCGGGTTCTTCCCAGCCCAGCGCGGCGTTATATCCTGTCGCCATAGCTACGGCATGGGTGAGGTAAGCCGGGACATTTGCCAGCGCCTGTCCAGCCAGCCACCAACCCAGGAGAAACGTCGCGGGCACTCCAACCAGCACCGCCGCGGCGGCGCGCGGTTTACCTCTTAACAGCAAGGTCAAACCGATGGCCACCACACTCCACCCACTGACGAACAGGTAAGACACCTTCGCCAGGGCACAGAACGCCGCCAGCAAACTGAACACGCCCAGTGCCCAACGCAGCCTGCGCCCGTTTTCAATCACGCATAGCAACCCCCAGCACAGCAGGCAGACGTTTAACACCACGTCGGTCCGCGGATAAAGGTTGGCTCCGCCCCAGGCGAAGGCGGCCAAAAGCAACCAGCGCCAAATCGGCCTGAGCCGCCACGCCAGCAGGCATAAACCCAAGGCCACCGTGAAGCACAGCAGCAGGTCGGTGAGCATATGCCACTCCGCCGTCGCCGGAAAAAAATAAAAAAAGATCAAATATCCCGCCGGTCCATAGGTATAAGCCAGGCCGGTCCCGAACTGCAGTTGGTGTTGGTGCGCATAATTCAAGATGGCGCTCAAAGCCGCATCGGCCTCATACCCGGACTGCTGGTCCGGCGGCGCGGGAGGGAAAGTCAGGAAAGTGAACGTAAGAAGAAAGGCCGCCAGCAAGGCGATACTCCCTCGCCGCGCATCGAGCCCCATGCCTCCGGGAGTGCTAAAACCGTCGCAGGCCGCCGGCTCGCGTGGGCCTGATTCCGGCGGAACGTCAGGTGTCAGCGGCCCAGAATTCATAGCATGGTATCAGCAGCAAAGCGGTTCTGCGGCCACCTGTCGAGGGCCAATGCATGAAGGGGGGGCGGGAACCCAATGACAGAAGCGAACTGAGCGTCGGGCGGGGTGTGGCGCGTTCTCACGGCCAGCCTACCGTAGCCTACCGTACGCCTACCGTACGCTACTGGTTCTGACAGGATTAACAGGATTTCTGACCAGATGTCGAATTAAGGCTGGAAAAGGCGGACGCGTTCGAGCGAAAGAATTCCCGAAGAGGTTCGTGATGGGGGGCAACGGCGTCCTGGTGGCGCCGGGATTTCAAGTCGGATTAAGCCGGATTAAGCCGGATCAACCCGGATCAACCCGGATCGGGGGGCGTGAGGGGGACCGATCGGCGTGGCGTGCGCAGTTCTGGAAATCAATTCTGCCTGGCATAGGCTTTCATAGGTTGGCACAGGTTGGCATAGGCGGGCCGCGGATTTAGCCAAAGATGGCACAGATGTCGAACCCATCGAAGCAACAAAACGTTCTGGTGACATCGGGTGACATCGGGTGACGTCCGCCGAGATTTGGTGGGAAGAGGCGGGAAAAGGTGGAAAAAGGTCTGACCCTGGCGGAGGGCCGCGCGGTGGCGGGAACGGCTGGGGGATTAGGATTACGATTAAGATTAGGATTAGGATTAAGAGCGTATGAAGGTGACCCATACACCCACAGGGTACCTGGACCCGTTAACCCGTAAGGACCTCGGTAAACACGAGGGATTTTTGAGGTTCGCCCCGTTAGAAAGCCGTTACGAAATCGTTAGCAACCCGTTAACTCCTGCCGAGAAAAGTTCTGAGGACGAACTGCAATTTCCAGGAATTGGCTGCAATCAGGTGCAAGACTGCAAGTGACTGCAATTTCTGGATGGAGGCCGGCCACAGACTGGGAGATTGGGATTACGATTACGATTAAGATTAAGCGCGGCATTGTGCAAGGGTGGACTCGGATGAGGGCCTATATCAAAGGAAATGATCAAGGTCGAGGCTGGACCCGTTCAATGGCTGTTCGATTCTCGCTGAGCCTCCACTCCTCATTGCAACAACACCACCCGGTAGAACCGCTCCTGCCCCTGTGGCCCGGGATCCAACTCAGACATCACGTTGTTCGTGGCTATAACCACCCCGCCCAGGTTGTTCCAGCCGCTCGGGACCACCGGGCTTTCGTACTGTAACTGATAGCTTTCACCCGGCATCGCACTCCAGTTCAGCATGATTCCCCCCGGCGAGACCTGCGGCACCTGCAGCACCGGCGGTTGGGGCACACTCAGCCGATAAATCATCCCCAGCCTGTTCGGACCCCCAAGACACGTGCCATAAAAATTGCCGTCACTGGCCTGGAGCAACCCCGCCAGCGGCTCAATCCCGCCCGCTCCTCCCGCAAATGAGTAGAGTTTCGTATATTCGCCCGTCGGCGTAATCCGGAATATCGTTCCGTTCCCGACCGACTGGAAGCCGGTGCCGTTGACATTGATATACAACAAATCGGCCGTGGTGCCGTAGAAGTTCCCGTCCGTCCCCTGCACCAATCCGCCGACCGGATACCCGCCCATCGACGCCCCATCAAACGAAAGCAGCAGCGTAAACACCCCGTTGGTGGTGATCTTGTAAACCGTGCCGTAACCGTTCGCGCCGCCGCTTTGTGTCGTCCCATACAGCGCGCCATCCCGCCCTTGCACCAGCCCCGCGATGGGCTCGGCTCCATTCGTCCCGCTGAAGGAGAACAACGGCGCAAAGGCGCCATTGGTGGAAATCCGGAACACCGTGCCGTACCCAGTCGGATTGCCATTCGTGTTCAGGCCATGGTAGAAAGTCCCGCCGGCAAACGTCGTTCCATAGAACTGGCCGTCCGGCGCCAGCACCAGTGGTCCGTAGGGGCTTGCGCCGTTGGCGCCATTGAACGAGAACCAGTTGGTGTAGTCCCAGAAATAATCGAGCTGAAACACCGTGCCGAAGGAGTTATTCCCGCCGTTCACCGTTGTCCCAAACAAGCTCCCATCCGGCGTGATCGCCAACCCACTCTCCGGCCCAACACCGTCCCCGGCATACGCAGAAAAGGAGTAAATCGCAAACAGGTCGCCATTGGTATCGGTCGTAAATACTGTCCCGTCGGAATAGTCACCGCCAACCGCCGTCGTGCCATAAAAAAACCCATCTTGATCTTCAACCAACCCTGAGAACAATGGGTGCTCCGGGTCGCCATTGTTCTGAAACACGTAAATGCTGGTGAAGGTCCCATCCAGCGCAATCGAGTAAACCGTTCCGTAACCGTAAATGAACGGGGCGAATCCGCCGTAATCCGTCGTGCCGTAGAGGTTGCCATCCTGGCCCTGCATCAGCGGCGCCATCGGGAACTGCCCGTCGGAGCCGCCGGTGAACGAATAGAGAGGCGTAAAGACAACGGCCTTACTGGAGGGTACTGCTCCAGATAAAAGGATAGCAACTAGCGCGGACCAGACACATCGGGCCAAGCACCAGACCCTCCCCAGCTGTTTCAATGTTCGCACGATTGCCTTCATGAAACACCATGCATACGCATCTGGATTCTGAGCAGTTTGCCAAATCTTTTTGGGGGTGTCAAGCGATATAAACCACGACACAAGATTATAAGTCCAAGCGCCTAATGGAAAAACTTGTGCACAATCTCGCGCGGAGTGGCAGTCACCGGTGCAACCAAGTCAAACCGGTTAAGGAGCAATGTGAGGCGTTCATGGTCAACGCCGCGGAGGTGCTCATCACTGGATAACAGAAGCGCGCAGCCTGCCAGAGCCGCTTCGGCCAAAATCAAAGAATCATTGACCTCCTGCGGCGGCAGCAGGTCCTGGGAGCGGATTTCGCCAGCCACTTCCTCGATGGAGGTGGGAGGACAGGCCAACTCCAGCAACGGCCTGAATCCGTGTTTGTGCTCGCGGATAAGATGCAGCGCGCGGCGAGCTAATTGGCGGATATGGGCGGTCTCTCCCGACTCGTGGAGGAACGCCAGTTCGTCCAGGACGCTGGGGAGCACGCAAATGTCGCTCGAAGCCAGCCGATGGGCGAGCACCGAGAAGGCATCCGCGACTCTCTCTTCGCCGTCGGCCAAATCCAGCAGGACATTGGTGTCAACGCCCAGGCGCAGGGGCTTCATGGCCGTAGAGGAGCGCAGCGGCTTGCTGGCGCAGCCGACGGCGTTGCGCGTCGCTGAGCTTATTGAGCAGCCGCCGATGTTTTTCGACAGCGACTGTGCCGCGCGTCTTAGGCTCCGTTACGGTTTTTGCATTCTTCACTGACGGAACATCCGCTTTTCCAAGCCCGCAGTCAACGAAGGAAAGAATCGAAGGAAAGAACCGGTTTCCGATGCGTTGGGTTTGTCATGGTTCTCGCGGGGGTGAAATCAGGTTCCCGTCCAAGTCATAGCTGAACAGCTCCGGCGTCTTGGGGACGAACTTGCGGCCGGTGATGCTCGTCTGTCCCGCCGCTGCCACCGTGACCGTTTCCCAAACGGAAGTGCTGCTGTTACGACCAGAGTGCGGTTGCAAAACTCGGAAAACCGTTATGATAGGAATTTGGGAACGGCAGATCATTTTTTTATGCAGCCTTAATTCCGGAATTTTCCCATTTTCCCGCAGCCTTTATGATGGCACTGGCACAAATTCCTTGGTTTTTACGACCACAATTTGGGAAAAAGTATGACCAGAAAAAAGTTCGTAACACTTGAGAATCTGATCCAATCGTGCAAGGTTCGTACATGCGAAACATGTCCTATAGAGGTGCGGCTTTAATAGGATTGGTCTTGCTACTCTGGTGTCAGGGGTGTGCGTACCTGACGCCGAACCGGGTGCCGGATGAACGATCTGGGCGTAAGGGCTGGCAAAGCATGGATGACAGCGAGTTCGATCCGGATGCTGGACGTCCGGGCGCATCGCTGAATCAGGAGTGATGTTCGTGCCAACCGGCCACTGCGGTTTGCGTTTGCGCGTCCGAGGGGTTTTTCCTGGAATCGACCATCACCTTTCTTATAATTTGGCTCAGTTTGCTTGCGACTGAGCCTGTGCAGGGTCGGCGGCCATATCCCTGCTCACGGGCATCACACTGGCCAAGTGCACCCTCGAGGTCCCCATTTTGGAGGAGCCCTGCTGCTAGGAGAAGCCGCACTCGGCCCATTATTCCTGGAAGATCGAGCTTGTTTTGCAAGGCCGTCTCCAGGTCGAATGTGCCGGCGGCTGAGCCTATATCACGGGAAAGGCGGACTGCTGCACGTACCAAGTTGCCGAGTGCACTGCTTGGGTGCAATGCGCAATCCGGCTGCGAGATCGCGCTCAGCTTCCCGAATGCGAGCCCTTGGGATTGGAGAAACGGTGATAACCGACCGGAACCGGTATTGCGGCTCGAGTCGAGCTTTAGTGCGAAATTGATCCGGTCGGGTAGAACCTGAGTCAAAGCGACCATAAAACGGGCAAAGGCGCAGTCGGGAGCGAGCTTGAGCCCGGCTCTTTGTAAGTCCAAGTCGTGGTGCTCTACGCCGCTGTTTACTAGAACCAGACCTGCCGCCTCGACATCGCCCATGAAGCGGAATACCCTGTGTGGAGCACCGAACGAGTCGTACGCTAGGTCGATAAGAATGCTCTTTTCGTTTAACACCAACCCGGCGCATGCATGCGCCACCTGGACTCCTTGATAATCCTGCTGTACCAGGACGAAGTCGGTCTGGAGGCCAACTGCGCGGGCCAGGGTTACGTATAAGATCGTATAGTCCAAGCAGGTCGGGGGGCGCCTTTGGATCGCCCAGGGAAACGAAGGCTTCAGCTGCAGTCCGTGGGTTAGGACCTGCCGAGGCGGTCTGGCGCCTGTGTAAGTCGGTAACACCCAACTGTGTCAAGTTATGACCCTTTTCTGTATTGCCACCGACTTTCAGGTTGCCGGTTTTGGCCCGAAAAAAACCTGCTGAAAAACCCCATGCTTTTCACCGGAATCGAAACCATGGGTTGACCCCTTTGACGAGAGGAGTGTAACAAGCGGATCAAGATCGAGGCTTGACCCGATTTGTGGCACGAAATTTGAAAATCGCCAAAAAAATCGCTAGCGAGGCGACAAACACATCTGTCTTCGCAAGAGCACTAGGAGCTTGGCTTTGAAAAATAATCTTCCAGAGCCGGTCAGGTAAAAAAATAAGAAAAATAGTGCCACCTAAAGCAGCCATAGCATTAGAGAAGAAAAGTAGCCACCCACCGTACCGCTTTTTCAATTTTGAAACTGCTAAAATATACAAGTAGGGGAAGACGCCCGAAAGAGTGGCAAAGGCGGCAAAAATGAAGGGTCTCACATGTTGGATAGATCAATGGTGCTGTCGAGTGCAAGTAGAAAAGGGGTCGCCCATAACTATTGACACTTCATTCATTTTTCGCCTTCCGCGCCAGACAATTCGCAACGTAGGTCCACGAGCCCATCTTAAGCCGTTGTGCGATCCATTTCAACGGCATGGTCGTATGCGCCCGCAATTGACGAGCGATGGCAACCTTCTGCGCGTCGCCTTTGCGGCGCAGGCTTAATTGGACCTCCGTCCAACCCCGGTGCTGCAGTTGCTCGCTGAGCACGCGCTGAGCGTGCACCTGGTCGGCCTCGCGCAGCTCGGGCCCGTAATGATCGCCCCGGCGCTCGTGCATCTGGGCCAGCAACTCCTTTTTGAACTCTGG
>DASYXT010000010.1:0-3637 GCA_035934555.1 Verrucomicrobiia bacterium | reverse complement strand
ACAATCTCCAAATCGCTCACGGAACGAATTTCTGGCCCCACACGTCTGCTGGCATCGAGCTCGATTTTCAGATTCCGATTATTCAAGCTCCTTTCCGCATCTTTTATGCGTATAATTACTCGCGCTTTACCCAGTCCATCGAGCCGCCGCTCGGCGCCTTCTTCGTTCCTCCGGCTGAGCGGAACAGTTTGCAGCAGTTGGGCGTCTACAACACACAGATCGTGCCGGACCTTCAAAGCTTCTTGAATCTGACCCGCTCCACGCAAACTGTCCCCCCGAGCTTATTCGAGCAAAAAACGACGTTGCGATTCGCAGTGAGCCGGACATTCTGATGAAGCTGCGAAGACCGCTCGAGACAACCGGCCTTGGTCCGCTACATGGGGCTCAAAAATATTCAACCGACGATTGCTTGGAGGTAAGGACATGAAAGCGGCGGGATTGGGAACGGTGCTTATGCTCCTTACCGTGTGCGCAGGCGGCTGCGCGTCAAACTCGACTCCAGTGGCCGTCACCGTTACAGCGGTGAGCTCCAGCGCGACGGTCAGCAGTGTAACGGCCCTGGTGAATAGCGCCATCCAATTCTCAGCGAGCGTTTCCGGAGGTTCGTCAACCAGCGTTTTTTGGCAAATCTGCAAGCCCACAAGCACGCCACAATCCACAACGGTGGCACCGACGGATTGCAGCCAGGGGCAAGGACCGGCGTCATGTCCCATACCCAACGTTGCTAGCCCGCTCACTGGATTCGGAACCATCACTTCGACCGGGCTCTATGCTGCTCCGGGCGCGCCGCCCCAGCCGAAAATCTTCCTCGTGGTGGCGACTAGTTGCGCGAAGACCAGCGCGTTCGGCTTTCTCACCGTGGTGGTCGACTCCGGAATTCGAGTGCAAGTCTCGCCGTCAACGGCCAGTATGGGCACCGGAGAAACTTTACAGTTCACCGCTTCGGTCACAGGTCCGGGGGCATTGAGCACCGGGGTGGCATGGTCCTTGTGCCAGACCGCTGGGACATCGGGCGTTGCACCGACGAATTGCGGGCTAGCCAGCTTAGGCACGATCACGCCGGGCGGGCTGTTTACAGCGCCCGGTGCCGGTCAGACCGTCATCGTCGAAGCCACTTCCGCCGCCGATTCCACGCAATTTGGGACTGCTTCTGTCACCGTCACCGTGGCTGGCCCGCCCGCCCTCACCTCGATCGATCCCTCGATTGCGGCGCAGGGTTCGGTGCAACAGGATGCATACCTCACCGGCTCGAACTTTCTGTCCACAAGCTCGGTTCTCGTGGGAGGCGTAGCGCTCCCTCCAGCTAACGTTGTGTTCCTAAGCACCACTTTGTTGCGCGCCACCATTCCGGCCGCCCAGTTGGCGCAGGCCGGATCGATTCCAATTGTCGTGCAGTCGCAGAGCGGCAATGCCTCTCTGCCCGTGAACCTGGCAGTCGTCGCCGTGCGCCCCGCAGTCGTCGCCTCTTCTCCTGACGGCGTTTCTCAGAACAATGCGAGCGCCAATGTAATCTTGACCGGCGGCTTTTTCACGCCTCCCGCCTCACCGCCCAATACCGGTACTGCGGTGACCTTCAACGGCAGCGCGGTAGTATCCACGTACAACAGCAGCCGGCAGCTGACCGTTTCCATTCCACAAGCTGCGCTCGGTACTCCCGGCCTTTACCCGATGCTCGTGGAAAATCCAGGCGTCACCTCCGTTTCCGGGCTAAACGTCGCTGTCACGCCGTCTCCCACCTTGATACCGCAATCGCCCATCGTGCCATCTATAGCTGTCGGCACAAGTCCATCGGCCGTGGCAATGGACGAGGCCGATGGCTTAGCGGTGGTCGCAAACACGGGTAGCAATTCCATTTCTCTCATCAGCCTGGCTACTGATTCCGTCACCGGAACGGTTACCGTCGGCAATCAACCCACGGGGGTCGCGGTCGACGATATGCTGGCTGATCCCGTCGCTTTGGTCGTGAATAATGCCGATCAAACCGTGTCGGCGGTGGATCTGAAAACCAGCAACGTGGCCACGTTGAGCGTTTCCATCGCCGCGGGCGCGAGTCCTCCGCTGCCCTTTGCGATTGGCGTGAATCCTTTGACGCATCGAGCGCTCGTCGCTTACCAATCCACGAACCAGGCAATGGTGCTCGATGTCTCCGATACAGGCGGCGTGCCCGCCCTATCTTCCGTACAGGTTATCGGCGGCAATTCGAGCCTCTACAGCACGGGGGCCAAGCCGGCTGTGGCCATTGACCCCAAACTCAACTGGGCTGTGGTCACGCCGGGCGGCGCTGGAATCATCGCGATGGTCGATCTCGGCGTTGATGCCAGTCCAACCGCCGAACCAAACGGAAGAGCCCCGCAGGTCGTGGCGGATCTCGCGATTTCGACCAGCGTTCAAGGCGTGGGCATCAATCCGGAAACCCACCAGGCCTTGCTCACCGATCCGACGAGTGGACGCCTGACAACCTTCAGCCTGCTGGATAATTCCGTGACAACCGTTGCTTTTCCCTCAAGCGGAGGCATCTTCAGCGAGCCGGGATTCGGCGCGGCCGCAGTGAGTCCGCTCGAAAACGTTGGCATCGCCGTTAGTGGCACGCCCAGCGGATCGAGCGCCGTGGTAGTCGATATGGAAAGCGGCATTGTGCTGCAGAGTGTCAATGGCCTGGGCACTTCCCCGGCCGCGCAAGCCGTCGCAGTAGACCCCGTAAGCAATCAGGCGGTGGTGGTGGACAATGCCAATGGCACCGTCGCCATTCTTTCTCTCGGCCCCGCCCTCAATCCCTTGCAGGTTGCCGAAACGAGTGCGAACGTCGTTTTCGGAGGTCCGGCCGCCGGAAGTTTGGCCCTTACCGTCAACGGTTCAGGATTCGTCAGCGGATCCCAAGTGCTTCTCGATAACGCCGCGGTACCAACCGCGTTTGTCTCTGCGCGGCAGGTGGTTGCCACCGTGCCCGCGAGCAGCCTCGCCCAGCCTCGCCGGTACATTGTCCAAGTACAGAATCCGTCCCTCGCAGCTTCGAATGTCGCCGGACTAACCGTCATCGAATCTGTTGCCGTCGGGAGCGCACCCGTTGGCGTCGCCGTCGATACCGATCGCGACCTCGCTTACGTCACGAATTCCGGAGACGGCACGCTTTCTCTGGTTTCGCTAGCGTCCCCGTCGCCCGGGCTTTCTCCGCAATCGCTTGGCACGGGGGGCACGGTGATTGGCTCGCCGATCACGGTGGGAACCACTCCCGCTGGTGTTGCCGCCATCTCGCGGCTCGGCCTGGCTCTCGTCGCGAACAATGGGAGTAATGACGCCTCCGCCGTGAACGTCGCGGCGGGAATTCCTGTGCCCGCGCCGGTTTCAGTGGCGCTTTGCTCCGCCTGCACAGCGCCGGCCGGAGTTGCCATCAATCAAGACACAGGCGTTGGTGCAATCGCCGATACCGATCCCAGCACATCTTCTTCCAGTACCGGCGGCGTAAGCTTCCTGACTCTTCCGGCCACGCCGTCGAGCACTACTTCCACGGTGGCCGTCGATCAAGATCCTGTGGCGCTGGCAACCGATCCCAACCTCGACTACGCGGCTGTGGTCACCGCTTCAGCCACCAGCAGCATGCAGTTTATCGACATGTCCACCACCGGTATTGCGGGAAGCG
>DASYXT010000138.1:0-25713 GCA_035934555.1 Verrucomicrobiia bacterium | reverse complement strand
TAGGCACTGCAGGGATCGACGCCGGGCCAGCATGAGCGGCTTTTACGATTTCATGTCCGCTCAGGGCGGAAAAAAAGCGCTCAGCCTCGTAACTGTCTCTAAACCAAAATGGCTACCAGAGTTCTGACTCGACCATAGCTTCAGGCTGAACAGCCGGAATTTGATTGCGGTCAGTGGATTACGAATTTCGTGCGCGACGCCGGAGGCCAGAACGCCCAAGGAGGCGAGCTTCTCCTGACGCTCGATAATCGTCTTACTCTGGGTCAGCCCCAGCCACAGCGGGGCGATCATCCCACGGTACACCACGATGGCCAACGCGCCCGCCAAAGCCAGGATGAGCGCCGAGGTCAGCTTGAGCAGGCGCTCATGGTTCATCAGGTTGGTTTGCGTTCCAGCCAGGAAGTCAGTGAAATCATCACGCTGCGCCCTAACCATATCGTCGCACAGGCGCAGTAATCCACTCGAAGCCGTCCGGATTCTTTTGTAACGCTCGTGGAAGGAATAATCGCCCAGGGGCTGGGCTGGTTGCAGCAATGCGACCGCATTGGTGAGATACTCGTCATAGGCTCGCTGGATTTTGTCGAGGATATCGAAATCATCGATCAGCACCTGTTTGAGCAACGGCAGTTTAGCCAATACTGCCAAGTGTTGCCGATTGGTCATCAGCCAGCCCCTCAGGGCGGTCGCGTCCCGCAGGAATTCGGCCCGCGCAGCCGGCTCGGGCGCGTTGCCGAACTGGAGGAGTTTTTCGTTCAGCCCCCGGATACCGCCCCGCAAGGTGACCCCAAGATAGAAGCTCTCGGTGCTGACAGCGGCATGCTCTTTTTGGAGCCGGTCAAGCTGGTCCCAAGTACTGTGAGTCATCGAGGTGAGCAGTACCCCGCCGCACACCACGACGAGCACAAACCCGACCAGCCGGACTTTCACCGGCTGCCCAAGCCGGGTGATACGCCGGAATCCGCCGGTGGAATGTAATGTTTCACGCATAATATGAGTGGCTGGTGCTGGCGGCGCTGGAGCCAGCGAAAGCCCGTCAATTTAACATCTTTGTCGCTGCTGGCACAAGAATGGCTAGCAGGTCTCGGTCCTCGGTTTGGTCCTCGGCACACAGACGCCGAACCGGTGATTGCGAAACTCAGGCGCCAAAAAATGATCTGCCAACAGTACCAAGGCTTATGAAGAAGACGATTCTGGTTGCGGATGACGACACCTCCATCCGCAGCTCGCTACAGAAAGTGTTGCAAGAGGCCGGGTACCGGGTATTGCTGGCAGCCGATGGCCGGCAGACGGCCGATTGCCTCAACCAGCAATCCGCCGATCTGTTAATCTTAGACCTAAACCTGCCAGCACCCGGCGGGTTCGAACTGCTGGACCTGACCCGGGAGCAGCATCCCTCGATGAGTGTGCTAGTGCTGACGGGTTTGCTGGCGCAATGTGAACCGGGCGCGCTGGCGGGCGCCGATTTTTTGATCGAGAAGCCGCCGGATGTGGCGATGCTGCTGCAAGAGGTGGAGCTGCTGCTCAACGAATCGGAGGAGCAGCGTGCGCATCGGCGAACCGCCCAGGCCAGTCGGGCCAATGCGGTCTCAACCGCAACCAATCCTTCGGCGCGGTTGTTCAGCATCGGCACTCGGTTCAGCTCTGGGATCGTCTCGGCCGCCGCCGCCGACCAGGCTCAATGAGGTCGGCGATGCGCCTGGTAATTGTTTCCAATCGTCTGCCCTTCACGGTGCATGTGGAGAAGGGGGTGCCGCGCTTTGAAACCAGTTCCGGCGGCTTAAGCACCGGGCTGTTGAGCTATCTGGAGCGGGACGCCGCCGGGCGCGCGGCGAAACCGGATTTTCTTTGGCTGGGCTGGCCCGGCAGCACTATCGGTCCCGAGCACCAAGCGGTGGTCCAGCAATACGCCGCCAAGGGCTTCAAGGCCCACCCGGTGTTCCTGCCCGCGGAAGCCCTCGAACAGTACTATCAGGGCTTTTGCAATCGAACACTCTGGCCGCTCTTCCATTACTTCCCAACTCTGACGCGCTATGACGAGGGATATTGGGAGGCATATCGGCAGGCCAACCAGCGGTTCGCCGATGAGTTGGCAGCCGTGTTGCAGCCTGACGATGTCCTGTGGATCCACGATTACCAGCTCATGCTTTTGCCGCAGTTGGTTCGGCAGCGCTTCCCGGAAGTACCCATCGGGTTCTTTCTTCACATTCCGTTCCCCTCGTTTGAGGTGTTCCGGCTGTTGCCGCGCAACTGGCGGGCGGAATTAATCGAGGGGGTGCTGGGAGCCAGCCTGATTGGTTTCCACACGCACGATTATGCGAGGGATTTTCTCACGAGCGTGCTGCGGACAGCCGGTTATGAGCATCAACTCGGCAGCCTGAGCTTGCGCGAACGCATGGTTAAAGTGGATACCTTCCCGATGGGTATCGATTTCGAACGGTTCGCGATGGCGGCGGCCGCACCGCAAATCGAGCAGCGCGCGGCCGAATTGCGCCGCCGGTGCGTCGGCCAAAAGATCATCTTCTCGGTGGACCGTTTGGATTATACCAAGGGCCTCCTGAACCGGTTGCGAGGCTATGACCTGTTCTTAAAGCGCAACCCGCAGTGGCATGGCAAGGTTGTGTTCGTCATATCAGTGGCGCCGTCGCGCACGGCCATTGGCGCCTACCAGCGCATGAAACAGGAACTCGAAGAGATGGTGGGCCACATTGTTGGATCGTATGGCAACGTGGATTGGACGCCGCTCATTTATCAATGCCGGAACCTCGAGTTTGAAGAGCTGGTAGGGATGTATCGCGCGTGCGATGTGGCGCTGGTGACGCCCTTACGCGACGGCATGAACCTGGTCGCCAAGGAGTTTGTGGCCTCCCGCATAGACCAGAGCGGCGTGCTCATCCTTAGCGAGATGGCGGGCGCCGCCAAAGAAATGGGCGAGGCACTGATCATCAACCCGTTCCATGCGCACGATTTTGCCCAAGCCTTGGAACAGGCCCTGACTATGCCGCTGCAGGAACAGGTTCGCCGCAATCAATTGCTCCAGGAACGGCTGCGCCGCTATGACGTCCATCGCTGGGCTCAGGATTTCCTGCAGTCCCTGGGCGCGACGCAACAGTCCGAAGCTGCCCGGCGTGCGCGGGCCTTGACGGGCAAGGCGCAGCTCGCCCTGCTGCAACAGTACCGGACTTCCCCCCGGCGCGCGTTGATCCTGGATTATGACGGCACTTTGGTACCGTTTGCCGACGACCCGCGGCGCGCGCAACCGGATAATGACCTGCTCGAGCTGCTTGCCGCGCTGAGCAGGGACCCGGCCAATGAAATCTTGATTCTGAGTGGCCGGTCCCGGCGCGACCTGGAAGAGTGGTTTGGCGGCCTGGCAGTCGCATTGGGGGCCGAGCACGGCGCCTGGTTGCGGGGGAAGGGCGACGCATGGCGGCTGCTTAGACCTCTCAGCGCCGATTGGAAAGAGCGGGTGCGCCCGATCCTGCAGGTATATGTGGACCGGTTGCCGGGAGCGTTGCTGGAGGAGAAGGAGTTCTCGCTGGCCTGGCATTATCGGCGCGCCGATCCGGAGCAGGCCATGGTCCGAGCCAAAGAGCTGCTCGATGCGCTCGCCGATTTTACCCGCAACATCGACGTGCAGGTGCTGGAAGGAAATAAAGTTCTCGAAGTGCGCAACGCGGGCGTCAGTAAAGGAACCGCGGCATTGGAATGGCTTGGCGGCTGTGCCCCGCAAATGATCCTGGCTCTGGGGGACGATTGGACGGACGAATCCCTCTTCCGCGCTCTGCCGAGTACGGCCTGTTCCGTACGTGTGGGGGTGGCGCAAACCGCTGCCCGGTATCATGTGGATAGCCCTGCGGCAGTGCGCCGGGTTCTGCGCGAATTGGCCGAATCGAGCAGCCAGTCCACCATCGAGCCGCCGTCGGGAAATCAGCATCAGCGCGGCCCAAACCATTCCAATCTGTTGTGCGGCTTAAGACGCCCGACGGCGCGCAGTGTCGCCCGGGTCTCGTTCCTATCGCACCTGGCGCACCCCAACCACGATATTGCTCGCTGGCTGCTCTGAGCGGGCGAACAATAGGAAGTAACCGGCCGGCGATGTGCTCGCGGGCGCCAACGCGAACGCACTGGGGCCGTTACAATCCTCATGGCGGATTACAATTGGAGTCGGCATCGGCTCGAGGCATACTGTGGCATGCCAACTCAACCTCAAGCGATTAGCGAGCAGGACCACAAAGCGATTATTTGCATCTGCATCATGGCCGCGATGGCCGACGGGGCGCAAGACGACCTCGAACGCGCCCAGATCGAACGGATTATAAAAGGGTTTTCTGACCCACAACTGGACCTCGCGACGGCCTACCAGGACGTGCTGACCGGAAAGATATCTTTGGCGCAAGTAGCAGCCGGGCTTCAATCACCTGCCGCCAAAACCCTCGCCTATGAGATGGCGGTCTGCGTTTGTAATGCCGATGGTGCGCTGAAAGACACCGAACAGGAATTCCTGAATCAATTGCGGCCGACGCTGGGGCTGGAAGCTTCGGCGGCCGACACGCATCAACAGGCGGTCCAGGCGATGGTCGTTCAGCCATTATCGGCCGCGGTGCCACCCGTGGTGGACGTGGCGCGCGAAGCCGACGTTGATCGGATGATACTCAACGCAGCCATTCTGAACGGTGCGTTGGAGATCATGCCGCACACTTTGGCGACGATGGCCATCATCCCGCTGCAAATGCGCCTGGTGTACAATATCGGCAAGCGCTACGGCTTCGAACTGGACCGCGGGCACGTGACCGATTTCCTGGCGACGATCGGGATCGGGTTGACGTCGCAGGTCTTTGAAGGGTTCACCCGCAGGCTGGTCGGTGGACTGGCGCGGCGTGTCGCCGGCGGATTACTAGGCGGGTTGGCCGGAGAAGCGGTTGGGTCCGCCTTCGCTTTCGCGACGACCTACGCCCTGGGACAGGTGGCTCGACGTTACTACGCCGGCGGGCGCACGCTCAGCACCCAGCAGTTGAAGGACACTTTCGCATCGATGTTGCAGGAGGGCCGGCAACTCCAAGGCCGGTATTCGGGCGACATCGCCCAGAAAGCGCGCCAGGTGAATGTCGCGCAATTGTTGCCGCTGGTCAGACAGTAGGCCGCCCTGCGCTCAGGCAGAATTCATGAGCGCCACCCCGGCAATTCAGCCGGAAGCTGGCTCTATCGCAGGAGCGAGTTCCCGTCTCGAGTTCATCGACAACTTGCGCTGGATGATGATCGTGCTGGTTGTCAGCATGCACGCCGCGGTGACTTACAGCCATCTGGGGAGCTGGTACTTTATGGAAGACCCGGTGCCGGCCCGGGGCGTCCTGGTTCTGTTTGCCGCGTATCAAATGTTCCTGCAGGCTTTTTTCATGGGCCTGCTCTTTCTGATCGCCGTGTTTCATCCGCCGCTCCTCATCGCAGTGACTTTGGCTTTGCGCGGATTCGATGCGCCCAAGATCGTGAAGTTCCTCGGCGCGTCAGTTTTGGGGGTGGTGGTCGCGTATTTGGCGAGCAGCCTGGTTTTTCGCCGCACCCCTCTGCTGAAACGAGTGCTGTGAGCCGCCGGTTGTTTCGCAGCGCTACGGGCAAGGGATTAGCAACCCCAGACGCGCGAGCTTGCCGAGGTTTTGCTCCAACTGAGCTTCCATTGCGCGCCGCGCTTCGGCCTCGCCACCCGCGCCGAGGGCCAGTGCATTCTTAGCCCGGAGGAACTCCCAAACCGCTTGCTTCAGAGCTGGCCCTTCCAATGTGCCGTCGAGCCGGCACAGCAACATTCGGCCTAGTTCATCTTCCACCTTCACGGCGAGATGAAACAACGAAGCGACCCAGGTGCCGTGTTGGGCTTGCCAACGCGCCAGCGGATGGACCATGGGGCGGAGCCCGGGTTCCGGGGCGATTGCGGGCAACCAAGTACGGAATTCCACCACGCCCCCGGCATAGAGCTCTAAAAGAAACTCGCATAATTCTTCCCGGGAAACCGGCGCTGAATCCAGGGTCAATCCCGCCTGTGCCAAGCGTTGCTGAATTTCCCGCACCAGGTCCGTGAACGCTAACGGAAATGGCCACTGGCTGCCCAGGATTTCCAGAGCCGCCTTGCCCATCGGCAGGTCAGTTTGGCATTTGGCGCCTTTAGGGTTTTCAAACACACACCTCACCCCGGGTCGCAGATCGGTATGGCCAGGCATCCGAACCGCTGCCGAACTGATGAGCAATCCCGCCACCTCGGCGCTGGCCGGCTCCGCGCGCAAGGTCGCGTCGCGCCGGCAGAGCAACGTTTGGCGAAACCGGCGGCACTTCAGGAAATCCAGGTACTGTTCGCGCGCGAGCCTGTTTGGTCCCAGCGCTTTGAGTCTCTCGCGGACCTCCTCATGGAAGATGTGATCGGACATCTCGAAAAAGTCGGCCTCGCCCAGATACTGAAGGTGGTGCTCAGCGGCCAGAGCCATAAATTGAGTGAAATAGAGCGGCTCATTCAACGGCGCCAGCTCGTCATGATACATGTGCCCCGGAGCGTGGTCTTGGACCTGCTCGAGTTCCGCCTTGAGCCAAAGGCGGTATTCATCGCGGGTGTCCTGTGCTTTGACCAGGAACTGGAGCAAGGCTTGGGCCTGGGCGATGCGCTCGCGGGGTTCTTCAAATCCGCGCACGTGAAAATGCATCATTTCGCGCACCATCTGGCGCAGGTGGCATCCCGGAAAGGCGTTGTAGCTGATAAAGGCAATCCCTTGGGGCTGCAACAGATGCCGGCAAGCCTCGAACAAATGCTGTTGGGCCTCGTGCGGCACCCAGGAAAAAAAGCCATGGGCCAAAATGTAATCGAAGCGGCCCCAGTCCGGGCTGAGTTGGGTCACGTTGGCCTGGACCAGGCGAAGGTTCTTCAGCCCCAGCTCGCGGGCCATATCCTGGCCACGCTGCACCGGTTGGCTGGCCAAATCCAAGCCCACGAACTCGCTGCCCGGTAATGCCCAAGCCATTGGGGCCAGATTCGTTCCATCGCCGCAGCCCACTTCCAGCACGCGGCAAGCCGTCACGGCCGCTGGTTTAAGCCCGAACAACCGCCCCAGCACCGCCAATCGGTCCGGGTGTGTCTGCGGGTGGGTGTAGCTCGGATAGGCTACCCGGTCGTATTCGCTTTGAGTGGTCACGGATGCACCGGCATTTTTTTCCAAAACCCCTTGACAAGCAAGGTGCTTTCCAGGATGCTGATAAAAATCCCAATAAACCAGTATTGATTTTATGGCCAAATCAAGCAGCCAAAAGTTCATCGCCCGCAACCGGGCTCCACGCGTCCAGATCGAATACGATCTAGAAACCTACGGCAGCGCCAAAAAGGTGGAACTGCCTTTTGTCATGGGCGTCATGTCGGATCTGTCCGGCAAACCCGCCGAGCCCCTGGCACCGGTATCCGAGCGCAAGTTTCTCGAAATTGATGTCGATAATTTTGATGATCGGCTCAAAGCCTGCAAACCGCGTGTCGCCTTTCAGGTCCCCAACACTCTGACTGGTGAGGGAAATCTCAATATCGAGATGACCTTCGAGAGCATGGACGACTTTTCCCCTGCGGCGGTGGCGCGGAAAGTCGATGCGCTGAACAAACTCCTCCAGGCTCGCACCGAATTGGCCAATCTGCTGACTTATATGGATGGCCGCGACAAGGCCGAACAGATGCTGGCGAAACTTTTGGAGAATCCGGATTTGATGAAGTCGCTCGCCGCGGTCCCCAACACCGAAGCGCCCACCGGTAAGTAATCTTTAACCAAAGGACACAGTTATGATGCCCCCCGAAACCGCCGCCCAAGCCGGCGCCGCCGCCCCTGCCCCAGCCGAGGTCAGCGAGTTTGAATCGCTGCTGAACAAGAGCATCGGCGCTCGCACGCCTGAGAAACAGACCGCGGTCCAAACCGCCGTTCGTACCCTCGCCCAGCAGGCCCTGGCCTCGACGGCCCTCATCTCACCCGATGTCAACCGCACCATCTCCGCCATCATTGCGGAGATTGACCGCAAGCTTTCCGAGCAGATTAACCTCATTCTGCATCACGAAGATTTTAAGGCGCTCGAAGGCTCCTGGCGCGGGTTGCACCACCTGGTCAACAACACCGAGACCGACGAGATGCTCAAAATTCGCGTGCTGAACATTTCAAAGGGTGAGCTCAAGAAGACTCTGAAGAAATTCGAAGGCACCGCCTGGGACCAGAGCCCGGTTTTCAAGAAGCTTTACGACGAAGAGTATAGCACCCCCGGCGGCCAGCCGTACGGGGCGCTGATCGGCGATTATTTCTTCGATAACGCGCCCGAAGACGTCAAAATGTTGGGCAACATCGCTCAAGTAGCCGCCGCCGCCCACGCGCCTTTCATTGCCGGCGCCGCTCCCAGTGTGATGGGCATGGATTCCTGGCAGGAATTGGCCAATCCACGTGACCTGACCAAAATCTTCCAAACGGCCGAATACGCCGCCTGGCGTTCGTTGCGCGATTCCGACGACGCGCGGTACATTGGCTTGGCGATGCCGCGGTTCCTGGCTCGCCTGCCTTATGGCGCCAAAACCGTTCCACTCGAGGAATTCGCGTTTGAGGAAGACACCGCCGGGGCCGACCACGGCAAGTATTGCTGGTCTAATTCCGCCTACGCGATGGCCACCAACATCACGCGCGCGTTTAAGAATTACGGCTGGTGCGCTTGTATTCGCGGCACCGAGTCCGGCGGCATCGTCGAGGGATTGCCGGTCCATACGTTCCCGACGGACGATGGGGGCGTGGACATGAAGTGCCCGACTGAAATCGCCATCACGATGCGCCGGGAGGCCGAGTTGGCCAAAAACGGTTTCATGCCTCTGTCGCATTACAAGAACACTGACTTCGCTGCGTTCATCGGGGCGCAGTCGCTGCAAAAGCCGGCCGGGTACGAAGACCCGGACGCGACGGCTAATGCCAATTTGAGCGCGCGGTTGCCGTACCTCTTCGCCACCTGCCGCTTCGCGCATTACCTGAACAAGATGGTTTACGACAAAGTAGGTTCATTCAAAGAACGGGAGGACATGGAGATTTGGTTGAACAAGTGGATTAACCAATACACTTGCGACTCCAAAGCCGACGAGGAGATGAAGCGGCGTTATCCGCTGGCGGAAGCAAAAGTGGTGGTCGAAGAGGTCAAAGGCAACCCTGGCTACTACACTTCCAAATTTTACCTCCGCCCCCATTATCAATTGGAAGGCCTGAGTGTCTCGCTGCGCCTGGTATCCCGGGTGCCGAGCGGAAAGTAATTGCATCGGATTGAGCACCCGCCCGAGTGTGCCACCGGGCGGATGAACCTAACGAACAAACCTGCCGGATTCCGGGCACAGGAGTTCCGGCTAAATGCAGATCTGATACCTCCGATACATTATGGCAGTTGATTACTTCCTCAAACTCGAGGGTGTTGAGGGCGAGAGCGCCGACTCCAAACACAAAGACGAAATTGATATCGACTCGTGGTCCTGGGGTGAAACCCAAACCGGTGCCCACGCTGGCGGCGGCGGCGGCGGCTCGGGCAAGGTTTCCATGCAGGACTTTAGCTTCGGCATGCGCGTCAACAAGGCCAGCCCCAAGTTGCTGCTGGCCTGCGCCAACGGCTCGCATATCAAAAGCGCTCTGCTCACCTGCCGCAAGGCGGGCAAGGATCAGCAAGAGTACATGAAGGTGAAATTCACCGACTTACTGGTCTCTTCGTTCCAAACCGGCGGCAACACAGGGGCCGAAGTTCCCGTGGACCGGATCACCCTGAATTTCGCGAAAATCGAATACGAGTACTATCCACAAAAACCGGATGGCACTCTCGGTTCCAAGATCCCAGTACATTGGGATTTGAAACAGAACAAGGGCGGCTGATGCCCAGACCCAACCACCACGCCCACTGGCGGGCCGGTGGTCATTTATGACTTCCGCCGAATTGGTTCGCGGCGGCCGGCTCGCAGATGGGCTGGCCGCCTTGCAGTCTGAGATCCGGCAAAAGCCCGCCGACCAGAACCTGCGCCTGTTTCTGTTCCAGTTGGATTGCGTGCTGGGGCGGCTGGATAAGGCGCTGACGCAGCTCCAAGTGGTCGCCGGCCTCGATGCTGAAACGATGCTCCTGGCGCAGGTCTTCCGCCAGGTCATTGCGTGTGAATTGTTCCGCCGCGAGGTTTTCGCCGGCAAACGCACGCCGTTGATCT
Source organism: Verrucomicrobiia bacterium (assembly GCA_035934555.1). Lineage (GTDB taxonomy): Bacteria > Verrucomicrobiota > Verrucomicrobiia > Limisphaerales > UBA8199 > DASYXT01. The sequence goes on along the minus strand of DASYXT010000138.1, from coordinate 15,503 downwards.
TCGGCGAGCCGCAGGAATGGCTTGGGTGGCTGGTCCAGGCCAACGGCCTAATGGCTGAAGGGCGCTACGCGGCCGCCGCTGAGCTTCGGGCGCGCGCGTTCGATGCGGCGCCCGCCAGTCCGGGCACCATTGATGGCCGTCCGTTCGAATGGATTTGCGACGCCGACTCCCGTCTTGGCCCCGTGCTCGAAGCCATCATCGACGGAAAGTACTATTGGGTCCCCTTCTGCCGACTGGCGAAAATCCAGGTCGGCAAACCCACGGATCTGCGCGACGCCGTTTGGACCCCCTCCCAGTTCCATTGGACCAACGGCGGCGACGCCGCGGGGTTCATCCCCGCCCGCTACGCGGGCAGTGAAGACAGCGAGGACGATGCGATTCGTCTGGCGCGCAAAACCGTTTGGACCGAGCACGAAGGCGGGTGCTTCGTCGGCCTGGGTCAACGGATGCTCTCGACGGATGCGGGCGAATACGCCTTGTTGGACTCCCGCGCGATTGAGCTTGTTTCGGCCACTGATTCCCAGCCGGCTACCTGATCGGCGACGCGCATGTCTGATCCTATTGCTCCTGAACTGCTCCAGCCCTGCCTGCTGGACCGGCTCACCGACAATGAGCCGGCACGTAAGGAAGAAAGCCGCCGCGAACGCGTCGTCTCTTACAAGAAGTACCGCGACGGCGTCTTGCGCGATTTAGAATGGCTGCTGAACAGCGAAGGGTTTCTGCGGCCGGAAACGCTGGGTTATTTGCGACAAAGCCAGCGGCAGCGCTTTGACCAGGAGCCGCTGAGCCCGGTACCAGACCTGCGGCGCTACCCGGAGGCCTATCGCTCAGTGATCAATTACGGCCTCAAGCAATTCTGGGGGTTGTCGGATCGGGAAAAGGATCGGTTGCAGGAGGAACTCAGTGAAGCGCTGCAAATGTTCGAGCCACGCCTGCTGCCCGGCACCATTCATATCGAGTTGCTCAACCCAAACGAACAGTCGGGAGCACACGGTCAGAGCGACCGGCTCGATAGCAACCAAATAACGCTGCTGATCGCTGCCGAGTTGTGGGCCAACCCGTTGCCCGAGCAGTTAAACGTCAAAACCACGGTTGACCTGGAAGTCGGCCAATGCCTCCTGGGAGACGCACCCCATGGATGAGCGGTTGCTCGAATTGTATAACACCGAGCTGCGCCACCTGCGCGAGACGGCCGCAGAATTTGGCCGCGACTTCCCCAAAATCGCCGGCCGACTCTCCCTGGATCTCGACGGCAAAGAAATCTGTCCCGACCCACACATCGAGCGGTTGCTCGAAGGGTTCGCCTTTCTGGCTGCGCGCATTCACCTGAAACTCGACGCCGAGTTCCCCCGCTTTACTCAGGGCCTGCTGGAAACCGTCTATCCGGATTATTTATGCCCGGTGCCCTCGATGGCCGTGGTGAAGTTCGAGCCCGAACCGGGCGAAGGCTCCCTTGCCGCAGGGTTCAACATCAACCGCGGCACCCTGCTGCGCAGCCAGCTTGGCAAAGGCGACCGCACAGCCTGCACCTTCGCCACCGCCCACCCGGTCCGGCTTCTACCGGTAACACTGACCGAAGCGCGTTTTTACATCCGTGATCTGGCCGAGCTGAACCTTCCGCGCGAGCTTGGCGCCAAAGCCGCGCTCCGCTTCCGGTTACGAAAAACCGTCCCCAATCCCTTCAAGGAAATCCGCCTTGACCCGCTCGTGCTCCACATTCGCGGCGCGGACGAGTTGCCGGTTGAGATTTACGAGCAAATCTTCGGGCACAGGTTGAGCCTGCTTGTCCAGTCACCCGCCGACCGCAAGACCTGCGGCCCAAGTCTTGCCGCCGAGTCGATCCGCCGAGTCGGCTTCGCGCCCGAACATGCGCTGTTGCCGCCCTCGCCGCACGGTTTTGAAGGGTATCGCCTTCTGCGCGAGTACTTTGCTTTTCCCCAGCGCTTTCTGTTTTTCGAATTGGCCGGGTTCCAATCTGCGCTGGAACAAGTCAGCGGCGAGGAAATCGATCTGGTGCTGGCTTTCTCTCAGGCCGATACACGCCTGGAAGGGCGCATCGACCAGTCCTGCTTCGAGCTATTTAGCACTCCGGCCATCAATCTGTTCCAGAAAACCCTCGAACGGGTTCTCGTCTCGGACCAGGCGGCGGAGTTCCACGTTGTGCCGGACCGCAATCGGCCGCTCGATTTCGAGATTTACCAAATCAGTTCGGTGACGGGATACGGTGAAACACCGGACCAGGAGCGCCAGTTCCTTCCATTTTATCGCGCACGCGACATGGACCTGGAATCCAGCGCGTTTTACACGTTGCACCGTGTGCCGCGCCTGTTCAGCGATCGCGAGCGCCTCACCGGCCGCCGCTCCTCTTACGCCGGCACCGACGCCTACCTGTCGATCGTGGACGGCGACATGGCTCCATTCCGCCCTGACCTGCGCCAGCTAGGCATCCGCGCCTGGTGTACTAACCGCCATTTGCCTATCCAAATGGCCAAGAACATCGGGCGCACAGACTTTACTATGGACCTCAGCGCGCCGGTCACCGCTATCCGCATTCTGGAAGGACCGACTTTGCCGCGCCCCAGCCTGGTCCTCGCTGGCCAGGACCCCAAACGGCCGCAGGTTTCCTCCGGCCGGTTTGCCTGGCGGCTGATCAGCCATTTATCCCTGAATTACCTGTCGCTGCTGGACTCCTCGCCGGAGTCCGGCGCGGAGGCGCTGCGCGACATGCTCAAGCTCTATGCCGACCCTGCCGATCGCCAGGCGCTCAAGCAAATTGACGGCCTGCGCTCCATCCAGTATCGCCCCATTATCCGCCGCGTAAACACGCCGGGGCCGATTACTTTCGCCCGCGGCATCGAGATCACGGTGCATTTTGATGAAACGGCATTTCAGGGTCAGGGCGTGTTCGTGCTGGGCGCCGTGCTCGAACAATTCTTCGCCAAGTACGTTTCGTTAAACTCTTTTACCGAGACGGTGATTATAACGCAGCAACGCAAGGAGATCATGCGATGGCCAGTCCAGATCGGCCGCCGTCAAATCCTATAACGGGTCGCCTGGCGGAAGAGCCCTACGGGTTTGATTTCTTCGCCGCCGTGCGCCTGTTGCAGAGCTATTTTCCCGGCCAACCCCGCATTGGCCATTCGTGGTCGGTCGCGGGGGACCCCATCCGGCTCGCCCAGTCTCCCTTCCTCGATTTTGCCCCCGCGACCCTCGAAGCCCTTCAGCAAAAAAATCCCGCCCGCCCGCCAGTCCTTTATTCCCGGCATTTCGGCCTGTTTGGGCCCAACGGGCCATTGCCGCTGTGTTACACGGAATTCGCCCGCGACCGCATCCTGCACCATGGTGATGCCACCTTCGCGGCCTTCTGCAACGCCTTCCATCACCGGCTGCTGAGCTTCTTTTTCCGCGCGTGGGCCGACGCGCAAAAAACGGTCGATTTCGATCGGCCCACCGATCAGCATTGGGCGCCTTTCGCCGGTAGCCTGATCGGTCTGGGCATGGAGAGTTTGCTCGAACGGGAATCGGTGCCCGACCGCGCCAAGCTCTATTTCGCCGGCCGCTTGGCGCAACAAACACGCAACGCCGAGGGCCTGGAAGCCATCGTCCAGGAATTCTTCGGTGTGCGCACACAGCTTCAAACGTTCATCGGGCGCTGGCTGGATTTGCCGGCTGGTTCGGTTTGCCGGCTGGGCGCCTCGGCCGAAACCGGTTCGCTGGGGGCCACCGTTATCCTCGGTTCACGCTTCTGGACCTGTCAATTGCATTTCCGCCTGCGCCTGGGCCCGTTGAATTTAGCCGAATACGAACGTTTGCTGCCCACCGGCAGCTCTTTCCGGCGCCTGTGCGACTGGGTCCGCCAATATTCCGGTGAGCATTTTTCCTGGGATGTCCAGCTAGTGCTATCCCAAAACGAAGTGCCGGTAATACAAATCGGGCGCGCCGGGCGCCTGGGCTGGACGACGTGGCTGAAATCACTGCCTTTTACCCACGACGCCGACGACCTCATCCTCCAAGGCTCCCAATGAACCAGCCCAGCCAGGCCGTGAGGTTTTGGACTGCGCCAGCCCTCTGGCGCTTTCGGAACACTGGCTTCAGCAGAAAGCGCCAGAGGGCTGGCGCAGTCCAAAACGCTGGCGCGGCCAGTTTTGGTTCATGGTCCCATTTTATGTGCAATCGCGAAAGGGGCTCCCGATGAATTTCGGTTGCCAATCGTAATCATACTCGTAATTCTAATCCTAATCCTTATCCCCCATGGCCGAAATCAAACGCACCACTCTGTTCGGAAAACTCAATCCACTGGCCTATAAATCGATCGAGTCGGCCGCCGTCTTCTGCAAGATGCGCGGTAACCCGTACGTCGAAACCGTCCATTGGCTGCACCAGCTTCTGCAGCAGCAGGACTCCGATGTGCTGCGCATCGTGCGGCATTTCGGCCTCGACGCGTCACGCCTGGCGACCGATCTGATTGCTGCGCTCGATCGGCTTCCGCGCGGCGCAACCGCCATCAGCGACTTCTCCTCTCATATCGAAACCGTAATCGAGGAGGGGTTCCTCTATGGCACACTGTTGTTTGGCGAATCCCAGGTCCGCACCGGCCACCTCATCGTCGCGTTCATCAAAACCGATTCACTCCGCAACCTGTTCCTGGGCCTCTCCCGCGAGTTCGGCAAGATCAAGCTCGAACAATTAACCGATGATTTCGCTAAAATCGTTGGCGGCTCCCCCGAGGATGCCCTGCGGGCCAGCGACGGCTCCGGCCTGAGCGCCGGCGCTGCTCCCGGCGAAACCAGTGGCGCCATTCCACCCGCCGAAATGGGCAAACAGGAAGCTCTACGCCGGTTCACCACCGACCTCACGGAAAAAGCGCGCAAAGGAGAGATTGATCCCATCGTCGGCCGCGACGAGGAAATCCGCCAATGCGTCGATATCCTCATGCGCCGCCGTCAGAATAATCCAATCCTGACCGGTGAAGCCGGGGTGGGCAAAACGGCCGTCGTGGAAGGCTTCGTCCATCGTATTCTAGCTGGTGATGTACCCCCTGCTCTGAAAGAAGTGACGGTGCGCTCGCTGGATGTGGGCTTGCTCCAGGCCGGCGCCAGCATGAAAGGTGAATTCGAGCAACGCCTCCGCGGCGTCATTGACGAGATCCAGGCTTCTCCCAAACCGATTATTCTCTTTATCGACGAAGCCCACACCCTGATGGGGGCCGGCGGCAGTGGTGCCAGTGACGCCGCCAACCTCCTTAAACCGGCCCTGGCGCGCGGCACGCTCCGCACCATCGCCGCGACGACCTGGGACGAATACAAACGCCACATCGAGAAGGACCCCGCCCTGACCCGCCGGTTTCAGGTCGTCAAAGTCGAGGAACCCGACGAGGCCCGCTGCGTCCGCATGTTGCGCGCAGTGATGGTTCCGTTCGAAAAGCACCACCGCGTGCAGGTCCTCGATGAAGCGATTGAGGGCGCAGTAAAGCTTTCCCATCGTTACATCGCCGGACGGCAACTGCCGGATAAGGCGGTCAGCCTCATCGATACCGCCGCCGCCCGCGTGTCCGTCAGCCAGCATGCCGTGCCGCCAGAAGTCGATGATTGTCGACGCCGTATCCAGGCGTTGCAGACCGAGCGCGAAATCCTCGAACGCGAAACTGCCACTGGGCTCGAACATCAGGCGCGGTTGGCGGAAATCGATGAGAAGTCCGCTCACGAAAAGGAGTCCCTCGTCGGTCTGGAAAAACACTGGGCTGAGGAGAAGGAATTGGTGAGCGCGATTCTCGATCTTCGCGCCAAACTGCGCGCCGGCGGTATTGGTCCGGATGAAGCGCTGGCGGCTTCCGCCACGGCTCGCCCGGGCGCCGCCGAACCCACCCCGTCAGCGATGGCCAGAGGCGCCTCCGTTGCCGCCGCAGTCCCGGCCGGCCCGGGCTCCCCTCCCGCGGCTGCTTCGCCGGGGGGTGTTCTGCCGGTCAACGTTGCGCCGCCGAGCCCCGTCGCGCCGGGGCAGCCTGCCTCCCCCCCGGCGGGGAACGGCAACGGCCACCTCACCCCCGAAGAACGCGATAAAGTTTTGTCTCAGCTTAAGGAACACCAGGAAAAGCTGAAACAGTTCCAGGGCGAATCCCCGCTCATTTTCCCCAGTGTCGATGCCAATGCCATCGCCTCGGTTGTCGCCGATTGGACCGGTATCCCCGTCGGTCGGATGGTGAAGAACGAAATCGAGCAGGTGCTGCGCCTGGCGGATATCCTCGAACGCCGCGTCATCGGCCAGCGCCACGCTCTGGAACTTATCGCCCGCCGTATCCAGACGAGCCGCGCGCGCCTGGACAACCCCCAACGCCCGGTCGGCGTGTTCATGCTGGTCGGCCCGTCCGGCACCGGCAAAACCGAAACGGCACTGACGCTGTCCGAGGCGCTCTACGGTGGCGAGCAGAACATGATCTCGATCAACATGAGCGAGTTCCAGGAAGCGCACACGGTCAGCACGCTCAAGGGCTCCCCCCCTGGTTATGTCGGCTACGGCGAAGGTGGTGTGCTTACCGAAGCGGTGCGCCGCCGCCCTTACAGCGTCGTGCTGCTCGATGAGGTCGAGAAGGCCCACCCGGACGTGCACGAGATTTTCTTCCAGGTGTTTGACAAAGGCTGGATGGAAGATGCGGAAGGCCGCTACATCGATTTCAAGAACACGATTATTATCCTCACCAGCAACGCGGCCCAGGATATCATCATCAACATGTGCAAGGACCCTGAGTTGATGCCCGATGCCGAAGGCCTCGAAAAAGCAATGCGGACGCCGCTGACAAAGGTATTTCCGGATGCGCTCCTCAATCGGTTGCTCGTGGTTCCTTATTATCCCATCAGCAAGGAAGTCCTCCAACGCATTATCAAGTTGAACCTTTCCCGCGTGGCAAAGCGGGTTAAAGAAAACCACAAAGTGCCTTTCAGCTATGAGGAGAGCGTGCCGGAACTCATTGGCCAGCGTTGCACCGAACTGGAGCGTGGCGCGCGTATGGTGGAAGGCATGATCACCAACTCCATGCTGCCCGAAATCGGGCGCGAATTCCTCGCTCGCCTCGCGGCCGGGTCCGAAATCAAACGCGTTCACGTCAGCGCCAAAGATGGCAACTTTGCCTTTGGGTTTGATTGATGAGCGGGTTCTGCGACTCGAGCTCAAACAGCTTGTGAAACGCGCTGACTATGCGAACAAAGGTTTTATATGAGCGTCTCTGAAAGGGAATCCGGGATTGTTGCCGGCCACATAGCCGCCATTGAGAGGGCCGCTGCAACCCGCAATGCTTTTATCTTCATCCGGCCGACGGAATTCGATTCTACGATTCTGATCCGCTTCGGGTACGCGACCAAGAGCACCGATGTCCATAATAAGTCATCCAATTGGGGGCCGATGGCCGGCTTTGTACCGTGCGACCCGGCATTTTCAAAAAAGTGCGAGGGCGTTCCTAATGCCCAAGAGGCTGCCGAGAAACATCACGCGGCCCACCCGGTCCAACTCACGCTAAAACCAGAGCTGCTCGCAGTACATGAGAAAATTGAGTTTCAGACCAATTACCTGCTGACGCGCGCCGAAGGTGGCCAGAAATTGGACGTTCCCTGGGAGGTCAAGCGGACGGCGACTGCAACCAGCAACCCGGTCGTAGGGTCGGCTCGGGCGCGATTTGAGGCTTTTCAAAAGGCGGCCGGCGATATACCTGAGCACAAATTTTGCACCGCCAAACCCGCCGGGTTCGGCAATAAATCGACTTTGTTTTGCCTGATACAAAAGGCGAATGAGTGGCTGGTGTATTGGGTGCAATGGGATGGGGCAACCGGCCGGCTCCGTCCCCTGCGTGTATTTGCCTATCCCCAACGGGGAAGGCTCAACCCCGTAACAGGCGATTACGACCTCTGGATGGTGGCACCCCACTTTACGCATTTCGACACTGCCTCCGCCGTCCAGATCCAGGAAGACTCGCACGGCCCCTCGGCTGCCAGCGCCTTCACCTTCGACATGCTCGATCGGCTCAATTATGAATGCGGCCGCGCGTCTAACCCTGTCTTCAACCATGGCGCCGAGATGCAAAACTACGGCTTCACTCAGGCGCTGGATTGGAACCTGGCGATGTTCACCCCGAGTGGCAGCTCGCGAATGGTGCGCATAAACCAGATCCCCGGCATTTTGGCGGATATGCAGCAGGCCGGCTACCTGGTGGTTTGGAATAAACGCTATGGAGAAACCGATCCCCGTCTCGGGGGAGCGGCTCACAGCAGCGGCGTGCCAAAACTAAGCCAAATTCGCAGCCAGCTCGACGAATTGTTCCGCCAACTGCAGGAAATTCGCCAAACGGCCAACCCCGCCCAGATCGCCAGCCAGGTGTTGTCGTCCCAAGCGCAGGGGGCAGCTCGAATGCCGGACCTGATGAAGCGGGAGCTGGGCCTCATGGCCGACCGGTTTAGCGCCACCCGCAGTCTCGGCCCAGAGCACGCGCGGATTTACCGATTCCATCGAAGCCTGCTCGATTTCCTTAACTCACAAGCCACCCGATTGCGCGTGCTGGGGCCGCAAGAGTTTGCGCCGGGTTACCGCGCGTATGAGAGCAACGTGCTCACGTTGCACAGTGATTTGCAGCAAGCGCTGGTTTCGACCGCGACGGGTACCGGGCAATCCGATAAGGCCCAACTTGACGATTGGCTGCAAAGACACCAGCCGCAAATCAATGAATTAAAAAGATACTGGGGGTTCGCCTGACGTGGCCGTTCGCCTTGACTGCACCTCCAAGGATCCTGATAATAACTTCATCGCCCACAGAACCGGAGCATTACTATGGCGCTTCAATATATTGATATTCCCAGCCTCGAGGTCTGGAAAAAGGACAGCAACGTGACGTTCGCGGTGCGCTCGAAGGACCAGATTCTCACTCGTATTGACGAACTGGTGGACGCCTGCGCCAAAGCGGGCGATAAGGGGGCCTGGCTGTATGCAGCCACTGACCTCTTTTTCACGTTGGACTATTGGCTCAAGATCTACAAAGGCCTGCCCAAAGCCATGGAGGCAGGACGTGAGCCGGCAATCATGGCCCTGTATAAATGCGTGGTCGAGGGCCTCTGCGCGAGTTTCGCCTGCACGGTCAATGTGTTGCCACGCGAACTCGAATACTATTTTGGCCGGGAGATGGGGTTCCACGGCACCAAGCTGGACAAGGCGCTGGATTGCGCTCAGTACTTAAAACGCGCCGATGTCGTCAAATACAAATTGTTTTTCAAAGGCGGCATGGCCTGTCAATTCCCCTGGTGGGATAAGACCAAGAAGTTCGGCAAGAGCAAGTTGGTTCTGGCGAACTCGAGTCGGGCCTACGAGCCAGCCGTCTTTCAGGGCGCAGGTCGTGTGAACTGGGGCGGCTTTGCCATGAGCATGGGCCGTGACATTTACATGGCCAAACACCACTGCACCAGGGACTTTGGCGAGCGGGGAAACTTTTATCATTCTTCATACCTGGGGGGTGATGCCGTGATGTGCGCCGGCACGATGCTTATCGAGGATGGGATTATAAAAGGGATCTCGACCGACAGCGGGCATTATCGCCCCAGTCAGATGCACGTGGTCAATTTGCTGCAGAGCCTTCAGATGCGTGGTGTGAACGTGTCCACCATCGAGGTGCAGGACCATACCGGAGCACTCGTCTCACGAGCGGATGTTTTTATGGCCCATTACGGCAACTGGGCCTCGGCCCTGGCGCGACGGGATGCAAATATGACGCACCAGGTCCTCAAGCTGCGCGAAAACCAGGAATTTGAGGAGAGCATCCGCAAGCTCTGGGATGATGGTGTCCGCTCCGGCACTTTCACCGATGATATGCCCGGCCGCGTGTTTTTTGCCGGAGTGTGTCTGCCCAATTACACCAACCGCTTTGGCGCAAGGCCTTTTGAAGGCATGAATTTCATTTTTGCTCTGAATGCTTTGGCCCGCGCTACCAGCCGCAACCCGGATGTTTACGAAAAGTGGATTTTCGAAGAATGGACCCGGTACCTGCAGCAATATCATGCGACAGATAATCTTGCCGGCCGCGAGCAATTCGCTCGATTCGAAGCCGCTCAACCCCGGGTAGCCTCGGCGGGCTGGACCAAGGAAATGGTTTTAGACCTCATGAAAAGTACCTATCAAAATAAAGGATTGCCCTGGACCTGAAGCCCGGCAGCGAAGGCTGAGGCCTTTGCGGGCGCATGTTCTGCACCCGATTGCGAAGGACGCCACAAAACCGGCGGTTGTAGCACGCAGGAGAAAACTAAAAGGTCCCATCAGGCGCAGGCCGTCCCGGCGGGTTGATGATGTCTTCGTAGGCGAACATTAACGAGGCATAAGAAACGGGGAGCGTCACCAGTATTCCAATTCCGCAGGCCAGCAAGCCGGCCAGGTTCATCAGGCCCAACACCGCCAGGAAACCGAAGAATTTCCACCAGTGTTTAATGATGGTCTTGCGGCTGAGCCGCAGAGCCGGCCAGAATTCCAGCCGTTTGTCGATAATCAGTGGGAGTGTGAACAGCCACGCGACCAGCAAGTGAATGCCCGGCAGGATCAAGCAAACAAACCCCAGCACCGTCAGCACCTGCATTACGAAACCAGCCAGAAACAGTTGGACCACCGAATGGCCGAACCCAGCGAACGCGTTTTCGGTCCGCACCCGCTCTCCCCGAATGCGCTTAAGCAAGTAGAAATAGAGCCCACCCATCAGTGGCCCGCTGAGTAACATGCTCAGGAACGACGTGGAAAAGGTGACATTCCCAATAGATTTGGATTCCAGCCCAAGCCGCGTCGCCACCGCTAAGAGCAACAGGATCAGCGTCGTGGTCCCGACCAACGGCCAGAAATCACTCCGGACCAGCGCCCAGCCTCGCCGCACACATTTCCCGATCTCCAGCACGTAATCCCGCCCCAGGATTTCCTGCTCGAGTGCATCCGGTTCCGCGCTTGCGTCGGAATCGAGTGGCTTTGGGCGTGGCGCCTCGGCCCTGGTGATAGCCTCGACGGCAGTTTTTAGTTCGCTGGCCTTTTGATAGCGCAGCGAAGGTTCCTTCTCCAGCGCGTGCAGCACGACCTGGTCGAGCCGTGCGTCGATCGCCGCTTTGCGCGACGGGGGTGCAAACCTGCCCAGGGGCAACTCGCCGGTGAGCATCTCGTAAAACACCACCCCGAGCGAATAGATGTCCGCCCGGTGATCCACACTAAGCGGCTTCTCCAACTGCTCTGGCGCCATGTAATGCAGCGTGCCGATAATGTCCCGCGCTCCGGTCAGGCGCGCCGCTTCCGTTATCCCACCCACCATCTTGGCGATGCCGAAGTCGGTGATTTTCACCCGGCCGCGTTTGTCCAAAAGGATGTTCTCGGGCTTGATGTCGCGATGGACGATGCCCTCGCCATGGGCAAATTCCAGCGCTTCGCAAATTTGGGGGATGATGGAAAAGGCCTGCGCCGGCGTCAGTCGGCTGGTTTGCTCTATCTGCCGCAGGTTGCCACCATCCACTAATTCCATCAGCAGGTAATAGAGCGTCGGAACAACCTGCGACGGCGATGCGGTTGGGTGTCCTGGGTTTGTGAACCGCACCTGCCCAAAATCATGGACGGTTACAATATTGGCGTGATTGAGTCGCGCCAGGGCGCGGGCCTCGCGATTGAAGCGCTCCGCGAATCCAGCATCGCTCGCCAGCGTTGGCGGCAACACCTTCAGCGCAACCAATCGGTCCAGTCCGGGCTGGCGCGCCTTGTAAACCGCTCCCATGCCGCCGGTGCCGATTAGCTTAAGAATCTCAAGCTGTGGAAAAAACCCGGCAATCTCGCCCACCGTGGGTGGGACGAACCCCCCGCCCGTGGGCCGGACGCCCGGGTCTGACTGCCTTGTGTCGTCATGGACGGTCTTTAGCAGGCAGTCGGCACACAGCCCCAGCGGCACGTCGGGCGGCAACGGTTTGCGGCAGTTCGGACAAATGCGTTGCGTTTGCATCTCGAACCGGAGTCCTGATCGGAATCGAACCGGGAATTTCAATCTTCCAACCGCAACTCACTCTATTCTGGCTGAAATAATAGGCTGATTTTACGAGGGTTTTCAAGCTTTTTCGTTCGCTTGCTTATTGCTCACTCATTGCTCGTTCACCGCCCTTTCACCGCTTGTTAGGTGAAGATTTGGGTGAAACTTTCCCGTGGGATTGCGCACACGCATGGTCCTGCGGACAGAAAAAACCAAGTTCGCGAAGGGAGCAGAAACCGGGATTTCCAGTCCCGAGGATGACATGATCCAAGACTTCAATCTTGAGCAGTTGTCCCGCCCGAATCAGGTCGCGTGTAACCTTGATGTCCGCCTCGGAGGGGCCGGGCTGTCCTGAGGGATGATTATGGGCAAGAATACAGGCCGGGGCTGAGGCCACGATTGCGAGCCTAAAAACACTCATGGGATGAACCAAGAGGGTGCCATGGGCAGAGGGGACCCGGAGCGAACCGGTGGAGAGACCATGGCGAAAGGGCGGAAGAGGCTAGGGGAGGCTATGGGCAGCGAAGGAGGCGAATGAACACAACTTATCAATTGAAGGTATCGGGCTGGAGAGTGGGGTTTTCAGTCCTGTTCCGAGCGCCTGAAACGTGCCTTAAGTCCGGCTAGCCACGCGTGCCAGTCGGCGGAGTGAGGTGGTGTGTGGCCGGACGTTTCGAACTAAGGGAGCCAGGGACGGACTCTCATCCGGCGGAGCTTAAACGCCCCACCGGACGGAAGCTGTCCGTGTGGAAAAACGATTCTCGCGACATGTTGAAGCGCGGCTTATGGACACCGTGGGAGTCCGGCCTGCGCACCCTATTTCACCTTTGTCTTGGATTTGCGCGGCGCGAAAATAAATCCTGCTCCTGGACCTTTAACGCGCGGGCCAAATAGACCAACTCCTTATCAGTCACACAGCGAAGCTGCGCCTCGATTTTGGAAATCGTGTTCTCGCCAATATCCCATCCAAAGCGACAGCAACGGGCTGCCAGCAGTCCCTGTGTCCAGCCTTTGGCGTAGCGGATTTTGCGCACGACAGGACCAACGATGTTTTGAGCCTCAAACATGCCGGAGCGTTTTCGGCCTGACCATACGGGAATCGCTCCTGGCGTTTATTCCGATTTCGGAAGGAGTTCATCGTTTTCGATGCTGGGGATGCAAATTGTTCTTGCACCCTGAATGGACGGAGATTTATAAATCCCTTGTTGCCGACGCCAGCTCTGAAAAGGCAAATCTATATGCTATTCCTGACTTCCTTCCGCGTTTCCCATGGGATTCGACTGCTCGTTGTTGCCGCCCTGGTCTGCGCCGCCTTCAAAGGCGAGCTGCGTGCGGTGCCTCCCTCACCCGGTAATGGGCCACCCAACCCCGACCTCGATAGCTGGTCCTTCAACAGCGCTGGTTGGGCTAGCGACAGGGGCTTTGCACCCATTTCATACAGCACTAATCTGATGACCTCCGATCTCGGGGACGGGACCTGCTTGGTCATGGACCACACCAACGCCGCCTGGCTGCAATACAATGTCACTGAGAGTGACGGCACGAACGAACTGACCCTGAACCAGGGCACGGTGACGCTTTGGTTTGCCCCTGACTGGACGGATACCAACAATGGCGGCACCGGTCCGGGGCAGCCAGGGCGGTTCATTGAAGTGGGCACATACACCACCAACGCCTCAATCGGTTGGTGGAGCCTCTGGCTGGATAAGACGGGCACCAACGTCTATTTCTCTGCGCAGACCAACGGGTCGGCGACCACTTACTTTTCAGCGCCGGTCACCTGGAACCTGACGAACCGCTGGCACATGCTCACGATCACGTATTGCGCCACCAACTCGGCTTTTTATTGGGACAATACACTGGTCACTAACGGCCTGCCGGTGACCACCTGGCCTTCACCCACCGTTCAGAGCAACGGTTTTTTTCTCGGGAGCGACAGCACGGGCATTGCCCAGGTTCACGGCATGATTGATGACGTGCAGACCTTCAGTTATCCACTGGCTTCAAGTAACGTTGCGGCCATTTTCCAGCAGGAGAGCTTCTATTATTACGCCAATCCGCTGAACCGGGCCAACTTCGCCACTGACCCCTCATATCCGACCAACACGCTTTACTTTTCCGTTGTGAGCGGAATGGGGGGACTGACCAGGATCGGGACGAACTCCTGTGTATCAAGCAGCAGTTTTTGGCTCACCAACTTCACCGCCTCGGCCATGAGCAGCACCGGGACAGTGACGGTGACCTTTGGGATTGCAGGCGGTTGGGAAGGGTTAACCGGACCGTTCGATGTTTTTGCCACTTCAATCCTTAATGCGACAAACATCAGCTATTCGCCGTGGGCGTGGGTAGGCCAGGGCTATTCTTGCTACACGTATAGCCTGATCCTGAGCAATTCCCCTTTTTCGGCATACTTGCTTCTAGGGAGTCCCCAGGATTCGGATGGTGACGGCCTCACCGACGCATACGAGTTGCTGGTGAGCCACACCAATCCCAACAACATGTTCAGTGCCGGTGACGGCATACCCGACGGCTGGAAGGTGCTATGGACTCTGAGCACGACCAACATCGCCAGCCAGGACCCCGACCGCGATGCGTTGTTGAATTTGCAGGAATACTCCTGGGGATCGAACCCGACCAGGAACGACGGGCTGACGCCTTGGGTTGGGTCGCCGAATACAGCATCAGGGATTCCGTAATCAGAAAGTGAAAATCATGAAGACACCATTGGAAGGCAGAATTGTTGGACTTGCTTTAGCGGTAGTGGTTCAGGTGTTCCTAGTGTATCGCGGGTCGGCCATTCCTTACAATACGTCCTCAGGCCGCTTGCACGACTGGAAGGATTTTGGATGTCGCATGTCGCCGGGAGGAGCCGGTGCCCCGGCTTCTGGGGCGAATAACGCGGGCGGTAATCAGGCGTTCTGTTCCACTTGCCAATCCTCGGACGGGTTAACGCGGTGGTGGATAGATTCCCCGTGGGGAAATTTATGGATGAGCGACGTGCCGCTCAGCTACACCATGTCCTCGGGGCAGAAGATGGACTTCCGGTTCATTTACAAGAAGGGGTACAGAGTTCCAGAAATTGACGAGGTGCCGAATCTTTACAACATGCCCCAATATCGCCGAGACCAGGAACGCAATCCTTACTTCAACTACATGCGCACTTTCGGGATGACCAATGCCTCCTGGAGCCACAGTTGGATGATGAACATTCTGTTCTGGGATAGATCCTGGGAATTGCATCCGACCGGCCCTGTTTTCAGCCAAAGTTACGAGGCGCTTGTGTTCCGGCCAGAAGGCGGGGTGCAATACTTCTATAATCCGACGCCGACCCTGTCCCCGACGCCACAAGATGGCATTAGCCAGGTGAGCTTGCAGGCCCTTTCAGGTTTGGGCTACCCCGTCGCGCAAAGTCCCTTCTCAGATACGAATAATATCTACTGGGGCGATGTCGGCGCGGGATTCAAGCTCGTTTACCCCGATGGCAGCCAGGACGTTT
>DASYXT010000114.1:0-13061 GCA_035934555.1 Verrucomicrobiia bacterium | reverse complement strand
AGCTTCTCAATAAGCAGGTTGAGGTACTGGGGGAAGGTGGTGATAAGAGTTTGCATCCCCAGATTAATGGTGAAGTAGTCAAAAAAGTACAAGTCATAACTTATTGAATAATATTATGTTATGCTATTTCAACGGCAGTGGACCCAGGCCCTGGGCTGTTCTTTTGGGGCAGCGGCGCGTTGTCGAGCGTGCTGGATAATGCGCCAACCTATCTGAGTTTTCTGAGCGCTGAGTTTGGCGCATTCATCTCTCCCGATACCGCTGCAACGCTGGCGGCGTATGTTAAAACGCATGGCGCGGATCTCACCGCCCTGGCCGGGACGGCTCATGCGGGGGAGCTTGGCCCGGCTCTCAGCGCGCTCCACGCACATTTCCCCTCCGCGCTCGCTGCCCGAAGCATCAGCGCGGATCAGGCCCAGATGGGACTATTGTTGGGCAAGCCGCTTTACGTCAACTGCCTCAAGGCCATCAGCATTGGTTCGGTGTTTTTCGGCGCCAATACCTATATTGGCAACGGGCCAAACTTTATGGTCAAAGCCATCGCCGACCAGCAAAAGGCGCACAGCCCGACGTTCCTCGGTTACGTCTTCCGTTTCACGCTGCCGTACATGCTGCCGATGTTGCTGCTGGTTTGGTGGTTCTTCTTTCGCCACTGAAATCAACTTGGGAGCGAGGAGCAACGCTCTTGGTAGGGCTTTTCAGTCTTGAGGCCCCCCACGCGCCGGCGCTCAACGGGCGGTTAGGAGAAAAAGCACGATCAACTCCAATAGCAGCGCCACGCAACCGCCTCCGATCAAGCGAAACATGATTCTGCGGGTGCGCCGGGTCGCGCCTGGACGGAGCATCAGAAGCGACTTGTCGATCACCCAGGTCAAACCGGCTATCGGGGCCTGCTCGCTAAAGCCCTGGTACCGGTCGGCGATATAACCCTCGGCGGCAAGCTGCCGGATGAGAAAAGCTTTCCGCCGTTGCGAAAAATTGTTCTGCGCCGCACGGATGAGGACGGTCTCGCCCTGATTTTCGACTACCACCAGATTCGACGGATTGTGCGTGGACACCTCAAACTCGGCATCCAACCTGGCGCGGGTATGCATAATCTTACCTGCCAATCCCGTTCATCATTCTATGGTGGCATTAATCGAGCAAAAAGGATACCAGTTTTCCATTCTTTGATTTTAGGCTTCGCCCCAGTCCATTGAACATCCAAACTTAGCGCCTTTCTCTCAAAAAAATCCCCTTCAAATACGCCGCCTCGGCAAATCCGACCGGGTGGTCGGCCGGATGTCCGGTCCGCTCCAGTTCGTCAAATTTCCGCCCCGCCTGTTCCACTGCTCGGAGCACCGCGTCGAAGAATTCTGTCGAGGTCACATGCGCCGAGCAAGAGGAGGCTACCAGCACGCCGCCGCGCGTGAGATGGCTGAGGCCCAACGACACGAGCCTGTGATACGCCCGCAGGGCGCCGGCGCGTTCCACTTCCCGCCTCGCCAGCGATGGCGGATCCAAAACAATTAAATCGAACCGAGCGTCGGCGTTGCCGCTCAGCCATTCGAACGCTTCGGCTTGAACCAGCTCATGCTGGCAAGCGCGCAGGGAGGGGACGGTTTCGTTGAGAGCGAAATTGCGCTGCGCCGCGGCCAACGCATGCGCGCTCAGGTCCAGGTCGGTCACCGCCTGGGCTCCTCCGCGCGCCGCATACACCGAGAAGCCACCGGAAAAACTAAATGCGTTCAGGACGCGTTTATCGGCGGCCAGCACTTCCACGCGCCGGCGGTTGTCCCGCTGGTCGAGAAAGAAGCCTGTCTTCTGGCCGCGCAGAACCTCGGCCTCGAATTGGAGTCCATTTTCGAGAAAAATCACCGGCCCGGCAAGTGGTTCTCCAAGGAGAATCTGGCCGTCAACCCGGCTGAATCGGTCGCGAGCGGCCGCTTGAATGTTCCGGCTCAGACGCAGGACAATACGCTCGGGCTCAAGGCGTGTCCGCAGCAGCGCGCGGATTTGTTCCAGGCGGGGCAGCCACGCGGCGGTGTAAAGCTTCAGCACCAGCGTGCGGTTGTAGCGGTCCAGCACTAGCCCCGGCCAGCCGTCACTCTCGCCGTAAATCCACCGCCAACCCGTCGTCTGCTGCTCATCGAAACCGGCCCGTGCTTGCAACGCCCGTTCCAGCCGTGCCGCCCACCAGGTATCGTCCAGTTCTTGCGGTTTGCCGGCATGCAGCAGGCGGAGGCGGATCGGCGAGTCCGGATCGTACAGGCCAATCGCCAGGAACCGGTCCTGGCGGTCGTAAACGACGGCCAACTCTCCGAGTTCTCCCGGCCGGTTCTGCTCGCGGATGCTGTCAGCGAAAAGCCAGGGGTGCCCCCGGCGCAGGCGTGGTTCCGCAGCCGCGGTGACGCGCAGGCGCAAGCGCGGTGGCGAGGCGCAGCGTCTCATTGCCGCGTTGTGTGCAATCCCTGCGCCTGGCGCACAGCCCACGCAGTTCCCAAGGTAATCACGGCGCCAATCAAGGTGTACCACGGCCAGAAGATTTCCACGCCGACGTGCCGCGCCCAAAACCCCCGAGTCCAGCTTAGTTGCGGAAGGACCTGAAGAGCCGTCATCACCGCCAATGAGGTTAGCATCCCGGTCACAACCGGCACGGGACTCTGCTTGCGCCAGAACACCGCGAGCCCCAGGCCGCCCACCAGCGCGCCACCAGTCAAACCGCGCAGCGCGAACGCCGCGTTCAAAACGAACTCCACTTGCCGGCTCAATGAGGCAATCAGGATCAGCAGCACGGCCCAGATTAAGGTTGAGAGCTTGCTGAAGCGCAGAAAAAACGCCTCGCTCCGGTGTGAAATCGCCGGCTTTACAAAATCCATCGTCGAGACGGAGGCCAGCGAGGTCAGCGCCGAGCTGACCGACGACATCGCCGCGGAAAGGATTGCGACAATCAGAAAACCTTTCAGCACGTGCGGCACTTCGGTAATCATGAAAATCGGAAAGGCAAAATCATCTGCCGTGATGCCCGAACCGCGGCGCACCTCCGGCAACGGGATTTTCAACGCGTGCCCCTGGTAAAACACCCACAACATCACACCCACCAACAGAAATATAAGGAATAAGGGAAAAATCACGACCGCGCTGAGCACGAGCGCTTTGCGGCCATCGGCCACCGATTTGCAGGCCAGCACGCGTTGAACAATGAGTTGCTCGGCGCCATGCGAAGAGAGCACCATTACGGTGCCACCAATCACCCCCATCCAGATGTTGAAGGGCTTCTCGATGAGAAAGTGCAGCCAGGAACCGCCCGCCGCGGGCCACGCGTTCAGCCAATGAAGTTTTCCGGCCTGCGCCGCCTGCGCGAACACTTCGTGGGCGCCCCCATTGACCAACCGCGGGATGTACCAGAGCGCGAATAAGCCGCCCAGCAGGAATAAGCCGAACTGCACCGCGTCGGTCCAGATGACGGCTTTGACGCCGCCCATGTAGGTATAGACAAGTGACAGGACGACGAACAACAGGATGGCGCCGAGGATCGGATCACCGGTGCCGAGGCTCAGGACTCGGTCACCCAGAATAAGTTTCACCGGGATGCTCGCCACATAAACCCGGACGCCGGCCGCGAGCGTCTCACTCAGGAGGAAAAAGCCGCCGGCGGTCCGCCGCGCCGCAGGGCCGAACGTATTGGCGAAGAGCTGATACGGAGAATAAATCTCACCTTTGAAATAATGCGGAACAAGGATGATCGCCAACAGGATGCGAGCGATCACATAGCCGATGATCATTTGCAGGAAAGTGATGTTCCCACCGTAGGCGAGCGCCGGCACACCGATGATGGTCAGCGCGCTGGTTTCCGCCGCCACAATCGACAGCCCAATCCCCCACCATGGAATCGTCCGGCTGCCTAGGAAATAATCGCGCGTGTTGTGCTGGTCTTTGCCGAGCCACACGCCCAGCGCGACAATGCCGAACAAATACAGCACGATCACCACCCAATCGCCGAGGCTGAAGTAAGGGTTCATCAATGCGCACTAGCGACTAAAGCGCCAGAGGGCTGGCGCAGTCCACGACGCTTCGCGAGGCAGCAGCAACAGAGCGCGAGGCAGCAACGACAGAGCATTTGCAAAACGTTACGCCGGGATTGGGCGCCATGGTTGAGGCGCCAGCTTTTGGACTGCGCCAGCCCTCTGGCGCTGTTTCATCTGAGAACTCTTCCGCTCCTCATGCAGCTTATCAGAGGAAGAGCCAACCGAACACTTCCGCTTTTACCCTTAGGCTGGTGCTACGCCGCGGCGCGGCCGTGCTTGCGGCGAACCAGAGGCTTGCATTGGCCGATGACGACGGCACGGGTGATGTTGACGTGGAGGATGTCGTCGCTGTTGGGCACCTCGTACATGATGTCGAGCATGATCCGCTCCAGGAGGCTGCGCAGCGCGCGCGCGCCGGTGCCCTTCTTGAGTGCCTGGGCCGCGAGCTCCTGCAGCGCGTCTTCGGAAAACTCCAACTCGACGCCCTCCATCGCCATCAACTTGGCGTACTGTTTGGTGAGCGCGTTACGAGTCTCGGTCAGAATCGACACCAACTGCGGCTCGTTCAGTTCGCCCAGCACGGTGACCATCGGCAACCGCCCGATAAACTCCGGAATGAAGCCGAAGCCCAGCAGGTCCTCGGGTTCGACAAACTGCAGGATTTCCTGACGGTTAATAGCCGCCGCGCGCAGGCCCTCTTCGGCAGCGCGAAAGCCCATCACGTTCTTACCCAACCGGCGATGGATAATGCGTTCCAGGCCCACAAAGGCCCCGCCGCAGACGAACAAAATCTCGCTAGTGTTGACGCGGATATATTCCTGCTGCGGATGCTTGCGCCCGCCCTGCGGCGGCACGTTGCAAACCGTCCCTTCAAGGATTTTGAGCAGCGCTTGCTGAACGCCTTCACCGGAAACGTCGCGGGTAATCGAAACGTTCTCCGTTTTGCGCGCGATCTTGTCGATCTCGTCGATATAAACGATGCCGCGCTGGGCGCGTTTGACATCGTAATCGGCATTTTGCAGCAGGCGCAGGATGATATTCTCGACATCCTCGCCGACGTAGCCGGCCTCGGTGAGCGTGGTGGCATCGGCGATGGCAAAGGGCACGTCCAGAATCTGGGCGAGTGTGCGTGCGAGAAGGGTCTTGCCCGAGCCGGTGGGCCCAATCATCAAGATATTGCTCTTCTCGATTTCGACTTCGGCATGGGGGCTGGCCGGCGCGCCTTCCTCAGGCGTGGTGGTGCCCTGAAGAATGCGCTTGTAATGGTTGTGGACGGCGACTGCGAGGGTCTTCTTGGCATGCTCTTGTCCGATGCAGTGCAGATCGAGCTGGCGCTTGATTTCCGCCGGTTTGGGCACATGCACCTTGGGCGCCTGCTTCTTGGCCGCAACGGCAAGTTCCTTGTCGAGCACCTGCTTACAAAGCACGACGCAGTTGTCGCAGATATAAACGCCCGGGCCGGCGATGAGTTTTTTGACTTCCGCGTGCGACTTGCCGCAAAAGCTGCAGAGGGTGAGGTTAGTTGGGCGAGCCATCGAGCTTATTCTTTCTTATCGGCCAAGCTCGTTGCCCTTTCAGCGAAACCGGGGATTTCCTTGCGTGATTGCACCACTTCGTCCACCAGCCCGTAAGTTTTGGCCTCCTCGGAGGTCATGAAATTATCGCGGTCGGTGTCCTTCTCGACCTGTTCGATGGAGCGGCCGGTGTGGCGGGAAATGATGCTGTTGAGCCGTTGTTTGAGGCGCAGCATGTAACGGACGCGAATTTCCACGTCGCTCGCCGGCCCCTCGGCGCCGCCGAGGATTTGGTGGATCATGATATTCGAGTTGGGCAGCGCGTAACGCTTGCCCTTGGTCCCGCCGCACAGCAGCACCGCCCCCATGCTGGCGGCCTGCCCGATGCAATACGTGTTCACATCACAGGTGAGGAATTGCATGGTGTCGTAAATCGCCAGCCCGGCAGTGACGCTGCCCCCCGGGGAGTTGATATACAAGTGGATGTCTTTCTTGGGGTCAGTCATCTGCAGGAATAACAATTGCGCGATGATCAGGTTGGCCACCATGTCGTCCACCGGTGTGCCCAAAAATACAATCCGATCCACCAGCAGCCGCGAGTAAATGTCATAGCCGCGCTCGCCGCGCCCGGTTTGCTCGACCACCATTGGCACTAAGAAGTTTTGCATAAAACCAGTATCTCTGTTGCGCAACCTAGCGGAGCGCTGGTTTGAGGTCAAGCATGGCTTCCGGTGGTTCCCGAAGGTCCCGCTGGTTCGGAACGGTTCAGGCGGCACAACTAATGAAGAGGCGGGCGGATTTCCAACATGCGGTATCGCGGAGGCGAGGCTGATGCAGGAGGCCTGCGGGCAAATTGCGGGAAAAACCTGCGCGACGACCTCTTGCCTGCGACGCGGTGAAGGTGGATGGTAGAGAAAGGAGTGGTACATGCAGAATAAAAGCTTCTGGGGGATGATCAAGGAGACCGTAAACCAGTTTTCCGAGCACCGGGTCTTGCGACTGGCGGCCGCAACGGCGTACTACGCGGCGTTTTCGATTGCGCCGCTGCTGGTGCTGGTGGTCGGGTTGGCCGGGTTGGTATTTGGCGAGCAACGGGTTCAGCAGGAAGTCCAGCGGCAAGTGCAATCGTTCGTTGGGGAGAAGTCAGCGCAGCTCATCGGCTCAATGATGGGCGCTCAACATCAGGGCGGCAGCCTGGTAGCCACGATTGTGGGGGGGGCCGCGTTAGTGCTGGGCGCCACCGGCATCTTCGGCCAGTTGCAGGACTCGTTGAACACGATTTGGGGCGTCACAACCAAACCGGGTGAGAGCGTGATGGCATTGATTCGCGACCGGGTCTTCTCGATGGCGATGGTCGTGGTAATTGGGTTTCTGCTGCTGGTTTCAATGGCCCTCACGATGTTTGTAAACGCCTTTGCCGATCATCTCAGCAACATTCTTTCCTTGCCGCCTTGGCTGGTGCCGGTTGGCAACGCCCTGCTCTCATTCGTCGTCATTGCGCTTTTGTTCGCGGTGATTTTTAAGGTGCTCCCCGACGTTCGCTTCCGGTGGCGCGAGGTCTGGGTGGGCGCGATTGGCACCGCCGTGCTCTTCACCGGCGGGAAGTACCTGCTGGGGTTGTATATGGCGCACGAGCTCAGCGCGTCGGCCTACGGCACCGGCAGCGCCTTCGTCGTCATCCTCCTCTATGTGTACTACTCCTCGGTCATTCTCTACTTCGGTGCGGAGTTTACCCAGGTGCAGGCGCGCAGCCGCGGCGGGTTGTTGGAGCCGAGCAAATACGCCGTCCGGCTCACCGACCATGACCGCATACAGCAAGGGATTCCAACGGAGGAACATATTCAAGCGGCGGCGCGGCGTCAGCAGCAACAACGCGAGGGGCCTCCCGACGAGCAGCACCGCAAAGCCGCGTGAGCGGCGGCGCGCGGACTTTCGTCCGCAGCACCGTGCAATTGTTTGAGCACACCTGGGGAGCGAGGGACCCGTGTATCCGGACATTGCTGCGGATTAAAGTCCGCGCGCCGCTAAAAAAGGAGGGCCGGGCGAAACGCCCGGCCCTCGTGATTGAATTTATTTATCTAGTGTCCGCGCATCAGGGCTCGAGTTGGAGGCGGAAGAACTTGTCTCCCGCAGCACTGACGGGGACTGTCACCTGGGCCTGGCTGCCGACAATCTGCCAGGGGTCGGTGTCTTGAGCCCATGTGACCGGGGTGGTCAAGTTCGACGCGTTCATGAGGAACGCTCCAGCGGAAGCCGGCCAGGAGAGCACCAGGTTGGGACCAACGACTTGAGCCGTCAGCGGGATGCGAGTTGCTCCCGAGCCGCCGGTGCCCCAGGAGATGATCTGGCTGGAAGCCACGCCACCATCGGCGCCCGTAAACCCGACGTAGGCGGTGTTGCCACCAACAGTTTGCGGGATGTTGATCGACCAGTTCGTGGTGAAGCTGGCGGCCGTAATCTGGTCTGTGAACTTCAGCGTCATCACGTTGGCACTGTAGTTGGCGTCGATCAAAACCGGATTGTTATTTTGACCGAAGTTGATGATGGGCGCGAGCGAAACGAACACCGAATCCACGGTTCCACCGGTTTGAAACTCTATACCATAAGGGTGCCCATTATAGATGTTGATTTGAAGCTCGACGCTCGGTGTGATGCCGGAGACGCCGAGGCTGCCGCCACCGCCGCCCACAGCAGATGCGCCGCGCGGGTCGTTTTGGATGCAGAAGCTCACACCATCCGCGCCGCCACCCGTAGAAGTCAGAGTAGGCGCGATCGCCTGATAGGTGAACAAGGCATGGAAGGCGGTGATGTTTACCGGTGTCTTCAGGAATGCCGAGTTGGCAGTGCTGCCAAGATTCCAGGTCAGTTGCACGGCATTGGTTGGATACAGTTGCGGTGCGTTTCCGGCGCCATTATTGAGCTGCCAGAACGCGGTGGTGGCACCGGCGCCAAAGAACCCAGACGTGTTATTCGTCACAGTGATGGCATCCACGGTGCTGGGGGTCGTCCCCGAGCCGTTCATGGCCGTCACCTGGTAATTGCCGGTATCGCTGAAGTCGGCGTAGCCGATGGTCAGCGTATCGCTCTGTGCGCCGCTGGTGCGATAATCATTGTTGATCGTCACACCGTTCTTGGTCCAGGTATAGGTGAACGGAGCGTCGCCGCCCACGAACACGTGCAACTGAATGTAGTGGCCCTTGTAAACGGTTTGCGAGGCCGGCAGGTCGTTCAGGAACAGCGGCGCACCGCTGATGACGGTCAATAGAACCGGCGCTGAGGTGACCGAGCCGAACGCGTCGCGGGCAATAACCTGGTACAGGTTGTTCGCCTGTGCCGTCGTCGCGGTGAATATGTAGTTCGACGACACTGCGCCGGCTACCGGCGTCGTGGGATTAGAACCATCGGAAAGATACCACTGGTAGGTAACCGTTCCAGGACCATACGCCGAGGAGTAGAACGACGCCGTGGTGTTGTTTGCCACCGTGGTGTTGGTGGGCGTCAGCGTAAAGACTGGCGCGCGGTCAGCGGCATAGTAATGGTTGAGCACCTGGGAGGCACTCAGAGCCGTCGAATAAATTGCGACGTCATCGACCACGCCGATGAACACTTCGTCGAAGTCATTGGCGCCACCGGACTGGCGGGCGCCAATGCTCGTCGGCAGCGGCTGGTCCAGAATGCCGGCATTAGGTGGAATGGTCGTGCTGGCGGCGAGCAAACCGTCCACGTACAATTCAACCTGACCATTAGGTTGATCGCAGACGCCGACCAGGTGATGCCAGTTGCCGTCGGTGGTTTTAGCGCCCAGCGCAACGTAGCCGTTACCAGTCGCATCGCGAACCAGGAACCGGAACGCCTGTTTGTTGATGTCCAAGGCGTACTGTTCCGTGCCGGTGCCCGTCCCGGCGAGCAACGCGCCGTCGTATCCCTTGGCGACGATGCCCGAGTTTGTCGGTTGAGCCCCGCCATTGACCCAAGCCTCGACCGAGAACTGGCCGCCGGTGTTGGCGTTGGTCCTTCGCGCGAAATCCACGTCGAAGATATTCGCGACGTAGCTATCGCTTTGGGCGAAGCTGCCGAATTGCGCCGCCGTATCGGGATCCGACGAGGGATTGTAACCCGCAACGGCAATTACGGCGTTGCTGTAGTAGCCGTCATGGCCGCCCATATAATCATGGGCGGTGGTGCCGTCATTCCCGAGGCCGTTATCGGGACCTTCATCCAAACGCCAGTAGCTCTTCGGCGAATCCGCCAACACCGCGCTGGGGTAAGAC
Organism: Verrucomicrobiia bacterium; assembly: GCA_035934555.1. GTDB lineage: Bacteria > Verrucomicrobiota > Verrucomicrobiia > Limisphaerales > UBA8199 > DASYXT01. The sequence continues at coordinate 3,269 of DASYXT010000114.1, read as the reverse complement.
TGCGTGGGCGCGGCGATGACGTTGAGCGTCACGCTGCTGCTGGTGATTTGCCCGAACGTGTTGATGGCAACTGCATCAAAGGTCGTGCCCTGATCAGACAATTGAGCATTGGTATAGGTGAAGCTGGCGCCGGTCCCAACCAGGGTCGTGCCGTTCTTGTACCACTGGTAGTGCGGCAACGGGTAACCGGTAGCATCGACTGTGAAAGTCGGGCTGCCACCCACAAACACCGTTACAGATGACTCGGGCTGACGGACCCAAACAGGGGGATTAGGCACCAACGTTCCGAGCAGTTGCACTTCCGCCACCTGCATCAACGGAGTGCCCAGGTCGTCATAGATATTGGTGAGGCTATAGCGATACATCTTGTAACCGACGGCATTGGCGAAGTCGATTTCGCTCGCATAACCAAGGATCGGGTCCAATCCGGCCGAGCCGGTGCCGTTGCGGCCTGTCGGCAGCGAGAGGGTTCCTTTAAGCACCCCGTGGGCGAGTGCCGCAAAGCTCACACCGTCGTTGGAACCTTCCAACGTGAAATCCAACGGGTCGCGGGTGGTAGTGTCGTTGGCCGTGAAAATTCGCACGGAAGTCACAATAGAAGAGCCGGCGATCGGAGTTACTGTGAAACCCACCTGGCGAGCTGAGTTGGCGTCATAGCCGATGAATGGCGTTGGACCGCCGCAGCAGGCGCCATTCCATTGCAGGCCGTCGCTGAGCCACTTCTGCGCCGCCTGGTCGATCACGTGGTCCAGGCTTTCGGCGGCAGGCGTGGAGTCGTTGCCCAACGCCGTAATGACGTCACCAGCCGGCACGCCCGAAAGGACGTTCTGGTTAGTGGTCATAATCATCACCGTCGCCACCAGGCTGGTGACCGAGCCATAAGGATTGGATAACACGCAGAGGTAGTCGGCGGAATCGCTCAGCGCCGCTGGGCTGATCGTCAGCACGCTGCTGCCGGAACCCGAGATCGTTCCACCGTCGGTTAGATTCGCGAAGGTGCCATAGTCAATCGAATAAAGTTCGTCGTGCAAACCACCACCCAGGGGCGCCCTGCGCCATTGATAGGTAATAGGCCCCGTGCCGGCGATGTTGCTAACAGACAGAGAGAGAGGGGAACCCTGATACACATTGGCCCGGTTGACCGTGCTCAGCACCGCGCGCACCGCGTTGCTGGGTGAATAGTAGAAGGTGGGCTGGCCCGGTGTTGTAGTCCCGATCTCGCCAAGGACCGGCGGGACGTTGTTGGCCGCTGCGCCGCTGACGGCGAAGATCGCGACGGTTCTGCCCGAGACCCCGTTGGTGTAGTTCAAGCTGATGCTCGTGACGGTTCCAGAAGGGTTGGCGAGATTCACCACCGCGTCGAAGAGCCGGCCGACCGGCAGCCCCAGACCGCGGAAGTCAGAAGACCCCAGCGGGAGAGCAAACGGACTAACGAACTCCGGCAGAGTATTGTTGAGCGTGTGATTGCTTGGGAGCACGCGTCCAAACGCCAGATAAGCTTCTGGAACGTTCCGGTTATACCAATCAGGCGCAAGAATCGCGTTGGTTTCCGAACTGCCGTCCTGGTAGTGGATCACGCAGGGAACAATTGTGTCGCCGTTGGCTGCCGCGCAGAGGAAAGACAGGGCGCCGTACGCTGCGGGTGTCGCTAAAGTAATCGTCGCATTGGTGACCACTTTGTCAAGGCAAACGGCATCGTTGGTGGCGTAGGTTGCCGGCATGGTGTAAGTGGCGGGAACTGCGGCACTGCTGAACGTTGAGCCAGCCGTCGGAATGCCGAGGGTCGGGAAATCGCGGCAGTACCCTTGCTCAAACCAGCAGTTGTTGGCTTTGCTCACACCCCCGTCCATCGTGAACGTCACGTAATTCGTGAGTTCGCCGGCGCTGGCAACCCCCGTGCCAGTGGTTTGGGGCGCGTCAGCGGGTACAACTACACTCTGGTTGAAACCGCTCACAGCCAGCGTGTTGGTGAAGAGCGTCGGGTTTCCGGAAGTCGCGCCGCTGATCGCAAAGACCACCGCGCGACCACTGTTGTTCGTATTGGGCGTACCACCGGAGGTGACGTAGTAAAAGTCAACGCTCATAACGTTGATAGCGGAGTTGGCAGGAACATCGGCCGACCAGATGGCAGGAACATTGGTATCACCGACGTTCACGTTCTGCACTCCGCCGCCAAGGCTCACGCGCCCGGAAACATCTTTCACCAAATTCCCAGCGCCAAACCAATCCACCGCCGAGAAGGTGCCAGAATCAGTAGAGGAATCCGCGTAGTGGATGACATAACCGACCGTGACCGGGCCGTTGCCGGCCGCGGTGAGGAAGGACAATCCGGCGAATGTCGCCGGGGTCGTCAAGGTCAATGTACCGTTGGGGATCAGGGGAGTTTTACCGCCATTGTTGTGGCCGACCATGATGGCATCATTGACGTGGTAGTCCGCTGGCATTAGGTAGGCGTGGTCGCCCGCAAGGTTGGTGACGACGCTGCCGTGGGCTGGCAACCCGGTAAGCGGTGCGGCGGGATTGTACCCGATTTCGTAGAAGGTATTGCCCGTTTTGTTGGTGCCGCCGTCCATCGTGGCGGTGACGACGTCATTAAGGGACTGGGGTGCCGAGGCCTCAACGACGACGTCTTCATTGAAGCTGTTGGTGTCGATTGCGATAGGCGTAAAGCCGGTGGCGAATGCCGGCACGCCTAAACTGAGGGAGAGGAGTAAACCGCCTACTGTCTTGAGGTTCATATACCTGGGTTGTGGTTTGATTTCTGGCTGACGCCGCCGGGGCGGATTCAGCGATGGTTGGGAGTGGACTTTGCGCATAGGTCTTATTGCATCATGCAGGGTTCAGCGAGGGCCCCCTGAGTCTGCTTGTGCGCCACAATCACCAAACGTGAAAGCAGCGCCGGTAAGAGAATGCCAACTGCACAGGAAGCCGAAGGAGCGGCGGTCGAGACGCAGCCTGCAAATACGTGCCGGTTTTCGCACATTCTCAGACACTGAGGGCTTATTGCGGTCATTATGCACGGCCGCGAGGGCAACGCAAGCAAAAAGTGGAGCACTTTCAGCAAGATATGGTGAGACACGAGAGCAGAGGGGCAGAGGGACAGAGATCAGAGATCAACCGACCTCTGGCTGTTCCGGTTCACGATAATCTGGGAGAAGATCATCGTGATAATCGAGGTGTTTTGGGGTGGACGCGTTCACGATAGTCGAGGAGGCAGTCTCTCGGGCGGGGCTCACGAGAAACAGACGGCGGGGTCGCCTGCCCCTGGG
>DASYXT010000047.1:0-18867 GCA_035934555.1 Verrucomicrobiia bacterium | reverse complement strand
TCAGCCAAAGCGCCGCAAGCCGCGCCCCTCTGAACCGCGGGCCATCCGCCATTTCGCCAGTGACGTGCCCAAACTCGTCGGCTCCAGAGCAGCCGCCCGCAAAAACCTCGCCAAAACCAATGTCGAATCCTAGTGACATTGGACTTTAGTCCGCAGCAACATCCAATAGCTCAAGCCCGCTGGGACATTATGCCGCAACTCTCAGTTCGGGTGTTGCTGCGGACTAAAAGTCCGCGCTCCCACGCTCAGAGCTTCTCCGGTGCGGCGAGCAGTTGGGCGACGCGCGCCAGGAGCCGGCCGGCGGCGCCGCCGTCCAGCACGCGGTGATCGAAACTGAGCGTCACGTTGGCCTCCATCACGGGCAGGAATTTGCCTTGTAGCTCATCCCACTGGGGAACCCGGCGGGCTGCGCCCATGCCCAGCACGATCGTTTGTTCCGGCAGGGGAATCGGCGTCGCCCAGGTCAGCCCGAAGGTGCCGAAGTTGGTGACGGTGGCGATGGAACCGCCGGTGGCATCCGCCGGGAGCTTGCGTTGGTGAGCCAGTTCGATCAATTCGTTGTAGCGCACGACGAGAGTTTGCAGCGAGCGTTCGTGAGCATTGCGAATCACCGGCACCAACACGCCTTCGGCAGCCTCGACTGCAAAGCCTATGTCGATCGCCGGAGGATGGACAATTTTATTGCCGATGAGCCGCCCGGCGGGGGCCCGGTTTTCTGCCAAAGCCACCGCCAGCGCGCGCAGTGCGTAAAGCGCGGGGCCGGGTTTGGGCTCGCAAATTTTGCGATGCTTGAGCAAGGGGTCGAAGCAAACCGGCAGGGCGACGGTCGCCAGCGGACGCGTCCAACTGCGGCGCATGGCGTCGGCCACGGCGACGCGCATACTCGAGGCCTTGCTGAGTTGGTGCTTCTCGAGATTGGCGATGAATTTCTCGAAATCCTGGATCGTGACGCGCCCGGCGGCGCCGCTGCCCGGCAATCCCGCCAGGTCAGCGGCGTGCAGCCCCAACTCCAGCATGCGCGCTTTCATGCGCGGCGACATGTAACTGGCGCCGGCCGCATTGGCCGGGACCGGCAGACCGCGGACCGTCGGCTGGACCGTGGCGTGGGCGTGGACAGCGTTATGTTTCTCATCCGCTTTGGCGGGGGACATCGGTTCATCGCCGTTCTTTTCGGGCGCGGGCTCATCCAACCCGAGCCGTGCCGCGTCCGCAACGCTCGCCTCCAGGTAACCCAGCACCGCGCCGACGGGATAGCTTTCATTCAGGTTGACCAGCAGTTTTTCCACACAACCAGGACAAGGCGCCGTAACGTTCATCGTTGCCTTACTGGTCTCCACCTCAATGATCTCCTGGTCTGTTTTCACCTGGTCCCCAACCTTAACCAGGAGATTCACCACGGTTGCTTCCGCTATGGATTCGCCTAACTGCGGCATGATGATGGGAATCGAGGGCATGTTCAGTAATCAGTAATCAGCATTCAGTATTCAGTTATCAGTGATCAGTAATCAGTCCGGGTTTCATAGGCGGAGGAGGTTGCGGGCGGCAGCGGCGATGCTGCGGGCGGTCGGACGATGGGCCGCCCAAAGATTTGGATGGTAGGGGACGGGAGTGTCCTTGGCATTGAGCCGCTGCGGCGGCGCGTCCAGCAGATCAAATCCTTCGGTCGCGACCCGGGCGATCACCTCGGCTGTCACGCCGCCCCAGGGCCACGATTCACCCAGGCATAACAACCGGCCGGTCCGCGCCACCGAGGCCATCACCGTGTCGGTGTCGAGCGGTTTCACCGAACGCAAATCCACAACTTCAATCTCCGTTCCTTCGGTCGCCAACTCTTCGGCGACAGCGAGCGCTTCGTGAACCATCGCGCTATAGGCGACCAGCGTCATGTCCCGCCCGGGCCTGGTGATGCGCGCTTTGCCGACCGGCATAGCTTCGGTGGGTAACTGCTCGGCCTTGAGATGGTAGTAGAGGTATTTGTGCTCGCAATAGATGACCGGGTCATCGATGGCTACCGCTTCCAGCAACATGCTGTAGGCGTCCTCGACCGTCGCCGGGGTCATTACCACCAAACCGGGGTAATGCGCATAGACGCTTTCCAGGCTTTGACTGTGAAAGGGACCGCTGCCCGAAGTGCCGCCACTGGGCAGCCGGATGGTGATCGGGCAAGGCACGCGGGTGCGCCAATGCAATGTCGCCGCTTGATTGACGATTTGGTTGAAAGCGACGGTGGAGAAATCAGCAAACTGCATTTCGATGATCGGCCGCAGGCCTTCGATGGCGGCGCCGACCGCCAGGCCGAGCATCGCATCTTCACTAATCGGAGCATCAATGACCCGCCCCGGAAAATGCTGAGCCAGATTGCGCGTCGCTTTGAACGCGCCGCCAAACGCGCCAACGTCCTGGCCGTAGATGAAGACCTTGGGGTCTTGCGCCAGGGCTCGGGCCTGCGCCTCGCGAATGGCATCCAGGTACGTGATGCTCATGGACCCCTCTAGGTATTATGCCCTTCGCTGAGGTGCTTGGAGGCCAGCGCACACCAGTCTTCGCGGTAAGGGTCTGGCCCGGGCTCGCGCTGCACTTTAGCGACCGTCTCCTCGATTTGGGTTGCCGCCAGCATGCGCCAGGCGGCCAGTTCACTGCTGGAAGCCCACTTCTGGTCCTGCAAATAATCCTCCGCTACTTTCAAACAATCCCGCCCGCACGGGGCGGCTTTGAGGCGCGCTTCGACATAAGAAGCGTCGTCATGTTCGCCGTGACCGCAAAGCCGGAGCAGTTCGGCGACAATCAACTGCGGCCCTCCCCCGTCGCGCGCCCGGCGCACTGCCTGCTCGGCCGCTTCAAGGCAACTCCGCAAGTCCGTGCCGTCAATGGCCTCGCCGCGCACGCCGTAACCCGCGGCCTTGTCCAGCAACGACGCACAGGCGAATTGACGCTCGTTGGGCGTCGAGTAAGCGTAATGGTTATTAGCAATCACCAGGACCAGCGGCAGCCGTTCAATGGCCGCCTGGTTGAGGGCTTCGTGAAAGGCCCCGGTCGAGGTGGCGCCGTCGCCAATGCAGGTCGCCCCTACCGACTCGGGGACGCCTTTCATCCGGCGGGCCAGCAGCGCGCCATTGACGACCGAAATCATCGCGCCCAAGTGACTGATCATCGGCAGCAGGCCCTCGCGCGGCCGGCCGTAATGAACGTTGCCATCGCGGGCGCGCATCGGGCCGAGCACTGAGCCGAGGTACGTGCGCACCGAATCCAACAACGGTTCGCCAAAGGCCAAACGGCCGGCCCGGTCACGGATCAGAGGGGCAAAAATATCAGTGTTGCGAAGCGCCAGGCCTATCGCCACGCTCAGCGCTTCCTGGCCACGCCCCAGGAACACGCCGCCGTGGATTTTCCCCATCCGGTAAAGACTTGCAAACTTATCATCGAGCACCCTGGCCAAAAGCATCAGCCGGTAGCCCTTCAGATATAGCTCGCGCATCATGGCGACCTCGCCCACCGCACCGCGGTCAACCAACGTGTGAACCATGGGCGGGACTTTACCGCGTAATGGGCTGTAGCTGCAACGTTTCTTTGTCCAGGGCCGCAAACGGCCTCCAACTTGGACAAAATCGTCTGGATTTTGGGCAGTTCGGGCCTTAACCAGCCTATTCATCGGCCTGACCTCTTATATCGCAGGGCCGCACTGCCACCCGGGGAACGCGCATAAGCAGAATTTGATGGAATTGTCGCTGCAATTGGTGTTGAATGTGCTTACTCTTCATTGATTTATTGGTCCGAGGCAATCGTTTTGAATTCTAGCAAGCCTCGCCGGCCGGACTATGAGTGTGCCCGTATCACAATTGTTGCTGGTGGAAGATGACCCGCGAATGCCGGAATTGCTCGGCACTTTGCTGCAACAGGATCCAGTCAAGCTGCTGAGCGCGAAGGATGCGCCCGAGGCGCTGAAAATCCTCCAGGCGCACCAAATTGATCTTATCCTGCTCGATTTGGGTCTGCCCGGTGGCATGAACGGCTTGGAGTTGTTGAAACAGATCAAGCAGTCGCCGGAATGGCAGGCTATTCCGGTGATCGTATTGACCGCCTGGAACAGCACTGGCGACAAGTTGCGTGGTTTTGATTTGGGCGCATGCGATTATCTCACCAAACCATTCGAAGCAGCCGAATTGCGGGCCCGGCTGACGGCGGCCCTCCGGGCCAAACAACTGCAGGACGAGTTGACGCGCACCAATCGCGACCTGCTCGCCGCCCGCGTCGCGGCTGAGGCGGCGGCCCGCGCCAAAGCGGAATTCCTGGCCAACATGAGCCATGAAATCCGCACGCCGATGAATGGCATTATTGCGATGGCAGGGTTGTTGCTGGAAACGCCATTGACGCACGAACAGCACGGCTATGTCGAAACCATTTACTCCAGCAGTGAATCACTGCTAACCATTATCAACGATATTTTGGACTTCTCGAAAATCGAAAGCGGACGGCTGGAACTTGAGAACCAACCGATCAACCTGAGGAACTGCATCGAGGAATCACTCGATTTGCTCGCCACTAAGGCCAGTGAAAAGAAGCTCGAACTGGCTTACGAGATGGAACAAGCTATCCCGGACCGCATCCTGGGCGATGTCACCCGATTGCGGCAGGTGTTGATGAACCTGGTCAGCAATGGGATAAAGTTTACCCCCGCCGGCGAGGTGCTTGTCCGCGTGAATAGCCTGTCCGGACCTCGCGACGCCGGCGCCCAGGGCGGGCTGTGCCACCTCCATTTCGCCGTGAGCGACACCGGCATCGGCATTCCCGTGGACCGCTTGGCTCGGTTATTCAAATCCTTCAGCCAGGCGGACGCCTCGACCACCCGTCAATACGGGGGCACCGGCCTGGGGCTCGCCATCAGCAAGCGCTTGGTTGAATTAATGGGTGGCAAGATGTGGGTCGAGAGCGTGCCCCAAAAAGGGTCAACATTCCATTTCACACTGCCGACGCAACTTGCCCCCGGTTCCGACGCGCCGAGCCCGGAGGTAGCGCCCACGGTTCACGTCGCGGGCAAACGCGTTCTGATCGTGGACGACAATGCCACCGCCTGCCGTTTGTTGGGAGAGCAAACCGGAGCCTGGGGTATGCTCCCGCGGACGACACAGGACGGCACAGCCGCCCTGGAGTGGCTTCGAGCCGGTGAAAGGTTCGATTTGGCGATTTTGGACCTACAGATGCCCAACCGCGATGGACTGAGCCTGGCGGCGGAGATTCGCAGCCTTCAGGCCGGAGCAGCGCTGCCGCTGTTGCTCCTCACGAGCGTCGGAGCCCACACCGATCAGCCGGCTTTTGCCCGGCTGCGCCTGGCCGGCTGCCTGCCCAAACCAGTGCGGCCAACTCAACTGCACCAGCTCTTGCAGCGGGTCCTGGGCGGCGAGCGCCTCGGCCAACCGCGCATGCCGGCGGCTGCCAAACTGGATCCACACCTGGCGGAGCGCTTGCCCTTGCGGGTGCTGCTTTGCGATGACAATGCCGTTAACCAAAAGGTATCCGTGCGCCTGCTGCAACAGATGGGTTACCACGCCGACCTCGCCGCTACCGGCACCGAGGCGCTGGCGGCGCTCGATCGGCAGAGCTACGATCTCATTTTCATGGATGTCATGATGCCCGAGCTGAGCGGTCTGGAGGCCACGCGCATTATTCGACAGCGGCAGCAGCAACCCCAACAATGCCCCACCTACAAATCACCGATGGTGATTGTGGCGATGACCGCTAACGCGATGCAAGGCGACCGGGAGCAATGCCTGGCGGCCGGGATGGATGACTACCTGGCCAAACCGGTGCGGCTGGAGGATGTGCGCGGGATTCTCGAACGCTGGGGCCGAATCGCCGCTCGGTGCGACACCGCTGCCGAGAATGCAAACGCTGAGGGCGCTCGCCCCGCCACAGCTCCCATCGGCCAAAACGCTTCGGACCAGAATGGCCCCGTTGACATGGACAGGCTCCTGGAATTCACCGATGGCAGCGCGGATAATTTGAAAGAGCTGGTAACGCTCTACTTAAACCAGACTACGGAACAACTTGAGCAACTCCAAAGCGCGATCGCCGCGGGCGCGGCCGCCGAGGTGCGCCGTCTGGCGCACAGTTGCGCCGGCGCCAGCGCCACGTGCGGCATGCACCGGCTGGCGCCGCGGTTGCGCCAACTCGAGCACCAGGCACAGGCGGGCGACCTGTCCCAGGCCACTGAGCGCTTTGCCGAACTCGCTAGCGAGTTCGACGCTATTCGCGCCTATTTCCACGAACATATGACTCGGCCCGGCGAACTGGTGGCAAAAGGCTAGCATGAAAAAGATCCTGATTGTCGAAGACGACCTCATCGTAGCCAACATCTACCGCAATAAATTCTCGGTGGAAGGGTTCGAGGTGGAAACGGCTTCCGACGGCCAGGCCGGGCTGGATTCGCTGCGCAGCTTTCGCCCGGATGCACTCATTTTGGACCTGATGCTGCCTAAGGTCAGCGGTGTGCAATTAATGCGAACTATTCGCGCGGAATCAGGTTTTGAGAAGCTGCCCATCATTGTTTTTTCTAACACTTACCTGACCAACATGGTCCAGGAAGCCTGGAAAGCGGGCGCGACCAAGTGCCTCTCCAAAGCGAACTGTTCTCCCAAACAGCTTATCGAAGTGGTGCGTTCGACCCTCGCCGGCCCGGGCAACGGTAACAGCCATTCCAATCCCGCCCCAAAACCAGCCGCCACGCCTGCCGCGCCGCCAAACCCTGCCTCGAAAACCGCCGCAGCCAAACACGCGCCGGTGCAATCGGAGGCCGAGTTCCAGGCGGCCTTGCGCAAGAGTTTCGTTGAGTCGCTGCCCGCCACACTGGCGGCTTTGCGTGGTTCATTGCAGCGGGTGATTAAGGCCGAATCGGAGCCCACCAAGGCGCAGGCCCTCGAGGAGATGTATCGGCGCACCCGCGCGCTGACCAGCAGCGCGGGCATGACCGGCCTGACGCCTGCCGCCCAGGTCTGTGACGCGCTTGAGGCCTTGCTCAAGGAACTGTGCGAGAAACCCAACACGATCAACGTTTCGACCCTCCGCACAGTCGCCTCGGCCCTGGATTTCCTGGCGTTGCTGTTGGAACGCGGCGCCCTGGCCGAAAAGGAAGGCATCAAAGCGGCGAAAATTCTGGTGGTGGATGACGAACCGATCTCGCGCCGCGCGATCACCTACGCATTGGAAAAGGCCCGCCTTAAATCCATCAGCGTCGAGGACCCGCACACCGCCTATGACCTGTTGAGCCAGCAGAACTTTGACCTGGTGTTTCTGGACGTGGACATGCCGGGCATGAACGGGCATGAGCTGTGCTCGCGTTTGCGAGAACTGCCGGGACACAAAAAGACTCCCGTCGTCTTCGTTACCAGCCTCAGCGGTTTCGAGAATCGCACTCATTCCCTCATGAGCGGCGGCAACGATTTCATTACCAAGCCTTTCCTCTTTATCGAACTGGCGGTTAAAGCGTTGGTTTACGTGCTGCGCGGTCATTTGGCACTCGCCAAACCTGCCGCATCATAGCCCGGGTAAGAGTCTCTGCTCAGCGAATCGGCTCCAGCCAGATTTGCTCCGGCCGTGCTGGCGGCACCGGCTGCCAGTCGATCGCGCGGTCCACGACCAGGCGCATGCGTTGGAACCACCATTGGGCGCGCGAGCGGCGGCGTTGGCCGGCCGAGCACTGGGGGTTGCGGCTGAAACTCATTTCTAGCTGGGTCACAAACATGTCTTTTGTCTTGTTCATGCCCCCACATTAAAAAAGGCACATGGACAAAAACTGTCCATGTGCCGAAAATAGTTCGCGGCTGTTTATTAAGTAAGGCTAATCACGCCTTCCAGACCTGGCCTCGGCGGGTCTTGATCCCGACCATGGCATTGCGCGTATCCACAATGCAGGCCGCCCAATCGGCGACTTCGTTGTAATTCACCGAAGCGTGATTGGTCGCGATAAGCACCAGGTCGAACCCGCTGACGGTTTGCCGGTCCCAGCTCACCGAACTCATGCCGGCGAAGTGGGCGTGCTCGCGCGTAGGCTTAATCGTAGGCACGTACGGGTCGTAATACGCCACCTTGGCGCCGCGTTCCTTGAGCATTTCCATCAGGAAATAGCTGGGCGACTCGCGTTCATCGTCCACATTGGGCTTATACGCCAGGCCCAGGATGAGGATGGAGCTGCCCTTGACCGCCTTTTGGTTTTCGTTCAACGCATCCGCGACCCGATGGACCACGTAGGCCGGCATCCCCGTATTGATCTCGCCTGCCAGTTCGATGAAGCGCGTGTGCTGACCGTATTCACGCGCTTTCCAGGTGAGGTAAAACGGATCAATGGGAATACAATGACCGCCCAGGCCCGGGCCCGGGTAAAACGCCATGAACCCGAACGGCTTGGTGCGGGCGGCATTAATCACCTCCCAGACATCGATGCCCATCGCGCTATAGACGATCTTGAGCTCATTTACCAAGGCGATGTTGACGCCGCGGAAGGTGTTTTCGAGCAACTTGGTCGCCTCCGCCACTCGGCAGGAGGACACCGGCACCACCGTTTTGACAGCCTTGGAGTAAAGTTCGACGGCTTTTTGCAGGCAACCCGGCGTGTACCCGCCCACCACCTTGGGGATGGTCGCAACTTTGCTCTCGGGGTTGCCGGGATCCTCGCGCTCGGGCGAAAAGGCCAAATGAAAATCACGGCCGGCTTCCATGCCGGAGCCGATTTCCAGCACCGCACGCAGATCCTCATCGGTGGTGCCGGGGTAGGTCGTGGACTCCAGGACCACCAACATGCCCTTTTGCACATAGCGCGCCATGTTCTTGCCGGTGTCCAGAATGTAAGAAATGTCCGGCTCACGGTTTTTGTTCAGCGGCGTGGGGACACAAATAATCGCGGCCTGTACTTCTCGAATGCGGCTGAAATCGGTCGTGGCAGAGAAAGTGCCGGAGTGGACCGCTTGGCCGACCGTCTCGGCCGAGATATGTTTGATATAGCTGCGCCCCTGGTTCAGGGCGTCCACTTTGGCCGTATCGATGTCCAACCCCAACACCGTGACGCCGGAGCGGGCGAATTGAAACGATAATGGCAAGCCGACATACCCCAGCCCAATAATTGCGATTTTCATTATTTTCTCACGCCCAACCCGGGCTCCCGTGACCACCGCCTACTCGCGGTGAATAAGCTGCGCCCGGTTGCATTGCGCCGGCAGCATGCCTCATTGATGCGGCCACCGAAATTCCGGCAAGTACGGAAAAGCCGGTCAGAAGAATTACGGAATTACAGCGGAGCGCGGACATTCCTGTCCGCAGCAACTTCCTAACATCAGCGGGGCTCGCATCACCGGGAACCCTGGGGTTTTACACATTGCTGCGGACAGGAATGTCCGCGCTCCGCCTATCGTTGACTGAGGGCTCACAGATTACGGAGAAACGCAGTTGTTTTCGGCGCCGGGTTTTCGGTAGGCTAAAAAGCGAGTGCGTAATGAATCTGAAAAGCGCTGCGAACACGCGCCCATGCGGCTGTAATGTCTGCTCCAACGACTCCCAACACCGCCACCCAAGGCCGCTCGCGTGGCGGCCCGGTGTGGCGGCGCGCTGGCCTGCTTTGCTTCCTGCTGGCACTGGTCACCGCCGGGACCTACCTGCCGGTTCGGCACTGTCAATTCGTCAACTACGATGATGGCGATTACGTCACCGCCAACTCAAATGTGCAGGGCGGCTTGACCTGGGCCAACGCGCGCTGGGCTTTTACCACTGGGCATGCCAGCAACTGGCATCCGCTGACTTGGTTATCACACATGCTCGATTGGCAACTGTTTGGCGATAATCCCGGCGCGCAGCACCTGGTCAACCTCGGCTTTCACGTCGCAAACACGCTGCTGCTGTTTCTGCTGCTGCGGTCGATGACGGGAGCCCACTGGCGCAGCGCGTTTGTCGCCGCAGCCTTCGCTTTGCACCCGCTCCATGTCGAGTCTGTCGCCTGGATTTCCGAGCGCAAAGATGTGCTGAGCACATTTTTCTTCCTGCTGACACTCGCCGCTTACGTCCGTTATGCCCGAAGAAGCGCCGTTGCCACACCCCTGCCGCCCGCGCCAGAGAAACCCCAACCCAAGCGGCAAACACAACGGAAGCCAAACCAACGAAGGGACCGGGCGCCAGAGGCTGCTTTGCGGCTCTCGGGGGACAACCGGATGGTTCGGAGCGGGAATGCAAACGCCTCAGCGGTTCACACAGCGGGGTTCAATCTCGCGTCGCTGATACTTTTCGTCTTTGGCCTGCTGAGCAAGCCGATGCTTGTAACGCTGCCTTTCGTGCTGCTGTTGCTCGATTACTGGCCGCTTGAACGTCTTTCGCTGCGCGGCGGCGCAAGTTCGAGCATTCCCCTCGGTCGTCTGTTGTTGGAAAAAGTTCCGTTCCTTGTTCTCGCCACCGCATCGAGTGTCGTGACTTTTCTGGTTCAGCGTCGCGGTGGCGCGGTGTCCACCAGCCTGTCCCTCCCAGGCCGAATCAGCAATGCGCTCGTCTCGTACGTGCGGTACCTGGGAAAGATATTTTGCCCGGTCAAGTTGTCAGTGCTGTACCCGCATCCCGGCTATTGGCCGATTTGGCAAGTGGCCGCAGCCGCGGCCCTGTTGTTGGCGGTTTGCGGCCTCGTAGCCTGGCGTGCGAGGAAGCAGCCTTATCTGGCGGTAGGCTGGCTCTGGTTTCTCGGCGCTCTTATACCCGTCATTGGCCTGGTCCAGGTCGGCGTGCAATCCATGGCCGATCGCTACACGTATATCCCGGCCATCGGAATTTTTCTCGCGCTCGCCTGGGGGGCGGGCGAGTTGACACGCACCTGGCCCGAGCGCGAAAAAGTGCTGGCGGTTGCGGCCGGCGTAGTCCTGCTAAGCTGCGTGGCACTGACCGGGCGGCAACTCAAATTTTGGCAGGACAGTCAGACTTTGTTCCAGCATGCGGTCGAGGTGACTGACAGAAATTATCTCGCTTACAACAACCTCGGTTTCTTTTTTTCCAACGAAGGGAAAACCGCCGAGGCGCTGACCAATTACACAAAGTCGCTCGAGATCAACCCGCGCTACCAGGATGCTCTGAATAACATGGGCTATGCGATGGCAGGCCAAAAGCGTTATCCGGCAGCGATCGCGTATTACCAGGCCGCGCTGGCGCTGGGCACAAACCAACTGGAGGTTCACAATAATTTGGGCAACGCACTGGCCGATGTGGGACGGCTGGATGAGGCGATCGGGCACTATCGGTTCGTGCTGGCCAAAGACCCGGAGCACGCCGAAGCCCACAATAACCTCGGCATCGCCCTGGCGATGCAGGGGAAGCTCGACGAGGCCATCCACGAATTTCGCACCGCTATTCGGCTCAAACCCAAGTACGCGATTGCCCATGGCCACCTCGGCAATGCGCTAGCGATGCAGCACAATTTGGCCAACGCCATTGCCGAGTATCAGATCTGCCTGGAACTCAATCCCCAAGACGCCCAGGCCCACAATAACCTGGGCAACGCACTGGCGGAACAAGGACAACTTGATCAAGCCATCAGCCATTACAGGGAAGCATTAGCTTTGAACACCAACAATCCCGAAACCCACTTCAATCTCGGGATGGCGCTGGCGCGCCAAGGCAAACGTGACGACGCGCTCCGCCATTTGCAACAGGCCTTGGCGCTCAACCCTGATTACACCCCTGCACGCCAGCAGTTAGAGCGGTTGCTGGCACCCGCCGAAGCAAAGTAACCGACCAACTCATGAAGCGTTATTGGAAGCGTTAGCTATTGGACTGGCCGGCCGTCGTGGAAGCGCCAGCTCTTGGACTGCGAAAGCGCCAGGGGGCTGGCGCAGTAAAAAGCTGCCGCCCCATTTGGCGTGCGATGACCGGCCAACCGTCCGGCACGCAAGCCTGGCGTTGCTTTGTCGCGAAGCGTCGTGGACTGCGGCAGCCCTCTGCCGCTATTGTGAAGAATGCGCCATGCGGAAGCGCGAGGGCTGGCGCAGTCCAAGACGCTTGGCGGAAGTCGATCACAAAATACTCCTAGGGCTTAGACTTCGGCTGTGGGGTATCTGAAAAGCTCTTCCCGGACCAGAGTCGAAGAACGATTCGGAGCAGCACCAACCCGCTCAGGGCGAAGACCGACAGCAACGCCGAAGCATAACCGAACCGGTGATAGAGCAGATTCCCGACCGCAAAGAGGGCTGAATAGACCATCGTGCAGCCGGATACCCAGCCAACGAGGGCGAGCGGCATGCTATCGCCGGGCTCGCCTGAGGCGCTGGGGCGAGCCTGTTGGCGGATGTGGCGCCACCCGGGCCCGAACGGCCTGACCTTTTCATAAAAAGATATTAGCGTCGCCCGCTCGGTTTGCGGTCCAAACCACGCGGTGAGCAACCAACAAATGGTGGTCGCGGCAACTGTCACCAGCAGCGCCATATCGGTGCTCAAGCCGTAACCCTCGCGCTTGGCCGCCAGCAGAGCGACGGAGATCACAAACGAGCTGATCATCGCCGCTACCTCGCACCAGGCCGTGATGCGCCACCAAAACCAGCGCAATAAGTACAGCAATCCGGTCCCGGCCCCGACCTGCAGGATGATATCGAAGGTTTCCTTCGCCGTATCCAGAAAGAAGGTCAACGCCGCTGCGCCGCAGAAAAGCCCCAGCGTCGCCAACCGCCCGGCCAGCACATAATGTTTTTCCGTGGCGTCCTTCACCAGAAACCGGCGGTAAAAATCATGCACCAGGTACGATGCGCCCCAATTCAGATGAGTGAGAATGGTTGAAGAATTTGCCGCCAGCAGACCGCCAACCATTAACCCCACAAACCCGACCGGCAGGAACTTCAGCATCGCTGGAAATGCTATGTCATGGCCGAGCAGGTTGGGGTCGAGATGTGGAAACGCCCGTTGGATGTCCGAGAGCTGCGGATAAACCAATAGCGAGGATAGCGCGACAATGATCCAGGGCCAAGGCCGGAGCACGTAATGGGCGACGTTGAAGAACAGCACCGCGCCCAGTGAATCGCGCTCGGAACGGGAGGCCAGCATTCGTTGGGCGATGTAACTGCCTCCGCCCGGTTCCGCGCCCGGGTACCACACCGCCCACCATTGCACCGCCAGCGGCAGGATGAACACCGCCACCGCCAGATTCCAATTGTCCCTGAAATCCGGCAAAATGTTCAGGTAATGCACCCCGTTGGGCCCGTGGAGCGCCGACACCCGGGTTAGCAGCGTGTCCATGCCGCCAACGGCTTTGACCGCAAACCACGCCGCCGCAATCACCGCTGTCATTTTGATGAAAAACTGGATCATATCCAGCACCAGCACGCCCCACAGCCCTGAAAAGCTGGCGAAGGTCGCGTTCAGCACCCCGCAAATCAACAGCGTTTGCCAGCGCTCCAGGCCAAAGAGGATTCCGGCAATTTTACACGCGGCCAGGTTTACCGAGGCCATGATCATGCAGTTGAAGAACAGCCCGAGATACACGGAACGAAACCCCCGCACCACTTTGGCCGCTGTACCGGAATAGCGCAGTTCGTAAAACTCCAGGTCCGTCAATACGCGCGACCGGCGCCACAACCGCGCATAGAAAAACACCGTGGCAATGCCGGTGAGCGTGAAGGCCCACCAGCGCCAGTTCCCGGCGACCCCCTCGCGCCGCACGATATCCGTCACCAGGTTCGGCGTGTCACTACTGAAGGTCGTCGCCACCATCGACAAGCCCGCCAACCACCACGGCGCCGAGCGCCCGGAAGCAAAGAACTCGGAGGTGTTCTTTCCGGCACGGCGAGCAAAAAAGAGGGCGGGGGCGAAAGAGATTAATACGCAGACTGCGGCGATGATCCAATCAATCAGGTGGAGATGCATGACGGCTTAACTCGCCCGAGCAGGCCGCCGGCGCGCGCCGAAGATTCCGGCAATGAGCACCGCGACAAGTCCCGTCAGGAAAATGCCGTCGAACTTGCCCGCGCCCCCAATCGAAGCCACGGGCGCGCCCAAATTGCTCACTTTGTTGAGATTCAACAGGTCAGCACCAATTAACGTCCCCATACTGCCAGCGATGTAGGCCAGCGGCGCCGCATCCCACCGGGACAAACTCAACGCGACAATCGCAGTGATCACCGGCGGGATGAAGATCGGCACGGCGATCCCTACACCATGCACCGGGCGGGCCATCAAGTGCACCACGAAGGTCACGATGCCTATCGCGATTAAACTCCTCAGATACAGCCCGTGTTTAAAGATCAAATAGACGGAAAGAACAAACGGGATGATCGCGCCGCCCAAATTGACCGCCAGGACCGTTCCGGGCGAGTTGACCAGCACTGGCACGACATACTGAACGCCGAAGAAATTGATCACCTCGCCCGCCTCGACATTTTTGCCGGGTAAATGGCCGATGGGGATGTTGATATAGCTGCCCAGCAGGCACGCCAAGAGCAGCAGCAGCATGTACCGCCGGCTCACTCCCAAAGTGTCGAACACGTACTCCAAAATCCCGATTTGGATGAAAACCACCAGCAGCCCAAACAGGAGCCAGAGTGCCAGGAAAAACAATAAACCTATGGGGCTGTAGAGCATTAGACTCCGGTTATGTGCCAGAGGGCGGCTACCGGCGCAAGCAGGCAATGAAAGAGGTAAACCAACCGCCAGGGCGCCGGTTTAAACCAAACGGAACGTAAACCCCGGCTACCGCCCGGTGTCTTCCCAGGCGCCCGGCTGCTCGCCAGGTGTCGCCACGCTGCGATGGTCGGTGGGATTCAGATACGCGCAGCCGCTGCAAAGGATAATTATGAGCAGCGCCGCCACAGAAAGGATTTGCCGCCCCAGGATGCTCATGCGCAAAGATAACACGCGCCGGCCCCAGCGCAAATGTCAACTCGACTTTTATAGATTACAGTCGCACTGAGGCGGGCTGCATAATGTCAACTGAGGAGTAAATTCGGCCGTTGCTGCGGACTAAGGTCTGACTAAGGTCCGCGCTCCGTGTTCAATGCGCTTCTTGCCAATGCGGCGGGTGTTGGCCAGAGTGAGGGCACATGAGCAAGCGGTTTTACATCACCACGGCGATTGATTATGTCAATGGCCATCCGCACCTGGGCCATGCGTATGAGAAAGTGGTCGCGGACGTGATCGCGCGTGCGCGGCGCAGCCTGGGCCAGGAGACGTTCTTCCTCACCGGGTTGGATGAGCACGGTCAGAAGGTGCAACAAGCGGCGCTGGCGGAAGGCAAAACACCCCAGGCCTATTGCGACGAGCTGGCGGTGACGTGGAAGAATCTCACAGCCAAACTGGACTTGAGCAATGACGATTTCGTGCGCACGACCGAACCACGCCATAAACAGGTGGTGCAGGCGATCCTGACCCGCCTGCACAATGAGGGTCATTTTTACAAAGCTTCTTACGAGGGCTGGTACTCGGTACGGGAAGAAACGTTTCTGACGGATCGGGACCGGCAAGCGGACGGGACGTTTCACGCGGCTTGGGGTGAGGTGGTTCGGTTGCAGGAGGACAATTATTATTTCCGTTTGAAACAGCACCAGGATTGGCTGATCCGGCACATCGAAGAAAATCCGGAGTTTATCCGGCCCGCGTATCGCCGCAACGAAGTGCTCGGGTTTCTGCGCAAGGACGTGCTGGAGGACCTGTGCATCACGCGCCCGACCAACCGGTTTAACTGGGGCATTCCCCTGCCCTTCGATCCGAACTTCGTTACCTACGTTTGGTTTGACGCGCTGTCGAATTACATCAGCGCCCCGGCGGCACAGCATGACCCGGGTGTGCCCAACGCGTTTTATCCGCCGCAAAGCTTGGGCGCCGGACTCGAGCTTTGGCCGGCCGACATCCATCTGGTTGGCAAAGATATTCTCAGGTTCCACAGCGTGTATTGGCCGATCATGCTCAAGGCGATGGGCGCGCCGTTGCCGCGTCAAGTGCTGGCGCATGGGTGGTGGCAAAAAGACGGCGAACGCATGAGCAAAAGCACGGGTAACGTCGTGGACCCCATCGCCGTCATCGACGCGTGGGGCGTCGATGCATTTCGATTCTATGTGGTCCGTGAGCTGGACATTGGACCGGATGGGAACTGGACCGATGCCGGGTTCCAGGCGCGCTACTCTGCGGAGCTGGCGAATGGGCTGGGCAACCTGGTCAACCGGTCGCTCTCGATGTTGCAGCGGTATCGCGGCGGGCGCGTTCCGGCGGTGTCGAGGGAACTGGCTGCCGAAACGCAGCAGGTGGTTGAGGAAACCCAAACACGGTTGCAAGCCAACGAGCTCCAGGCTGCTCTACAATCCATCTGGTCATTGGTAACGCGTGCCAATCAGTATGTGGACCAGACGGCGCCGTTCAAGCTGGCCAAAGACCCTGCCAACGCCGCGCGGCTGGACGAGGTGCTCTATAACCTCGCTGAGGTCTGCCGGATTCTCGCCGTGCTGCTCTGGCCGTTTATTCCCGGGAGCGCGGGAAAAATCTACGCGCAGCTCGGGTTAGCGTCGCGCCCGGAGCGCTTCGCTGCCGCTGCCTGGGGCGGGCTGGCGGCCGGGCACCAAATTGGCGCCCCGGCCCCGATGTTTCCCAGGAAGGAACCTAAGGCCTAAAGACCCAACGCGGCCAGTGTGCGCGCGAGGATTCCGTCCGGGTCGCCCTCGGCCAATACGGGCACCAGCAGACCTTTGCGCAAATAGAACTCGGTCAGCGGCACGGTGCTTTTCTCATACGCCGCCATCCGGACGCGGACGGATTCAGGACGATCGTCCTCGCGTTGGATTAGTTGGCCGCCGCAATGGTCGCACTGGCCCGGCACCCGCGGTTTGCGAGTTTCGGTGTGGAATACCGCCTTGCAATTCCCACAGGTGCGGCGGCCACTCAGGCGCGACACGATCTCTTCAAGAGGCAAATCGTAGCTGATGACGGCATCGAGCTCGACCTTGTGCTCCTGCAGCAGTTTCTCCAGCGCCTCGGCCTGGCCAACCGTTCGCGGAAAACCGTCGAGCAGGAATCCGCCTTCGCAACGCAAACATTGCACTCGCTCGGCAACCAATTCCAAAACGGTTTGGTCCGGGACCAATTCGCCGCGGCGCATGAAATCGAGCGCCGCGGATAGGGCGGGTGTGCGCTCGGAGGCCTCGAGCGCTTTGGCGGCGCGGAAGATGTCGCCGGTGGAAAGATGGCACGCGCCCAGCCGCGCGCCCAGCAGTTCGGCCTGCGTCCCCTTGCCCACGCCGGGCGCGCCCAACAACACGAGTCTGACCGGCCGCCAGGGTTTGTGGGGCGGTGTATCACAAAAAATCGCGCCGCCGGTAAGCCAGGTTTGTCGCTCTTGCTTCGTTTCCATCCGCACTCCCGGGTTAACTCACAGCCCGGAGCGCGCCCCGCTTCACCAACAGCAAACAACACTCTGGACTCCCAGGGCCACGCCCCGAGCTGTTTCAAGCACAAACTGGAATAAGGCCTGCTTTTGCACCACACAGCTTTTGGCAATCACTCGCCACGTATTGCCGGTCTTATTTGGCTTCATTTCGGCTGGAGCGGCGGTTGCTGTTCCAATTGCCTGGCACCCGCCCCCTTTTCATTTTTCTGGCCTGCGCCGAAGCCGGGCTGCGGTTCCTGTGCTGTGCCGGTGCCGCCCATTTCGGGGTTCGCCTCGAATGTAATCGCCGAAATAGTGGTCTGGCTCACCCCAACCTCGCGCGCGAGCGATTCGGCCTGTTGCAAATGTTGCTGGAGCATGGGCAGCGTCGTTTGCGCGTACTGCCTCACATCCACGGGCAGATTTTGCTGCACGACGTGTTGGTATTGATTCACCGCTTTCTGATGCTCCTTGAGAAAGTCGGTAGCGAGCTCCTGGTCAAATTTCGCTCCATTCTCTTTCTCGATCCGCGCCAGCTCTTTCACATCACGTTTGGGTAACGGCTCATCCACTGACAAAGCGAATCGCTTGTCGATTGGCTTTAATTCCTCATTCAACTTGAGGTGGTCGCGCTGGACCTGTTCGGAAAACGCTTTCAGATTGGGGTTCTGTGCCTTTCTAACCCCCACCTCGCCCAATGCCGCTTCCATGCTGTTTCCGCGGGTGGCTTCGTGTAAGAAGTGCGCCGGACCGCGCTGGCCTGCGGGGGCATTGGTGCCCCCAATATCGACCGGTGCAGGTTGGGCTCCCACCGAAGCACCTAATAAAGCCAGGCTCGCGATAAGCGCGCCTTCGATTCGAATCAGCTTGCCTGTAATCATAACTTCCTTTTTGAGTTACGTTCACCGGCAAACTTCCGCCGCTCAAGTGGGGTGAATCCCGTGAATCAAATAAACCAGGGCACCGCGTGGAGCGTTTGCAGGCCGCGCCCGTTGAAAAATCCTTACTAGTCGTGTGGAGGTTAGCGGCGACCGCCCTGGAACCCGCCGCCATGGCCGCCCCCACCGCTATGGAAACCACCGCCGCCACCATGGAAACCACCGCCCCCACCGTGGAAACCACCGCCGCCACCATGGAAACCACCGCCATGGTAACCCCCACCCCCACCATGGAAACCACCACCATAATACCCGCCGCGATAGCCGCCGTGATAATAACCCCGGCCGCCAAAACCGAAGCCGAACGAAACTATCGGGCCGCCGCCATAATAGTAAGGCGACCCGTAGTAACCATACGAAGGATAATTATAGCCGTAGTCGGGGTAGTAATACGGATTATCGGCAGAATATGGAATAACATACACGGAGGAAGGGGGCGCGGGGGCACGATTAAATGTGGGTAAGCAAATCGAAAAATTCTCAAAAATGAGATTGTACAAATTTATACACTCCATTATTTACAGTGGGGATGAAACACAAACAGTCACCGTCGCCCACTCTGAACGCTGCCGAACTACA
>DASYXT010000080.1:0-88934 GCA_035934555.1 Verrucomicrobiia bacterium | reverse complement strand
AATCTGTGGCTAAACGGGCAGCTATCACCGGTATCGCTGGCCAGGACGGCACCTACCTGGCCCGCTGGCTTCTTCTGCAGGGCTACCACATCGAAGGTCTGCTGCAATTTCCTTTTGACCGCGAAGAGCCGGCGTTGCGCCGGCGATTCGGCCCGGAAGGTCTCGCGGCCGTTCGCTGGCACACCGGCTCACTGGAAGACCCGTTCTCGCTCGTCCGCTTCCTCAAGGCCGCGCAACCGGACGAAATCTACCATCTGGCAGGGCTGACGGACTCGCGCCAAAGCTTTCTGGTGCCAGAAGAAAGCGTTCTGGCGATTACGTTGGGGACATTGCGCTTGCTGGAGGCGGCGCGCGAGATTTGCCCCGCCGCGCGGCTGTTCCTGGCCTCGTCCTGCGAGGTTTTTGGCGAGCCGGCGACCATCCCCCAGGACGAATCGACGCCCCGCCAACCCGCGACCCCTTACGGGATTGCGAAGCTCGCCGCTGACAATTTCGCGCGGCTGCACCGGGAGAAATACGGCCAATTTGTGGCGGTGGGCCTTCTGTACAATCACGAATCGCCGCTGCGCCCGCCCAATTATTTGAGCAACCGCGTCGCGCGCGGGGTTGCGGCCATCAAACAAGGCCGCGCCGACCAACTGCAACTGGGCGACCTGACGGCCGAGCGCGATTGGAGCGACGCGCGAGATTTCGTGCGCGGTTTTTGGCTGAGCCTGCAGGCCGGCAAATCAGGCGAGTACATTTTCGCTTCGGGCCGGCGTCATCGTGTATCGGAGTTGGTCGAGTGCGCGTTCGCCGCTGCTGGGCTGGATTACCGAAGTTTCGTGCAGTCCACCGGCCGCAACGACCAGGCGCAGCAGGTGAGCGCCGGGTTGTCGGGCAATCCAGCCAAAGCCGAGGCGGAGTTGGGCTGGCGCCGCGAATGGACGTTCGACCAGACGGTTGCTGACCTGGTGCAGGCAGAACTGGAAAACCGGTCCGAGTTCGAGCGAGCGGCTGCCGTAAATCCTAAGAAATAAATTCGCACGCCGCGGCCAGGTCAGGGGTCAAAGTTCACGATAATGTTGCGACTCTTAAGCCAGTTTTGGGGTTTTCTCTGCCAGCAGAAAAAATGGTGGTTATTGCCGATCATCATTGTGCTGCTGGTGTTGGGGGCGCTTCTGCTGTTCTCGCAGAACTCCCCGCTATCACCGTTTATGTACGACAACCAGCGCTGAACCCGTGGGCCCGATTGATCCCAGCAAAGCAGGGCCCGCCCGCGCCGGCCTGAGTCCTCTGACATGGTTGCTGCCGGTGCAGGCGCTGCTGACTGGCTGTGCACTGCTGATGAGCGTGTGGGCGCATATGCCCTGGGCCGGCACATTGGGATTAGCGCTGCTGGGAATGAGTGCCCTCGCATCCGAATTCGCCCCCGTCACGGGGCGGAGCCGGTTCTGGAAGTGGGGCGTGGCGGTCGCCTGGTGCTGCACCTTGCTGGTGCCCGCAACACTTTTGCTCAGCGGCGGCCCGCATTTCACGTTCCAACAGTACCTGGACCAGTACTTTGCGGTGCTGGCCTGGCTCATTGCCGCGGCCATCCTGCCCGCGACGCATCCGGCTTTTGCCAACCAGTTCCGCGCCCAATGGAAAGTGCCGGTGCTGGTTTGGGCTTTTACGGGAGGCCTGATTTGGCTGAGCACAGCCTACGCGCGCAATTTGGTGAGTGTGTTTTTGGTGGGAGTGGTCATCAACGCGGCGTTGCTGCTGTGCTGGAAGGCCTGGTTCCAGTTGCCGTTCTGGGCGACGCAATTAGTGAATACCGCGCTGCTGCTGCTGATTGCGACGCCACTCGCCGACCGCCTGTTTCACCCCGCTTACCACCTGCAATCCCATCCCAAGCTGCGCGAGCAGCTTTACTCCTATGACGAGGGCCACAAGAATCCGGTCGCCTACGCCGTTTGGTGGGATTCTTACCTCGAAGCGGTCGATGGGCTCGAACGGGACATCCTCTGCCCCGACCCGGCCCATTACTTGCCGTACCGCCTGATCCCCGGCAGCCACGGCCAGCTTTTCCAAAGCACGATTTCGATCAACAAACTCGGCTTTCGCGGTCCGGAAATCCCCGCCGTCAAGGGCGATACCTACCGCATTGTCGCGCTGGGCGAATCCACCACCTTCGGCATCACGTTGAACGCCGGTGACCGGCCCTGGCCGGCATTGCTGGAGGAACTGATTCGTGAACGAGTTAAGCCCGGGCGGCCGGTCGAGGTGATCAATGCGGGCGTGCCCGGCTACAGCCTCGATCATAACCTGTTTCGCTTTGCCACAGACATTCTGCCGCTGCACCCGGACCTGCTGATCAGTTATCACGGGATCAATGGCTTTCCGATGCTCGATGAAAAAATCCCTTCCAACCTGGGTCCGCGTCATCCGGTCTATCGCGAGCGGCCGGTGCGTTTTCTGGCCGATTGTGAGTATCACCTGAAGATGCTGCGATACCTGCAAAGCCTGGGCCGGCTGACTTTGCCGGCGGTGTCCTTTGCCGCCCCGCTCGCCAGCCCTTATGCGGATGCCTATCGGCGGCTGATCACTCTGGCCCGCAGCAACCACATTGCGCTCGTGCTCGGTAATTTTTCTATGGCCGTCAACTCCCACAGCGATGCCAGCGTCATCCGCTTTTACCAGACATCTTATCCCAATACACCCGCGCTGATTCAAGCCAACGAAGCTCACACTCGCCTGCTCGATGACTTGGCGCCGCAATTCCCTGACGTCACCTTCGTCGATACCCACGCGCATCTGGACGGCCATTACCAGGACTTTCTGGACCTGGTCCATTTCGCGCCCGGGGGCGACCGGCAATTAGCGGAAAACTTCTTCAACGGGATTCAGGACATCCTGAAGCGCGAGCTGGCGCGCCCCGTCGCGCAAGGGGCTCTGACCAAACCTTGATGCGGAGCAACCTCAAGGCCACAACCAAGCAACGTACCCCCGGCGCGCGGACTTAGTCCGCGGCAACGGTCGAACTCAGGATGGCTTGGAGCCTGTCGCAGATCGTTTGAACATTCGGACGTTGCTGCGGACTAAAAGTCCGCGCGCCGGCGCCGGTCCCGTCTTCACTGAGGGTACCCAAGAAACTTGCTTTGTGTGGAAACTTGCTTTGCGGTTGCTCTGCTCCACTGCTTTTCCTAGACTGCTGGAATGAAAGTTTGCGCTTTGGGGTTGTGTTGGCTGCTTTCCGTGCTGGCCGTTGCGGCACAGGTCACCGTTGAGGTTAACCAGGATCAGGACCAATTTCTTCAGGGCGAAGCCTTGCCCGTGGCGGTGCGCATCACCAATCGCTCCGGCCAACCATTGGACCTTGGCGCGGGCAACGATTGGCTGACGTTCAACCTGCAGGATCGCGACGGGCGGGTGGTGGCCAAACTGGGCGAGGTGCCTGTGGCCGGCGAATTCACGCTGGACTCCTCGATGGCGGCCACCAAGCACGTGGACCTCCAGCCCTACTTTGTGCTGAATGACCCCGGCCGCTATGGCATCATCGCCACCCTTAAGATCAAGGCCTGGGACAAGGAAATCGATAGCCCTATCCGCTACTTCGATATTATCGAGGGCGCCAAACTATGGGAGCAGGAAGTCGGCGTGCCGCGTCCCCCCGGTTCTCCGCCCGAGGTGCGCAAATACACTCTGCAGCAGGCCAATTATATCCGGGGCCAGTTGCGCATGTACCTGCGAGTTTCGGATGCGTACGGCCGCGCGATCCGCGTCTGCGCGATTGGGCCGATGGTTTCGTTCGGCCAGCCCGAAACGCAAGTGGACAGGCTCAGCCAATTGCATGTCCTCTACCAAAACGGGCCCTCGACCTTCAGTTACACCGTGTTCAATTTGAACGGCGACAACCTGATTCGCCAAACATATTTGTACATCGATACCCGCCCGCGGTTGCGCATGGATGATGATGCCAATGTCCTGGTGCAAGGCGGCACACGCAAAGTAACTCCGAACGATTTCCCACCGCCCAGCGCGAGCGAAATCCTGGCGCCGGCAGTGGTCACACAGCCCGATAACCCCGGCTCGAACGTCGCCAAAGCCAAGAAGAGCAAGTCCTGAGGGTTGCCATGCGGGCCTAGCGCACAACGGCCCGAGGGCGGTCTTTCAACGCCAAAATTTTGTCAACTGCCGCCGCCAGGTCCGGCACCACAAAATCTCGGTGAACATTCCCCAGCCAGGGCGATTTAACCAGCAGCGATGTGCAGCCTACCGTCCGCGCCGCCTCGGCATCCGGCCATTTGTCGCTAATGACGAACGAGTGGTCCAGGTTCAGGTGCCACTTGAAAGCGGCTTCGACCAGCAAACCGGGTTGGGGTTTGCGGCATGGGCAGCGATCGGTTTCGTCATGAGGGCAGACCAGGATATCATCAAGAGCAAAGGTCCGCCGCAACAGCGCATGCATCCGGTCCAATTCACCGCGGGATTGATACCCCCGCGACAGCCCCGGTTGATTGGTGGTCGCGATGACCAGCAGCCCCGCTGCTTTCAATCGCTTTAACAGCGGCACCGCCTCGGTCTTGACTTCAAAATCCTGAAGGGTTAATGGACTCACCTGATACTGCCGTTCCACCCGGATTCGGTTGAGCACCCCATCCCGCTCGATAAACACACCCAGCTTCATGCCTTTTCGAAGAGCATCGCCACTGTTCCTCGGGCGTTGGCCTAAGGAAATACCAGCCTCTACGGAGCTCTATCCGTACTTTGCCCGTCACTAACCCAGTACGCCCTGTCCCGGACCGGGATTGGCCTGTATAATGAGCGAACATGAGCCCGAGCGAGTCGGCCCCGCCCACCCAGCCAAATGGATTGCCCGGCAAGCCGATTGATTGCCACGTGCACCTCGTCGGCACCGGCGCCGGCGGGACCGGCTGTTGGTTGCGGCTCAGCGCTTGGCGACGGCCCATGGCGGTTTGGATGTTGCGCCATGTTGGACTGCCACGGTCCGCCTTGCACGGAGACCTGGACCGGCTGTATGTCGAGCGCCTGCTCGAGTTGGTGCGCACCTCGTCACTGGGGTCTGTTGTGCTGTTGGCGCAGGACCTGGTCCGCGACGAACAAGGTGAACCGCTGGACGGCGCCAGCCCGTTTTATGTGCCTAACGAGCGAGTGCTCGCGCTGGCGCAGCAGCACCCGGAATTCCTCGCCGGGGTATCAATCCACCCCGCGCGGCCTGACGCCCTCGAGGAACTCGAGCGTTGTCTGGCCGGCGGCGCGGCGCTGATGAAATGCCTTCCTAATTGCCACAACATCAACTGCAATGACCGCCGGTTCACACCTTTCTGGGAACGCATGGCGGCCACCGGCTTGCCGTTGCTGGCACACACCGGCGGCGAACACACCTTGCCGGTCGTCGAGCGCGCCTTTAGCGATCCGCGCATCCTCGCTCTCCCCCTGGAGTGCGGGGTCAAGGTGATCGCCGCGCATTGCGCGACCAAAAGCGGCCTCAGCGATCCGGAGTATTTTCATATTTTCCAGGGCATGACGCGGCGGTTTTCAAATCTTTATGGGGACAACAGCGCTTTCACTGTCCCCATCCGTGGCCGGCATGTGCGTGAGTGCATTGAACCGCCCCTGGTCGAACGCATCGTGCACGGCAGCGATTTGCCCGTCCCGGTCTATGGCCATTTCCCCTGGTTGCGTGGTTACCTCGATTGGTCGGCCTTCCGCCGTTGCCAGGCGATCCAAAACGTACTGGAGCGGGATTACCAAATAAAGCGCGCGATGGGTTTCCCCGAAGCAACCTTTACCAGGTTGTGGAGCATCCTGCGTCCGACGGCCAGGCCGGTGCATAGCGCGCGGTCTTAGCAGCCGAGGCGGCCGAGGCAGCGGATCAGATGTCGAACTCTAAAAGGCGCAGAGCGTAGAGAGCAAGATCGAGAGCAGCACCGATAGCTCACTCAGCACACTGGCTTTAATGGGTCGCGCCGCTCATCTCGATCACGACCGGGTGGTTGCTCAAGGTCAGGGGCACGGAATCCGCACTCTGCAGGCGTTGGACAGGTACCGTTCCGAGCGTGGGGTCCCACAACGTCACCGAAGGACAAGGCGCGCCCAGATTAACCGTAATGTGGTCGACGCCGCCCGTAAGCCGTTCGTCCCACACCACCAGCGCAAAATCCCCACTGCGCTTGCGAAGCAGCAGATCATGAACGGTTGCGGGCCGGTTCGAGATGTCATAAGCCAATTCGCCGGGCAAGCGGTCGGAAGGACCATCGGCCAGGATGGTGGTGAGATTATGCAGCCAGGTTCCGGCCAGGCGCGGTGTGTAATCGGGTTTGTAAAAGCCGAAGGTTTGGCTGCCCGCTTCATCAGTGCGGTCCCGGAGCAGATAGACGGAGGTGTGTGCCCAGCCACGCTTGAATTGGTCCAGGAATACACTAGGTACAGCGATGCCTGAACCTGTTCGGTGATCGGGCCGCCCAGCGTGACGCCGGTTTCGGTCGTCACCTTTGGTAACGTCACGAGCGCGGACTCTGGATAGCCGGCGAAATGGCGTCTCCAGGTCAGGCCATGGTTGCCGAACAAGCCATCGACGCGGCAGGCGGCGGTTGGATCGGCGGCCATCCAGGTTTGGTTGTCGTGCAGCCCCGACCAATTCGGGTGCGTCATGTAATTATGGCAATTCGCATAGTCGGCGTATTGGGTCCCGTCGGGCATTAAGGTGCCGGCTCCCGCCGGAATGGTCAGGAATTGCAGACCGACATTATCGCTTTCGGCGCCGATCTCGCTGGCGTTCCAGACAGGGTACTGTTTCAAAACTAGATCGTTCTTTACCGCGCGATAAAGGTCGCGCTGCAGTTTGGCCACGGGCACCCAGGTCTGGGCCCAACCGCCCCGCTGGCCTTCGTACGTGACCCCCCAGTTGTTCGGCTCGTTATTACCCTCGAACGCCAGCAGGGCGCCGACCGCCGCCAGTTGCCGCGCGCCCTCGAGTAGTTTCGGCAGGTCCGTACCTCCACTCGCCAATCCGTAACTGAATCGAACGCCGGTTTTTTTGTGCAGCTCAATCAGGTCGGCGATCGGGACTCCGCTTTCATACCCAGACCGGACCCAGCGCAGGCCGAGATATTGGGCAGCCTCGATGGTGTGTTGCAGAGTTTCGCCGCGCCGCGACACCGCCGAGCACACGCCGATGCTGCCGAGAAAATCGTTGGCGCGGACCGCAGGGATTTCTTCAGCGCCCGAGCATAAGGCCGGCAGCAAAATCGCGAGCGCGGTCGTGCCCAGGACCGGGCGGGCGGCTTTTGAGAGAAGAAGGAAGTATTCGCGGGACCGGTGCAGCGTCATTGAGCCTATTTTAGCGGCACTTGACGGCTACGCACCTCCAAAAGAGCGGCAACAGGGCAGCAGTTGGGCCTACCGCAGCGGCGTGCTGAACAGGTCGGCGTGGCCATTGGATAGTTGCAGGACCAATTCGACGTTTTGCAGCCGATGATCGACACACGCGCGCGCCGCGTCCAGCGCATGGGCGAAGGAGTGAGCGTGTTCCGGTTGATAAGTCCAGCCGGCGCCATTGAAGTAGCGTTGTGTTTTGCGGCAGCGCAGCAAGCGCCGCACGGCGGTGGAAGTCGTACCGTTGTTAGCGGAATGAGCCATATCCCAGAAAATGTTAGTTCCAACAGAGCACCCGGGTTGCACAGGCGCGCACTGAACCTCGACGATACCTCCAAGCCCTCCACACGACCAATGGGGTAAAACCTGTATGGCGGAGCGTGGACTTCGCAGCAGCGTCAAACGGAGCGCAGACTTCAGTCCGCAGCAACTTGCAATCGCGGAGCACGCGTGGAAATCGGGGGCGGATCTGCCATCCGCATATTGCTGCGGACTAAAGCTAAAGTCCGCGCTCCGCTAAACAGAAGAGGCGACCCGTTGCCGGACCGCCTCTCCCCTCACCACAACTAACTAAACCTCGCTCATAACCTGCTCCAGCCTGGTGGTGATGCAATAGGGTAGCTGCCGTAAAAGAAAACCAGAAGGGCCCCAGCTTGAGTTGGCGCGCGCAAGATGACACACTACGCGTGAGCGTCGCATGGGTCGTTCATACTGGTTTGAATGTTCGCGCTGCGGATACCGCGCCAAAGTGGCCGGTGGGGCCGACCGCGGGCTGCATTTCTATGTGCAGACGATCCTCTGCCAGGACTGCAAAGAGTTGTATGATGCCGTGACGCGAATGCGCATGCCGGAGAGAAACGGCCTGCTCGGGGAGCAGACAGCGTTCATTAAGAAACAGCGCCAACTGTCGCTGCCAAAACGCCCCGGCTCGCCGCCATCCTTTCAGGCGGCGCTAAACCGGCTGATCTATGCCGGCATGAGCCGCGGCCGTTGGGTCCCCTTCCGGTTGCAATGCCCGGTTTCCTCCGTTCATCGCGTTAAGGCCTGGAACGACCCGGATAAGTGCCCCCGCTGCGCGTATCACCTGGATAAAAACCCGCTGCCCTACCGGATTTGGGAATAGGCGCACGGGCGGACTCAAGGCTGTTCCTGCTAGGAGTGCCCCAAGAGGAGCCAGCTATTTGCCCAGTAGCGCATACGCACCTGCGATGCTAACATAAAGCAACGTCGCGTCCTCGCGGGTTCGCGCCAACAGGGGAAGCGGGCACACAACCGGGAGCACCAGCTATGGGAAAGCAGGATACGAACGCGCACAGGGATGAAACCTCCGAGGGCTCGACGCTCACAGACCACGAACGTCCCCTATCACCCAATCTCGCACTGTTCGCGTGGAATTTTCTGCGGCATCCCCGCAAGGTCGGGTGGTTACTGCCCAGTTCGCGTTTTCTGGTCAAAGAGGTTCTCAAAGAGGTGGACTGGGACCGAGCGAAAGTGATTGTCGAGTATGGTCCGGGGGTCGGGTCGTTCACGACGCGCGTCCTGGAGCGGATGCGGCCGGACGCGCGGCTCATCGCGTTTGAAATCAATGCGGATTTTGTGGGCTATTTGCGCCGAACGATTCGCGACCCACGGCTGGTGCTGGTAGAGGAATCGGCCACCGAGGTGGAACAGGTGCTGGTGCGATTCGGTTATGAGCGTGCCGATTACGTCATTTCCGGCATTCCCTTCCGCACACTGTCCCATCCGCTGCGCGATACGATTGTGCGCACGACGCATCGGGTGCTGCGGTCCGATGGCGGGTTCCTGGTGTACCAGTTCTCCGACGCGGTGCGGCCGTATCTGGAGCGTGTTTTCCGCCAGGTGTCCCGGGATATCGAGCTGCTCAATATCCTTCCCGCACGGCTGTTTTTCTGCGCGCCCTGAGCTCGATTCCAAAGGCCTTGCCAGCGCTTGCCGGGTCAAGCTACTCTCGGGTCATGCATACGACCCTCCCTGTGCGAAACCAACTCAACCTGAGATTCCTTCCGCTCACCGCGCTGGCTTTGGTTCTGGCCTGCCCGGCCGCCTTGGCCGCCGAGAGTTCCACTTTGGGCGTGGACATGTCCAACCTTTACAAGGTTACCAGCGCCCGCTCCCGCTCGATCAGCCCGGAAAACTTTACCGGCGAAAAGGGCAAGGCCGGCATGGCCACCAACGGCACCGGCAAAGGCGCCTCGCGTGAGCTGGGCCAGGGGTGGAAAGTGTCTCCCTCGGTTCGAGTTAAGGCCGGCTCGACTTTTACGCTGGCGGATATTCAGGGCCCCGGCTGCATCCAGCAAATCTGGATGACCCCCACCGGCAATTGGCGGCGGTCGATTTTGCGGTGCTATTGGGATGGCGAAAGTCAGCCGTCGGTGGAATGTCCGGTGGGCCCTTTTTTTGCCTGCGGCTGGGATCAATACTGCCAAATCAGTTCGCTGGCGGTGTGCGTCAACCCGGGCAGCGCGTTCAATTGTTATTGGCCGATGCCCTTCCACAAATCGGCCCGGCTCACCCTGGAGAACACCGACACCAATGACATGGTCGTGTACTACCAGGTGAATTATGAACTGACCGATGTGCCGCGGGATGCGGGCTGCTTTCACGCAGAATTTCGGCGTGAGGCGCCGCTGAAACAGAAAGGCCTTTACACGCTGCTGGACGGCGTGGAAGGGCAGGGCCAATACGTCGGCACTTACCTCGCTTGGGAAGTGCACAGCCCCGGCTGGTGGGGTGAAGGCGAAATCAAATTCTACCTCGATGGCGATCAGCAATTCCCAACCATCTGCGGCACCGGCACGGAGGATTATTTCTGCGGCTCGTATGATTTTGAGAATCGCGAGACGAAAAAGTACCAGGTCTTCTCGACGCCCTACACCGGCCTGGCGCAGGTGCTCCCGGCGGACAAAATTTACGAGTCCGGCCAGCGTTTCGGCCTGTACCGCTGGCACATTGCCGACCCGGTGCGCTTCTCGCAGAACCTGAAAGTGACCATCCAGGCCCTTGGCTGGCAATCCGGTGGGCGGTATCTTCCGCTGGAAGACACCATTGCCTCAGTCTCCTACTGGTACCAGAAAGAGCCGCATAAACCTTTTCCGCCGCTGCCGCCCACGGACTAGCGCGCCGCGCTGCCCGGCGCCAAACCGGCGCAGGACAACAATCTCGACTTGCAACCCGGTACCCCCGGGCTAGGATCACCCCGCCTTATGGGCCAACCCGAACTCCTCGCTACCGAAAAACCGCCGCGCGCAGATGGCCGCTGGCCTAACCAACTCCGCCAGGTTCGTTTCCAAAAGCACATTGCGCCGCACGCAACCGGCTCGGTGTTGATCGAATGGGGGGCGACACGCGTCATTTGCGGCGTTACCGTCGAGGAAACCATCCCGCGCTGGATGAAAGAGCAAGGCGTGACCGGCGGCTGGATTACCGCCGAATACTCGATGCTGCCCTACTCGACCCTGCAACGCAAAGCCCGGGACAGCACCAAAGGCCGCATCGATGGACGTTCCCAGGAGATTCAACGGCTGATTGGCCGCGCGATGCGGGCGACGCTCGACCTCGAGAAACTGGGGCCGCGCACGCTGTGGGTGGATTGCGATGTGTTGCAGGCCGATGGCGGCACACGGACCGCGGCGATCACCGGCGCGTACGTCGCGCTGTGCCTGGCGATGAACAAACTCATCGCCGAGGGCAAACTGGTCGAGAACCCGGTTCGCCATGCGGTGGCGGCTGTCAGCGTAGGCATTCTGGGCAGCCGCGCGCTGCTGGACTTGTGTTACACCGAGGATGCCGCGGCGGATGTCGATATGAACCTGGTGATGAACTCGGCCGGAGAGTTTATTGAACTGCAGGGCACCGGTGAAGAGGCCACCTTCACGGACAACCAACTGTCTGAAATGCTTGCGTTGGGCAAAGCCGGCATCCGCGAGCTACTTCTCGCCCAGCAAAAGACCCTCGCAAGCTGAAGCGGTGCCGCGCGCGAATCGAGCGAGGAGTCAGTGATTGAGACGACCTTGGGATGGCCACAGAAAGGGGACCCTCACGATGAACCTGCTTTGCAAGACCGCGAGGTTTTGGACTGCGCCAGCCCTCTGGCGCCTTCGAAACACTTCCCTCAGCCGAAAGCGCCAGAGGGCTGGCGCAGTCCAAAACGCTGGCGCGCTGAGGCACGCCAGGTGCCACGAACTGTGCTTGTGAGAACGCGGCCGGGGCAAACCGTCTGGCGGGTCTCCCTGACCACTTGGCCCGAGGCCGAGGAACCGGTCATGGCGATTCTGGAAAAGGTCCTCGGCCAGTCCGCCGTCTCCTTCACTGATATCCAAACGGGACGAACCACTGTCTCAGTCTATTGTCCGCAAAAGCCGGCATGGTCCGCGCTCGGAAACACCGTCCGGTCCGAGTTGCGCCTCCTTGGGCAGGCAGGCGTCCGCGTCGGCTCCAGGCGAGTGACCTGCCAGGCGATTGCGGCGGAGAACTGGGCTGAATCCTGGAAGCGCCATTTCCCCGTGCTCCGGTTCAAGGGCGGGTTAGTGGTCCAACCGAGTTGGAGCCGGCGCCGACCCCGAGTCGGCGAGGCTGTCGTCGTGCTCGACCCCGGGCTCAGTTTCGGCACCGGACAGCATCCCACGACTGGTTTTTGCCTCGAGCAAATAACCCAGTGCCGCCAGCCGAGCCAGCCTCAGTCCTTCCTGGATGCGGGTACCGGCTCTGGCATCCTGGCCATTGCGGCCGCGCGTCTGGGTTACCAGCCCATCCATGCCTTTGACAACGACCCCGACGCGCTGCGGATCGCGCGCGTCAACGCTAGACGCAATCGTTTATCTGGCGCGATCCTATTCCGGCAGCAAGATTTCACCCGGTTACCCCGGGTGCCGGAACGGGAATATGACCTGATTTGTGCCAACCTTCTGGCAAATCTGCTGATCGAGAAGCGCGACGTAATCATCACGCGACTTTCTGCCTGCGGGCTCTTGGTGCTGGCAGGCATCCTGGACGTGGAATATGCGCGGGTGCGGCGGGCCTATGAGGGTATGGGGCTGAAACCAGTCGCCAGCCGAAGGGAGGGGGAATGGCGGTCGGGCAGTTTTGCCTGGCAATAGTGGGGCAGGCGGGTCTGGATTGGCTTGGAAATTGCTTTCTCGAGGGCGTGCTCAACGAACCGTTGACTCACAAAGCCGGGGTCGCTTTGCTGCGAAAAGGCAGCCAGGGCGACGAGGTCCTCCTGGTTCAGCAAGCTAATGGGCGCTGGAGTTTGCCCAAAGGCAAACGCAAACCAGGCGAATCGATAAAAGAAACGGGGCTGCGCGAATGCCGGGAGGAGACCGGGTATGAACCGCCGGCGCTGGATTTTGTGGGATGGGGGATTAACAGCCGCAAACGCGTGCGCTTTTACTTGTGGAAATCCGACGCTCACCCCGGCTCATCGGAACGTGCCAACAGCCTGCGCCCCCGCCGACGCGAAATCCGTCAAATGGTCTGGGTCGCGCTTGACTGCGCCCGGCAGATACTCAAGCCGTGGCAAGGGAACCTGCTGGCCAAAATTCAGGAGTAATATTGAATGGCAATTTGGGGAAAATGTCGTATAATAAATGCGCTTGAAGCTGCCAACGGCCAAATCAAGCAGCGAGGGCCTTACCAAGGCGCGGCCCGCAGTCTCCTTCACCCTCTGGCTCAAACTAGAATCAAAGACAGAATCAAGCTATGACTAAATCGTTGGAAATCATCAGTGAAGCCATCCGCAATCCCAAACATCCGTTCCGGAAAGTGGACAACCAGCCAAAAAAACCGATGAAACACCGATACGAACGCAGGAAGATCAAAAGTTACCTGCACTTGGAGGATTGGGCTGCCAACGAGGCAACTTGAAAAAAACCTCTAACTCTTGAAGAATGGGCCACGCGGAAGCGTGGCCTTATTCATTTCATCAACAGCATCTGCCGGGCGCGCTTAATCGCCTGGTTCAGCCGCCGCTGATAATGGGCCGGCAAGCCGGTGTACTTGCGCGGCAGAATCCGCCCCTGGTCAGTCACAAACTGCTTCAGCAAATTGGTATTCTTGAAATCCAATGCGTCCACGGTGAAATCGATTTTTGGTTTGGGGCGCGGCGTGCGGATTTCGCCGTAGGCACTGCGGCTGCGAGAGCCGCGTCGGTCGGGTTTGTCGGGCCGGGTTTTGCGGGGCATAGACGCTACTTGATTTCGCGATGCAGCGTATGGCGGCGCAACGCGGGGTTATACTTCTTGAGTTCGAGCTTTTCGGTCTTGAGTTTCTTGTTGCGGGTGGTGGTATAGCGCGAAGGGGATTTGCCCTCCTTGCGCGCTTCCGTGCATTCCAGGGTGACGATTTCTCGTGGCATGAACTATTCCTTTTCTTTCGGTTTTTCCTCCGCTTCCTCTTCTTCGGCGTCGGCTTCGGAAATCCCGACGGCATCGACAGTCCCCAAAGCGCCCAGGCGGCGCTGGCGCAAGGCGCCTTCACGCTCCAACTGCGCCTGCGCCTGGACGGTGAAGCGGGTCCAGGGAATTGCCTCGAGGCGCGGCTTGGGGATAGGTTTGCCCGTCAGTTCGCAGATGCCGTAGGTGTTTTTCTCGATGCGCTTCAAGGCCTCTTCGATTTCGTACATGGCATCCTGGTCCGAGGACAACAAGCTCAGCGCGAAATCCCGGTCGAAATTATCCGTGCCCGAATCGGCCATGTGGAGGCTGTAACCAGCCATTTCCTGGGCAGATTCCTTCGCTAACCCGTTCATCTGGCGGGTAAGCTGGTCGCGCAACTCGAGCAACCGGTGGTAGAACTTTGCCCACTCTGCTTTGACTTTTGCTTCGCCGTTCTTTTTGACCTTCACGACGGCCACACCGAGGATCGAAGCCGCGGTGGCGGAGCCGTGCGGCTTACTGCTGCCGCTTTTCTTGCCCACTTCTTTTTTCTTTGTTGTCACAACTCAAACTTAACTTCACTTGCCTGCCGGACAGCCCAAGCTGCCCATGCAAGAGCCCGCGAAGATAGCAAAGGAAATTAGATTTTCCATCATAATTTTCAAAATATTTCGGAGGGGTAAAGCACCCGGCAAAACCGACGAAACTACCCAACCGCCGAGCGCTGGCTGCCGGCGTTCCCGGCCGGGCCGCTAACCCTCGATGCAGGCGTAGGCGTTATGATTGTGGATACTCTCGTGATTCTCGGCCTCCACTTTGTACCACGTCACGTCCGGGTGGGCCTTTAACTGCAGTGCGACGTTCCGCACCAGGTCCTCGACGAATACCGGGTTATCATACGCCCGTTCCGTCACCGCCTTCTCGTCCTGCCGTTTGAGCAACGCATACAGCTCGCAACTGGCGGAGCGCTCGATCATGCCGATGACATCCTCAATCCACACCGCCTTGCGCGAGCGCAACTGAACGGTGACCTCCCCGCGCTGGTTGTGAGCGCCCCGGGTCGCGATCGCTTTGGAGCACGGGCACAGCGTCGTCACCCGCGCCTGCACCGTCAGGACGAAATCGATATCCGGCCCGCAAGCGGTCGCATCAAATCGCGCCTCGTAATCCATCAGGCTTTCCAGTTGGGTGACGGGCGCCCTTTTCACCATGAAATAGGGAAAAGCCAGTTCGAGGTGCGAGGTCGCCGCCTGAAACTTCGCCTGCAACGCATGCAGCACGTCGGTGATGTTCTCGACATGGAAAATGTTGCCGTGGGCATTGAGCACTTCCAGAAAGCGGCTCATATGGGTGCCTTTAAACTCTTTGGGCAGATCGACAAACATGCCAATTGTCGCGACAGTATTCTGTACGGTCCGCTCCTTATCGCGCACCTGAATCGGAAAGCGCAGGCCGCGGACACCGACCTTGTTGATGGGCAGTTCACGGTAATCAGGTTCGCTTTGTTTGTCGTGCAACAGGGCCAGGCCGGTGCTGCTGCCGCGGGCCAATCGCCGGGATTTGACAGGGGAACGATTGGAGGCGCCGCCGGTTTGCCGATGCGCCCGCACGGTTCCATTGACGGGTGATTTAGACATGGTGGCAAGTTAACAGGCAGGGGGGGATTTGCAATCTAGACACGGAGTGTGACGGCGGCTCCGAATTTTTCTCTTGACCTAGCTGCACTGGATGAGTTGGCTGACGCAGCATGAGGGCGTGGCTTTGTCTGCTGCTTGGGTGGTCGATTTTCTCAGGCGAGCTTGTCGCCGCAGGGCACTTTCGCGTCGCGACGTATAACCTGGAGAATTATCTCCTGGAGGCAACTCCAGGCCGAGCGGCCAAATCCGAGGAAGCGCGGGCGAAAGTGCGGGAATTGATTCGTGCGACGGGGGCGGAAGTTGTGGCGTTGCAAGAGGTCGGGGGCGTTGCGGCGCTGATGGAGCTGCGGGCGGGGCTGAAACAGGACGGGTGCGACTTTCCATTCTGGGAGCACGTACCAGGGGGCGATACCAACATTCAGGTGGCCGTATTGAGCCGGTTACCGTTGCTGGCGCGCCGGTCGCATACCAACGACACCTTTCTGCTCACCGGCCGGCGCTTTCGCACCAGCCGTGGTATCGCGGAAGTGGACATTCAGGCGGGCTCGAATTACTGCTTCACGCTGCTGACTTGCCATTTGAAGTCCAAACGGGCGGTGCCGCTCGCCGATGATGTCGAGATGCGCGTCGAAGAAGCGCGGTTGCTCCGGCAACATATCGACGAATGCTTCGCGCGCAATCCCGAGGTCAACCTGGTTGTGCTGGGGGACTTCAATGACACGTGCGATTCGGCCGCGGCAAAGACGATTATGGGCCGTGGCCGCCGCAAGTTGGTGGATACGCGGCCGGCCGAGCGCCGGGACCCCACGCCGGCCGAGGCCGAGCGCCGGATTACCTGGACCCATCACTACGCCAAAACAGATACTTATACCCGGATCGATTTCCTGCTACTGAGCTCGGGAATGGTCAAGGAATGGGTGACCAATGAAACGTTCGTGTTGGACGTGCCAGACTGGGGGCGCGCGTCCGACCACCGCCCGGTCGTGGCGACGTTCGCGGCCGAGGACAAGTGAGGGCTTGAAATTTCGCCGGACGCCTGCCCCAGCAGGCCACCCGGTAAGACCGGGGACCAAGTGCAAGCGCTCACCGCTCCATCGACGGCGAGGGAGCTCGCCTCTCAAACCTGCTGGTATCGGCTGTTTCAAAATCCTGACCCAGCATCGGTCTCCACAGGAGCCGTGGCAATGGGCCGTTTGCCGCACAAGCGTTACGGGTAATGTCCCAGTGCTTTTGCCCGCCTCGCGCATTGCAAAAGAGCCTACTGATGCGAGCTTGTCGGGAAGGAATCAGCGAAAGGACGGTACTTATGGAGATAGTAGCCCCGGCAACTTCAGAAGCGGAATTTCAGACACATCGGGATCTCAGGGAACCCCGGACGGACACGGCGGCCACCCGTGCAGCCTCTTTAAGTGACCTGGTTAGCGACCTGACTGCCGAAACGCGCACATTCATCCGGCAGGAGCTAACGCTTGCCAAATCCGAACTGTCGGAGAAGGTGGGCCGTATGGCGCGGGAAGGCGCCGGCATCGGGGTGGGCGGTGTGCTGGCGTATGCGGCAGGGATTGTCTTAATGTTAGGGGTCGGGTTTCTGATTGCCTGGGCGATTCACCTGGCCGGCATTGAAGCCTTATTTGCCAGCTTCCTCGGACTGTTCGGAGTGGGATTATTCGTGTTGTTCGTCGGCGGTATTCTCGCGGTGCAGGGATTGGCGGGTCTGCGCAAAGAGTCACTGACGCCGGAACGCACCCTCCACACTTTGCAGGAATTGCGCGGAACCCAGGCCACCAGCTTGCCCAAAGCCTCTGCGCCGGCCGAAAAAGTGTCCCCCGACCAGGCGCAGGAGCGGGTCGAACGAACGGAGCGCGATTTGGGCGCCACCCTCGAAGAGTTGCGTCAACGGATGAACACCACCTACCTCAAGGAGCAATTGACCTCGCGCGTTTCGGAACATGCCTATCGCTGGACGTTGATAGCAATGGGTACGGGCGTTGTGGCGGGAGTGTTAATCCATCGGTCTTTGGCGCGGGAGTCGTAAGAGCGTGGAGTGGGAGAGTGTAAAGCATTTGTAAAGCATGGAGCGTGCGCGCGATTGACTTTAGGTCGATTTCGTTCAATGCTCGGGCATGAACCTCCGTCGTTTCTTCGGCTTTGTGCCGCTCCCTTCGTCCGCCGCTTTGACTCTTCCCTGCTTAGCGTGTCTGCTGCTAAGCGCGTTCCCTGAGCTCAGTTTCGGCGCGCAAAGCAAGGGCCTGGTGCTGATCGCCAATAAAGGCGACCGCACGATGGGCATCATCGATCCGGAGCAAGGCCGCGAGCTCGCCACCGTTGCGGAAGAGGGTGTAACGGGTCATGAGGTCGCAGCATCGCCGGACGGCCGGCGTGCCTTCGTTCCCATCTACGGCAACTCCGGGGTGGGCGGTCGCGGCACAGATGGCAGCCTGATGCGGGTGATTGATTTGGCTCGCCGCGAGATTGTCGGGACGGTGGATTTTGGCAAAGGAGTGCGGCCGCATTGCGCCGTGATTGGCCCCAAAGACGGCCTCCTCTACGTGACCACTGAATTGGATGAGTCCATAACCATCATTGATCCGCAG
Source organism: Verrucomicrobiia bacterium (assembly GCA_035934555.1). GTDB lineage: Bacteria > Verrucomicrobiota > Verrucomicrobiia > Limisphaerales > UBA8199 > DASYXT01. The sequence goes on along the minus strand of DASYXT010000080.1, from coordinate 70,949 downwards.
ACACTGAAAATCGTGGGGCGCGTCCCGACAGGGCAGGCCGAGTCGCACATGCTGGCCATCACACACGACGGCCGCCGCGGTTATACCTGCAATGTCGGACCCGGCACCGTGTCGGTGCTGGACCTGGAAGCCAGAAAAGTGCTCAAGATCATTCCCATTTGCCGAACCGCACAAAGGATTTCGATTTCACCGGATGATCGCTGGGCGTTCACTTCGGATCAAACCAAGCCACAACTGGCCGTTATTAGCACCGCCGAGAACAAGGTCTCCCAATGGATCGAAATGCCGGGGATCGGCTATGGCACCGCTCCGACGCCGGATGGCAAGTTCCTCCTGGTTGCGCTCATTGGCCTCAACCAAGTCGGCGTCATTGACCTCGGGCAAATGAAACTGGTCCGCACGCTCGAAGTGCCGCGCGCGCCGCAGGAAATTCTGGTCCGCCCGGACGGGGCCAAGGCATTTGTCTCGTGCGATGCGAGCCGGCAAGTGGCGGTGCTGGATTTGAACGACTGGAAAGTGGAGAAACTGATCGACGCCGGCCGTGGCGCGGACGGCCTGGCCTGGGCGCCCCAGCCCGCCACCCGCTAGCATGGCCCAGCAACGCTGGTTGCGCATCATCCCAGTCGCGCTGGTGATGTACACCATCGCGTACGTGGATCGCACCAACATCTCCCTCGCACTGGACCCCGCTCTTTCTTCCATGCTCGGGGACCTGCGCATGGATGAACGGCTCAAGGGGCAGGCGGCCGGGGTGTTTTTTCTGGGTTACCTCCTATTCCAGGTGCCAGCCGGGTACTGGGCGGCTCGGTGGAGCGCGCGCAAGCTGATTTCCCTGCTACTGGTCGGGTGGGGCGCGTGCGCTGTCGGCTGCGGTTTGGCTCGCACGTTCCACCAGTTCGAACTAATGCGTTTCCTGCTCGGGGCAGCCGAGAGCGGGGTATTTCCGGCCACGCTGGTGTTGCTGGCGCATTGGTTCCCGCGGCAGGAACGGGCGCGCGCGACAGCGTACTGGACGCTGTGCCAGCCGATTGCGATCGCCGCGACAGCCCCGGTGACCAGTTGGTTGCTCGGCGCTTACGATTGGCAGCGGATGCTCATTCTCGAAGGCGCATTGCCTTTCCTGTGGCTTCCCTTGTGGTGGTTTTGTATCCGTGACCATCCCCATCAGGCTCGCCGGCTTTCAGCAGTGGAACGCGAGTTCCTGGAAAAAACTTTGCAGAAGGAACAGGCCGAACTGCAGTTGGCCAAGCCGGAAACGCCAAGCGTGGCCGGGACGCTGCAGAGTTTTCCGGTGCTCGTTTTGGTGGCGATGTATTTCCTCCAGAACTGCGCCGCATATGGGTGTATGACGTTCTTCACCGAACGGCTCCAGGGCCGCGGGTTTACTCACGTGCAATACGGGCTGCTATTTGGGTTGCCCTATGGCGTATCAGCGGTATTGATGATTTTGAATTCGCGCAGCTCTGATCGGCGCCAAGAGCGGCGCGGACATGTTGCGGCTGTTTACGCATTGAGTGGAGTGTGCCTGGCGCTTGCGGTTGCGTTCCAGCAGCATTTTTGGCTCGCCTACGGATTTTTGTGTCTAGCGGTGCCCGGCCCGTTCGCGGCGATGGGCCCTTTTTGGGCGATCCCGGGAGAACTGTTGGCGGGAGCTTCCCAGGGCATCGCGATCGGTTTCATTAATGCCTTCGGCAACGTCGGCGGGTTCGCCGGACCCTTTGTTGTCGGGTGGCTGAAGCAAAGCTCGCATAGCCTGGCGCTGCCATTCCTTCTGTTGGCTTGCGGCATGGGGTTGGCCGCCGCACTCGCCTTTCTGCTCCCCAAACGGGTTTTGTCTTTATGCGCGCCAGCCGATGGGCTTGACTGCTGCGGATGAAAGCGCTCGTGCTGCAGGAATATAACCGCTTCGATTATCTTGAGGTGCCCGAGCCGCAACCCGGCGCGGACGAGGTGCTCGTCGCGGTGGCCGCCTGCGGCATCTGTGGCAGCGACGTGCACGGGATGGACGGCAGTACCGGCCGGAGGCGGCCGCCGCTCATCATGGGTCATGAGGCGGCTGGAACGATTGCCGCCCTCGGGCAGTCCGTGCGTGGCTGGTCGCTGGGCGACCGCGTCACATTCGATTCAACGATTTACTGCGGCCGGTGCGAATATTGCCGGCGGGGGGAAATTAACCTGTGCAACGCGCGCCGGGTATTGGGCGTTTCGTGCGAGGATTATCGCCAAAACGGCGCGTTTGCGGAGTTTGTTGCGGTTCCCTCACGGATTTTGTATCGCGTGCCGGCAGCGTTGAGCTTCGAGCAAGCCGCGCTGGCTGAGCCTTTTGCGATTGCGTTGCATGCGGTCCGCCGCGCCGCGCCGGTCCTGAACGATACCGTCGTGGTGTTCGGCGCCGGCATGATTGGCCTCGCACTGGTTCAGGCACTGCGCCAGTCCGGCTGCGGCCAATTGCTAGTTGTGGACCTGGCCCCTGACCGCCTCGAATTGGCGTCAAAGTTGGGCGCCACACACGTGCTCAACCCAAAAACAGAAGATGTCCCCGCGCGGATTCAGCAGCTCACCGCCGGCCAGGGCGCCGAGTGCGCTTTTGAGGCGGTCGGCTTGAGCTCCACCGTCGAGCTGGCCCTGCGTTCGGTGCGCAAGGGCGGTTCCGTGACGCTCGTCGGCAACGTTTCGCCCAAAGTGGATTTTCCTTTGCAGCTCGCGGTCACGCGCGAACTGACGCTCTACGGCTCCTGTGCGTCGCGCGGGGAGTACCCTGCCTGCCTGGACATGCTGGCTCGCGGGGCGCTAGCGGCCGCGCCCCTATTGAGCGCGGTCGCGCCACTGGCCGAAGGCGCCGCGTGGTTTAACCGCTTGCACCGGCAGGAATCGGGCTTGCTCAAGGTCGTGCTGAAACCAAACGCGAACAAACCTGCCGTTACCTCGTCCGCGCCGGCTTCGAGCGGGTCAGCCTCAGCGCGGAGCAGTTAACGCTTTTGGGCGCAAATAGGTAGTCCGGAGCTGTAGCGGGCCGGTGGCCATTGCGGACGGCCTTGGAGTTGCTGCGCTGAGCGGGTCGGGCGCAAGCAGCACACGATAGAACCGCATCGGGTTGGTTGCGGAATCGGAAAGGGTGAGGGGAGACCCGGTGCCGGTAATCGGCGCGCCCAGGTTATTCCAAGTGATGGGCGAATTCAGGTTCGTGGCGTACTGGAGCTGGTAGGTTCGCCGCGAGACGGTATTCCAGGTGAGCGTAACCGCGTTGCCGGGGCCGGGCACAACCTGAAGCATTGGCGGCGGCACCGCCGAGGCGAGATCGTAGCCGATCACATCCAGCACGATCAGTTCGACGCCCGGATTGGGCGTCGCGCCAGGCGTCCCGAAGGCATCCTGCACCTGCGGGGTATGTGGCCCGGTACTCCACCAATCGCCGTAATCGCCGGAGGCATCCTGATTGTAACGGGCGAGATCGGTGGCGCCACCGTCGATGGAAAAATAAGCATCGTCCCCCGCGGTTGTGTAAGTGCGACTGCCCTCAGCGGTATAGCGGAACAAGTCCACCGGGCGGATATTGCCCTGGCCGAGGCCGGAGGAGGTGCCCAGGGCTTCATCAATTTCGTGCCAGACGACCGCCATTAGATCGTACTTATTCGGATCGATGGTGGTGCGGTCGAGGTTCATGAGCGAGGTGTTCAAACCAATTGTACTGTCGGGCTGACCGGGCGGTGGAGTGGTGTTAAAGCCGATGGCGCGCTGGTTGGCGGTGGTCACATCGATGTTGGGCGTCCCATCGACCGGGTTGTTTGGGCCGCCGGGCAGGTGCGCCAGGGCAATCGCATCATTTGTTGTCGTCGCGTCGGCCGTCAGCGCAGTAAAATAGTCCGAATAGGTCATGGTGCTGTAATAGGTGGAGCTTTGCCCCAACCCGCTGCCCATCTCCTGGAACAGAATCGTGACGGTAATCGGATCACCAAACTGGCGCTCGTAATATTGAATCGCGGCATTGATTGAGTTTTCAATCGTCGCGGCATTGGGATCGGTTGTGATGGTCGAGTCAAACGTCGGGGTGATCACCAGGCCCCCTGCGCGGACCAGGGACACCGAAAGCAGCAAACAGGCAACGGCTGAGAGTTGTTTATTTGTGTTCATCTATTATGGGTACCGGGAATTCCGGCGTTCACCCTCGCCCATGCGGCGCAGAAGTCAAGGTGGAGAATCCTTCTTGCACGTATGGGTTCAGTGACGGCGGGCGGAGCGCGGACATTCCTGTCAGAAATTTTTGTCCGCAGCAACATCCCCCAAAAACCGAAAACAAATGCGAGCTGTGCTGGCGTTCGGAAGCTGCTGCTGACCCTGAATGTCCGCACTCGGGCGGTCTCGGGATGGGCCAGGGCTGATTTTTTCGTTTCGCGCGGTGATTTTCTGCGGCATGGTGGGGGTATGGGCAAGCGAAGAGAGGCGCGTGAACGCGCTGTGCAGTTCCTATTCCAGTATGATTTAAATCCACCGGAAGATCTGGAAGCTGCCCTCAACCAGTTCTGGGATTCGCAACGGGCGGCCGCCTTGGCTGAGGACAAAGGCGGCGCCACCTGGGGCGAACGGATTGAATTGCCTCCGCCCAGCACCGAGGAAGCTGCCATTCGGCTGTTTGCCGAACCCCTCATCCGCGGTGCGCTGGAAAACCGGGTCGAGGCGGACGAGCTGATAAAGAAGCACGCAAAAAACTGGGAACTGCACCGCATCGCGGCGGTGGATCGAAACATCCTGCGCCTTGGCATCTTTGAGATGCTGCACCGCGAAGATATTCCGCCGGTAGTCAGCATTAACGAAGCGGTTGATATCGCCAAGAAATTCTCGACGCAGGATAGCGGCAAATTTGTCAACGGTATCCTGGACAAGGTCAAAAGCGAGTTGTTGCGTCCCGCCCGCGAAGTCAAATGAACTGAGCCGTCGATGTTCGCCGACCTCCACCTCCATACCCGATTCTCTGACGGGACCTACTCGCCGGAGGAACTCGCCGCCCAGGCGAAGCGGCACGGCTTTGCGGCAGTCGCGTTAACCGATCACGACACCGTCGAGGGCTGCGAGCCAACCGCGCGGGCTTGTCAGGCTGCCGGCATCGAATTCATCCCGGGCACAGAACTGACGGCCGAGCTTGGCGGGCACGAGATTCATATTCTCGGATATTTCCTCGAAGTGGCCAATCCGCGGTTGCTTTCCGAAATCGCCAAGTTTCAAGCCACGCGACAGAACCGCATCCACGAGATGGTCCAACGCCTCAACGGGCTAGGGGTGCCGCTGGCCGCTGACGCTGTTTTTGCGCTGGCGAATTGCCGCTCGCCCGGACGTCCGCATGTCGCGCGGGCGCTGGTCGAGGCCGGCTTGTGCGGCAACCTGGACGAAGCCTTCGAGCGGTTCCTGAAAAAGAACCGGCCGGCCTGGGTGCCAAAATTCAAAATCTCCGCGCATAACGCGATCGAGTTGCTGCATCAGGCCGGCGGCGTTGCGGTGATGGCCCACCCGGGTTTGAACCGCAGCGACGAGGTCATTCCTGAGTTGGCCCAGGCTGGGCTGGACGGACTGGAGTGTTTTCATACCAAACATTCGACCGGGACTTCTGAACACTACCTGGAAATGGCCGCCCGGCTGCACCTGCTAATCACGGGCGGTTCCGACTGTCACGGCGCCAGCAAAGGCAAACCGGTAATGGGCACAGTCAAACTGCCCTATCAGCACGTTAAAGCGCTCAAGTCCAGGGCCGCCGCCCGGAAAAGCGCCATCCACGCCATTCATCAAGGCAGCGCGGCATAGGGACGCAGCGCTGACCTGACTATTTTAACCATGGGTTTGTTTGCCAAATTCAAGGCTGGTCTTCAAAAGACGCACCAGAAACTGACGCACGAGATTAAGCGCATCGTGACGCGCTCGCCGCGGCTGGATGCCGAGGCGCTCGAGCAACTTGAGGCGGCGCTGATCGGCGCCGATCTGGGCATGGCGATGACCTCGCAAATCATTAATGCAGTAAAGCATGCCTACGAAACCCAGGGCGGCGAGGGACTCGACGTCTTCGAGGTCGCAGAAAAGCAAGTCGAGAAGAGCCTCGCGGCCAACCGCGCCGAACTGCTCCGCGCCCCAGCCGGGCCAACTGTGGTATCGGTGGTCGGCGTCAACGGCACTGGCAAGACCACCACCGCCGCCAAGCTCGCGCACTGGGTGAAGGGCCGCGGCCAGACCGCGTTGCTGGCCGCGTGCGATACCTTCCGCGCTGCCGCTATTGAACAACTTAAGCTCTGGGGCCAGCGCCTCGAGGTGGAAGTGGTTTCCGGTTCTTACGGCGCGGATGCCGCGGCGGTGGCGCACGATGCGCTGACGGCCGCTCAAGCGCGCAAAGCGGATTTTGTATTTGTCGATACCGCCGGCCGGCTGCACACCAAACACAACCTGATGCAGGAATTGCAAAAGGTGCACCGCGTCATGGGCAAACAATTGCCGGGGGCGCCGCATGAGGTGTTGTTGGTGCTGGACGCCAGCACCGGCATGAACGCGCTCAACCAGGCGCGCGAGTTCCACAAAGCCGTGCCCGTAACCGGGTTGGTGGTCACCAAACTCGATGGAACCAGCAAAGGCGGCATGGTCGTTGCCATTCAGAAAGAGCTGAACCTGCCGATAAAATTCATCGGGCTCGGTGAGCAACCCGATGATCTTCAGCCATTCGATCCGAAAGACTTCGCCCATGCCTTGTTCGAGGAATGAGCGCGGACCTCGCCTATATGCGGCAGGCGCTGCGGCTGGCCCGCCGTGGCTACGGTGCCACGTCGCCTAATCCAATCGTGGGCGCGGTTTTGGTCAAAGGCCCTCGGGTGCTGGGGCAAGGCTGGCATCACCGCGCCGGCGAGCCCCACGCCGAAATTGAAGCGCTGCAAGACGCGCATTCCCGCGGCCTGCCTGTCAGGGGCGCAACCCTGTATGTCACCCTCGAGCCTTGCTCCACCTACGGACGGACCCCGCCTTGCACGGAAGCGATTGTTCGCGCCGGGCTCAGGCGCGTTGTTTTCGGCGCGACCGATCCCAATCCATGCCACTGCGGGCGCGCGGCGGCCTTGCTCGAACGCGAGGGAATTCGCGTCACCGGCGGCGTCCTGGCTCAAGCGTGCGCTGAATTAAACGAAGCGTTCAATCACTGGATCGTGCACCGCACGCCCCTGGTCACCGTGAAGGCGGCGATGACGCTCGATGGCAAAATCGCCACGTCTCGGGGTGAATCAAAATGGATTACCGGTGCGAGCGCACGAGCGGTCGCGATGAAATTGCGCCAAGGCGCCGACGGGATTCTCGTGGGCATCAACACCGTTATACAAGACAACCCCTGGCTGACGGTACGCGCCGGTTCGCCCTCAGCGCGAACAAAACAGAACAAGCCCCTGCGGCGATTCATCCTGGACTCTCAGGCGCGCACGCCCCTGGGCGCCAGGGTGGTCAGCGATTCCCACGCGGTACTGACTACGATCTTTGTGGGGCCGCGCGCGCCTCGCGCCCGGGTCGCCGCTCTGGAAAAAAGGGTCCGTGTGGTGCGCGCGCCCGAGGCGAGGGAAGGCTGGCTGGACTTGGGATGGGTGCTGCGCCTGCTCGGCAAGGAGGAAGTGCTCGCTTTGCTGGTGGAAGGAGGCGGGGAAGTCAACGCGTCGTTTTTGCTAGGCGGCCTGGCCCAACGAATCGCTTTTTTTTATGCGCCAATGGTGGTCGGCGGACAATCGGCACGACGCGCGGTCGCAGGCGAAGGTGCGCGTAACGTGCAAGAAACGCTCGAACTGGAAAACCTGCGTTGGCGGGCAATAGGGAATGATTGGCTCCTGACGGCAAATATAGGACAAGGCCTGGGTACGGCCCAGGCCAGACGGATGAATCGACGCGATTGACTGGCTTTACAGGGCGACCATTCCTGGTTTTCGCAATTCTGTTAATCCTTTCCCCTGACATTCCTTGACGATTGCCGTTCGCCCGCGGATGCTACGCCCGCATGTTTACGGGCATTGTCGAAGAGACCGGCACGGTCGAACGGATCAAGCGGGGTGCGCGGTCGATTGAACTGACACTGGCGCTGCGGACCTGCGGTACGGGCTTGCAGGCCGGCGGCAGCCTCGCGGTCAACGGCTGCTGCCTCACTGCCGTGCACGTGAGCAAACGTGGCACGGACAAACTCGCCACGTTCGACCTCTTGAACGAGACTTGGAAACGTACCAACCTCCAATTCTCACGGCGGGGTTCGTTGGTGAATCTCGAGCGGCCTTTACGGGCCAATGGCGAGTTGGGCGGGCACTTCGTTACCGGCCACATTGATGGTTTGGGCAAGCTCATACGCTGGGAGCGGCAGGGGCAGGATCACGTGCTGGACATTGCCGCGCCGCCTGAGGTCATGCGCTTCATCATTTTCAAAGGATCCATCGCCGTCGATGGCATTAGCCTGACGGTCGCCGGCGTCACAAAACGCGGCTTTCGCATTTGGATAATTCCGCACACGTATGAAGTGACGGCGCTGCGCGAGCGCAAAGTCGGCGACGCCGTTAATCTCGAAGCCGATCTCCTGGGCAAATACGTGCAGAAATTCCTGGGCGCGAGACCTGTCCTCTGATTTCCAACCTCTGATCTCCGGTTGGGGTTCGCCTTCGTGCGGTTCACCAAAAGTGCCACCAGTGCTTCTTTTTCGGCGGCGGCGCAGTCGGAAACGTGTTCTCGGCTGCCCCCATCGAAGCGGGACGAATTTCCATCACGCGGCTTTGCGGCACTGCGACAACCTGGCCGTTGCCCGCTTTGTAATAATAGGTCGAGCCTTTGAGCTTAGGTTTGCTGCCGGTGGTGACTTCTGTGCCGTTGCTCAGTTTCATCACATAATGACTGGCGCAACCGCAAAGCAACAATGCCAGCAAAGGCGCTGTCAGTGTCAGCTTAACAACGCCTCGGCAGCCCTTTGAGTTCTCCATTTTCTCGTTACTCATTGAGCGATGGTAGCAACGGTTCGCGGTTGGCTCAATCACCACTCTGGGCCACGGTGATCATGGGGATTCATCGGGGTGGGACAACTCCCAAGGGATACTCAATCCTAAACCTCTCGGCGCACTCATGGACGGAGGCGAAAAAGCTGTCCGCGCCCAACTCACCGGCCAGGCCGGTACGGCGGAGCAGTTCGCGCAATGGCGGGTTGGCGTGGGCGATTTTTAGCTTGATCCCCTTCTGTTGAAGTTCCCGGTGCAGGTCGTGCAAGGCCTCCACCGCCGTCACATCAATGTCCGTGATCGCCTGGGCGTCCAGGAGGAACCACCGCACCGCTTGCTGGCTTGCGGCGAGCAACTCGCGGACGCGCTGCACAAAGTGCCCTGCATTGGAAAACAGCAGCGGCGCATAAAAACGATAAACGAGCAGGCCGGGAATCGTCGAGCCTGGCCGCGGCGTGCCCAAATCGTGAAAACCCCCGCCCGGCGCTTCGCTCAGGACCGCATCGGGCGGGTGCGAAATGCGGTTGATCAAGCCCAGGAGCGACAGCGCGACGCCAAAAACGATTCCAGGAATCACTCCCGCCACCAGCACACTCAACGTCGTCAGCCCGGCAATTACCGCGCTCTGTGGGGAAAACCGGTACATGCGGCGAATGGTGGCCAGTTCGATAAGGCCGAAGCTGGCGTAAATCAGGATGGCGGCGAGCGCCACCTGCGGCAACTTGGCGATCCACGGCGTCAGGAACAGCAGGAACAGCACAAGACTTGCCGCCGCCACCAACCCGGACAACTGGGTTCTGGCGCCGGCCGAGTCATTGAGCGTCGTGCGCGCCTGGCTGCCGGTAATACAGAAGCCCTGGAAGAAACCAGCCGCCACATCCGCCAGCCCAAGCGCGTTGAGTTCCTGGTTGGCATCCACTTCGTATCCGTTCTTGGCCGCGAACGCGCGTCCGAGCAAAATACCCTCCGTATAAGTCAGCAAGGCAATGCCAATCGCCGCGGGCAGGAGGCTATGGATGTCTTCCCAGGAAAAGCCAGGCCACGCGGGCCGCGGCAACCCGGCCGGAAACGCGCCGACCACCGCGATGCCCTGCTGCTCCAATCCCAGCCCAAGCGACAGTCCCAGCGCGGCGGCACACGCCACCAGTGGCCCAGGAATCTGCGGCGCCAGCCGATGCGTCAGCCACAATAGCGCCAACAAATCCAACCCGAGCAATGCGGTCATGCGATGCGGCTGTGACAGGTGCCTCGCCAATTCGGCCAGGCGCGGAAAGAAGTTGGTGTGGTGCAACGAGATCCCCAGCAGTTTGTCCACTTGCGACAGCATCAGGATGAGCGCCGCCCCCGTCATGTAACCCACCAGCACCGGTTTGGAGAGGAAGTCCGCGACGGCGCCCAAACGCGCGCGCGCGCCTAACAACAGCAATAAACCCGCAAGGATGCCGACTATCGCTGCCAGTTTCGCGGCACGGACCGGGTCGCCGCCTGCCAGCGGTCCGATCGCACTGGCGCACAACAAAGTAATCGCGATGTCCGGACCCACGATGACCTGGCGGGAACTGCCGAACACGCCATAGACAAGCAGTGGCAGCAGCGCCGCATACAGGCCGTGTTGCGGAGCCAAACCCAAAAGCGCCGCATAAGCAAGCACCGCCGGGATCATCACCAGGCAGACGCTCACCCCTGCTAACAGGTCGTTCGCCAGCCACTCTCGCCGGTATTGGCGCAGCATCATCACGCCCGGAACCAGGCGTATCCTCCTCAGCTCGGTTTTGGGGCTTGCAGCAGGTGCGGCGGTTGCCATGAATGGCATGTAACAAAACACCGGCGCGGAAGGGGAGAAAATAAGCACGGGCCGCGGACTTTAATCCGCAGCAAGGTACCATTGAGGCGGAATTCTCGAACGTTGCTGCGAACTAAAGTCCGCGCGCCGCGCTTCGCCTGTCGCGGTGCGCTTCGCCTTGACTTGCCGGGCCAGACCGGGAACCATTTAGGTCGAGAGAAAAGCATGCCGATTTACGAGTACGAATTATGCGAGGGTGGCTGCCAGGTCTGCGGCGGCCGTTTCACCTTGCGCCGGCCACTGTCGGCCAAACCCCTGACTCATTGCCCGGCCTGCAAGAAACCGGTTCGCCGCCTGTGGTCCACGTTCAACTCCCCGCGGGCATTGAGCATTTCGGACGCCAAAAAAGCAGGTTTTACGGTCCTGAAACGGGTCAACAAGGGCGAATACGAACGCCAGTAAAGCCCTCCTCAATTCTCCGCGACCGGGCCCACATCGACAGGATTAACCGCGTAAGGTTTGCCAGGATAGAATCCCCCACAATCGCTTTGGTTTGGAAAGGAGAGCAACGCCCCCACGGCACTCAGGCCGACAGGCCGGGGTTCTGGAACACGGGTTCACCAAGGATGGGGCCTTTGCCTCATGCCTGACTCAGGTGGTATCCTCCAGTGAAAGCAGGTATCGTTCGGCGTAGAATTCGGCTTCGCCCAATAGAAGGGGATGGCCGCGGCGGGTATGTTAGGTGTGCACAAGCTGCCTGAGGTTTGTTATGGCTAAACCCCTCCGCGTTCCAATCAAAGAAATCTTACCGAAATGAATAGGAAAAGTTGTTTCAACCTGTTTCCCAATCCCGGCCGGCCCTCGGTTCAGAAAGGTTTCACGCTCATCGAGTTGTTAGTGGTTATTGCGATCATCGCGATTCTGGCCGCGCTGCTGCTGCCAGCCCTGGCGCGCGCCCGGCAAAAAGCATATGGGATCAAATGCATGAACAACTCCAAGCAAGTCGCTTTGGCGTTCCATATGTACACCATGGATTTCACGGACTTTTACCCGCCTAACCCCGACGACGCCAACACCATCCCGGGTCACAATTGGGTGGCCGGCGATGTTCAGCTCGGGCCGGCTTATGGGGGAACGACAACGGGCGCGGCGGCTTTCAACCCGGACATTCTGGTGAACCCGCAACTGTGTTTGATTGCTCCTTACATCGCCGCAAATGTCAGCATTTTCCACTGCCCGGCTGACGACGCGGTAGGCATGTACCAGGGCAATTTGCCCAGCTTGATCGGCAAAATTGTGCCGCATGCGCGGAGCCTCTCTCTGAATCAGGCCGTCGGCTCAATCTGTGGCGGCTACTATCAGACTTGTGCCGGGCACAGCGGCAAGCCCATGTTCCCCTCCAACGCGGCTTGGACTACCGGCACCCACTCGTGCAGCCAGCAAACCTACGCCGGCTTTGGAAAATCCACCGATTTCCGCACCATCGGCCCTTCGATGGTGTTTTTGACCACCGACGAGGCCAAGTTCAGCATCAATGACGGGGGGTTGGCGGCTAGTTGCAATCCAGCGAATCTTCGGTTCATCGATTTCCCCGCCAATTATCACGGCGGCTCGGCGGGGATGTCTTTCTGTGACGGCCATGCCGAACTGCACAAGTGGCTGGGTTCTGCTATCGCCAGCGGTCCGGCCCAACAAACTGCCAAGACCGCCGCCGATACAATCGATCTTACCTGGCTGGCGCAACATGTCTCAGCGCCGAAATAGCTTCGGATTTCAACGGAGAGGTAACGGACGCGACCATCGAGGACGAAGAAACTCACCCTGTTCTGCTCTGGTCACCTGCTCGGGACGCGTTCTGAGGGCACCCAAGGTTCAACGCCACAGCCACTTGAGACCTTCTTCGCCTTTGGTGCTCACTTGCACCCGGCGAGGTCGGTTATCGTCGGGCGCGCGATTTTGCGGCGAAGACGCAGCCCAAACCAACCACCAAAAGCCCCATCATACCAGGCTCGGGAACGGCAATGGGAGCCAGACTGGCGACGTTGACTGTGAGTCCATCAATTATTCCGGCAAGGCTGTCTTGGTAATTCGCGGAGTCCGTTTGCACCACGATCAGCGCGCTTTCAGACCCCGGGGTGACCGGTGAGGTCAACCAGAAGCAACTGATGACGCTGCCGCTACTATTCCGGCCGAATTGCGATGGTGCTGGAATAAACCCGCTGCCGTTCGTGGTGTAGCTAAGGTCGGTCTGAAATCCTGCGAACGAACTCAGGCTTAGTTGGGTCGCGCTATCCCGGCTCGAAGGAGAAATTGAAAGCTGGTACGTGAACGTCAGTCCGCCAGCATAAGGATTGGAAGTGTCACCGCTGAGCACCTGTGACGTGAGCGTGCCAGCCAGCACGCCGTTATTGAATGGGGAAATAACGGAATCCAACGTGGTCCCGCCAATCGGAAAGCCCGAGTTGAGCGACGGCGCGACCGTACCCGGCAGCAGGGTGTAAGTATCGCAAAACGCTGGGGCGCAAGATAATGCTGATACCAAACCCGCCAGCGCCGAAATCTCCGAAAACCGCATCCTCATATTGTGCCTCTCGTCTGTTGCCGCGTCGGGCCCAGCCTGGCCTGTGGGCCGAACGTCCGGATAACCGTCGGCTTTTTTCGTAGCATAAAAGCCGAGCGAAAAGCAAGCAAAATGCGCTGCGATTTGAAATTTTCCCGAAGTGTTTTTTTGGTCGCGCCCATCGCTGTCACCAAGTCACCCAATTACGTTGACAAAACGGACTGGATTATGATTAAATACAGTTAATGGGTCATTGGTTTGTAACCTATTCTACTAATTATAATGATTATCAAATCTCCCTTTCTATGAATACAACGCTTTCTCGTGGGTGGCTGACGCGGTTGCGTCCGGTGGCGCGACTTCTGACGGTGGGGATTTTCTCGGTTTGCCTGTTGGCATGCTCGAGAAACTCGCACGCCCAGGAGCAGGTGGTGTATTCGGAAGGTTTTGAGCAGGGCGATGGCGGGTTCACCGTGCAATTCGGAACTAGCGCGGGTTGGGAGTGGGGAAGGCCTTCGGGACTGGTGGGACCCACCAATGCCAATGGTGGGACGAAATGCTGGGGCACGGTGCTGAACGGGACGATGCCGCGGCCGTGCGAAGGGTCGATTGTATCGCCGCCGATCGCGCTGCCGCCGATTAGCAGCAACCAAGTCATCCGCGTGCGGTTCTGGGCCTTTGTGGCCATTGATGGCATGCGGGACCGGGCGGAGTTCCTGGTGTCAAAGGATGGGACGACTTGGGAATCACTCCTGCAAATGTACCAGGCCATGGACTCCTCTGAGATCGGCATTCCCGGTTGGCGCAAGTACGAACTGGCGCTGGACCCCTCCTACGCCGGCGGTGACATTTTCCTGCGGTTCCGTGCGGCGGTGCGGGATGCCGATGCGACTTTTTATTGCGGCGGCGAAACGGACTTGTCCGGGTTCTACGTCGATGACCTGGCGATTACGGTTTATAGCTGGAGCGGTGCGCAGAAAGTTTTCAGCCTCACCGCCTGGGAAGACCCTTCCACGTGGGCCTCGTGTCCCTGGGTCGCCGGCTGGGATGGCACTGATTTCATCGCCGACAACGACATCTATTCGGTCGCGCGCTTCGCAAGCGGTGAGTACATCGATTACTGCAAATTGAACCGCGAACTGCGGCCGGCCGGGACCAATTACCTGCTCCAGGTGCAGGAGAAGGATACGGAGGATTCGTTCACCGATTGGGTTGCCCTGGAGCAGATTGATCATGAGCGGGACGTGGCGGTCGCGCCCAACCAGGAAGGGCTGCTTTCGTCCTATCGTCCGGCAAACCTGGTGACGCCGCGCGCGGCGGTGGACAGCGCCGGCAGCAATGTGCTGGCGCTGGTGAGCCGTCCCGATGGCCTGGGATACGACGCGTACAATGGCCAGACAGTCCTGCTGGACTTTGGCAACGCCGATGTCTCCGCCGGCGGAGTGTTGGTCCTCCGTGTCAAAGGATTCCTGTTGGGCTCCGGCGCAGAAGCACCCTACTCAGGCCCGCCTGCAATTGTCATAGAAACACAGGATGCGCAGCAGCAATGGCAGGAGCGCGGCCGTCTGCTGCCGCGATTTGATTTTTCCGTCTCGGCCTTTGACCTCTCACCCTACCTGAGCTCCGATAACCCGCGTATCAGGCTGCGTTCGGTCTCGCATTCGATCAAGTATCACCTGATTGATTACGTGGCGCTCCACCCGGGACCGCAGCCGCCGTTCACCGTGACAACTACCGCACCGGTAGCCGCCCACTTCGGCGCGACCGACCTGCTGCCAAAGGTGGCTACAGCCGATGGCACCTACGCCGAACTGTCTTCGGGGGAGAGTTTTTCCCTGGCGTTCCCAGCCCTGACACTGCCGGAGGGGCAAACGCGGGATTTCGTTTTTGTCTCGAAAGGGTATTATGTCCCCAAGAGCGGCAGCTACCTGATCTACACATGGGCCGGCACAGGCTGGGAGTTGCGCGATTCCTATACGTTCCCGGGCACCAATTACGAAAAAAATTTCGAGCTGTCGCTCTTTCTGCCCGACCCGACGGGGCAATACCGAGTGCGGGTCTGGCAGGATTACCAGTACGAAGCGGCAGCGATCGACTATGTCGCGCTCAAGGTGGCGGGCACTAACGCCCCGCTGGTCTGGGCCTGGGATTATCGAACCGACCAGGACATTCTCGACCTGGTGTCCCAGCCTAACGACGACGAGTATGACTATTGGGAGGATTGCCCGCGCGACCGCGTTACCGAATTCGACTTTGTTGCCGCCTCGACCAATACTCCGCCCCTGGCCTTGCCCGGGGTTTCCTCCACGCCGCCATGGCTGCTGAATTGGGATTACAGCGATCCCAATGGTGATCAGCAAGTGGCGGTTGAAATTCAAATTTGGGAAGGTCCGAATGCCACCGGGCGGATTCTCTGGAACCCGTCGCCGTTCTACACCAGTGACACAGTTGCGCTGTATGGCGGGCCGGAATTGGGCGATGGAGCGGCCTGGTTCCGAATACGGGCATTTGATGGGCAGGACTGGGGGATGTGGAGCGAGACCCGATTCGGGCTTGGCATCGTCAACTGCGAAACACCATTTGTTCTGCACGCCTACCCGGTCGAAACCAACACGCTGCGCGTGCGGCAAACGGGGTTGTTCTACCAGACCATCGCGGTGACCAACACTTGCTCCAGCCCCGTCAGCGGCTGCCGGTTGTGGCTGGACGGCTTGCCGCCAACCGTCCAAGTTTACAACGCTGCCGGCACAACGAACGGCGTTCCCTTCCTGTTGTATAATTCGAGCATTCCCGCCGGGGGCGGCCTCGAGTTCGCCGTCGAGTACTTCGTCTCGAACCGCCAAACAATTCCGGCGCCGATCTTCACCGCCGAAGTGGTGTTGCCCGCGCCTCCCACGAATCCACCCGGCGCGCTCATCCACATTGACCGTTGCCTGCTGTGGACTAACCGGACGTTCCTGGTCGAGTTCAGTACCAGCACCAACCGGACTTATTATGTGCAGTACTCCATCGACATGCGGAATTGGAAGACGGCCATTCCTGGCATTGCAGGCACTGGTCGGCGCATCCAATGGCTCGATAGCGGGCCGCCTAAGACCGAATCGCCTCCCGGCACCCAGGCCATAAGGTATTACCGGATCCTTCAGGCTCCTTGAATTTTAACCGCCAATCACATGAAAAGGAATCTTACAATGCTCGTTGCGGTCGTTGTCTGTGCGGCGCTGTCCAGCCGCGCGCAGTTTGTAGCGACCGACCAAAGCTCGCCGAATCGTATCAGCCTCAGTTACCGGCCAGGTTTCAACATCACCGCACGTTTCAACGGTCTGGGCGGGTTTCCTGCGCAAACCGAGCCGGGGCCGGCGCTTGCCGGGGCCAATCACCGCTATGACGACGGTTTCAATCTGCTCGACAGCAGCGACAATTCTGGCGGGTTGACCTGGAACTGGGGTTACGCCCATGCCAGTCAACTGGCCGGGAACGATAGCGTGGTCATGCACAGTTCCAGCGCGGCCGCCGCGGGGGTCGCCCCTGATGCCAACTGCGATCCTCAGCATGGCCTGGAGCTGAGTTTCAACCGCCAACTCGGCGCGTTGGGCAAATGCCCCTGGGGCGTTGAACTCGCCTTCAATTACATGGACCTGGATATTGTCGATAGCCAAACGGTTTCAACGCCGGTGACCCGCCTCGCAGATGCCTATTCGCTGGGAGGGATTGTGCCACCATTAGCGCCTTACGTCGGCAGCTTTTCGGGCCCCGGCGCAATGATTAGCGATTCGCCCATGCGCTCGCTCAGCACGGTCCCTGGCGGAGCGATGATTCTGGGGCGTCGCACCCTGGAGGGGTCACTTTATGGCGGACGTCTCGGGCCGTACCTGGAGATTCCCTTGGACCAATGGTTCCGTTTTTCACTGTCGGGCGGGCTGGCCGTACTTTGGGTGGACAGCGACTTCGGATTTACGGAAACCGTCACCATTCCGGGCGTCGGCAGCGTTGTCGCTCACAGCGGCTACGGTTCAGATTCCGACTGGCTGGTCGGCGGGTATGTCGGGGGGACACTTTCGTTGGCCATGAGCCAGAAGACGCGTGTGTTCGCCGGCGCCCAATTCCAGGATGTCGGCACCTTCTCCCAAATTGCCGGCGGCAGAAAAGCGGAGCTGGACCTGGGAAAATCGATCTTCGTCACGCTGGGCGTCTCGTACGAGTTCTAGTCAGAAAACAGGAAACCACGAGCTTGCGCAGGCTGTGTAGGCGGTCCTGCGCAAGCGACGTTTACGTGTGTGTCCCATGCTGGCTGGCTCTACAGCCACGCGAAGCGGGGCTGAACATGTCAGCCGGCTGTAAATCCAGCAACCGGTTCACCTCGAAGCAATAATCCAGCTTCCCCATGTTGGGATAGCGTCCGTTGGAACCGAACGAGAGTTTTACGCCGGCAGCCTTAGCCAGCTTAAGGAACGACAGCTTGTCAGCGCGCGCTATTCGATTGATGCTCCCCCATGCGCACAGCGGATTTCGATTTTTCTCTTCCCCCGGAGTTGATTGCGCAAGAGCCTGCGCCAGTCCGGGAGGACTCGCGTTTGCTGGTGCTGCGGCGGGACCCCGCGGGCCTGGAGCACCGGCGCTTCCGCGATTTGCTGAGCTATTTGCGCGCCGGCGACTTGCTCGTGTTGAACAACTCGCGGGTGATTCCGGCACGGTTGCGCGCCAGCAACGCGCGAACGGGCGGCCGGTTCGAGGTGCTGTTGCTCGAAGAAAACGGGCCGAATGATTGGTGGGTGATGCTCCGCCCGGGCAAACGAGCGCGGGTACATACCGAGCTTCAGTTCCACAACGCCCAAGGCGCGCTCGAGCCTCTGCGCGCACGGGTTGTCGAAACCAACGCCGAGGGGCACCGGCGTTTGGTGTTCAGCGGCACACCGAACCTGCTCGACGAGCTGGAGCGCCTGGGCGAGGTGCCCCTGCCCCCCTACATCAACCGGCCCGACCTGGGCGTCACTGATTCGGACCGCGCGCGCTACCAAACTGTTTTTGCCGAACCGCCCGGTTCGGTCGCCGCGCCAACCGCCGGATTACACTTCACCCACGAGCTGCTTAAGCAGATTCATTCACTTGGCGTCGAGGTCCAGTTCGTCACACTGCACGTCGGTTTAGGCACCTTTGCGCCGGTCAAAGCCGCCACGCTGGCCGAGCACGTCATGCACGAAGAGCGCTTTGTGTTGAGCGAAGCCACCGCGGGAGCCATCAACGAGGCGAAGCGCCGCGGCGGGCGCGTGGTGGCCGTCGGCACCACCACCTTGCGGGTGCTGGAAACCGTCACCGCCCTGCACGGGGGCACCTTGGCCGCCGGCGTGGGCCGGACTCGGCTATTTATTTTTCCGCCCCACGACTTTAGGATTGTGGATGCGCTGCTGACCAACTTTCACCTGCCGCGTTCGACGCTGCTGATGTTAGTCAGCGCCTTCGCCGCGCCGCGAAAGATGGTGGGGCGCGAGCGCATCCTGGCCGCCTACGCCGAGGCTGTGCGCGAGCGGTACCGGTTTTTCAGCTACGGCGATGCGATGTTGATACTCTGAATGCGCCCGTTTGTTTTTCTCAACGCCGCGATGACGGCCGATGGCAAGCTCGCCACGGCCAATCGCGCGCTCTCGTCTTTCAGCAGCAAACGCGACCGCACCCACATGCTGGAGTTGCGCGCAACGGCCGACGCGGTGATGTCCGGCGCGCGGACGGTGGATTTAAACCCGATCAACCTGGGCCCGGGGCCGGTCCGGTTCAGGCGGCTGCGGGTGAAACGCGGCCTGGCGGAATACAACTTGCGCGTGGTTGTCAGCGGCAGGGGCACCGTCAACCCGGATGCTGAATTATTCAAAGGCAAGTTTTCACCCGTCATCGTGCTGACCACCGAGCGCGCGGGGAAGGCGCGCCTGAAGAGACTGCGTGCCGTGGCTGACGAAGTAAAAATCGTGGGCCGTCGCGAAATCGATTTTCGGCGCGCGCTGACCTGGCTGGCGCGCAAATGGGGTGTCAAAAGGTTGGTCTGCGAAGGCGGTGGCGAGATTAATAACGTGCTGTTCCGCGCCGGTGTCGTCGACGAATTGCATCTGACCGTGTGCCCCAAGGTTTTTGGGGGGCGCGGCGCGCCGACTCTCGCGGATGGAATCGGTGTGCCACGCCTGGCTCAGGCCACGCGACTCGAACTCAAGTCCGCCCGCCGCTACGAGAAGGAACTGTTCCTGGTATATCGCGTTTGTCACTGCAATGGTTGTTGACCCTGGAACGGGAGCTGGAATGCCGAGCCATCGAAGATACGCACCGATGTTTTCCACCTGCTCGAAGGCGAAAGGGGCTCGCAAAATGTCACTCGCCATCCAGCTTGACGCCGCGTCACGCAGAAGTAAGGTCAGCCATGAACGTCCCACGTCGCCGGTTCATCGCGTCTTCAGCTCTGGCCTTGTCTTCGACCGCGCTGCACTCGTCCGTCCTAATGGCTGCGCAGGAGACCACGGCGCCTCGACCACTGCGGATTCTGATTCTCGGCGGCACCGGGTTTCTCGGGCCGGCCTGCACCGAATCGGCACTGGCCCGCGGTCATAAAGTCACTCACTTCAACAGCGGCCGGACCGAACAACTCCGGCATCAAGCAGGCCGGCCCAGCGTGGTACCCAAGAACGTTGACCAACTGTTCGGCAACCGTGATCCCAACAAGACGGCGGATGACCGCCGGACCGCCGGCCGGCCCGACGTCCCGCACGACCCCAACAGCCCAAGAGGCCTCTCCCAATTGGCCGGGCGCCAGTGGGACGCGGTCATAGATACCAGCGGCTATTTCCCGCGCATGGTAAAGGCCTCAGCGGAGTTGCTGGCGCCCCACATCAAACAGTACGTCTTCATCTCCACCATTTCGGTGTATGCCGATGTCAGCAAACCCAATTACGACGAAACGGCGCCGTTGGCGACGCTCGCCGACCCCACAACGGAGGATATGGGCAAGAACTACGAGAATTTCGGCGGCGGCAAAGCCCTGTGCGAACGCGCGGCCGAAACGGCTATGCCGGGTCGCGTTATGATTGTGCGGCCAGGATTTATCGTGGGGCCGCGGGATACTTCCGGCCGGTTTATTTATTGGCCGGTGCGCGCGTCATTGGCCGGAGAAATGATCGCGCCGGGTGCGCCGAGCGACCCGATCCAGGTCATTGACGTGCGCGACCTGGCTGACTGGCTGGTGCGATGCATCGAGCGCGACACGGTCGGAATCTATAACGCCACTGGTCCCGCTGGAGATACATCGATGAAACGGATGCTCGAGCAGGTGTTCGCCGGTGTTGGCTCGACGGCAGTGTTGACCTGGGTTCCCTACGAGTTCTTAAAGAGCAAAGGCGTTGCCGGCCAATTTCCGCTATACGAACCTCCCGCAGGCGAGAGCGCAGGCTTGCACCGCTGTAACGCGTCGCGCGCGTTGGCCAAGGGCCTGACCTTTCGTCCGATGTCAGACACCGCCAAGGTCACCTTGGATTGGTATCGGTCGTTACCCGCCAACGTGCAGGCGGGAGTGGCGCCGCAGTTCGCCCATCATGATGGTCAGGAAGATTGGTTGAAACGAGAAACACGGCTGTTGAGCGAGTGGCGGACATGATTTTGCAACTGCACGTGTCGGGTTGCGCGCATTAGCGCGCCGAAACAAATGGGCTCGTTTCGTCTTGCGTCTTTGCGCTGAGGTTACCGCCCCAACAGCGCATAGGGCGCGAGCGCATCGACGCCCGGCGCGAAGTGCGGATAGGCCTTGAGCGAGAAGGTCGCGGCGATGGTGTAATCCTTTGGCCCAATCGGGTTGTCACTAATGTAGAAGGTCAGTGCCGCCGTCCAGGAGCGCAGGTCCCGATATACCGCGTAGGATTGCATTGCCATCCGGCCGCTCATCGCGTCGAAATAATGGGACATCCGATACCCCCAGTTCTCATTCAGCTTGAAATAAAACGTGCTGGTATAGACGTTGTTGCCGTCGCCTAGAGCCGTGGGAGAACCGCTGAGATCATGCAGCAGATAGTACTGTCCCACCCGCCAGCTCCAGATGGAATTCGGGGCGATGGTGATGGTGGTGTAGGACATGCGCAGGAAATGGTCGTTAATGTCGTAGCGAATGAGCGATTCGAGCGTGAGCCATGAACGAGGTCTGATGGCGAGGTCGGAAAACAGATCGCTGAAGGTGCCCTGGCCCGCCGTCGGGTCGAGCTGCCAATCGATATAAAGATCCCAGTCGAGGAGATTGACTACCTGTCCTTCGCGTTTGGTCTGGAGCTTATTGCGTACACCCAGGCGGACGGCATTCTCGGTATTGATGGAATCGATGTCGTTGTACTCGGGGAAATCAAGCGGCAGCAACCGCAGGCTGGGCAGTTCATAATCGAACTGGGGCAACTGGCTCGGCGGCACCGAGGGCGACGGGACGAAGACATAATTGACCGACGGCTCGATGATATGGCGCAGGCCGTTGATGTCGAGGACCTGGCTTGAGACCGACGGCCAAAGGCGCGAGGCCTTGAACGAGAGTTCGGCGCCGGTATTGAACACCTCGCGGTACTGCTCGTCGGTCGTGGCGCCGGGACCCGTGGCGGTGCCGTAGTAGGTGAAGCGACCGCCAACGCGAGGTGTGAGGTTCAGCCAGCCAAACAAGGTTTCCGGCAGAAGCACCTGGTGGTAGGTATCGGCGCGGGCGGCGGAGTAGTTCATCGAACCGGTGGCCGGCCCGTTGGTGCCGAGGTTATTCGCGAACGCCTCTTCGTAATAGCCCGCGGAACTCTGGCTCTCGTAATACAACGGCGTGGCGCCCAGTTGCTGGCGGAAGCCCGTCAGCCGGATATCCGGCAGCCGTTCGACCGTATCGAGAAAATTATCCACCCGCGGCTGTGCATACGCGTCGAGGCTGAAATTGTCCCAGAACTTGTTGGCCTCGACAAACGTCTTCGGCTGCGGATCGAGAAAATACTGGGTTTCAAAAAAGTCACGAACGACCGCAACATCGCTTTGGTAATCGACGACCGATTTGACGAAAAAATTAGTGGCGGGGTTGGCCTGGTATGTAAAGCCGACTCGCTGGCGGTTTTCGGGAATGGGCACGCCGAGTTGGTCGATATTCGGTTGGGAATCGTGCGTGTAGTAGTAGCTGAAACTGCCCTGGCCCCAGCGGCCCAGCCGGAAGTTCACATCCGGTCCGATGCCGGGTCCGCGCTTTTCCCGGTAATCGGTGTGCATGATCACATCCAGGTCGTCGGACGGATACCAGGTATAATCGCCGAGGATGAACGGGCCGTAGAGCGTCCGATAGCCGGGCACAAAGTTGAAGTTGTTCGAGCGCGGCCCAATATTGCGCGAGTAATACGGGAAATAAAAGACCGGCACGCCTTTGACGTAGAGCACCGCGTCATACGCGATCATCTTCTTGCCGGGAATAATACGGATACGCCGCGCCCGCACCTGGAAATCGGGGTGGGCGATGTCATCCGTGGTTAACATCGCATGAGCGGCCTCATAAGTGTGATTGGTCAAATCGCCATGCAGGCCGATGCCGGCGGCGAACACCGGCGTCTCGCCCGTGCGAAACTGCTCCGCTTCCATCTGGTGGGTGAAAAAATTGTAACTGACATGCTGGCTGGCATAGAACTGTTCGCCTTGCTGAATGCGCACATCGCCATCGGCGAGGATTTCCCCTTTGGGTTGATCGAGAACCATGCGCTCGGCCGTCAGCACCGCCTCCCCGTAGCGAACCAGCACACCGTTGGTGGCGGTGTAAAGGCCGGTGTGCATGTCGTACATGACAGTGCCTTCTTCGCCGGACAGCGGCACGATAGACCATTCGACGACCTGCTGTTGCTGGGCCAGCAGCGGGCAAGCAGCCGCCAGGAGCACCAGCGCAAACAGTATTCGCCGGCAGAAACGTCTCACAGGTGTCATTCGGGCGGGCTGAGCTAACCAGAAGGCGCCAGACCTGCCAAGCGGGATTGTCGTGTGACATCATTGGGCCAGGGTTGGTTCTTAAAGTGGCGAGAACACCTCGGGACGGATTGGCTCGGGGCGGGAACGGCTCGTCCCTATTCACGTCACTGGGCACTTACCGATGGGGGACGAGCCCTCCCCACCCCTTTATTCTGCTCAGCGTTGAGATGGCAGGTGACTTGCTCTCAACATTCTAAGAACGCATGGCGACCCGAATAAACTTGATGAAGATGTTGCAGGAAGTGCGTGGGTTGGCGGAACTGACCAATTGGCATCCACTGCCTCGGCATGACGAGCCAGTGCTCCTGCCACGCTATACTGCCCGACGCGGGAGACTGCGCCGGATCGTCCGGGTTTCGATGAAAAGTCCGCCGGATATCCCGACGCCCGTGCGGATTAGGTACATTCAACCATAGTCCCCAGGGCCAAGGCCGTTGCCCAAGGCTGAGCCGGTGGTCTGAAGCCGGTTGGCCCGTTTTGAGGCAGTGTCGCGACACGTTAGTCGCTGGCCTGCACCCGCAGAAACCCCGCCGGGGCGCCATTTATGGGCAACTGCAGTTGCAGCAAGGCGTTACTGGCGTAAAGGACACCGCCGAGCGGTTGCCAATCGACCAGGTTAGTGGACCACCAGCCCTGGTAGGCCACGCCTGTCAGTCCTTG
This sequence comes from Verrucomicrobiia bacterium, assembly GCA_035934555.1. Classification (GTDB taxonomy): domain Bacteria; phylum Verrucomicrobiota; class Verrucomicrobiia; order Limisphaerales; family UBA8199; genus DASYXT01. The sequence continues at coordinate 46,987 of DASYXT010000080.1, read as the reverse complement.
CCAGGTGACCCCTAAATTCCCGCCGGTTGTCGTGGCGCTCAAACGCGGAGCAATACTTGGCAGCGAAATTGTGAACGCACCTGTATAAACCTCCGAAACCGTCTGGCCAAAGATGTTGGTCACACCCGAAGCGAGCGCGATCTGGTAAGTGCCGGCCTGGTTCAGCGTCGGAAAACTGAAGCGCACTGTGTCAGGGCCGGTGGCATAGGCGGACACATTGGAATTGCCAAGCGTCACAAAGGGTGCGCGCAAAGTGAAGCCGGACGCGTTAGCGCTGCTGAGGAATTCACTAAAGGTCAGGTCCACGCTGCTGACACTATTACTGACTAAACCGACCGGGGATTGAGATAAAACTTGGAACGGGCTGAAGTCGCCCTCGGTTAGAGTGCCAGATTCGCCGGGATTGGCTCCAGGACCACCCGCAATGAACACAACACCGGTATAGGTGTTAGCGGGCGAATAAATGGCGATGCGCCCGCCCCCACCCCCGCCGCCGTTGTAAAGCTCGCCCGAACCGCCATTGGCCGAAACCCAGCCTTTCCCCGTAAACGCTCGAGCTGAAACCCAAATACTGCCACCACTGCCGCCCCCTGAGTTGTCCTGCAATCCCGGATTGCCATCCGCGCTGAGCAGGCCATCGACAGTGAACGTCCCAGCGACACTCATGCGCACGGCGCCGCCACCGTCCGAACCGCCAAAAAACGTGTTCGCACCGGCGGCACCTCCGCTACCCCAATCGCTTGGTTGCGATGCCGAACCATAAGTCCTGCCCCCGGTCGCCCCGGAAGCGGACGCTCCGCCGCTGCCGCCGTAACCGCCGCCAGCGCCTTGACTGTTGAGTGGATGCCCTGCGCCCGGACCCTGGGCTTGGGCGAACCCGCAGCCATTAGCCGAAACGGAACCACCCGGAGCGATATCCGCATTGCCCATAACGATAAGCTCGAGGTTGGTTTGGCCACGCGTTGCAACGACTGAACTTGCAGCGGCCACGGTGAAATTGTCGAACATCGGCAGCGGCGTCAGCGGTTGGAGCGTAGCACCACCACGGACGGTCAGGTCAGAGAGCGGGAGCGAGCCTTGCGATGAATACGCGCTCGAGAAGGGCGTGTTGGTCCCGGTCAATCCGCCGTTGTCAATGAACAATTGGCCCAGGTTGGCACCGGAAGGCATCATGAAAATGGTGCCGGCTCCGCCAGGCACAACGCCGTTGCCGCCCACGGCAAGGACCGAACCATCAAACTGGCTGGGCGACTGGTAAGTCAGATAGATGCGCCCGCCGCCGCCACCCCCCGCATTCACCAAACCTGCTCCACCGTTGGCAGTGATTCTGCCGGAGCCGGCCAATGTCCCGGCGTTTATCCAAAGCGCGCCGCCGGCGCCGCCGCCGCTATTGGGAGCGCCATCCCGGCCATCGGCTGAGATGCGGCCGTTGATGGTCAGGACGCCAGTTATATTGAGCCGCAAAGCACCACCACCGGCACCGCCAGGCGTTGAGGACGCGTTGCCATAACTGCCACCCGCGCTACCGGCAAGGATTGGTGAATTGATAGAATCGTAGGCCCCGCCACGACCTGAGGGGTTGGCACCACCCCAGCCGCCATGACCACCGCCGCCGCGAATGCCGGAGGTTGAACTGTATCCGGTGCCGGGGCCGAGATTGGAGTAATCATAACCGGCGCCGTCGGCCGAAATGGCGCCGCCGGGTTCAATCGTGGCATTGCCCGAAGCGTTGAGCGATGCAGATTGGCCACGCACAGCGCTTGGCACGACCGCGCTATTCGTTTGTACCAATAAATTTTGTATTATCCCGGAGGTTGGGATTTGCGCGATTGCCCCACCCCTGACGGTGACATCTACCAGGGTGCCGCTATTGAACGTCGAATTGGTCCCGGAGTTGTTCCCGTTATCCAAAAGCAACAGGGCGACACTCTGTGAGTTGGTCTTGAGGTAAATCGTGCCGGCCCCGCCCCAGTTGCTCAGCCCCCCGCCGTAGGCTGAAATCATGCCGCGGAAAGTATTAGTATTGCATAACAGCGCAATTCGTCCGCCACCGCCTCCTCCTGCGATGGTATTGTAAGCGCCATTGCCGCCATTGGCACTAATGATGCCTGCGCCGGTTATAGCGCCCGGTGCGAGCCAAACACTCCCACCGGCGCCACCGCCGCCGCCGAGTCCTGAACCGCTGCCGCCATTGGCGGAGATTACGCCATCCATTTGCAAGGTGCCATTGACGATCAGGTGAATGCTTCCACCACCCGTGCCGCCGATGAAATTCGGCAGCATCTGGCCGCCGCCGCCGCCCGAAATGGTCGGGCCCATAACAGGATCATCCTGAGCAAGACCGCCGGCCGCGTAACCAGGGATGCCGCCACCCCCGTATCCGCCATGGCCACCGCCGCCGGCAAGATAGTAGTTTTCGGAAACAAAGACGACTCGGCCGGCCCCGTTACCTATCCCCGGGCCGTACCCCATCGCATCAGTCACGATCCCGCCGCCGGACTGAATCGTTGCATTACCGGTGATGGTCAGATTTACCTGACCCGGATAGTTGCCGCCGGGCGTACTACTGGCCGTCAGCCAGCCGTTCGAGCCAATCCACAAGTTCTGGAATGTCTGCGGTGGATAATTCTGCACGCCAACGGCGCCATTCCGGATGATGAGATCGGTGGAGTTGGCTGTTTGAATGGCGGTATTGGTGCCCCGCGGACCGCCGTTATCCAAAATGAGCTGGCTGCCGTTACCGGTTTGAATATAGACGGTGCCCGCCCCGCCGTAGTTAGCGCCACTGCCACCATACGCGCTGATTACTCCAGTGAAACTGTTGAGCCTCGGAAACAGGGCAATGCGACCGCCGCCGCCCCCGCCGCCAATGGCATCGACGCCATTGCCGCCGTTGGCGGCGATCACGCCGGAGCCAGCCAAGGTACCGCCCGTAATCCAAAGGCTGCCCCCTGAGCCGCCGCCACCACCGGTCCCCAAGCCAGCCGTCCCGGAGGCAGAGAGCAGTCCGTCCACTTGCAGCGTACCGACGATGGTTAGATGAATCGCACCACCTCCATAACCGCTCAACGAGGTGCCTTGGTTGGGAGTGAACCCTCCGCCGCCACTGCCAAAACTGGTGGGGGCGGTCTGAGAGCCATAACCCAGCCCGCCGCCGGCATTTGTCATTATTCCGCTGCCACCGGCCCCCCCATAGCCACCGCCACCGCACGGTGAATTTGGAGATTGCGGGGAATACCAGCCAAAGCCCTGGCCGGTGCCGGGTCTGCTCCCCGCGCCGTCGGCCACGATATTGCCACCGGGTTGGATAGTAATGTCTTCGGCGTTGAGATTGAGCGCCGTGAGCGGCAGTGCCAATAACCAGCCATTTGACGCAACGGTTAGATTGTTCGCAGTCCAAGTGCCTACAGCCAACACCTTAGCATTGCCTTGAATCAGAACATTGGGGGCGCCGACCACGGTCAAAGTAGTGTTCGTACCAGTTTGCCCGCCATTATCCAGCACTAACAAACCGGATTGGCCTGCTGTAACGGTATAGACGGTGCCGGCGCCTCCCGCTTGCCAGCCGGGACCTCCATACGCGGTGATTGTTCCGGCAAAGTTGTTGGTGCCGCACGAGAGTGCGATGCGTCCCCCGCCGCCGCCGCCGCCATGGACGGGTTCGCCTGCCCCGCCATTCGCAGTGATCGCACCTCCGCCAGTCACAGCACCCGCACTCAACCAGACGCTGCCACCGGAGCCGCCGCCGGAACGCTCATTCATCGCATCGCCTCCCTTGGCCGCAATGGCGCCATCAATCGCTAAAGTGCCGCCGACTGACACGTGGATCACGCCCCCACCGGGAGCGCCGAGTCCGCCGACGCCCGTGCCGCCACCGCTGCCCGGGAAAGTGGGTACATCAAACGGGCCGTAGGTGACTCCGCCTACAGCATTGCTTGAGCTGGTGCCGCCGATGCCGCCATAACCGCCACCCGACCCATCGAGCAACTCGTCGGCAGTGAGGCCGGCGCCTGGGCCTGAACCGCCGCTGTAGCCGCCGCCGGTTGCGTTGATTGCACCGCCGCCCGTTACGGTCATATCGCCGCCGATACTCAGCCACAAGCCCGCGGCAGTGGAATCGCTCACCGTGTAGCTCACCAGGACGATTGACCCGTCCGGAATAGCCGAGCCGGCGCTTCGCTCGAGTTCGATTACGCCGTTGGTCAGTTGCGTCACGATATAGTCCTGACTGGGGATGAACAGGTTCAGGTTTGTATCGGTCACGGACACCATCACCAGCGCGCCAGTAAGCAGCAGGCTCACTGGATTGGTGCTGATAAGCACTTGCGGTTCGTTCTGGGCCGAGCGTTGGACCGACAGCGTCGCGCTGCCGGAAGGCGTGTACGTTACGACTCCACCATCGGCGACGAGCAAGCTCAGGAAGCGGTGTGAGCCATCGATAGTAACCGTGCAGTTGCTTACGATGATGTCGGCTCCCTCGTAGCTGGTATCAAACGAGTGGATGAGCGTGTTAGTGGTGAACACCACCGCGGCAGACGCAGCGGACGGAAGAACACCGAGTAATAGAGCCAGAGCGCGAGAGAGAATAAACCCAGTTGCTTTCATAAGGCAATGTTGAGCTCTTTGCAACCGGAGCCAGCGTGCCAACCATGACATAACACGCTTCCGGTGTCAATGAATATGGGGGACTAGCACACGCAGTACCAACCGTCGTTCCTGCTTGAACCAACTGAAATCTGCCGTCGATGTGTTGCGAACGCGCGTGAGTTTCACGCGCAGTGCGTGAGAATCACGCATCCTTTTGCCGAGCCTCGCCGGAATCGGTATCGACCAAACCCACCCAAACACGCGTTGACAGGTTTGCCTCTTCGCTGCAATCTCGCGGGCAGTTGAAATTATGTGGCTCCTGAAATTTTCCCCGCAAGTTTTTGAGCAAAACCCTGCCGTTCCTCAAATCGAACCACGAAAGTGGTCCAGCTTCGTCCTGTGCGCGGCGCTGGCGGCCGGCGCACTCAGCGCGAACGCCGCCGATTTCTCCTCGCCGCGCGAGCGGCTCTCGTTTAACGCCGATTGGAAATTCATCAAAGGCGATCCGGCGGGCAGCACGACCAAGCTCGACTACCAATCTCTCAAGCCATGGCTGCTGCCGACCGGCGCCGAATTGAGCCGGAACACTCGCTCTCCGGAGCGGCCGCAGGGCAATCCGGGCGGCGACGTCGCCTACGTTCAGGCGATGTGTGATGAAAGCGCCTGGCGCGCCGTGACCCTGCCGCATGATTGGGGTATTGAAGGGCCGTTCAATCAGGCCTACTCGGGCGAAACCGGCAAGCTGCCCTGGTGGGGGGTCGCGTGGTACCGCAAACATTTCCAACTCGCCGCGTCCGATGCCGGTAAACAGATTTTTTTGGACGTCGATGGCGCGATGGCTTACGCGGCGGTGTGGGTGAACGGCCAATTCGCCGGTGGCTGGCCCTATGGATATTCCTCCTGGGAGCTTGATCTGACGCCGTTGCTGAAACCCGGCGCGGATAATGTGATCGCGATTCGCCTGGATAATCCGCCCAACTCATCCCGCTGGTATCCGGGCGGCGGCATTTACCGGAACGTTTGGCTGGTGAAGACCGCGCCAGTGCATGTGGCGCATTGGGGCACGTATATCACGACGCCCGAAGTGACGCGCGAGTCGGCGACCGTGCGGCTTCGCGCGACGGTTCAAAACCAGGCGGCGGCCGAGGCGCAAGTGCAAGTGGATACGCTGCTCTATGAGGCCAACGGCGACGGAACGCGGCTTGGGCGACCGGTCGCGAGCATGGAAACCGTAAACCTAAAGCTCGCGCCGGGTGCAACCGGCAATGGCACCACCACCGTTGCGGTCCGGAACCCGAAGTTGTGGGGCATCCGGAGTCCAAACCGATACGTTGCCGTCACGACCGTCTCACAAGACGGCCGGATTGTGGATTCCTATGAAACGCCGTTCGGCATTCGCAAAATTCAGTTCACGGTGGACAATGGATTTCTGTTAAACGGCGAGCGTGTTCCGCTAAACGGCGTTTGCGATCATCATGACCTGGGCGCGCTGGGCACCGCTATCAACGCCCGCGCGCTGCAGCGGCAACTCGAATTGCTGCGCGAGATGGGCTGCACCGCGCTGCGCACCAGCCACAACCCGCCGGCGCCCGAGCTGCTGGATCTGTGCGACCGCCTGGGCTTTGTGGTGATGGACGAGGCGTTTGACTGCTGGGTGCGCGGCAAGACGCAGAACGATTATCACCTGCTCTTTCCTGATTGGCACGAAAAAGACCTGCGTGCGCTGGTGCGCCGGGATTGGAATCATCCCTGCGTCGTGCTCTGGAGTATCGGCAACGAAATCCCCGAGCAGGGTTCACCCCAGGGGCACAAGGTCGCCGCGGAACTGGCCAGCATCGTCCGCTCAGAAGACCGCACGCGCCCGGTGACCGCGGCTTGCAACGAGACGCAGGCGGGTTACAACGGATTCCAAAAGATCGTCGATGTGTTTGGGTATAACTATAAGCCCAATGAGTATGGCAAATTCCGTGATGCCAACCCCGACATCCCGTTATTTGGGAGCGAGACAGCCTCCTGCATCAGCACGCGTGGTGAGTATTTCTTCCCGGTCAGCACTAATAAGAGCGACGGCAAAGCCGATTTCCAAGTCAGCTCGTACGATTTATATGCGCCGCGCTGGGCGACCATTCCGGACACTGAATTCCACGGCGAGGACGAAGCGCCGTTCATGGCCGGAGAATTTGTCTGGACCGGGTTCGATTACCTCGGCGAGCCGACGCCCTACAACGGCGATGCCCGGCACATGCTGACGTTTACCGACCCGGCGGTGCGCGCGAAGATGGAACAGGAACTGAAGGACACCGGCAAAATCCTGGTGCCATCGCGCAGTTCTTATTTCGGCATCATCGACCTCGCCGGGTTTAAGAAGGACCGGTTTTACTTATATCAGGCGCGTTGGCGCCCTGAGCTGCACATGGCCCACATTTCACCGCATTGGAACTGGCCGGACCGCGTCGGCCAGGTCACTCCCGTGCAGGTTTATACCTCCGGCGATTCAGCCGAACTATTCCTCAACGGCCGTTCCTTGGGCCGGAAAAAGCGCGGGCCGTATGATTATCGCCTAACGTGGGACGTGGCTTATGAGCCGGGCGAACTCAAGGTGCTGGCTTATAAAGGCGCGATGGTTTGGGCGCATGATGCCGTCGCGACAACCGGCGACCCGGCCAGGCTGTTGCTCAACCCGGACCGCGCTAAAATCAACGCCGATGGACACGATTTGTCATTTGTGACCGTTTCGATCGCGGATGATAATGGGCACGTTGTGCCGCGCGCCAACAATCATGTCACCTTTGCCGTCACGGGCCCCGGTGAGATCGTCGCGGTGGATAACGGCGACCCAACCAGTTTCGAACCCTTCCAGGCTTCGGAGCGCAATGCGTTTAACGGTTTGTGTCTCGTGATCGTGCGGTCCACCGGCAAGCCGGGCTCGATCCTTCTCAAAGCCGGCTCGGATCGACTCCAGGGCGCGCAGGTAAAGCTCGTGGCGAAGTAACTGGAGCGCGGAAATCGGCGCGCGGACTTTAGTCCGCAGCAACGTGCGGGTGACAGAAATACTCCGCCGCGCAGGCTTGTGCTTGGCGACTGGGGATTGCTGCGGACTAAAGTCCGCGCGCCGGGCCGCTTTTCATCGGCCAGTTGGCTTGGACGAGCGCTTTGTAGCCGCCGATCAGCGAGAATACATTCCGATAACCCATTCGCTGCGCCACGGCAGCCGTCAGCACCGACCGATAACCGCCGCCGCAGTACATGATGATCTCGCGGTCAAAATCTGGAATGGTGTTTTCCAAATCGCGTTCGAGGATGCCTTTGCCCAGGTGAATAGCTTGCGCGGCATGCTGTTTCTCCCATTCATGGTCCTCACGGACGTCCAGCAAAATGGCTTGCGTGTTGCGGCCCAGGTGCTCACGGGCCTGTTCCACCGTTAATTCCTTCACATAAGGGCGTTCCTCATTTACCAGCTTCAGAAATCCAGGCGCATGATCCATGGACAGAGAGTAGTCCAGTAGGCTCTCTCGTCAATGTCCGGTCATTGCCTAAACCCGCATCCGCTAGGGGAATCAACGTGATGTTGAGAGCAGGGCAGTAGCGGAGCATGACGGCGGGAGGACGATGGGAGGACGATGGGGGGACGTTGGGACGACGTTGGGAGGACGTCTGGAAGAGGGCGGCGTGGCGAGGATGGGTTGAGGATGGGTGCTCACACTCAGTTTGCGAGTTGACCTGGAGTGCGGCCCGTCTTTTACTGACAACCATGCGCATTGCTTATGCATGGATGGCGAGCGCCCTTCTGCTGGCGGGCTGCAGTCACCGCCACGCACAAAATCAGCCGCGCTCGTCAGGGAGCGCGTTCACTGCGCTAGGCTCAACCAACTCCTCAGCATTGATCGTCACACCGGATACGACATTGGCGGGCAGGGTTGCGCTGGTGAACCACGACGGCCGGTTCGCCGTGCTGAATTTCCCCGTCGGCCGGCTGCCGCCTCTCGGCCAGCAGTTGAATGTGTACCACCTCGGGTTGAAGGTAGGTGAAATCACTGTGACCGGCCCGCAACAGGAAGACAACATCGTCGGCAATATCACCACGGGTGATGCGGCGGTCGGCGACGCGGTCCGCGACCGGTAGTGGTGTGAGATGACGTTCCTGCCCATTGTCAGCCGGGAACTGCGGGTGGCCTCACGGCGCTGGGGCACTTATTGGCTGCGGAGCGGGGCGGCGTTGGTGGTCATCTTATTAGGAGTGTGGTTATTCCTGATGTTGCGCGACGAGGCGCCACGGTTCGTTTCGCTGACGCTATTTGGTGTGCTCACCGGCAGCGCGGTGGCCTATGCGCTATTCAGCGGAGTGCGCGCAACGGCTGACTGCCTGAGCGAGGAAAAGCGGGAAGGCACGTTGGGTCTGCTGTTCCTGACCGATCTACGCGGGTACGATGTCGTGATTGGGAAGTTGGTGGCGGGTTCGGTGAACGCGTTTTATGCCGTTGCGGCCGCATTGCCGATGATGGCGATTCCTTTGCTGATGGGTGGCGTCAGCCTCGGCGAATTCGGACGCATGGCACTGGTGATCCTCAACACACTGTTTTTCTCCCTTTCACTGGGCATCGGCATCTCGGCTTTGAGCCGCTCCGGCCAAAAGGCCCGAGGCACCACGCTGTTGCTGCTGCTGCTGGCGGCAGGAGGCATGCCCGCGCTCGGCGGACTCCTCTCCCTGTGGGATAAGAGCGGCCGAGTGCTCTGGCTTTTTTTCCTGCCCAGCCCCGGATTCACCTTTGCGCTCGCATTCGCGCAGAACTTCACGCCCAACCCCGACAAGTTCTGGTATTCGCTCGCCGTTTTGCACGCCTTAGCATGGGCCGCGTTACTGCTGGCCTGCGTGGCGGCACCGCATTCCTGGCAGGATCGGCCCGCGGATGTTCGCCGGCTACGCTGGCACGAACGCTGGCAGTTCTGGACCTACGGCAGACTCGACGAGCGCGTCACTTTCCGCCAGCGATTGCTGGCTCAAAATCCCTTTTTTTGGCTGACCTCACGGTTGCGGTTCAAACCGGCGCTCGTCTGGGGTGTGCTGCTGGTCACCGCCTGCGTTTGGATTTGGGGTCTGGCGAAATATCGGCGCGCATGGCTCGACCCCAGTGTTTATGTCACAACGGCGCTGTTTCTGAACCTGACGCTGCGGTGTTGGATCGCCGCGGAAAGCTCACGACCACTGGCCGACGAGCGCCGCGCCGGCACCCTGGAATTACTCCTCTCGACACCTCTGAGCGTCGCCGACATCTTGCGCGGCCAATGGCTGGCACTCTGGCGCCAGTTTTTCGCGCCGCTCGCAACGGTCCTGGTTGTTGAGCTCGTGTTTTGGTATGGGACGTTTTCAATCGCCCCTGATCCGGACGGGCATTGGGCGGCGAACTGTTTTTGGTGGGGGGGTATGATCATGTTGGTAGCCGATTGCGTCGCGCTTTATTGGGTAGGTATGTGGCAGGGACTAACGGCCCGCACATCGTCTCGCGCCGCCAGCGCCAGCCTGGTCCGAATTTTCTTTTGCCCCTGGGTGGCTTACGGCGCGGTTGTGCTGGCGATGGTGCTGTGGTATGTGGCGCGCCAGCCGCAGGAACCGGATTGGAGCTGGCATTTTTGGCTCGGGTTATGGTTTGTGCTGGGCCTGGCGGCGGATGTGGGCTTTGCGCTGCATGCGCGGCATATGCTTTTGACGCGATTTCGTTGGGTGGCCCAGGATCGGTTTGCCGGGCGGACGGGTTTTTGGCGCCGGCTGGCGGGCAGCATCGAACCGCCCGGCGCCTATCCCACACCCGCAGTTGTTAAGTGAGGATGCCTTGCCCTTGGCCAATCCCGTCTCAGAAAAAGACAAACCAGCAGATCCCGGATCCGCTGTATTCGCCGATTTGGCATCGGCAGCGCACCAGAACCAACTGCCGCGTTGCAGCTTAAGAAACCCGCACAATCGCGGATGCAAAATCTGCGGTACGTTGTCTGCCGGTGTTTGGCAATCGATTTGCTGCTAAACAGGGGTTGTTTATCACCTGAGAGCCCATATACTAACAAACGCGAATTTGCCTTCAGGCATGGAAACAATTCTCGAAACCAGAAATCTGCGCGTCGAATTCAAGGCCAAGGGGCCGGGTACGGGCCGCAAAGTGGCTGTGGACGGTTTGAATTTAAAGGTTCAGGCGGGCCAGGTGTTTGGCTTTCTGGGACCGAATGGCGCCGGCAAAACCACCACCATGAACGTGCTGCTGGGGTTCGTTAATGCGACTGCCGGCGAGGCGTTCCTATTCGGCGTGGACGTGCGCCAGCCGATCGCACGCCAGCGCATCGGCTATTTGCCCGAGCTGACTTATTATTACAAATTTCTCACGGCCGAGGAGTTGCTGCGCTTCTATGCGCGCATCTTCCGCATTCCGCGCGCCGAAAGGGACCGGCGTATCGACGAATTGCTGCGCCTGGTCGAATTGGACCATGCCCGCAAGCGTCCCATCAAGACCTACTCCAAAGGCATGCAACAGCGGGTTGGCCTGGCCCAGGCGCTCATCAACGACCCGGATTTGCTCATCCTGGACGAACCGACCAGCGGCCTGGACCCCATCGGGCGCATGAAGGTCCGCGAGATCATCCAACGCCTGAAGAACCAGGGCAAGACCGTCTTCTTCAGCTCGCATGAACTGGGCGAGGTGGAAACTGTGTGTGACCGGGTGGCCATCATCAACGAGGGCCGGCTGATGGTCGAGGGCCGCGTCAGCGACCTCATCGAGCAACACCAGGCCAACCTGGAAAAGATTTTCCTCAATATTATCGGCTACCAGCCGCAACCCGCCCTCTGCGCATGAATACCGTCTTCGCTTTAGCCGGAGTGGTGATTAAGGAAATGTATCGCCGGAAGGATTTTTACGTCCTGTTCGTGCTGACCGCGGTCATCACGCTGCTGATGGCCTCGATGAACTTCTTCAATGATTCGCACATCGTTCGCTACATCAAGGGAACCTGCCTGCTGTTGATTTGGATTTGCGGGTTGGTAGTGGCGGTGGGAATCGCGGCACGGCAAATCCATGCCGAACGCGAGAGCCGCACGATTTTCCCTTTGCTGGCCAAACCGGTCTCGCGCGGCCAGGTGGTGGCGGGGAAGTTTTTCGGGTGCTGGCTGGCCTGCGGCTTGGCGCTGCTGGTTTTTTACACATTTTTCGCGGTGATCGCCGGCTCGCGCGACAGTCATTGGCCCTTGTTGTTGTACTTCCAGGCCGCGTGGCTGCAATGGTGGATGTTGGGAATCGTGCTGGCGCTGGTCCTGTTGGGATCGGTGGTGTTCACCGCGCCCTCTTCGAATGCGACCACCTGCCTGGTCATCATCGGCGGAATTTTGTTGCTGGGCGGCCATCTCAACAAGCTGGCACTGCGCGAGGCCGAGCCGCTCCGAACAATGGTCTATGCATTCTACTTTTCCATGCCGCACCTGGAATGGTTTGATATCCGGGACTTTGTGATTTACGATCACGCGCTGGTCGGTTGGAGTTATTGGGCGCTGGCAACGCTCTATGCCGGGCTGTACTCGGCGGTGTTGCTGGTGGCGACCTGGATGGTGTTTCGCCGCAAACCCCTAAACCTGTGAAACAGCCTGCTCCCTGGTCGCTCTTGCTGCTGGTGGGCACGGCGTGCCTGAGCGTCGCGACCTATCTCCAGCCCCGCGCGGTCGCCCTGCTTGCCGCCGAGCACAACGACAGCGTGCTCAATATTTTACTGGGGGATAGCCGGCGGATTTTCGCTAATCAACTGTTCGTCGAAGCCGATGTTTCCTTTCACAGCGGCTATTATCCCTCAGTGTGGGACCAGGCGGCGGCGCCCAAGAACAGCCAGCATATGACGGCCACCGAGGGCAGCCCAGAAGAAGAAGAGCATGAACGGCAAATGAGTTTCTTGGGGCCGCCGACCGATTGGATCGACCGGTTCGGCCGCCATTTCATGATCACCCAGCACACTCACCTTTCCGGCGGCAATGAACGCGAAATCCTTCCCTGGTTGAAGCTCTCCGCTGCTATGGATCCACATCGGATCGATACTTATACCGTCGCGTCTTACTGGCTGCGACGCGCGTTGGGTAAACCCAAAGAGGCTGAACAATTCCTTCGCGACGGCCTGCGCGACAACCCAGACAGCTACGAACTGCTGCTCGAACTGGGGCACGTGTACGCCGAGAACTTCCACGAGGACCAGCGCGCGCAGGATGTGCTGGAATTGGCATTGCGCCGCTGGCAGGAGAAGGAAGGCGGCAAGAAGGAACCCGATAATCACAGCAAGGAGGAGATTGTCATCAACCTGGCGCACCTGGAGGAGCAAACCGGCGACATCAAAGACGCCGTCATCCACCTGCAAATGGCCGCCGCGGTGTCCCCCCACCCGCAGGCCCTTTACGCGCAAATCACCGAGCTAAAAGCCAAGCTCGCCCAAAAATAGGCCGACGCCCTCGGAGCGCGGACTTCAGTCCGCAGCAAGCGCCGAACATCAGCGCGATTCGGAGTTGCTGGAGCGCGGTGAACCTTCTTTCCGGGAGTCGGCGGCATGATCGGCTAGGGAAGTTTAGTGGTGGACCCGTTGCGGCGGACTAAAGTCCGCGCGCCGCAGTTTACGGGGCTTACTGAAATTGCGGATGCGCCTGTAATTTCTCCCAGGTGTGCTCCGAAAGCGGCGCCTGGCGATAGAGCGGTTCCCACATCGGTTCGGCGCTGCTGGAACGGCGCGCACGCTGCAGCCAACCGCCGTCCAGCGGCTCGGCTAATAGCCCCAGCGTATTGGCAGCAATCGTCGTTTCCTCCTTCTCGCCGGTCGCATGCCCGCGCCCGACGAAAAACCCGGCGAGGAGCAAAGTGACCCTGAGCATCGTGCTGCGGGAATAGGTCGGCAAGGCGCAAGGGCGGGCCGGCTCGAGCAGGCGGCAAATGTTGGCGAACAACGGCTGGGTCCACATCACTGGATTGGTCGCGGGCGAAAAGGCATCAAACATGATCGCGTGCGGCTTGGGCAAGGCGGCCGCCCGGGGCGAAGCAAGCAAGCTGGGAAAATCTGCAAGGTGCAGGTCCCAATTCACGGTTTGTGCGCCGGTGCTCACCCTGGCGTGGTGCTCGCGCAGCAGCGACTCCAGCAGTTCCTCCGAACCAACCAGGTAAGAAAGATGTTCGGTATTCCTGAGCGCAAACTCAAGCGGCTCGAGCGTATGATCGAAACTGACCAACCGCAGTGAACAAGCGAGATCTTGCGTATGGCGCAAGACGGTGACGGCGTTCGCCGCCGCCCCGAGCCCAACGTCCCAAATCACAAATTCGCCCTCGTGCTGCGCTAACCGCTCACGGAGTCGAAGCTGCTTCACATAGAGTGCTTCAGCCTCGACTACCGGGCCGACCACCGGGTGGAACGTCTCGCCGTGCGCGAGCGAATGAACGCTATGCGCGCCGCAGGGCAATTTAACGATGCGGTATCCAGTCGGGTTGGACACAAGAGCTAAAACCCCCATTCCAGGTGTAGAAAAGTTATTATAAATGCGTCTGCCGAAGTTCAAAACCAGCGGCAGTTGCTCCCAGATTGATAATAGGCAAAACTCGCCCGCCGTATCGCAGGAGTAGTGCTCACTATTTCAGCGCTGCCTTGGTCTCCGCCTGCAATTGCTCCAATTCGGGCCGCAATTCCTCCTTGGTCTTCTTGTCCATCCGATCGATAAACAAAATCCCGTGGAGGTGATCCAGTTCGTGTTGCACGGCGCGGCAGAGCAAGCCGGAACAGCGAAATTCCAGCGGCCGGCCCTCGGCGTCCTTTGCCTTAACATCGACCACCTCGGGCCGGACGATGTCCGCGAAAATCTCGGGAAAACTCAAGCAGCCCTCAGGACCGGCTACCGGTGTGCCGACGGGCGACACCTCGGGATTAATCAGCACCAGCGGCATGAGGCTCGCCACATCAACCGGCTCCCCCCGCAGCTCCGCCGCCGAGGGACGGTCCGTAACTCCGCGCACGTCCAGAACGGTCAATTGGATGGGCACGCCGACCTGCTGCGCCGCCAGGCCAATGCCCTTGAACGCGTACATCGTCTCGAACATGTCGGCGATCAGTTTCTTGACGGTCGGCGTGATGGATTCGACCGCCGCCCCTTTCTTCCTCAGGACGGGTGTGCCGTACTTAACTACTGGTAAAACCATGACCTGTCAGTCTAATCAAACAGGCCAATTTCGCAACATGTCTGCCAAATCTTTGATGGTCGGGCTCTGACCGGAGCGGACATAAAAGCCGCTGGTGGTGACGCCTGTCAGCAGGCACTGTTCGGTCGAGAGGCCCAACAGCTTGCCCAGGCAGAAGCCGGAATTAAAGTGGTCGCCCGCGCCGGTCGTGATCTTCGGTTTGGGCGTGAAGGGACCCTGCACTAACCCCAACGAGTCCGGCCCGGAAGCCAGCGCGTAGGCGGTCGGATGCACCACCAAAGTATCCACTTGAATTCGTAAGTGGATGTCCTGGCAAAGCTTCTGCAAGCCCTCCGGTGTGTGCGTGTCGGTTTTCAGTCCCAAATGACCGCCCACCTCGAGGCTTTCTTTTTCATTGAGCCCGAGGATCACGTCGAAGTATTTCTGAAAAGCCGCGACTAATTCGAGTGCGTGCACCACGTCTTCATGCGTCCGCTTCTCCGGGTCCGCCAAATCAATGAATAGTTTGCGCCGCGGCCCTTTCATCCCCGGACAGATTTCTTTCAGCACGGCCGACCAGATATCGCTCATGGCGGTGAGCATCGTCCAATTCACGAATCCGACCAGGTCGGCCGACCCGAAGAGCTCGGCGAACTTATCACGGCCAAAACGGGTCTTGATGTTGTCCCAGGTCATTTGTTTCAAGGACTGATGCTTGCCGAGCATGACCTTCCCGTCCTCGAATTCGAGCGCATCGGTATAACCCGGCTCGGCAATCGAATGAACCTGCGCGCGCTGCGCAAACTGCGCAAACACCGGATGCAAATTGGGATAACCGAGGATGCCCAGGTAGGTAACCTTAAGGCCGAAACTGGCGAGGGCGTTGCCCATGATGGGACCGTTGCCCCCGAGCTTGGTCAATTGACTGACCAACTCGATGTTGGTGCTGCGGCCGGCCGCGGCGGCCAGCCGCTGCGCCAATTGCGCAATCGTCGGCAGCCGCACGTACTTGTCGGCACTCTCGCGTTTATCCACCACGTGCAGGATTTCATCGACAAAACCATCCAGCCCGACAAAGGCGGTCAATTGTGCAGCACGGGGCAGCGCTGCCAACAGGCGCGAAGCGGTTTGTTCTCGGAGTTCAGTATTGCTCATGTGAAGAGTATAGGTTGCTTGAAAGGAGAGTTTGGCCGAGGACGAACGGAGCGCCACATGCCTTTAATCTGCATTGATGCCGAGCAATTGGAGGACCCGCTCCAGTTCGGCATCGCTGAAAAACACTATTTCTACTGCCCCCTTCCCCTGTGCATAACGCAGGCGAACTTTGGTCCCAAGCCGTTCCCGAAGTTGGCTTTCGAGGCTAACCACATGGGCATCGCGCAAATCGGGCGCGGCGGGCGCATGCGGCTGCCCGGCAGCCCGGGCCTGCAGATGCGCCACGAGCACCTCGGTTTGCCTCACGTTCAGACCGTCACGGCGAATACGGTCGGCGGCGGCTTTCTGTTGGGCTTCCGTCGCCAGGCCGAGGATGACTTTGGCGTGGCCGACCGACAAGCGCCCATCCCGCAAGCAAGCCTGGATTTCCGGCGCGAGCTTCAGCAGGCGCAGTGCATTAGCGACCACCGCCCGGCTTTTCCCCACTTTGAGCGCGATCTCCTCCTGGGTAAGCTTGAATTGGCTCAGCAATTGCGCGTAACCCTGGGCTTCCTCGATGGCATTGAGGTTCTCGCGCTGGAGATTCTCGATGAGCGCCAATTCCAGCACCGCCCGGTCATCGGCCTGCCGGAGAATCACCGGCACCTCGGCCAAATTCAACAGTTGCGCCGCGCGCCATCGGCGCTCGCCGGCGATGAGCTCAAGGTGGCCCTTGCGTTCGCGGACTATTAACGGCTGAACAATGCCTTGTTCGCGGATAGAGTCCGCCAGCTCGCGCAGGGTCTCCGCCGGAAAATCTTTGCGAGGTTGAAACGGGCACGGAACGACGCGGGCCAGCGGCACGCGCTGGACCTGGTCGCGCGGTTCCGCCGGCGGAGAATTTTCGCCGCCGGAATCCGGGATAGCCGCCGAGAGAGGAGGTTTCGCGACGGGGGTGCCCCCCAACAACGCTCCCAGGCCTCGGCCCAAAGCTGGCTTTGCCATTCGGTGAGGGTGAACGACGCTCACAAGATTGTCAATTTTACACGGCCTCGGAATCGATCAGTGACCGCTCAGCGCCACGGATGCTTCGGATACTTGCGTTGGAGCTCCTGTTTCACCCGCGGGTACTGCTCGCGCCAGAAGCTTGCCAGGTCCTGTGTGATTTGCACCGGGCGCATATTGGGCGCGAGAATGTGGACCAGGACCGGCACACGGCCCATGCCAACGCGTGGCGTCTGGGTCACGTCATAAAGTTCCTGAATGCGCAGCGCGATGTGTGGCGGCGCGCCGGGTTCATAGTTCACTTTGGGCGTACGGCCGTTGCCCAGCGCCAGCCGTTCCGGCGCGTGCTTTTCCAACAAGTCCTGTTGCGCCGCGTTTAACCAGCTTCGGACCACCGACTTGACCGGTTTGTCCTTAATATCTTTATATCCGAAAGCGCCGTGGCACAGTTGCTCGATGAGCGCGCGCCGAGCGGCATCGGTCAGCGGCGGCAACTGGAGTTCCGGGCACCATTGCGCCAGCAGGTTCAACCGCAAAATCCATTGCTCGACGGCGTGGTCCCACTCTTTAAGGACCAACCGGCCCGCGAGAACTTCTTCGGCGAGCAATCGGGCGGCTTCATCCGCCGAAGGTGGCTCGACCCGCTTCGAGCCGAGCGCCAGGTCCCGAAACCGAAGCTGTTCCTCGGCATAAACCCGCTTGCCGGTCGCGTCGTAAAACACCCGCAATGCTCTCGAAATATCCTCGGCAAATAACTCATGCAACCAGGGTTCCTCAATGGCGGTGGCCAGGCTCAGGATCGTATTGACGCTCTTATCTTTGCCTTCGACCTCCCGCACCTCGGCGGCGACCAGCAACGGACTGTTCTGTAAGGCACTCTCACGAGCCAGTACGCCACGCCGGCCATGGACCAGGTCGCAGCGCAACGTGCCGCTATCGACTCGCCGTGCGACACGATCGCTGAATCCGATGAGGATGCACTTTTGCAACGCCTGGTCGGGCACCTCACGCGGTTCGGTCGCGAGACCTTCGCGCTTGGCCAAATCGAGGAACTGCTGGAACAGGGGACCGACCTGGCGCGCAGTGACCATGTGAATGCCAAGACGGCGGCAGGCCTCGAGGCGGAACTGGTTTTTCATCGCATAGGTCCAGGCGCGCATCAGCAGCCAAAAATCGCTGGCGACTTTGTCACCCAGCAGGTCGTCGCGCCAGCGAGCGGTTTCGCGTTCGACATTGCGCAGCAGCAGGTCGCGGCCCTGGGTGAGCGCCGCAACCAGGCAAGCCTGGTACACGCAGCCATAGTCCCGCGCCGCCAGAAGCATGCGGGAGTAACGCGGGTGTAACGGGAAGGCGAGCATCTTGCGCCCGGTCGCGCTAATCGGATGCGGCGGCCCAGTGTGCGCCAGCGCGCCTAAATCGAGCAGCAACTCCTCCGCGTGGGCCAGCGCCTGCTCTTCCGGCGCCTCAAGCCAGCGGAATTTTCTCAGGTCCTCGACACCCGCGGCCTTGAGCGTCAGCGCCACCTCAGCCAGGTCGAGCCGTTTCACCTCCGGGGTCTCCTGCGCGGGCCGGTGCGCGTGCTCGTCGCGCGACCACAGGCGCAGGCAAACGCCGGGCGCAGTGCGGCCGGCGCGGCCGGCGCGCTGGTCGGCCGAGGCGCGGCTGATTTTGTCAATCAGCAGCGTGTTGATGCCGCGATAGGGATCGTAGCGGGGGATGCGTGCCAGACCGCTGTCAATGACGCAGCGGATGCCATCGATGGTCAGTGAGGTTTCGGCTACATTGGTCGCCACCACGACCTTGCGCTTATCATACCGGGCGATGGCGGCGTCCTGCTCGCGCGGCGGCAGTTCCCCGTGCAACGGCAGCAGGATGAATCCGCGGGATTCATCGGTGTGGCGCAGCGCGTCAATCGTCTGGGAAATCTCGAAACTGCCCGGCATAAAGACCAGCACATCGCCTTCACCACCGCTGCGCACGAACCGGCCAAACGCTTCGGCAGCCTGGTCCCAAATCGGCTCCTTGTTGGCGTAGCCAGGCAGCTCGGCAAACTCAATAGCCACCGGGTGAGTGCGTCCTTGTGATTCGAGCACGATACAGGGGGCGAGGTACTGCTCGAGCCGCTCGATATCCAGCGTCGCCGACATCACCAGCACCTTCAGGTCCGGCCGTTCGTGCTCCTGTAAATCCAACGCGCGCGCCAGCGTGATGTCGCCATACAGGTGCCGCTCGTGGAACTCGTCAAAAATGAGCGCCGCGATGCCGGGTAGTTTTGCGTCCTGGACCATTTGGCGCAACAGGACCCCTTCGGTGACAAAGCGGATGCGGGTTTGGGGTCCGGTGACGTTTTCAAACCGGATTTGGTATCCGACTTCGCGGCCCAGTTCGACCTGGCGCTCCCACGCGACCCGTGCAGCAAGCAAGCGTGTCGCCAGGCGCCGGGGTTGCAACACCACCACCTGGCCCGCTCCCAATACCCCGTGGTCCAGCAGCATCTGGGGCACTTGGGTGGATTTGCCCGAGCCGGTCGGGGCCGACAGCAGCACGCGCCGCTGCTCGCGCACACCCGCGATCAGGCTGGATTCCAGTTCGTAGATGGGCAATCGCTCCGCCATCGGCAGAAAAGAATAAGCCGGAACTGCGACAATTCAAAGCTCGCCGGGTGTGGCCGCTAACAGAGGACTCCGATGCCGAACGTTCAAGCTCGCCTTCCGAGGTCCAACTCGAACTTTAGAGAGCAAACCAGCAAAAGAACTAAGATTCTCTAGATCAAATTTCCGACGCTCTCACCCATTTCCACGTCTCGCGGGGAGAGAGGACCACCCTGAAGCGCGCGTTAGACCTTATTTGAGCTTATTGCCCCGAATCCTGTCCGTGCTGGGCTCTGGCCTTCAATTTTGCGATGGCAGGAATGGCGATCGCCGAAGCGACGGCTACGGGGACCACGGCCCCCGCCACGAGCACCTTGGCCGCGTGCTCATTGCCATTGCACACCGAGAGCCAGCCTTCATCAGTGTTGGCACTCACGCTGAAGCCAAACCCCGCGTGGGCCGACTTAAACAGCGATTGCAACGCCTCGGCTTTGCCTCCGTCCGGAATCCTCTCCAACGCCTGGCTTTGGACCGTCAGAAACGTTTGACCCAAGCGCTGGCTGACGAAACTAAACTGGTTCCCCTGCTGCGGCATGTCTTTGGCCAGGTGTTGAAACTCGTCCGTCGAGCGGAGCCCCGGTTTTTTGCCGGACCTGGTGGCCAGCGCGTCTCTTACAAGGGCATCGGAAGTGGCAATGAACAGATAGCCCTCGCTGGTGGCGACAGTCGGGCGAAGCTGAATGGGCAACGGCAACGGTACTGGCACGGTGCGCATTTTCAGGCCCGGGGTGTCGTTGGTGACCACCATCTGCCCCACTTTGGTGAGGGCGGTTTCAATCCGATTAAAGATGGTGTCGTCGTTGACCTTGGCGACCAGCATCAGGGCTGGCTCGGGAATCTCCAGCGGGCTGTTTCCGCCGGGAATCGGCAAAGTAATCATGTGTCCCTCATCCAGCGTGACAACGATGCCAAACTCACCCCCGAGCGAGTTGAGCGCCTGGTCCCACTTCAAGCCGGTGAACTGCTCAAACAACCCTGGCCAGCGGCCAAGCCACTCGTCGGCTTGCGGGAACCCTGATTGCCCGGCTTGCTTTTGGATCACCGACCACACCAACGGGAGGTCGGCATCCGAGAATGCCGCCAGGGCGGTGTGCGTTGGCAGCAGGCGCAACCCCTCAAGCTCATGCGGCTTTTGCCCGAACATCGCCCACAGAAAACCTTTCCCCTGGCCGGGATAATGGTGCAGCAGCATTTTCGTGTGGTAAAACTGCTTTTCCGTCGCGATCGAGCTCATGCCGAACCCGCTGATCTCCTGTAGCCCGCTGGCGGTGATCAGATTGGTGACGATATCCACGGCACGTCCCAGATTCGCGCGATCATTGTCTTGCAGGTTGGGCAACGCTTCGGTGAGTTGGCGCAGATTTGCTACCTTCCCGGCCAATCCCTCAAGAAACTGCTCCGTGCTCAGATATAGGTACAGGTTGCCGCCAGGATCCAGTTGCTTCGTCACTTGGGCGAAACTCGTCGGCTCGGCAGATTTCAGTGAGCTGCTGCTGCTGAGGCCGCCGGGGCCCTTATTGCAACCGGTGAAGAGCAAGCCGGCCGCCAGAACCACTCCCAGGGTGGAGGTCAGGTACGGATGTTTCATAAGTGCTTAATGGTTTCCGATTCAGAACGCAGGGGCATTCATGACACCGTGAAGGGAAACAGTAAAGCAAAAAGGAGTCCAACCGCTCCGGCGGCTCGGCCCTCCCGAAAGCCCCCAAGGACTACCGCTGTTGCGTGTCTTCCAACGGGACCAGGCCGTTGGCAATAGCAAACTTGGTCAGGCCGGCGACCGAATGAATATCCAGCCGGCGCATGATGCGCTCGCGATGGGTTTCGATGGTGCGCACGCCAATCCCGAGTTTCGAAGCAATCTCTTTGTTGCTCTGACCCTGCGCAATGAGAACCAGCACCTCGCGCTCACGCGCGGTAAGCTGCGCGAAGGGCTCGCGCTTGCCGCCGTTTTGGACCAGCCGGTGCAAAGCCTCCTGGGCGGCTTCCGGGCTGAAAAAGGTCTGCCCCTCGAACACCGTTTGGATGGCGCGCACCAACTGGTCGGTGGGGGCTTCCTTGGAAACGTAGCCGTGAGCGCCTGCCTGGATGATGCGGAAAATATACTCGCGATTGCTGTGCACTGACAGCACGAGGATTTTGATCTCCGGCGCCTGGCGGCGAAGGATTTCCGTCACGGCCAGGCCATCCCGGCGCGGCATCGAGATGTCCAGCAGGACAACATCCGGTGCCAGCTCCAACGCTTTGGCCAGCGCTTCCTCACCATCGCTGGCTTCTCCGACGACTTTCAGCGTATCCTGCCGCGCCAGACACGACTGCAAGCCTTTGCGCACAACCGGATGGTCGTCAGCAATTAAAATACGGATTTTTTGTTTCGTTGCGCTCACCTTCCGAACAATCTTCGGCAGCCTTCCCTGCTAATCCATCTCTGCCAGCCCGGTCCGATTCAAACAAATCCGTCGGCGCAAGTAAAGGAATACTCGATGGCGGCACTCGGCGCACCTGCGCCGGCGGACCACCAGGAAATTGATGAAGTCCAGAAACAATCAGCCCTAGGTTGCGCAAATAGAGCCGAGGCCGCTACCCAGGAAATTCCGAGCTACGGAGCCGCGACCGTCCGCCAGCCGCCTCCCCTCAGCGCTCCTATGTTGGCTGTTGTTGCGTGAGGCAATGGAGCGTGCCGAAGCCCAGCACCAAATCGACTGCGTGAATGCCGATGACCGGACGGTCCCTGAACAGCTCGCTCAGAATACCCAGCGCGCGTTGGTCATTGGCATCGTTAAAGGTGGGCACCAGCACAGCGGCGTTGGCGATATAAAAGTTGGCGTAGCTCGCCGGCAAACGCCCCCCGTCGAAATACAGCGGCGAAGGCATCGGCAAGGGCACCACTTCCGGTTTGGAACCGTCTTCCAGCCGCAGGTCTTTGATCCGCTCCCAGTTCTCGGCAAGAGGACGGAAGTTGGCGTCGCGCCGGTTGGGTTCCTGCACCAGCACCAAGGTCCGCGGATTGACGAACCGGCAAATGTCATCGATGTGACCGTGAGTATCGTCCCCAACCGGCCCGCTCTTAAGCCACAGCACGTTGGTAACGCCAAGGTAACTTTTCAGCCCGGTTTCGATATCGCCCCGGCCCAGGCCGGGATTGCGCACCTGAACTTTGGGATCCAAATAGCACTCTTCGGTGGTCAGCACCGTGCCGCAGCCGTTCACCTCCAGCCCGCCGCCTTCGACCACGAAATCTTTTCCTTTATGGCGCGCTCGAAACAGCGGCAGGCCGAGCAGCCGCGCCGCCGTATCCGGAACCCGCCGATCCTTTTGCCAATCGTCGTACTTCGCCCAGGCATTGAAATGGAAATGGACAATGGCAATGTCCTGCGCGGAGGCGCGCGCCCGGGAACGCCCGCGCCGCACAAAAATGGGCCCGCTGTCGCGCATCCAACCGCGATTGGTGTGAAAGCGGACGAACTGAACCTGGCGCAGGTCGCACCCGGCCTGCCGCAGGTACCGCCCGGACAAAAGTTCTTCGGCCAGATTATTCACCACCAGCCGGATTTTCTCGCCAGGCGCGATCTTGCGCGCGATCTCCCCATACACCCACCGGATGGTGTCCAGCTTGCCCGGCCAATCCGTCGAGTTGTGGGGCCACGCCAGCCAAGTGGCTTCATGCGGTTCCCACTCTGCGGGCATAGCATAACCCAGTTGCGCCGGAGTTGAGTTCCTGGCGAAAAATTCTGTTCCCATAGGAATGGGGCGCAACATAGTCGTTTTTGGTAGGATGTCTATTGCGGAAACGCCACGCGCAGTCGCACCGGAGCGCAGACTTGAAGTCAGACTTTAGTCCGCAGCAACCTACCACCGCCAGGTTTTGGACTGCGGCAGCCCCCTGCCGCTTTTCCAACGATTGGTTCAATCCTCCCCCGGAGCGCGGACTTTAGCTTTAGTCCGCAGCAAGGTCCGACGGTGCAACAACCGCAGCAGCAGCAGGAGCACAAATGGGCGGGTGGGGTGGCCGACGGGACTCGAACCCGCAACATCCAGAACCACAATCTGGGGCTCTACCATTGAGCTACGACCACCAGAACCGGCTCACAAACTAGGTTTTTGCTCACGTTGAGTCAAGTTTGGCCCCTGCTCCGCCTGCTCCGATGCAACGGGGCACTGTCTCAATGGTGGCGGACTGCCCCGGTGCCGGCAACCAAACAGGGGAACTGCCCACGGTCCACTCTCCCACTGGGCGAGCGGCAGGGGTGAGGGCGGTCAAGTGCTGGGGGCGGGGTGATGCCGCGGCTGGAAAAGCTTGCACGTGTCCACGCTCTACGCTCCACGCTCCACCTCCACGCTCCACGGTAGCCGACCGCCAGGTCCTGTGGCCGACCTCCAGGTCTTTGAGTTCAGGTTAGATGTCGGACGCTGGATGTTTGTCTTTTTTTGTGCTCTTTGTGCTCTCTGTGCCCCCCTTCTCCGTTTCCTCCTGTTCACCCGGCTGCCGCTTCACGGTGTAACGTTGCGCACTGTTCCCAGGGCTCGGTTGTCCATAAATTCCCCACCCCAAAAACCTGTTTACTTCCCTCGCCGTCGTCCATACGCTTTCGACTCAGACAAACTATGCGGCCGCTATCTGGATCCCTCCGAGCTGTCGGTTTCTCGCCGCCAAATCCGCTTCTACCTTCTAGATTATGACTACTTTAGGCGTTCTCATCGGCAACCGCGGCTTCTTCCCAGCTCACCTCTGTGAATCCGGCCGGCGCGATATTCTCCGCGTCCTCGAAGAGGAGGGCATTAAAGCCATCGCCCTGCCTACCGAAACGACCAAGTTCGGCGCCGTCGAATCCCTCTACGACGCGCAGCAATGCGCCGATTTGTTCAAAGCCCACCGCGACCAAATCGACGGTGTGTTGGTGACGCTGCCCAACTTCGGCGACGAACGGGCCATCGCTAATACCCTGCGCTGGGCCGGCCTCAACGTGCCGGTGCTGGTTCACGCCTTCAGCGATCACGGCGGCAAGATGACTATTAAAGACCGGCGCGACAGCTTTTGCGGCAAAATGTCCGCCTGCAACAACCTTCGCCAGTACGGCATCCGCTACTCCTTGACCCGCCTTCACACCGTCGAGCCCGACAACGCCTCTTTCCGCACGGACCTGCGCCGGTTCGCCGCCACCTGCCAGGTCGTGCGCAAGCTCAAGCACGCGCGCATCGGCGCATTGGGCGCCCGGCCCGCCGCCTTCAACACCGTGCGCTACAGCGAAAAGCTGCTCGAATCCAGCGGCATTACCGTCGAGACGCTTGATTTATCCGAGGCGCTCGGCTGGATCAAACGCATGAAGGACGACGAGCGCGAGCTGGTCAACAAACTCGAAGCCATCAAGGGTTACACCAACGTCAGCGGCATTCCCAAGGACAGCCTCATGCGCATGGCCAAGTTGGGCGTCGCGCTCGACCGCTGGATGCGCGACAAGCAACTAACCGCCTCAGCCATCCAATGCTGGACTTCCCTGGAGGAATTCTACGGCGTCGTCCCCTGCTGCCTCATGAGCATGATGTCCAATAACCTGCTGCCCAGCGCCTGCGAAACCGATATCGCCGGCCTGGTGGGCATGTACATCCTCCAGGCCGCTTCCGGCCAGCCCGCCGCGTTGCTGGATTGGAATAACAATTATGACGGTGACCCCAACAAAGGCGTCGTGTTCCACTGTTCCAACCTGCCCAAGGCCTTCTTTGGCGAACAGAAAATGGATTACCAGGAGATCATCGCCGGCACCGTCGGCAAAGAAAACACTTACGGCACCATCGTCGGGCGCATCAGTCCCGGGCCTTTTACCTATTGCCGGGTTTCGACGGATGATCTCAAGGGCCGCATGCTGTCGTATGTGGGGGAAGGCCGCTTTACGGCGGACAAGCTGGATACCTTTGGCGGCTATGGAGTGATCGAAGTGCCCCAGTTCCAAAAGCTGCTGCAATTCATTTGCCGCAACGGGTACGAACACCACGTTGCTGCCACCAAAGTCCCGGTAGCCGAAGCCATCGACGACGCTTTGACGACTTATCTGGGCTGGGAAGTTTATCATCATGCCCCGGAATCCAATTAACTCCCGGGCGCAAAACCAGAGGACCGCATGAGTCCTAAATACACCATCGGGCTTGATTACGGCACCAACTCGGTCCGGACGTTGCTGGTAAACACCAGCAACGGCCGCGAAGTGGCGACCGCCGTCTGGAACTACGCTCAGGGCACCGACGGCGTCTGGCTCAGCCGCGATCCGAACCTCGCCCGGCAGCATCCGGCCGATTACATCGCCGGCGCGGAGCTCACCATCAAGAAGGCGCTCGCCATGGCAAAACGCCAGGTGCGCGGCTTCAGCCCCGAACAAATCATCGGTTTGGGCGTGGATACCACCGGCAGCACCCCGGTGCCGGTGGATCGCCAGGGCCGGCCGCTAGCACTCGACCGGCGGTTCGCGCGGAACCTCGCCGCGATGGCCTGGCTCTGGAAAGACCACACCGGCGTCGCCGAGGCGGCGGAAATCACCGAACTGGCGCGCCAGATGCGCCCGGAGTACCTGGCCAAGTGCGGTGGCACCTACTCCAGCGAATGGTTCTTCAGCAAAATCCTCCATTGCCTGCGAACCAACCCGGAGGTTTTCGACGCCGCGCATTTATGGGTCGAGTGCGCCGACCTGATCCCGGCACTGCTCACCGGCACCGAAGCGCCCGAGAAATTGACTGTGGGCATCTGCGCGGCCGGTCACAAAGCGATGTTCAATGCCCAGTGGGGCGGCTATCCCGACGCCGAGTTCCTGGGCAAGCTCTCGCCCAAAATGGCGGAACTGCGGACCCGCCTGCGGCCCACCGCGAAGAATATCGAGCACGCCGCTGGCCGGCTGACGGAACACTGGGCCCGCCGCACTGGCCTGCCCGCGGGCATCCCCGTCGCCGTCGGCGCGTTCGACGCCCATCTGGGCGCGGTCGCCTCAGGCATTGCTCCCGGCACGTTGGTCAAAATCATCGGCACCAGCACGTGCGATATGATGGTCGCGCCGCTGAGTGAGAAACTGCCGGACATACCCGGACTGTGCGGCATTGTCCCTGGCAGCATTTTGCCGGGTTACTATGGATTGGAAGCCGGTCAATCGGCTGTGGGGGACATTTTCAACTGGTTTGTCAATTACCTCCAACCGCTCGGCAAGAAAATGGGAACGCACGAGGCGCTCAGCACCGCCGCCGCGCGCCTGGCGCCGGGCGAGTCAGGCCTGCTGGCGCTGGACTGGAACAATGGCAACCGCACCATCCTGGTGGACCAGCGCCTGACGGGGCTGCTGCTGGGCCAGACGCTCTACACCGCTCCGGCGGAAATCTATCGCGCCTTGATCGAGGCCACTGCCTTCGGCGCGTTAACCATTATCAACCGCTTTGAGGAATACGGCGTGCCGGTCAAACAGATCGTCAACTGCGGCGGAATCGCCGAGAAGAACCCGTTGGTGATGCAAATTTATGCCGATGTCACTGGTCGGCCGATCAAGATCTCGCGCTCAGGCCAAACTTGCGCGCTGGGCGCCGCCATCGCCGGAGCCGTCGTCGCCGACAAACAGGCCGGCGGTTACAGCAATTATGCCGAAGCGCAGGCCGCGATGACTGGGCTCAAGTCGCGGGTCTTCGAGCCAAAACCGGCCGCTCATGAAGTCTATCGCAAACTCTACCAACTCTATCGCAAGCTGCATGACTCCTTCGGCACGACACAGCCGAATGGCTCCTTGTATGGTGTCATGAAAGAACTGCTCGAGATCCGAACCCAGGCCCGCACCCAGGTGAGCTGAATGCGATGCCGACAACTGAGAACCACCGCCGTTCTGCGGCTATGCTGGACAAATTAAAAAAAGAGGTCTGCGCCGCAAACCTCGAGCTGGTGAAGGAAGGGCTGGTGATTCACACCTGGGGCAATGTCAGCGGCATCGCTCGTACCGCCGGGCTTATGGTCATCAAACCCTCCGGAGTTCCGTACAGCCAGATGAAACCGGAGCACATGGTTACGGTGGCGGTGGAAACCGGTGAAGTCGTTTCCGGCAAGCTGAAGCCCAGCTCAGACACTGCTACGCACCTGGCACTCTATCGCGCCTTTCCCGGCATTGGCGGGGTAGTGCATACGCATAGTTTCCACGCGACCGCCTGGGCGCAAACCTGCCGCCCCATCCCCGCGCTGGGCACCACCCACGCCGATTATTTCCACGGCTCCGTCCCGTGCACCCGGCAGCTCACCAACCAGGAGATCAAGTCCGAGTACGAAGCCAACACCGGCCAGGTCATCATTGAAACATTCCACGGGCGCGACCCGTTGTCCTGTCCGGCGGTATTGGTGGCGAGTCACGGCCCGTTTGCCTGGGGCCGAACCGTCGCGGACGCGGTTCATAATGCGGTGGTGCTCGAACACCTCGCCCGCCTGGCGGCTGAAACCTTGCGCCTCCGTGCCGATATCAAACCCATGCCCGGCTCGCTGCTGGACAAACACTTTTTCCGCAAACACGGTCCGTCGGCCTATTATGGGCAGGCGGCCAAAGCACACCGCTAAACAACTCCATCACCCAATTAAAGAACCCTATGCATCCATTCCCTGTCGCGACTCCTCTCGCTCCACGCGCGGTTCGCACTCTCTTGCGGCCCGCCATCCTGCTCAGCGGCGCGGCTCTGCTCGGCCTGCTTGGCTGCCAAACCGTTTCCGAGCCCTCCGCAAGAATCAGCCAGCACCCATTCGGGCGCATGCCCGAAGGCACCCCCATCTCCGTCTTTACCTTGCGCAATCAGCACGGGTGCGAGGCGCGCATTTGCAATTATGGCGGGCTGTTGCTCTCGCTCAAGGTGCCCGATCGCCAGGGGCATATGGGCGATGTCGTGCTCGGTTACGATAACCTCGACCAATATATCAAGGATACGCCCTATTTTGGCGCGCTGATTGGCCGCTACGGCAATCGCATTGCCAAGGGTCAGTTCACTCTCGATGGCCGCCAATACACGCTGGCAACCAATAACTATCCCAATTCGCTCCATGGCGGCGTCAAAGGTTTCGATAAAGTCGTCTGGATACCCTCAGTTCTAGCCGGCGCCAATGGCCCCTCGCTCAAGCTCACTTACCTCAGCCACGACGGCGAGGAAGGTTATCCGGCCAACCTCAGCGTGACTGCCGTCTATACGCTCACGGACGATAACGCGCTGCAATTGGAGTACACCGCGACCTGTGATCGGCCCACGGTGCTGAACCTCACTCATCACTCCTATTTTAACCTCGCCGGCCATGGTGACATCCTCCAGCACGTCGTGATGATACCCGCCGACAGATTCACGCCGGTGGACAGCACCCTGATTCCCACCGGCGAGCTGCGGCCAGTCCAGGGCACGCCCTTCGATTTCCGCCAACCCACCGCCATCGGCGCCCGCATCAAACAGGACGACGAGCAGCTTAAGTTCGGCAATGGCTACGACCACAATTGGGTGCTCAACAAGTCTGTTGGCGAAATGAGCTTAATGGCCCGCGTCTTCGAGCCGACCAGCGGGCGCGTGATGGAAGTCTTCTCGACCGAACCCGGTCTGCAGTTCTATTCCGGCAACTTCCTGGATGGAACGCTCAAAGGCAAAGGCGGCTGGGTGTATCAATTCCGCGACGCGTTCTGCATGGAACCTCAGCACTTCCCTGACTCGCCGAACAAGCCGGAGTTCCCCTCCGTGGTGCTTAAGCCCGGCGAAACGTACCACAACCTGATTGTTTACCGGTTTTCAACCCAACCCTGATTTGCCGCTCGAACATCCACGCCCTTGACCACTCCTGACTCATGACCCCGCCCACCCACCCTTCCCTGCTCACTTCCCTGGACTGGCTGGCGATCGCCTGCTACTTCGGCATCCTGCTGTGCGTCGCCTGGTGGGTCGTCAAACGCCGCAAAGATACGGCCGCTGATTACTTCCTGGCCGGCCGAAACCTCAGTTGGTGGATTATTGGCGCTTCGATTTTCGCGTCGAACATCGGTTCCGAACACATCGTCGGCCTGGCCGGGTCCGGCGCCAAAGACGGCGTCGCCATGGCCCATTACGAGCTGCACGCCTGGTGCCTGCTGGTGCTGGCGTGGGTCTTTGTGCCCTTTTATGCGCGCTCGCTGGTCTTCACGATGCCCGAGTTCCTTGAACGCCGCTTTTCGACCCAATCCAGGTATGTCCTGTCCATTGTGTCCCTGCTGACCTTTATTGTGTCCAAAATCGCGGTCGGCATCTTCGCCGGCGGTTTGGTATTCAGCACCCTTTTGCCGGAGATCAATATCCATTTCGGGAGCATCAACATTGACAGCTTTTGGGTCGGCTCGGTGCTGGTGATTGCCCTGACTGGGCTTTACACCGCGGTCGGGGGCATGCGGGCGGTTGCTTACAACGATGCTGTGCAGGTCATTGTTCTTATCACCGGTTCGGCGCTGCTCACCTTTATCGGCCTGGCTCAGTTGGGCGGCTGGGCCAGGCTCAGGGAAATCTGCGGCTCGGACATGTTCAACCTGTGGAAGCCGCTCATCCCGGCCGGGATGCAGGGCACCTGGGCGCCGGTGAAAGAACCCACGCGGATCGCCTGGTATTTCAACGATCATTTCCCCTGGCTGGGTATGGCCATTTGCGCCCCGGTCATCGGGCTGTGGTACTGGTGCACGGACCAGTATATCGTCCAGCGCGCGCTGGGCGCCCCCAACGAGCAAGTCGCCCGCCGCGGCAGCATCTTCGCCGCCTTCCTCAAGCTGTTCCCGGTTTACCTCTTCATCGTCCCCGGGCTGATTTGTTACGCGCTGGCCAAGAGCCAGGCCAACCCCGGTTTGGCGGCCGAGTTCTTCGGGCCCAACGCGCGCCCCGACCCCTATCAAGTGGCCTTCCCGTTAATGGTCCAGCATATCTTGCCGGCGGGGATTCGCGGCATTGTCGTCGCCGGTCTGCTCTCGGCGCTCATGGGCTCGCTGGCCGGTGTATTCAATGCCTGTTCGACTCTCTTCACGGTGGATATTTATCAAAAGCTGCGGCCGGCTGCATCCCAGCATGAAATCGTGCGCATGGGCCGGATTGCCACCGTCACGATGGTGCTCATTGCCATGGCGTGGATTCCCGTCGTCAAGGGCGCCAATGGTCTTTACGGCTATTTGCAATCAGTCCAGGGTTACCTGGCTCCGCCCATATTTGTTGTGTTCTTCTTTGGGGTATTTTGGAAGCGGCTCAATGCCAAAGGCTGCTTATGGGCGATGGTGATCGGATTCATTTTGGGGGTGTTCCGGATGGCCGTGGACACCCCGCCGACGCTGTTCAAGGACTTCCATTACAGCGAGGGGTCCTGGTTGTGGATCATCAACAACATCAATTTCCAATACTTCAGCATCCTCATTACGCTCGTTTCGGCGGTGGTGATGATCGTCGTCAGCTACGCCAGCCCGCAACCGAACCCCGAACAAATCCGGAGTCTCACCTTTGCCACCGCCACGCGGGACGACCGCGCCAAAACCCGCGCCAGTTGGGGTGTGCTTGAGGTCCTGGCCTCTGTGCTGGTCCTGGCCTGCATCATCGGCGCCTACATCTACTTCCGTGGATGAGATTATTTATCCAATTCGCTGATGGCGTGGCGCAGCTTTCGTTCACACGCCTGCCACCGCTCCGGTACTAGCATCTTGCCGCCGTCGCAGTCGCGCACATAAAAACTGTCCAGCGCCGCGCCCTTCTCGGTATTGATTTTGGCCGCCGAGATGTCCAACTCGAGATCCGTCAGCACGCACGAAATCGTGTACAAAAGGCCGACCCGATCTTCGGTTTCGATCTCGATCACCGTCCGGGTATCGGAGGACTCGTTGTCGAAACTGATCCGGGTGGGCATTCGTTCGCCTGTGTAGGCCTCATAAACCGGCCGCGGGATTTTCTGGCGTGCAATCAGCGCGCGGAAATCGACTTCTTCACCGGTCAAGGCCCGCCGGATCACCTTCTCGAAGATGTCCCGCTGCTCGGCGCCGGCCAGGGTGCCGCTGCGCGCGTCATGCACGGAAAACGTGTCCAGAACAATGCCATCGGTCCGCGTGAAAATTTGCGCGCTGAGAATATTCAGGCCGGCGGCGCTAAGCGAGCCCGCCAGCTTGCGGAAGAGCCCCGCGCGGTCCCACGTGCACACCTTCACCTCGTTACAGGCGCGGTCCGGGTGGTTGTGCCAGTTGACGATCGGCGCCAGCGGGCTTTCCTCTTCGGAGATCTGCAGCCGCATGAACCGATGCGTGAGCAGCAGGTCATCCAACACCTCCCGCGCCGAGTGTATTTGGAAATAGCGCGCCGGCAAGGTGGCGAAATGCGCGTGCAATTCCTCCGGCGTCAGGGATTCCGGCTTCAGTTCGCGCACCTCTTCCATCAGCAACTCGCGCTGCTTTTCTTCCGCACGGACGAACTCGGTCCCGCCGCTCATCAACTGGAGCGCTTTGTGGTGCAGCGACCACAACAGCGCGTCTTTGAACCCGTTCCAGAGCTTGTCGCTGGTGGCCAGTGAATCCACGAACGTGTGCAGCGTCAGCAGGTTGACGATTTCCGGGTTCTGGATGCGCTTGGCGAAGTTGCGAATGACCGCCGGGTCGTCCAGATCGCGCCGCTGAGAAGTGCTGGCCATGAGCAGATGGTTTTCGATCACCAACCGCAGCGCATGGGTCGCATTGCCATCCAGCGCCAGGCGCCGGGCGGCGCGCAACGTCAATTCCGCGCTGACTTCGGAATGATTGCCATGGCCCTGTGGCTTGCCCACATCGTGCAGCAGCAAAGCCAAATAGAGCAGGTGCGGCCGTTCCAGCTTTTGAAATAGCGGCGCATACGTATTGAACGGCGGGTCTTTGGCTTCCCAGACGCGGTCCAACTGCTCGAGGCACACCAGCGTGTGCTCGTCGGCCGTGTATTGGTGATAGAACTCGTGCTGCACCAGGCAGGTCAGCTTGCCGAATTCCGGCAGGTACTTGCCCAGCAGGTCCACCTCGTGCATCGCGCGCAGCACCGGCGCAACGCTGCCGCGCTGGCTCAGAATGGTCAGGAACGTTTCGCGCACGTGCTCGTCGGAACGGAACCCGCGGTCCACCAGCCCAAGCTGATTGCGAATGAGTTGGGCCAAATCCGGATGCAGGCTTAGCCCGCGCTGTTGCGCATACAGAAACACCCGCATCAACCGCCGCGGCTGCTCGCGAAAAACCCGCGGCGTTGCCGCCCGGATTTCTCCATCGACGAATTTGAAGCCATCCTCGATTTCACCGCCCGCCTTGGCACTTTTCGGCAGCCAGGCCCGCAGCGACATGCGGCTGGGGCGGGGCAGAATCGCCAGGCGCTGCTCGACGGTGCGGGTGATGAGAAACACGCTGCGGGAGTGGCTATAAACATGGCGCATGAACCGCTCAATGCGCTCACTCGGAGAGCGCTCCTGGTAACCGAGATTCCACGCCACCGCCGGCTGGAG
The DNA here is from genome assembly GCA_035934555.1 of Verrucomicrobiia bacterium. GTDB lineage: Bacteria > Verrucomicrobiota > Verrucomicrobiia > Limisphaerales > UBA8199 > DASYXT01. The sequence goes on along the minus strand of DASYXT010000080.1, from coordinate 13,970 downwards.
GCTCTTGCTCAGCACGTCCAGCGGACGGTTGACGTGATAGTGCAGTTCGGTGCGCACGCGCAGCAGAAAGTCGTAAGCCGCCTCGAGTTGCTTGCGTTCGGTCTCGCTGATCAGCTCATGGGCCTGCAATTCCTTTAGCGAGCGGGTGCGGTACTTGAAAAACGACATCCAAAGCAGGTTCTGATAATCGCGCAAGCCGCCGCAGCCGTTCTTGATGTTGGGTTCCTGCATGCAGGCGGAGTTGCCGTACTTTTTCCGGCGCGCGGCCTGGTCTTCCAACCGCATCGCGATGTACTCCTGTTCGTGGCCGGCGACGCACTTGGTGACCAGCGTTTTTTGGAACCGGTTGAACATGTCGGGGTCGCCGGCGATCAGCCGTGACTCGATCAACGACGTCTTGGACTGCATGTCGGTGTTGGCAATCTTCACGCACTCGTCCAACGTGCGAACCGAGTGCCCCACCTTCAGGCTGATGTCCCAGAGCGGATACAGAATGCCGTCAATTAATCGGGACAAGTAGGGCAGGGGGCGGCTGGCGGCGATCTGCCGGTTGTGCAGGAACATGAAATCAATGTCGCTGTGCACATTGAGTTCGGCGCGCCCGTACCCGCCGATGGCTACCAATGCCAGCGGCGGGAACTCGGCCTTGGCCTGTTCCGAAAGCCCGGCTTTGGCAGCGTCCCAGAGGTAGCGCAGCAGCAGGTCGAGAATCGCGGCGCGCGCGCGGCAAATCTCCAGCCCACCGCCTCCGGCGCGGTGCAGCAGCTTCAGCCGGTGCGTCTCGACCTTCAGAAAGGCCTTGTAGCGGCCGAGCTCTTGCGTCGCGCTCCGCCCTTCCGGCAACGGCAACCGGGCCGCGGCGCTCGCCTCAATTTTCTTCAGCAATTCCTGCATTGACCCGCCCAGTTTGGGCGCAAACCCGCGAGGGCGCAAGCGAACCAGGGCTGGAATTTTGGCCTGATGAACGGTTGAAATGGTGGGTTTAACCGGCGTAGCGCGCCGGCGTTGCCAGGAACTGGCGCGCCGCCTACCATGCCTGAGATTGAAGCGCCGGTCCAAGCAACGCCATGCCCAGCGCCGGCCCGCAGGCCCGGCTCAGGCCGGGCTGGGTCCGCAATCGAAGCAGGGCAGCGCTGCCGCATCCGCGGCGGCCACGGGGCAAACTCCGCCGGGTTTGCCCAGAGTTGGTGAGGGCCGGCGTTGGGCGTTCCGCATTTGCGCCGTGTTTCTGGCGCCGCTGCTGCTGTTGGCGGCTGCCGAAGGCGTGCTCCGGCTGGGCGGCTACGGTTACCGCACCGGCTTTTTCCAGACCATTCGGCTCGGCCAGACCGATTACCGGATTAACAACGAGGATTTCAGCCTGCGTTTTTTCCCGCCGCAACTGGCGCGTTGGCCCGAGCCGATCATGTTCCCCGCCCATAAGCCGCCGCATGCGTTTCGCATCTTTGTTTTGGGCGAATCCGCCGCGCGCGGTGAACCGGAGCCGCCGTTCAGCGCCGCGCGTTATTTGGAGGCGCTGTTGGGCGAGCGCTTTCCCGGCCGGCAGTTCGAGGTGATCAACCTCGCCATCACCGCCATCAATTCCCACGTGATTCTCCCCATCGCTCGCGTCTGCGCAGATTGCCAGGGCGACCTGTGGCTCATTTACATGGGCAACAACGAGATGGTGGGGCCATTCGGAGCCGCGACGGTGTTCGGCGCGAAGGCCCCGCCGCTGGCGCTGGTGCAACTGAATCTATTGGTCCAGCGCACCCGCCTGGGCCAGGCGTTGATGGCCCTGAGCAGGCGATTGCGCGGCAAGCCCGCGCAGACTTCCTGGCACGGGATGCAAATGTTCCTCGGCAACCAGGTCCCGCCGAAGGATCCAAGAAAGGAGACCGTCTATCACAATTTCCAAAGGAACCTCCAGGACATCCTCCGCGTGGGCCTGAATTCCGGCGCGCGCGTGCTGCTGAGCACCGTTGCGGTGAACCTTCGCGACTGCCCGCCGTTTGCTTCGCTGCCCGCCAACAAGCTATCCGGGCAAGACCAGAGCCGGTTCCAGCAGTTGTTCGCCGACGCATGTCGAGCCCAATCCGGGAGCAACTGGGCCGCAGCGGCAGCGGGGTTTGAGCGCGCGGCACAAGTCGCTCCGGACTTTGCCGAGCTTCAGTTTCGCTGGGCCGAGGCGCTGCTGGCGCTAACCAACCTGCCGGCGGCGCGAGAGCATTTTCAGGCGGCGTGCGACGACGACGCGCTGCCGTTTCGAGCCGACTCGCGGGTCAACCGCATCATCAGCGAGGTGGGAGGCAGCATGGCTGGCACCAACCTGGTGCTGGTCGATGCCGCGGCCGCGCTTCAGGTGCCGACGGATGGCTCACCGGACCCGTCGCACCCGTGGATGTTGCCGCCGGGCCAGGAATCCTTTTACGAGCACGTGCATTTCAACTTCGACGGCCAGTATCGGTTGGCGAGGGTATGGGCTGAGCAGGTGGAGCGGTTGCTGCCGTCAGCCATGCGCAGCCGGGCCCAGGCAAGCTGGGCCGAGCAGCAAACCTGTGAGCGCCGGCTCGGGCTGACCGACTGGAATCGCGCCGCGGTGCTGGAATCTGTCATGTGGCGCCTGCACCGGCCGCCACTCAGTGGACAATTGAACAATACGAACCGCCTGAGAGCGCTTGAGGCCGAGCGCGGCCAACTCCGCCTGCGCATGAATCCTGTGACGGCGCAGGCGGCCCGGGCGGCTTACCTCGAGGCGCTCGCGCGTGCGCCGGGAGACCATTTTCTGCACGAAGTCTATGCCGAGTTCCTGGAGTCGGGCGGGGAGCTGCGCGAGGCCGCGGCGCAATGGCGCCAGGTCACGGAGCTGTTGCCGCGCGGCGCACTGGGATTTTATCAATGGGGCCGATTGCAGGAACAGCAGAATCAGCCGGCGCCTGCGGAGCCACCGTTGCAGCGGGCCCTGGCGCTGCGGCCCCGGTTTCCCGAGGGGTGGTATGAATTGGGCAACGTTCATTTCCTGCAAACCAACTATGTTTTAGCCTTGGACGATTACAGGCGCGCCGCGCAACTAGACCCGCAGGTAGCGGCTTATGTGGCCCTGGCGGGCAGGTCATTATCGAAGCTCAACCGGCACCAGGAAGCCATCGCGCAGTATCGCCAGGCGCTGGCCATTCAACCGGACGCCTGCGAAACACATTTTGCTCTCGGCGACGAGTTGGCGGCCGGCAATCAGTTCGACCAGGCTCAGGCCGAATACGAAGCGGTTATCCGTTTCCAGCCGACGAATGTCCTGGCGCACCTCGATAACGGAGTGATGCTGGCGCGAGAAGGTCAGTTCGAACCGGCGATTCGCGAATTCGAAGAGACGCTTCGCCTTGAGCCACAAAATCGACCGGCCCAGGAATACCTTGCACGGGTCCAACAGTGGCAGGCCGAGCGGCGGAGCCGGGGCCGGTAGTGCCTGATATCAAGACTTAAGGGGAAGCGGTCACGCATCAACAGCCCTGAGTCGCGCCCCGGCCGGGTGAGCTCGCTGGCTTCACCCCGGCCGTGGCGCGAGTACTGTTTGTTGCTGGAGATTCGACCTCGCGCGGCGGGCCACGTTCAAGGAAATCAGCTCTTGGGACGCAAAGAATCGCTGATGAACCGCGTCAGGTCAGCTTTGGATTTCTTCAGGTCGGGAAGATTGAGGTAAATCATGTGGCCGGAGGTGTAGGTGTCCAGGTGCAGATTGCTGAGCAGCGCAGGGTCCAGGTTCAGATGGTCGAAGGTGTATTGCGTCGCGAACAAGGGCGTCGCCAGGTCGTAATAGCCGCTGGAGACATGCACCTGGAGAAACGGATTATGGGTCAAGGCGTTTGCCAAAGTCTCCGCCACGTCCACGTACCCGTTGCTTTGGTCCCAATTCCACGGGAACACGGAGGTGAGAATTTCATAAGACACGTCGGTTTTGTAATTGAGGTCCTTGCGGATGTACTCGTTAAAGGTGGCGGCAAAGGCGCCGGCCACCGCTTCGTAACTGGGGTCCTGCTCCATGCGATTGGCCAGCCGGTCGCGCACGTAACCGACGTAACGGCTGTCGTAGCGGCCGATGACCCGGCGCTCGTTGGCCAGCAACTCGGAGGCAAACCGGCCGAGCGGCACGCGCAGATTCGCCCGGTCCACGTAATTGGTGGAAAGGCCGGTCAAGCGCGCATATTGTTCGATGACTTGCCGGCGCTGGTCTGGGTTTAAGGCACTGCCGCTGAACAGGGCCGCGCTGTAATCGCCCTTTGCAAAGCGCTCCGCCTGGTTGAAAACGGCTTCGAGGCTTTGGCTTTGCAGGTCGGCGGCGAGTTTCTTGTGAAACCAGGCGGCGGTGGTGTAGCTCGGCAGGTACAGAACGTAAGGCAAATCGTTGCCGGCGTTGAAATCCAGCGTCTGAAAATTCAGCACGGTGGAAACCAGCATGATCCCATTGACGTTCATGTGCAGACGATCGCTTAATTCGCCCGAAAGCGCCGCCGCACGCGTCGTGCCGTAACTTTCGCCGATGATGAACTTGGGCGAACCCCAACGCAGGTTGCGCGTGACGTAAATGCGGATGAAATCCGCCACCGACGCCGCGTCCTCGTGCAGGCCGTGGAATTTTTTGGCGTCCTTGGGCGGAATGGCGCGGCTAAAGCCGGTGCTCACCGGGTCGATGAACACCAGGTCCGATTGGTCCAGCAGCGAGTATTCGTTATTCACCAAACGGTAAGGCGGCGGCAACGCCCCGCCGTCCTCCGCAAGTTTCACCCGCCGCGGGCCCAGCATCCCCAGGTGCAGCCACACCGAAGAGGAGCCCGGCCCGCCGTTGAACGAGAACGTAATCGGGCGGCTATCGAGGTCTTTCACATCATCCCGGGTGTAGGCAATGTAGAAAATCGAGGCGGTGGGTTTGTCATCCTCATCGCGCAGAAGGATTGTGCCGGCGACGGCTTTGTAAGGTATTTCCTGGCCGTCAATGGTAACGGTATGCTTGGTCTCGACCTGCTTCTCCTCGGGTTCTTTGGACTTGTCCTTTTCTTTGGCGTCTTTGTGCTCGGCGGCAGTGCCGGCAGCGGCATTGGTGGAAGAATCGGCTGCGGCGAGCGGGCCGGCCAGGAGGATCAGGCCCAATCCGGCCAAGAGGAATGAAGTCTTAAGCATTCGCAGACAGTGGAGACAGGCCGCCCAAAAGGCAACTGCGTAGCGCAGGTTTTAACCCGCGGTCCTCTCACACGCGGATTGGCAGCGAGTCTTGCGCCGGAAAGGTTTTTGGTGGAAGCAGCGCCCCCGATGAGCGCAGGGCGGGCGGAACGGCACGCAAAGTTGCGTTTGCTGACGGTGCTGGCGGGCCACGGCACGCCGGCTGCGGATGTGGATTTGACGGCGGCTTACGTGGGGCGGTTTGGCAGGCCGGCGGCGGGGCAGCAGGTGGTGGTGCGGGTGACCGGGATTGAGCGCGGGTTTCGCGGGGTGGCCATGACTTACTCGCAGATCTGCGGAGCCGGGGTGTAGGAAGCGGGGCCGAGCAAAGGGATGAGATTGTCCCCGGGCGCTGGGTCAGCCAAGAAGGCCGGTTCGGATTCTGGTTCAGACTTTCAGGCCTCCCTCGGGCGTGCCGCGAGGCAGAGGGAAATGGGCAGTTGGAGTGCCAGAAATATCAAAAGTTGAGATTTGACCCCGCTTCTTTCCCGCCGCTTCTCCGCTTCTTTCCCGCGGATTAACGGATTAACGCGACAAGCGACTAAGATCGGTCGCCGCATAATTTCACGGCACTGCAACGCCATGGAAGAACTTCGCCCCTGAGTCCTGTGGGACATATATTTGCTCGAAGCCGGGCGGCACAGAAACTTCGATCGGCTCCCAGGGTCCTTGGGGTGTCGGCGCGCCTTCGACTCCAAAGTTCATCCCAGTCGCAGGCCAGAGGATTCGCACGGCGGAAGCAATGCTGAGCTGTGGCACTTCGTACATAAGCAACTGGAAGTTGTCAAATGTGGCGCTGGCAGTTGGGTGGAGCAATTCTGGTTTGGCCCGCACAGCCAGGGCCAGCTCGTCGCCGTTCAAATAAGGGGCTGTATCCACAAAGCTTCTTTGGTAAAGCACAGAATCCGGATTGGCGCGATCCAGGACCCGGATGGTCACCCAGGCTTGGGATTGCCGGCGAGTCAAAGCAAACGAAAAGATGATGTTAGTCTGGCGCAGAGCAACTGGGTCACTAAAAAGCGGCGTGGTCGTCCCCGGCGCCATCCAACGATCCACACCGATGCGGTCGCTAGACAGGCCCGCACTGTAAAAGCGTTGGTTACTAGTGCCGACGGAAAATCCCACGCCGGAGGCATCTTGGTTCAGGCTGACGACTTCCACTCTCCATTCCCTAGTCTGGCCGTTCGTTACACTCCAGTTCTGCAGCCAGTAAGCCCCGGCATGGTCGATGTATTGGTTGGCTGGTCTATTCCAGGCACCCGTAACCGTGAGCTGGCCATTGGACTCGTCCCAGGATCCCTGCCCCGAACACCACAGCACCCAGTGATTGTCGATGATCCCATTGTTGAAATCGTCCAGCACGACGCGGGTGTCCATCGGTGCCGGCGTGATTGTCCCGGACGAGACATACGGGATGGCCGGATCGAAGGGGGCACCCGGGCCTTTGGTGGCGGAGATATCAACGCGTAGCCCGCCGATCTCCCCGCCGATACCGTAGCCGACCATGCGAACCTGATCGCTGCCATCGGCTTGGGCAACGCCGTTATACCTCAACTGCCACACGCCATCGCCGGGCAGGAAATTGCTGCCATCCCAGGTTCCCACCTCACCAAGCGCCGGCCCGGCGAAAGTGGCCGTGCCATTGGCCTGGAAAGCCATGTCCATCCAGGCGGTCAACCGGCCCGCTATTCGCGGATCGGCGCACACCACCCGACGGACGTGAACATTGCCCTTCCAATGGGCTTGGCTGGAGGCGTTGGTGCACAAAGCGCCCATCACGGGCACACCAGCGACCCAGTTGGTAGTCGTGAAGCTCGTATCGGCCCCAGCGGGGAGCGCCGCTACCAGCATCGGAACAACAAGGAGGGTTCTTCGCAAATGGTTCATATTCTTTTGCCTTTCGATTCACGCCGGGCATCACCACATAATTTGCTGGTTCCGCCGGTTATCCCCTTCTACGATTTCTTGGAAGGAATGTTACAAACCCATCCGGGCGAGATCAAAAGAGTCAATACGACCATTTCCTCATTCCTATGTCCGTGGTTCTCAGCGGTCAGCTTTCACGGGTTCTTCCGCTGCTTCGATTTCCGCCCACGATGGTGCGTGCCAAAGCTCGGCCTGGCCGTGCCAACTCAACGTCAGAAGGGTGTTGCCGTCCGGTGAGAATCCCAGCCAGGTGGTAAAACGACCCTGGATGCGCAAGCTCAGCAGGCTCCGCTGGGCCACGTAATCCCAGATCTCCACGGCCGGCTGCAGGTCTCCGCCGACGTCCGAGCCGGTTACCAGCCGCTTACCGTCTTTCGAGAAGGCAACTGAAATGACCGCGTTCACCTGTGGTTCGAGGACAGCAATCTCACGTCCTGAATCGACTTCCCAAATCCGGGCACGGCTTTCTGAGGTCGCGAGCAACCGGCCATCGGGCGAAAAGGCCGGAACGAAGCCGCCAATATTCCCAAGCGTGCGTTCGACCCGGCCAAGCGCGAAGTTCCATACCGCGAGAGGCCCCACCTCGGAGGAGAGCGCGAGACGCCGGCCATCGGGCGATTGCGCCCAGCCCATACAAAGGCGCACGCTGGCCGGTCCGAAAGGTAACTCACGCCATGTGCCCGCCTCCCAGCAACGGAGTTCGGTCACTTGGTGCGGCATCACACCCGCCGAGAGCAGGGTGTTGTTTGGCGCCAGGAACTGGAGCCCATAGACCGGCAGGCTGTTCGAACTGGCCGGGAACCGGGTCACGCAGCGTCGTTCCCGGAAATCCCAAACCTGGACCACGCCGTCGCGACTGCCTGCCGCCAACCAGCGCTCGTCCGGCGAAAGCGCCACGCAGAGGTGGTTCGTCCCCAAAGCCTTAATGCTCTCGACCTCCCGCCCGGTGGCCATATCCCAAATGGTTACCGGCGCTGAAGCGGAGGCAGTGATCAGCCGCCGGCTGTCTGGCGTTATTGGCGAGCCGTAGGGTCCCACTGGTACTGGCAAGGCCACATACTCCGGCGGCCGCTTAGGACCCTCTGGATCCCAGGCACGGGCTGAACCATCCCTGGCACAACTCAGCAGGGCTTTACCGTCCGGCGTCAATGCCAACCCACTCACGACACCCGTATGACCCCGCCAGCGATGGACTTCGCGTTGGTTCTGCACGCTCCAGGCCCGGATGCTCTGGTCGGCGCTGCCCGAGTACAGCGTTTGGCCATCCCTGGAAAAGACCAGCTTGGTAATCCATCCGTGGTGCCCTTCCAGCCTTCCCACGCGGCTGCCGGTGCGGGCATCCCAAAGGTAGATCCTCGCATCCGAGTACCCGTTCCCGGTGGCGAGCAGTTGGCCGTCGGGTGAAACGGCCAGCGCGGTGACGGAATTGCCTGGCTCCGTTGCTGCGGTGTGCCAGCGGGTGCCGGTTTCCAGGTCTATGCCTGTCAGCTCGCCCGCCTGCTCAAGGCCAGAGTAGTGTGTCAAAAAAAGCCTTTTTCCATCACTGGAGAACACCGAGATGCGCATGTTCGAGTTGATCGCTTCGCCCGCCACGAAGTTCGTGATCAGGGCGCCAGTCGGGAGATGCCAAAGGCGGCAGAACTGGTCGGAATGATAGGTGCACAGGAGCTTTCCGTCCGGGGAAAGCGCCAGCGACGTCACGGCGAATGGCTGGGGCAGATCGCGCACGATTTTCCGGGTTGCCAGATCCCAGAAACTCACCACGGGTTTTCCACGGGGGTCCAGGTTCGCCGAGGCGATGAGCTTGCCGTCGGGGCAAAAGCCCATAGCTTTGGGCCAACCGCGGTTGGTCAACGTGCCCAGGTGCCGGCCGCCTTTCCAGTCCCAAAGTTCAAAGTTCCCCTCCGCCTGGCGCAGCGCCAAAACCTGGCCATCGGGGGACAAAGCCAGATTGGCAAACGGCTGCCGTTGCTCGATGATCTTTAGTCGTTCATCACTGCGGCAAAGCCCCCATAGATATCGCCACTCCCAACCGCGCAGGTCGGTTTGCGCGTTCCGGTCTCCACCTCCCGCTTTCCCCATCGGGCGGTACTTGTTGAGCAAGCGAAGGGCGCCCCCCAGGTTGCCCTCCTCCAACGAAAGCAGCGCAACTTTCATGTCCCCGGCATACGCATGGCGCAAGGCCATGTCCCGTTCTCGTTCGGCTCGGCGCCATTGCCAGGCGATCCCAGTGGTCCCCAGGATCAACACCAACAACAACGCGCCCAGCAAACCCGCTCGCACCGGTTGCCGTCGGCACCATTTCCAGGCTTGGCCAACTACCCCAACCGGCCGAGACCGAATCGGTTCACCGGCTAGAAAGCGCCCCAGTTCATCCGCCAGCGCCTGTGCGCTCGCGTAGCGCCGGGAGGGTTCCTTTTCGAGGCACTTCTGGGCCATCGTCGCCAGGTCTCGTGGAATGCTCGGATTCAGCAACCTCGGGGACACTGGCTCGGCTTCCAGCACCTGCTTCAATACGCCCGTCAACGTCTCGCCCTCGAAGGGAGGCCGACCCGTCAGCAAGTGGTAGAGAATCGCCCCGAGTGAATAAACATCTCCCGCCGGTCCGGCGGGTTTGCCCGCGGCTTGCTCCGGTGGCAGATAATTGGGCGAGCCTAGCACCTGGCCGGTCACCGTTAGGTCCGTGGTCTCAAGGAACCTCTTGGCCAGGCCAAAGTCGGTAATGTGCGGCTGATCTTGCGCGTCAACCAGTATGTTGGCCGGCTTGAGGTCACGATGAATAATACCCCGCTGGTGAGCGTAGTGTACCGCCTCCGCCATGGTCCTGACCCAGAGCGCGCACCGCTGGAAATTCACCCCCGGTGTGCCCAATTCGTGCCGGATCTGCGCCAGGTTCTTTCCCTCAACATAGTCCATGGAGAAGTACTGGTAACCCTCCTGCTCACCAATTTCGTGAATCGCCACGATGTTGGGATGCTGCAGTCGCGCCGCCGCTTCCGCCTCGGCGCGGAAACGTTGGACAAACTTCGGTTCGGCAAACTGGCCGGCCAGCAGCACCTTGACGGCGACTACCCGATTCAGGCTGCGCTGCCGGGCTTTATAGACCACGCCCATCCCGCCATGGGCGATTTCCTCCAGCAGGTCGTAATCCCCAAACCTCCGGCCCGTCAGCACCATCGCGGCTTGGGCCTCCGCATCGAAGCCAAGGGCGTCAGCCTCCCCGAGTCCCCCGCGCAAAAGACAGCGCGGGCATAATCCTCCGGTGGCATATTCCTTCAAAACCGCCTCGCAGCGGCGGCAGGTTCGGAGTTCCTGTGTCATATGCGCCGCGGCGATTAGGGAGCCTGCCGCAGCCGGAAGTACTCCATCAGATGGTCCTGCGGGAAGATCCTCTGTTCGAAGCCGGGCGAATTGGAGTCCTGGACTGGCAGATACGGTCCTTCCACATAGCGTGCCCCCTCGACGACATAGCTCGTCCCGGTGGCTGGCCATTGGAGCCGCACAGCGCGTTGGATGGCGACCGATGGGATCTCGTAAACACGCCGCACGAGGTTGTCGAACGTGACTGCGGCATTTGAGGACGGCAGTTCGGGGTCTGGGGCCACCGCCAGCACCACGTTGTCGCCGTCGAGATAGGGTGCGGAGTCCAGGAGGTTCGTTTGATAAAGCACGTCGTTGGGAGCCGCCCCGTCTATAACTCTTACGGTGATCGAGGCCTGCGACTGACGGCGGGTCAAAGCGAAGGAGAGCACGATGCCAGTCTGCTTGACCGTAACCGGGTCGTTCAGCAGCGGTTCGAAACGGCCGTTGTTTGCAGTAAACCGGTACAAGTTGATACTCTGACGTGCCAAGCCGAGCATGTAATAGCGTGTATTGCTTGTCCCCACGCCAAGCCCCACCCCCGCTGCGTCCTGGTTCATGCTCACGACGTCTGCGCGCCATTCCATGGTCTGCCCGTCGGCGATGCTCCAGTTTGTATTGAAGTAGCCCCCGGAATGGTCGAGCAGTTGGTCTGCTCGCCGGCTCCATAGTCCGCGGACGGTGAACTGACCATTGGCCTCGGATAGCTGGGGTGTGCCAGTGGACCACGGAATCCATCGGGGATCCTGTATTCCGTCGTTGAAATTGTCCAGAACGATTGTGCTGTCCACTGGAGCGGGCTTGACGATGCCCGCGGCGAAGTATGGAACCGCCGGATCAAAAGGCAAACCTAGCCCCTTGGTGGCCGTCAGCTCGATCTGCAACCTGTCGATTGCGCCGCCGATCCCGTATCCCACCATGTGGATCACGTCGCTGCCATCGGCCTGGGCCAGACCCGTGTACTTCAGGTCCCACACGCCCCCGCTGGGATTGAATTGGGTCCCGGCCCAGGTGCCCACTTCGGAATAGGCCGGACCGACAAAAATGGCCGTGCCGTTGGTCTGATTCGCCAAATCCATCCAGGCCGTCAACCGGCCGGCTATTTGCACGTTGGTGGATACGATGCGCAGGACATGGACGTTACCTTTGAGATACACCTGGCCAGCGGCGTTGGTGCACCCGATCCCCGGCACGGGTACAGCTGCCATCCAGTTCGTTGCGGTAAAGCTGGTATCAGCTTGCGTTGACAGAGCCGCCAGCAGGATCGGGATTACAAGAAGCGTTCTTCGTGCAGTATTCATGGATTTGATTTTTGGCTGCAATCTCAGCCAATCTGAACTCGGCCGTTGTTATTGGTTTTGCCTGTTCATCCGGCTTCTACGACAATTCCCGGCGGATGTTACATGCGAGGGCTGAAACCGACCGCTCAACTCACCGCTTCAATCAAATACCGCAATTCCTCGTCAATTTCGCTCGGCTCGCTCACGATCTGCGCCACCTGGGCACGCAAACGCTGCCGGTACTGTTCGCGCAGACGATGGACCGCCACCCGCGCGGCCCCTTCACTGATGTGCAGCTCCGCTGCCACTCGAGCATACGAATTGGACTCATCGATTCCCCAGAGAAACTCCTGCAGGGCCGCAAACTGAAGGGATTTACCGGCCTGAGCATAATCCCGCCTCATCTCGGCCAACACCTCCTCAAGCAAAGTCATAGCCCAGCGCCGTTCGTAAGCTCGCTCAGGTGTCATGGTCTCCGCCAATTCCATACAATAACGCTCCTCCGCTGCTTGAGCGTCGAGTGGGATGGGCAGATTGCCTCCGCCGCGCTTGATCCGATGGGCCTTTTTCCATTCGTCAGCGAGAAAATGTTGCAGTGATTTAAGCAAAAACGTTCGGAAGCGGCCCCGGGTCGGGTCTGCCAAATCGAACCTGCCCTTGCTGAGAAACTCGGCGAAAAATTCCTGGGTTAAATCCTGCGCCTCTTCCGGTCCATAGCCGCGACGCCGGACATAAACGTAAAGGGGACGCCAGTACGTGAGGCAAAGCTGTTCCAAAGCCGCAGCGGCTTCCGGGCTTTCTTGTTCCGCCGCGGCCAGGACAACGCTCCAATGCGTAGTGGCAAACACCGGCTGACCCACCGCGCCCGGGGCATCTCTCGTTTCCCGCCCCATCCTGCCCGACCTTGCGCTCAGGTGGACGCCACAGCAAGCCAAAACGACTAGACTGTCGTGTAGTTTTCAAAACTGGACAAAAACGGGGTTTGTAGTTTTCAAAAGAGGACAGCGTGTCAGCAAAACCGGACTGAGGGATTTTGGCTTATTTAGGGAGATTGGTAAAAAGTAGGATGGGTTGGGTGGCGGGCTTTGGGTGGTGGGCAATGACGGATTGATGTCCTGAGGGATGGTGGCAGAGCACGACGCGAGAGCCTGGCTTGGCGGCAACCGGAAACGTTTGGGTTCCAACGGGGACCCGTCCTTGAGGGCTGACGCGCACCGAAGTGCGGAGGCTCCAGACGTAAGGCCACCACGGACAGTTAGGAACCGTGCGGAGGGCCGAGCGATTTTGCTTGAGGGCCAGGTCCCAGGCCTGGCGGGGCGGCATTTTTATTTCACGGTGGAGCTCTTTAGCATTGTGGTGTTGACGCAACTCATCAATGTGTGGATTGGCGGCTTCTAGGGTTTTGATTTGCTCGGCGGCGAAATAGGCTGGCAGGCGATTTTGCCAGAACTGATGGTCCCGCTCAATTTTGCCTTTGGCCTGCGGGGTGGGCGCGTAGCGGAAGTGATGCCATAAAACCTGAGCGCCTCTCCCAGGGTGGTGAGCGCATCGGGCGTGCTGCTAAAGAAGAGGCTGTGGTAATCGACATAAAGCAGCAGCGGCAAGCCGTAGGCACGGAAGGCTTGCGGCAGGAAGTCGAAGTAGGCCATGAGGTTTTCGTGCTCGTAGAGCTTGGAACCGGTGAAGAGTCGGCTGCAATCATCGATCATGTTGAGCATGGGCCAGAGCCTGCGGGAACTCGGAAAATACCGGTGTGGTGAGGCATCTAATTGCCAAAGCTCGCCGATCCGACTGCGTTGCCAACGGCGAACCGAAGCGAGGGGCTTTTGCGGGCGAGCCGGTTGGGCGAGTCGGTTCTGAATGGCCCAGCGGCGCACTTGGGCTCGATCCAGTTTGAAGTCGCACAGGCGCAGCACCTCACTGGCGACGAAACTGTAGGAGGAGGCTGGCCGGGTGCTAAGACGAGCCCGCAATAACGCCTCAACTCCTGCCGGCCATTCGGTGGCATGGTCGCCGCCGGACACACCCGGGCTCCAGCGCTGATCGCGCGTGAGACCGGCCGCCAAGGAGGCGTTGGGGTAGAGTAGGCGAAGTGGAACGTGGCGGATTGAACTGACCATAGTTGTCGGTTCCGTGGTTCCACTTCGCCCCTCATCAAACCGGACGAACGGATTTCCCGTATCCGGCTTTCCGGGTCGCTTCATCGCAAGCATT
>DASYXT010000041.1:0-2166 GCA_035934555.1 Verrucomicrobiia bacterium | reverse complement strand
GGTCCTTATAGAACCCGAGGCCCATGGCCGGGCAATCCTTATGGCTTTGACTGCCTGGCGTTCCTGCAAGCAGTACGCCGCGGCCTTAGTCAGCCAGCGCTGCTGGAAGGATATCTACCACAGCCTTCGCGGCGTTTGGATCCGGCACATGTATTGGCGCGTGCGCGACCTGCGGAACCGGGTCGCACCCTCCATCCGCCGCGCGGCCAGCCGCTGCTGGTGGTCAAACAGCGCCCTTGCATTCAGGCGCTGGCAGCACAGGCACTCGCACGGGTCGGCGGCCGATGTCGCCAAACGCTTCGCGGCCTGCCTCGACGGCCTGTATGCGCGCCAACTTGCCCCACGGCTGCACCAGGTGGTTGAGCAATATCGGCAGGCAGACATCGCAGGTGCTGTTCGCCGCACCTGGAACAGTCCGCTCGCGACCTTTTCGAGCTTTGCCACCCGCTTTGCCGCAGCCGCCGCCGTCTTCCTGAACCCGGAAGTCGCGCCCGTGGTTCTGCAGGTCGCCAGCAATCTTCGACGCGCTCATCTTGGGCGCGCTTTCCACGGCAACGTCGAGGCGGTCGCGGTACCGCGCGATACGAATACTTCTCAGCTCGGCTGATCAGTCCCTACAAAGCCTCGGCCTGGAAACCAGCCTCCTGCCACACGGTTACCCGGCAACCCTGCAACTATGTTATGGTTGTGCGTCGGCTGGAACCTTGCGGGCCGGTCGGATAACCACTTTCCCGAAACAAGGCCAGGATGCCCCGATTAGCGAAGCGATCTTGCGGCAGCGCCATTGGCTGCGCCAGTTTTCTGGTAACGGCGTGCGCTTTCTTCCTCGCCGCCCGGTCAACCCCGCAGAAGCCTCCCGACACCATCTACTACAACGGCGCCATCATCACCCTGTGGTCCGCCCACCCGGTGGTCGAGGCCGTGGCCATTCAAGGGGACCGGTTTGCGAACGTTGGCTCCGACAAGGATGTTCTCCGGATGGCCGGCCCTGCTACGGTGAAGGTGGATTTGCACGGGCGATGCGTGCTGCCCGGCCTCATTGACAGCCACTGCCATCCGATACAGGCCGCTCTTGGCGAGCGGCAGAGCCAGGCGCCGCCGCTGCACTCGATCGCGGATGTTCAAAACTATATTCGGCATCGCGCTGCAAAGCTCCCAGCCCAGCACCTCATCCTGGTACCTCACGTGTTTGTAACCCGGCTGAGGGAAAGGCGCTATCCCACTCGCTCGGAGCTCGACGCCGCTGCGGCGGACCGGCCGGTGATTGTGGACAACGGTTATGCCTCCGTACTGAATTCGGCCGCGCTAAAGGAGATTGGCATCTCCAGCAGCAGCCCGCAGCCAGCCGACGGGAAAATCATCAAGGATGCTCAAGGCAGGCCCACCGGGCTGGTCCTAGGCGCTCCGGAGCTTCTGGCGCCGCTCAGGGCCACGCCACCCGCCACGCCGCGGGACCGTCTGTGGGCGCTTCAAACGATGCTGCGCCACTACAATGAGGTGGGCATCACCAGCATCATTGACCGGGCCGAAGGGCCGCCGGGCTTTCGCGCCTACCAGCAGCTTGACCGTGAAGGCAAGCTCACCGCCCGGTGTTATGTGACGTATGTGATCGATGCGCAGGGGACCCCGGCCGATGTGCGGAACTCCATCCTCAAGATCCCCTTTGCTACTGGCTGGGGAGACGATTGGTACCGGGTCGGGACCTTAAAGACCTTTGCAGACGGCGGTATCTGCATCGGCACCGCCTATCTGCGAACACCCTACGGCGCCCACACCGAACTATACGGTTACCACGATCCCAACTATCGGGGAGAGCTTCGCGTGCCGGAAGCCAACCTCGTTGCCATGGCCAAAACGGCGGACGAACTCGGCTGGCAGATGACGGCGCATACCACCGGCGGGGGCGCCACCGATCTTCTGCTGCAGGCCTATGAGGCGGCAAACCGCGAAAAGCCCATCCGCGATCTCCGCTTCACTGTAACCCACGGAGACTTCCCCGACCCTCATGCCATCCAGCTCGCCAAACGCCTGGGAGTCGCTTTCGATTGCCAGCCTGCATGGCTTTACCTCGATGGGCCTGCCATCAAAGACGTTTTTGGGCCCGCCCGAATGGCAAACTTTGTTCCACTTGCCTCGCTGTTCCGGGCGGGAGTTGTGGTGGCAGGC
>DASYXT010000031.1:0-3247 GCA_035934555.1 Verrucomicrobiia bacterium | reverse complement strand
AAAGGATATGATCGCCCGCGCCATCCACCAGCATTCGCGCCGGGTGAGCGGCCCGTTCATCAAGATCAACTGTACGGCCATTCCGGAAAACCTGCTGGAAAGCGAGCTTTTCGGCTATGAGAAAGGCGCCTTCACCGGCGCCGTCGCGGCAAAACCCGGCAAATTCGAACTGGCCGACAAGGGCACCATTTTCCTGGACGAGATCGGCGACATGCCAGGCAGCCTCCAGGTCAAGCTGCTGCGCGTGCTGCAGGAACGCGAGTTTGAACGGCTGGGGGGAACCAGGACCATCAAGGTAGACGTTCGCGTGGTTGCTGCCACCAACCAGGACCTCCGCGCCGCGCTTGAACAGGGGACCTTTCGGGAGGACCTTTATTACCGGCTGAACGTGGTGCCCATCTCTATCCCGCCGTTGCGGGAACACAAAGAAGACATTCCGTATCTCGTTGATCACTTCGTCGGGCGCTTTGCAGAAAGCTCTGGTAAGCAGATCGAAGGCATCACGCCCGAGGCCATGAGGCTGCTGGTAGATTTCCATTGGCCTGGGAACGTGCGGGAGCTCGAGAACATCATCGAGCGCGCGATCGTGATGGCCGGCGGACCCAGGATCGATGTGGGGGATATTCGGCTCGATATTGCCAGGCCGTTTGGAAGCCGCCCCGGCCTCGATGCTCCAGCCGTGGCCGCAGACGGCTCCGCGCTGCCGCTGCTTCCAGAGGGTCTGACGCTGGAACAGTTTGAAGACAAGCTGATCCAGGAAGCATTGCAGCGCGCCGGCGGCAACAAGAGCCAGGCCGCACGGCTCCTCGGGCTCTCGCGTAATGCATTGCGCTATCGCCTCTCCAAAATCGGCGTCCCGGATGAACCTGAATCGTGACCTTCTGCCAGCAGGGCCCAAGCGCTGACAAGCCTGCATCATCCTCACTCACCGGTGGTTGAAATCCACCACAGTAGGCTGATATCGGCCAAAGTCCACTCGGCAGTTTGACATCAAATTCATCCCCCTGCACAAGCCCTTTATTATCAGATGCCTCCATCGGTACTTGGGCAAGTTTTGGCAATCATCTTGCCATATGACAGTCGTGCAACGTTCGCCAAGTGATGCGATCGAGCTCGGAGGTGGTTCATGAGAGTACACAATATCAAGTTCGCCGCAGGCGTCATCGTAGCAACGCTGGCACTGGCCGGCCTCCCCTTGTTTGGCCAGGCTCAAACGCAAACTTCCACTGGCGTCGCGCGCGTCAGTCTGATCAAAGGCGACGTTTCAATGGAGCGCGGCGATGCGAACGAGTGGGTGGCCGTAACTGTAAACACACCGCTGGTTCCGGGCGACACGATTGCCACTGGTCCCGGATCGCACGCCGAGGTGCAGCTTGACTACTCGAATGTACTACGGCTGGCGGATAACGCTGAGGTTAAAATTGCCGACCTGAATGATTCGCGCATTCAGCTCCAGGTGGCGCGAGGCACGGTGGACCTGGCGGTATTCAAAGACAACCGGGCGACTTCCGAGGTTGACACTCCTAACGTGGCTGTTCAGCCATTGCAGGAAGGCACTTATCGCATCGACGTCAACTCGAATGAACTCTCATTGATTACGGTCCGCGAAGGCCAGGCGCAGATTTCCACACCGCAGGGATCAACCAACATCAATGCCGGCCAGCAGATCACGGTGGAGGGCGCACAGACTCCGCAGTATCAGATTGTGGATGCGCGCCCGCTCGACGATTGGGACAACTGGAACCGTGATCGCAACGGCGTCATCAACAGCGCCCAAAACTATAGCCACGTAAACCGTTACTACACCGGCGCGCAGGACCTGGACACCTATGGCCGCTGGACTTATGTCCCCGGTTACGACTGGTGTTGGACGCCTTACGTGAACGCAGGCTGGGTGCCGTACAGCTACGGGCGTTGGGCATGGGAGCCCTTTTACGGCTGGACCTGGGTCTCCTATGATCCGTGGGGCTGGGCTCCCTATCACTATGGCCGCTGGTTCTACTACGGGAGCGGCTGGTGCTGGTGGCCGGGTTATGTGACGCCCTTCTATCGCCCGCTGTGGGCGCCGGCTTACGTGTCCTTTATCGGCTTCGGATATGGCTACTACCATTTCTCATTCGGATTTGGGTATGGGTTCCAGTCAATCGGCTGGTGCCCGCTTGGCCCTTATGACGAGTTCAACCGCTGGTGGGGGTACGGAGGAAACCGGTCTTTCACCGTCATCAACATCAACAACATAAACAATATTACTAACATAAACAACATTAATAATATCAATAACATTAACAACTACCACGGAGGGGGGAATGGTCGCGGACAAGGCTACGGCCACGGACGGAGAGGTTACGGCGGCTCGAATCTGGCGGAACTGGGAACCAATTTCCACGTTCGCCGGGCGGTTGTCACGATGCCCTCGGACAGGTTCGGTCGCGAGGCAGTCCCGCGCAATCACCGGGTTGTGACTACGGCGATGCTGCGGAACGCCAGCGTTGTTCACGGCACGCTGCCGGTGGTGCCCACGCGCGAGAGCCTGCGTGTGGTAAACCGCGGGGCAAATGTTTCAGCAGCGACCAGGGCCCGCGCCAACAACACCCATTTTTATACTCGACAGACGGTGGCAACGCCCAACAGTAATCGCTCGTTCAACAACCAGTCGGCTTCCATCCGCCGCATGGTAGAAACCCACGATGTCCAGGCGCCTGGCGCTAACCGGCAGGCCAACAGCGGCGCCAACCGGGGATTCCAGATCTCCCGACCGACCGGACAGCAGGGCCAGGGCAATTCAGCACGGCAGAGTCCAGCCCCGGTGATTCGCGGAAACCAGCAAGGACGGGAATACGGCGGGCCAGGGGGCACAGGCAGCATGCAGGCGACCCAGCCCGGCATGCGCCACTTCGGCGCCAGCGCGCCCACCGAGCAGGCACGCGGCAATCAGGTGCGCCAGAACTCAGCGCCGATAGCCAGGGAGAATCCCCCGCAGCGACAGGACACCAACACCGCCAACGGGCGCAACGCTCAGCCCAGCCAGTCCAGCTTCCGCAATTTCGGGACTGGGGCGTCAGCGGCACAACCGCGCGGCAACGAAATGCGCCAGAACTCCGCGCCAGTTGTTCGTGGCAATCCGCAGCGGCAGAATATCGCGCCGCAGTCCGGGCAGCCGCAGACGAACTGGCGGCGGTTTAACGGAATATCGCCATCGACGCCCAACCAAGCTCCGAACCGAAACACCCAGAGTGAATTCAACCGG
>DASYXT010000002.1:0-190402 GCA_035934555.1 Verrucomicrobiia bacterium | reverse complement strand
GCAGCGCGGGGTCTGGTATCACGTGGCCGCAACGTATGACGGCAACCAATCGATCCTGTACGTTAATGGGGTGGCGGAGGCGTCGGCGACGCCCGGGTTCCCGTTGGATTACGATACGACGCCGCTGTTCATCGGCACGACCGGAACCTGGTCGCCTTACCTGAACATGTTCGGCGGCCTCATTGACGAGGCTTCGATTTACAACCGGGCACTTTCGGCCGGTGAAATCGCCGCCATTTACAACGTTGGTTCCGCCGGCAAGTGCATTCCTGGCATCCAAGGCCCGTGGCAAAACCAACTGTTCAATCCCCAACTTGTGGGCGGCAATTTCCTGTTTGAATTCGCCGGTGTTCCCGGGCTGGCATACACGATAGAATCCGCCCCAAGCCCGAACGGTCCTTGGACCAAGGTAGCCAATCGGACCTCGCCGTTAGCCGATCAGGGGTTGGGAGATGGGGTTTTTCAATTTCAAGTGCCCGCGCGCGCGCCCGCGCAGTTTTACCGCACGGTCTATCCCGCGTATTGAAGGTTGCACGGACCGTCGAAGCCTGCAAATGCCCTTATTTTGCGGGTTTTCTGAAGTGGCGGAGAGAGGGGGATTCGAACCCCCGATACGGCTTTTGACCGTATAACGGTTTAGCAAACCGCCGCCTTCAGCCACTCGGCCATCTCTCCCACCTGTGTCTGGCGGTCAATGTTGCTTAGGCCTGGAGGAAACTCAAGGGCAAACCTGCCGGCCAGTCGTAACCGGTTCGGTGCGTGAACCTCGGACCGGCGGCGGGACGCCGCCGGCACACGCAGGCGAGCACGTGGAGCACGTGGATGAAAACTTGCGTTGCCGGGCTGGGCTGTGGCACAGTTCACGCGCCGCACCCACAACGGTCGCCAGAGTAGCTCAGGGGTAGAGCAGAGGACTCATAAGCCTTTGGTCGGGGGTTCAAATCCCTCCTCTGGCACCAATCAATTTCGCCCACAAAGGACTTGTTGCAGCTACTTTTAGACAGCCCCGGAAAGGGGCGGATTTGGGCGGAGATCACCGGAAATCAGGGATTTGCAGCGGGCGGCGGGGCAGAAGAGGGGTTTTAGACAGTTTTTCCCGGATCGCGCCCGTTTGAAACAGTTTGAGATAAAATTCCGGGGGCGCGGGGGGACATAGAGACCATTTCGCTGAGGTCAGGAAAATGGTTTTAAGGGGTGTTGAAACTCTATTCATGAGAGGCTTTAAAGCGGGCTTCCAAGTGCGGAATTACGGCGGCATCGAAGGAGAGTTTGCGGAGGCCAGCGCGGTGAACCAGGGATTCGGGGATGAGGCCTTCCTGGCGCCAGCGATAGACGGTCTCGCGGTCCACGGTGAAATGGGCGGCGACCTGGGCGGCGCTGAGTTTCACGACGGGGCGGCCGGGTTTGACGGTGAAGCCGTCGCCGTTCGCGGTGATGATGGGCGGGCAGAAGACGGAGAAGGTGAGTTGGGAGGGGTCTTGGGCAGGAGTTTTCATCGAGGGCTGATGCTTGACTTGGGGGAGCAGAGGGCTAGGCTGCGAGCATGGGTCAGCGCGAGAAGTGTCAGGAATGCGGGGCGGCGGCAGAGTTGATTGAGATCGGGCAGCGGTGGGTTTGTGCAAGTTGCAAACCGGCAGCGCTGCAGCTCTTGAAAGAGGGGGCAAAAACCAAGACGCGGGTGACATTCAGCCGGCGCGCGGTGGCGTGTTTCCTGGACGGGTTGGTGCTGCTGGTGGTCAATACTTTCGCCTTTATAGTGTTGTGGAAAAAAGCAGGGGTGAACACGCCCGGGAAAGCGTTTATTGCGCCGTTCTGCATCCAGATCGGGACGGGATTTGTCTATGAAGTTTTGCTGGTCTGGCTGCTGGGAGAAACGGTTGGGAAGATGCTCTGCGGGCTGCACGTAGTTGGACCAAAAGGAGGCCGGCTGACGCTGTGGCAATCGGTGGTCCGCTATCTGGCCAAACTCTTGAGTAGTGTGTCCCTGGGTTATTTGGGGGCGGTGGGAGGCCAGTTGCCGCTGCACGATCGGCTGTGCAAGACGCGGGTGAGGTTCGAGCCGGCTTTCGGCGTGGAGGAGGTCAAAGGGACGGCAATTCATGCGTCGGTACTGCTGATAGCGCTTCCTGGACTGATGCTGAGTCTGCCGCTGCCACCGTTGAGCGGATTTGGGGTCGTGGGGGTGTTCATCGGGGTATGGGTCGCCGGGCACATGCATATCATGTAAGCCCAGCGACCCAAAGACTGGTTACAATCCGCTCACCGTTATGGGCGGCGAGAGAATCCGGAGGAAAATATTTCCGGGCAGGTTTGTGGTGAGGTTCTTAATCCATTCATTGGTATTGATGTTAGCCACGTAATTACCAATGCCGTTTTGGCCGACGGCAAAAGTGGCGCCGACAAACCAATGGGCGCCTGAGCCTACCGTCTGGGAGACGAGCAAGGTGTAATTAGTGCCGGGGATGCCGCAAGGCGCGCTGATGCGCGGATTGGCGCCCTCGCCGTGCATACTGATTGGAGGAGGAGGGAAAGGCCCCGTGCAGCCGTTATTGATCCATCTGCTAAGGGCCTCGTACCACCGTTCCATGGCCGTTTCCGGCGGCGGGATGTCATAGACTGGCGGCACGATAAAGGGAGGATTCCAGAGGTCGGGAGGATAATACGGCGGATTGTTGATTACGCCATTGGTCGAAGGGTTGGGGTTGATGACAATGATGTTGGTAGGCCAGCCAGGGTCACCGGGAGCCGGGGGAGCCGGGATGTTGGTGAATGTCAGTGGCTGGTCAACGGTGAAGTCAACAAAAACGTGGTTGCTGATGGTGCTCTGGTGAGAATAAATGCTGGGAACCTCATAATTGGTGGCCTGGGCGTTGAAGAGCTCGTAGTTGGTGAGGCCCAGGGTAGGACTCCAATAGAGGATGTCGCGTTTGGCGTTGCGCCCGGCGTGCATGTAGAGGGTTCGGCTGTTGGTGGTCCAAACGCCGGAGCCGTTGGTGGCCACGACGGTGAAGACGCCGTAGGGCCAGTTGGTAGTGTACTTCATCGCTTGGTTTGGCCAGAGTGACCAAATGATTTCACCATCCAGGATCGGCGTGCCCGATTGCCAGTCCCAGCCATAGTGTGAGTTGGGGGAATAGGGGCGCGTGGACCACCAGAGCAGCGGCGCATTGGTGTCGGCTTCACCTGCCCAGCCGGGAGCGGAGAGGCCGCGGAAGTAGTAGCAGGGATGCCAAGACGGCGGCGGGGCGTTGGTGTCGCCGGGGCCGGGAGAAGGCGGGCCACTAGCATCCATCGGCTGCACGCCTGCTGCGGTCGCAGCGGCGTTGAGGAGTTGGGCCTGAGGGCTGATGTTCTCGACCCATATCGTGCCATCGGCGGGATTGGTATAGGTCTCCAACCAGGGGCATGGATTATAGGGCAGCGGTGGGAGGCTTGGGTTGGATAGGAGCTGGTAGCTCGGGACCTGGTCAGGAGGAGGGGTGCCTGGGCCAGGACGGCCGCGCCGGCCAGGAGGAGGGTTAGTGTTATGATTTGTTTCATTCTTACCTTTTTGTTTGTTTGTTTTCTGACTCCCCGCGCCTTCAGGCGCGGGAAATTGGTTTAAAGTTTGAGTGCGAGCTGCTGGGCTTTGGAGGCGGCGGCGCGCCATTCTTCGAGGAATTTGAGGCCCTGTTGGCGGCAACGGTTGCGCCAGCTCAACAGGACGGAGGCGAGCTGGATTTTATTGCCGGATTTCCAGAGGTTGGCTTGCTGGCACATCCAGCGAAGGCGGGAGCGTTTAAACTCGGCGACGACGGCGAGCAGGGCGTCGTGGTCGCTGCCGAATTTGCTGAGATCTTTGCGGACCAGGCGGAGCGTGAGGAGGCGGACAATCAGGTCGGCTTTAGTGCCGCTGTGAGCAATGCCCATGAGGTAACAGAGGAAGCGGAGCTCGTTGCGGGGGAGTTTTTCGAGGTCGTATTCATTCCAACCTTCGTGGTGGAAGTCGCGGTAGAGTTGGAAGCAAAGGTAGGTCATGAAAGGATGGCGGCGGCGTGGGCGGCGGCGAGTTCGACCGGGACGGAATTGCCGATCTGGCAAATCTTATCAGCCAGGTTGCCGGTGAACTCGTATTGAGGGGGAAAGGAGTGGCAGGCGGCGAGCTCGGCGGGCAGGAGCATGCGCGTGAAGATGTCCAGGCCCAGAGTGGTATTGCCGCACTGGATGAGCCTGAAGCGGGCTTTTGTGGTGACGCTGTCAAGCGGGAGATCCAGCGGCTTGCAACGCCCGGTGCGGTAATACTTCAACACCAGAGGTTGAACCAGAGCCATTTCGCCGCGGTGTGCGGTGGTAATCGTGGGCAAGGGCTTCTGCAGGGAATGACATCGGGAGGCATGCCGGCCGCGGTGGGTAATGTGGTAAATGAACGGCTGGCAGAGCATCAGGTGCTGACCGGCCGCCTGAACGGTAGGGAGCGGAGCGTCTATGGATTTGGCGGAGCTTCTGAGGTGGCCGCGGCTGGTCCCTTTCAGCATGACGATGAAGGCGCGGGCATTTGAGCCGCCAAACTTTTCAAGGCCGGCGATGATGCGCTCGACGGTGTTGCGACAAAGGCGGGGCTTGCCGTCTTTGCCGAAGAGGCTCTTGCCAATAATCGAGAGGTCGATGTGGTCGGCAGCGGGGTGCCACGGGAGAGGGCGGCCGGGGCCGTGGGTGGGGTCGGGCCAGGCGACGGGCCTATTGAGGCGGGCCTGAAGGATCAAGCGGATGCGCGCGGTAGCGTCGCCATAATCGGCCGCGTTCTGAAGGCGCCACTCGACCAGATAGCCAAGCTGGGTGAGGGCATTGACCCAAGCGGTGAAGGTCTGGCCGCGCTTCCTGGGGTCAGGCCGGCCTTTACGGTACCGGCGACCTTTATAGACGATGGAGCGGGTCAGCAGCGGGCCCCAGTTGAGGAATTCCCGGACGTTTTCCATCAGGATGTTGTTGACCCTGACGTCGGTGGCCCAGCGGACCAACTGCCAGGCCTGGGCGCGGGACTGCTCATTGCACGGGCCACCTCCGCGGGCGTTCGAGTGGTAGCGGCATTCACAAGAGGCGGCCAGGAGATCGAGCCCGGCCGGGGCCAGGTCGAGCGGATGGAGGTTTTCGACAGACTCGCAAAGGTGTTTAACGCGCGGATGATTGAGGGTGTGGGTGTTGATCGCCGTGGGCCAATGGTTGACGGCTGTAAGGGCAACCGGACGGCCGAGGCGGTCGGCGGCTTTGAGAATGCCGGTGGATGTGCCGCCGGCGCCGCAAAAGAGGTCAACGATGTTAAGGGGTTTCACGGGAGGCAGATTCAGCTCGCGGAAAAGGCCCAGGCTTGCAGGCTGAGACCTGACGGGCGGTTGGAGACCCAAGACACGCGCATTGCGCGGGTGCAAAGCGAGGGTTTGGAGGTGTGAAAAGTACTATACTGAACGACGACCCCGCCGGCATGGGGGCCGCAGAAGTACTCGGGCCTTGGGTCGGGCAGGTCCTTGATTTTGATTGGTTGGTTTTGGTTCATGGGAGGCGATAGTTGATGAGGACTTTGCAGAGGGCGATCAGGCCGGCGCGCAAGAAGCATTGCTGGCGGTTTTCGTTGAAGCCCATGAGGACCAGGCCGCGTTGGCTGTAGACCTCGCCGGCGACGTGCCAGGCACAGCCGGTCAGGGTGCCGCCCCAGAGGTGGCGATGGGCGTCCCAGTAGTGGAGGCGCTGGTACAGGAGCGGAATCCAGGGGAAGAACCGGCGGAAGTTTCGGACGGCGGAGACATAACGCGTGTCCTCGACTGGCTGGGGATAGTCGCGGAATTGGTGTTTGAGCTCGGCAATGTAGAGGTCGGCGATAAGGCCGAAGCGGCGGCGGAGTCGGCGGCGCTGGTGAAGCAGTGCGCGGCGGTGGCGTTTGGAGTTGGGGTTCATGGGTTTGAAGGGTTGAAATTGAGCCAGAGAACTTCGGTACGGGGCACGCCGCCGGTGCGACCATTGGCTTGGGTCTCCTTTTCGTGCCGCGACCAATCCCCATAGAGCTCGTCGTAAAGGCGGCAGGGATAGCCTGAGAGGACTACCCTGCCCTTAAGGCGGTGGAGGAGCCAGGCAAGGCGCCGGTGGTCCATGTCGGACATTTCGTGGGCGTATCCTTTGGACCGATCGTCGCGGGTGCTGCGGACGTAAGGCGGGTCAACGTAGAAGAGAGTGTCCGGACCGTCGTACTTGGCGAGGCACTCGGTCGCCGGCATGTGCTCGATGGTGACACCCATTAAGCGTTCAGCGACGTTGAGCAGGTTTTCCGGTACCGAGAGCCACTCAGATGCGTAGCTCTTGATGCGTTTTTGATCCTTGGCGCGCGAGGTCCGGAACCCGTTGGTTACGTTGTTTATGTTGTGGCTGTGGCTGGCGAACCCAAAGAAGCTGCGCGCGACCAGGCAGCGAGCGCGTTCAATAGGGTCATCGGCAGGGGAGAAAGACTCCTCATACTCTTCGCGGGCAAAAGGTGTGAGGGAGAGGCCTTGGACCAGGCGGCGACGGCCGTCCGGCTCTTGACCCGTGGGCCGCTTGCCAGACGGTGGTTGTGGAGTAACCGTTGGAACGCGCCCAGCGGGCCAAATTGGTGCCGCGAGCGACCAAGCCAGCCTTGATGTGCTGGAACTTTATTCTTGCATTCGCGGACATAAGATGTATAACTGAGAAAGAATTTCTCAGAAAATCTCAGAGCCGTCAAGTGGAAAAACAAAATAATTCTCAGGGTTTCTCAATCCGGCTCAAAGCCGCAAGAAAGCGGGCTGGAATCAGTCAGGAGCGGCTAGCGGAGATCGTTGGGAAAACGAAAGGGGCAGTGGGGAACTGGGAGACTGGGGAGAACCAGCCAGGTCCAGATACGCTGAGAAAAGTTGCTGCTGCGGTGGGGCAGTCGGTGGACTATTTGCTGACGGGCGAGGGCGGTTACGTGGCGAGCATCGAGGCCAAGACGACCGGCGAGAAGGGGAAGTGCGTGAGATATCTGGAGGAGTTCCTGGAGAGGTGTGAGACAGGGGATCAAGTTAGCTGGACGTACATTGAATTGCGCATCCACTTCCCACTCGACAAATGGACGAAGCAACCGGCAGCGAAGCAGCTCAGCGCCGAGGAACTAGCGCGACTGGCGGACCGGGACGAACTCGATGCGCATGGCGGCACTGGACAAACGCCCGGTACTCCGAGGCCCGGCGATCAAGCTCAAGAGCGAGCCGCTCAATGTCCGAATCAGGAAGGTTCTGCACCAAAGCCAGACGAGGGCTAAAGCAAATGCTGCAATGCGAACTGCAAACTGCGTGACCCATTTTTCAATGCTCCAAGGTTCAATCCCGGCGTTGCCCAACAAAGGGGCGCGGACTCAACGCGATGAGACCGGGCACCGCCAGGCGCCCAACCCAAACACGCCAAGCCGCGCCCGATCGGAGCGCGTGCTTGGGTCGTGGATGGGTGAACAGAACTGGCGGTTTTGGTCTCCCACGCCCTTACGCGAAAACGATTTTGATAATGGCGCGTAGGGAAAGGGCGTCAAGACAAAGTTAGGAAATCTTTTTCGGGGAATGAAAACGGCCATAAAAGTAGTCGTGCTGGTCGCGCTGCTGGCAGGAGCGGCGTGGGTGGCGGTGTGGTCATACAAGGTCGCGCCGCGGGGTGAAGCGGACCGGCCGGCCGAGCCGGGGATCGCGACCAGGACGCGGCCGGCGCTCAGGGCCGACCAACTGCAACTGATCCAGGACTTAAAGAAAGAGGGGTTCCTGGAAGTGTCGGGGTTTCGCGTGATGGTTGATAGCGAATTGTGGCATCGGATGGACGCGCACCAGCGGGAGGATTTTGCGGCAACGATGGCGATCTATTGCGAGGGGAACCGGCAGGACGGGCTTTACAGCGTGAAGATTTACTCGCAACGATCGGGCAAGCTGCTGGCGGAGTGGGACAGCTATGACGGGCTGGTTGTGAGGTGAGAGAGGACCTCCCATTTTGGGAGGTCCTACCGTAAAAGGCCTGATTTTGCGGGAGATTTCCGGGGGTCACCCCAAAAAGATGCCTCGTAAGGCGGGATAGTCCGCATAGTCGTTAGACGGGCGGGGCTGCCGCGCAGCAAGCTGCGCGCGTGATTGGGCATCGCACTCAGCAAAGGCGCAGAGCTGAACCTCTGCAGGCCGGTCCACTTTCTGGAGGGCCGGCGGGAACACACTTCTGTGGCGATGCCCTTCTCCATGTTGGTGCGACCGCTGGTCCTTCTGTTTTTCAACAATCAAATCCTCATCGGGTATTGCTGCGGACTAAGGTCCGCGCTCCAAAACTATGAACCTCCTCCTCTCCATGCTCAGCGAAGACGGGTCCGCGGCGTCGGTTAGCACGATGCGTGTGGCAGTGCTGCTGGTTGTGCTGCTGGTGCTGGCGCCGCGAATCGTGACGGCGATCAAGACCGGCCAGATGCCGACGCTGTCGGCGGAAGAGATGGGGCTGGTGCTGGGAGCGCTGGGGATCAAGGCCTAC
Organism: Verrucomicrobiia bacterium; assembly: GCA_035934555.1. Lineage (GTDB taxonomy): Bacteria > Verrucomicrobiota > Verrucomicrobiia > Limisphaerales > UBA8199 > DASYXT01. The sequence goes on along the minus strand of DASYXT010000002.1, from coordinate 181,885 downwards.
CAACGGGGGAAAGAATCTACGCCGGCTGATGCGCCGGCGGCAACACAACCGCAACCGAAGTGAAAGGAAAAATGAAACGACTGATTGGAGTGATTGGACTGATGGGCCTGCTGGCGCTGGCGCTGCTGCCGGGGTGCGGCAAGGCGACGCTGGAGCAGGGCGGAGCGTACGCGCCGATGACCAACGGTGTGCCGGCAGCGCAGCCGGACCTGGCGTTCTACCAGGTCGATGCTGCGTACGACCTGGCTTACTCGACGGTCGATGCGGCGTTTCTGTTCGAGCGGCAGAACCGGGCAATGCTGTGGAGCGTGGCGCCGGAGATTAAGAAGGCGCTCGACCAGGTGCGGCCTGAGGCGCTGAAAGTGCGCGACGACTACGCAGCCGCGCGGGAGGCGTATTTGAGCAACCCGACGCCAGCCGGGCTGAGCTCGCTGGGGACGGCGCTGGCGAAAGTAAAACAGATCGCGGCGACGGTCGCGGCGACGATGGCGGCGGTCCTACCGAAACAATAGCCAATAACACACAGTCGATAGCCAACAACACTATGACAGCAACAGCAATTCTCGCTCTCGTGATTCAAGGGCTGCAGGCGGCGGTGGCCGCGGCGCCGCTGGCCGAAGACCTCGGAGTCAAAGCCAAGGCGTTCATCACGTCGCTGTTTACGGCGAACATCATCACCAAAGAACAGCAGGACGCGGCGCACGCGCACGTTGATTCGATTTGCGCGCTCGCCAAGGCCGGAATTGTTCCGGACCACTGGAAGGTCGAGCCGGACCCGGTGTAACCCAACCCAGCGGGCATGAACGAAATCGACCGGCAACTTGAGCAGTTCACCGAGCAGCAAGACTGGCTGAACGAGGAGGCTCAATTTGCGGTCGCGATGAAACCAGGGCCGGCGCGCGAACGGCGCCTGGTGGAATTGCGGAACCGGTCGGGGCAGTTCGACCGGGAGTTGATGGCGTTCATTGCCCGCTACCAGGACCAAAAATCATGAGTTTGCTTTTTGCACAGTTTGACCCACCGAAGTCGGAGCACGTGGTGGACTTCCTCAAGATGCTGTTTATCGCGGTGCCGGTAATTCTGGGGGTTGTAGTCGCGTGGAAAGCGGTCACCCGGAAGAAGGAGCAGCAGGAGATCACGCCGCAGCCGTTGATTATCGACCAGGCGGAGAAGTACGTCACCCGCGCCCACTGTGACCTGACGCATAAAGAGACGAGCCGGGCGATTGAAGTGCTGGACAAGCAGCTTGTCGAGCTGCGCCAGGAGCGGCGGCAAGACATCAAGGACCTTCACGAAAAGGTGAATGCGGTGTCGCGTGAGGTCAGTGAGCTCAAGGCGGCAACAGCGCTGCAGAACCAGCAACTGGCGCGGATGGACCAAAAACTTGACCGGCTGGCGGCCAGAGCATGAACCCGATACCAGAAATCAAACGATTCATTCTGCGGGCGCTGGCGCGGACGGGCGGGCTGCCGCTGCCGGACAGTTCACTCAATGACGCGGTGCGGCAGGCCATCGTGCCGCAGCCGCTGTTGAGCGACGTCGAGCAGAGCAAGCGGGAAATGGAAGCGGACGGGTTCATCGGCGGCAGCCGCGAGGACCTGGACGGCACGCTCACGTGGACGCTGACCGCGAAGGGAACGCACAAAGCGAAGCAACTGGGCTGATGAATGAAAGAGAAGCCATCGAAATTGGACGCTTACGCCGAGCGGTTGGACGAATGGTTCGGCGAGAAAAAAATGACGCTCGAAGCGGTGCGGGAACAGTTGCGGCTCGATGGCTGCACGGTGTCCATCTCGCGGCTTGGGGAATGGTGGTCGCAGCGGCAATCGCGTCGGCTGCAGGACCGGTTGCTCGAACAGATAGCGTCGGGAGCGCGGCAGTGCCAGGACGTGGAGAAGGCGCTGGGGAAGAGCGGGGCGCCGGAGCTCAACACGTTGATCAAGCTGCACCGGGTTTTGATTTTGAAACTTTCAACCGAGGGCAATGCGGATCCCGAGAAGCTCGAACTGGTGAACCGGATGATGCGCGAGGTCCAGAAGTTCGCGCGGCTGGAGCAGCTCGCGGAGCAGAACAAGCTGGAAGCGCGGCGGCTGGACTTGCTGGAGCGCAAGGCGGCGCTGGCGGACCAGGCCAAGGAAGTGACGGAGAGCGCGCTCACGCCGGAGGAGAAGCAGCTCAAGCTGAAACAGATTTTCGGGATGGGCTAACCGCACATTTTCAGGTGAAGCGGAATACTAAACATGAGGCGGGGGCGGCGCTGAAAAAGGGCGTGGCCAAGGAAGGCTCGCAGCCAAAGGCCATGGCTGGCGCCCCCGCGAATTTATCGGCCCGCGGGGCGGACACGACACCGTCGGAGAAAGGACGGAAAACCGCCGGCCCGCGGGCGGATGCTTTTATATGGGCGGAAAATGCCCTGGATAAAATAGGGACTGCGGACCGAGCGAAAGCCGCGCAGTCCCCCGGTTTCACTATCAGCCCGCGGGATTTGTTGCTGCCGTACCAGCGGCAATACGCGGATGATGGCTCGCGGTTCAAGTTGGGCCTGTGGGCGCGCCAGGTGGGGAAGGACTTCACCAGCGGCGAGGAAGGCATCCGCGACATCTACCAGCACGAAATCGATAAGGACAAGACGGGCTGGTTGATTGCGGCGCCATCGGAGCGGCAGAGCCTGGAGTCGCTCGGCAAGTGGAAGGAATGGACGGAGGCCTACAAGCTCGCCATCGAGGACATCGTCGAGGAGCGCGAGGGCAAATCCAGCGAGGCGCTGCTCAAGTCGGCCACGATTGTTTTCCCCAACGGGTCACGCGCGATGGCTGTGCCCGGCAAGCCGGAAACCGTCCGCGGGTTCAGCATGAACGTGCTGGCGACGGAGTTTGATTTCTTCGAAAAGCCGGATGAGACGCTCCGCGCGATCATGCCGTCGATTACGAATCCACTGCGGGGCGGCCCGAAAAAGTTTCGCCTGGTCTCGACGCCCAACGGCGCGGGCCGGCGCTTTCACGAGCTGTGCAAACAGGCAGTGCCGTTTGGGTCGCCGGATTGGCAGCAGGCCCGGAAGGAAAACCGGAAGGGGTTCTGGTCACTGCACAAGGTCACGATCTGGGACGCGGTGAACGCGGGGCTGCCGATTGACCCGGAAGAAATCCGCCTGGCGCTGAATGACCCCGAGGGTTGGGCCCAGGAGTACGAGTGCCAGTTCCTGGACACCGCGGCGGTGTTGCTGCCCTATGAGGTCATTGCGCTGTGCGAATCGCCGGAAGCAACAGAGGTTTTGCCGCCGGAGTATTGGCAGACGAGCTCGCCGTTTCCCGTGGACCTGGGGATCGACTTTGGCCGCAAGAAAGACCTGACGTGCTCATGGGCGGCGGAAAAGGTCGCGGACCTGCAGATCACGAAAGAGGTCCTGTGCCTTGAGCGGATGAGCTCGCCGGAGCAGGTCAACGCGCTGCGACCGCGGATTCGCAAGGCGCGGCGGGTTTGCTTCGATTACACGGGGCCGGGCATCGGGATGGGTGACTACCTGGTCCAGGAGTTCGGCGAATGGAATCCGGAGCAGAACAAGTTCGGCAAAATCGAACTGATCACAATGACCAACCCGATGAAGGTCGAACTGTTCAGCAAGTTGCGCATGGCTTACGACCAGCGCGCCTGGCGAATCCCGATGAGCCGCGCTATTCGCGAGGACCTGCACTCAATCTACCGGGTGGTAACGCCCAACGGGAATGTGACCTACCGCGCGCCGCACACGGAAGACGGGCACGCGGACCGCGCGAACGCCCAGGCGCTTTGCACGCGGGCCGGCAGTGAAGCGGTTTGGTGCGGGGTGATTATCGTGCCGAGCGGCCGCCGAAGCCAGGTGCTGGCGGACAAGAGGGAAAGGAGCGTGGCCGGATGAGTTTCACGAGCCTAGTCGCTTCTGCCCTGGGAGCCAAGCCTGTGCGCTTTGGAACCTTGTCGCGGCATGGGGTGCCAAGATTCGCCACCGGGGCGTTTAAACGTGTTTTAAGACCCCTTTCGCCGGAATGGGCAAAATGCGGAAACCGGAATTTCCGGGAGGTAAGCCATGGCTGCTAAGACGCTCGAAAAGCCTAAGGCGATGCGGACAGGGCCGAAGCGGCCGGCGGTAGCGGCGCCCACGAGCGTGAGTCCGAGCGGGAAGTCCACCGCGGAGCTGGTGCGGGTGAACAACCGTTGGCGGGACAACTACAACCCGCTGCGGGGACTCATCATGGCCAAAGTGGTCCAGTTGCTCGAATGCGGGCAGCGCGGGGACTACGCGGACTTGCAGTGGCTCTACCGAATGGTCGAGAAACGGTACCCGGTTTTGCGGTCGCTGATTCTTCGGCGGCGGTCGGCGCTACTGAAGATGGACTGGGACATCAAGGTAGTCAGCCAGTTGCCGGAAGGGGCAACGGCCGCCATGGCCGAGGCGCAGAGGAAGTATCTGCGGAGCCGTTACGAGCTAATCAAAAACCTCAAGGCGGCGATCAAGGCGCTGGGCCTGGCGGAGTTCCGCGGCTACGCGATTCTCAATAAGCACCGGTACCAAGGCGGGAAGAATGACGGGGCGGTGAGAGAGCTGCATTGGCTGCCGCAGTGGAATTTTGTCCGCGACGGGATGTTCGGTGATTGGTACTGGAACCCGGCGGCGACGCCTGGCGTCACAACGCCAGAGACGACACTCGGGCCCGAGAACCGAATTAACCCCGAGGACTTCATCATTCGGGAGTGCGACATGCCGGTCGATGAGATCGGGGCCATTGCCTTTATGCGGAGCAACCTGGTCCAGAAGGACTGGGACGCGTTTGCGGAAATTTTCGGCCTGCCCGGCTGCGTGGTCATCATGCCGCCGAACATCCCCGCGGGGAAAGAGGACGAATACAAAGCCGCGGCGGAGAAAGTTGCCGAGGGCTCAAGTGGGGCGATGCCGGCCGGCGGCGACGCGAAGTTCCCCAGCTCGAGTGTGCGAGGCGGCGCACCGTTCAAGGAACACCTGGAGTGGCAAGAGAAGGACGTAGTCCTCGCGGGCACGGGCGGCAAGCTGGCGATTCTGACGGCGCCGACCGGGTTGAACAGTAGCCAAGGCAAGACCCAAGCCGACGCGTTTGAGGAAATCGCCACGGCTGAGGCCAATGAAATCAGCGAGCTGTTTCAAGAGCAGTTCGACGTCCCAGAGATCGAGGTGCAATTCCCTGGGCAACCGATTCTGGCCTATTTCCAAATTGCGTCACAGGACCGCGAGGACGCGAACGCAGTGACTGACCGGGTCTCGAAGCTTGAGCAGGTCGGGCTGCAGACGGATCCGGGCGAAGTCGGCGATAAGGTGAACCTGAAGCTGACGCGCGTGGCGAAACCGGCGGCGCCGGCACCGGGAGCACCGCCGCCAACCGACCCCGCGGCAGCCGAGCCGGCAGACGGAGCCGCCGCGACGATACGCAACCGCGCCATGCGGATAGTGAACGCTGCGCGGGCGTCCGTGGTGTTGGACCAGATGGAGAAAGACCAATTCTTCCGCGCGCTCGCTCAGGACATGAAGCCGCTTCATGACCGAGTGGCGCGGATTCTGGCGATTCAGGATCCGCAAATCTTCACGAAGGCGCTGCAGGATTTCTACAGCGAGTTGGACCAACTCAAAGCGGACATTAAAGCAGACCCGGCGACAGGGCGGGCGCTGGAGAAAATCAACGCGACGGAAGGCGCGAATGCGGCGGCGGCGGCCGCGGCGGCAAGAAACCCATGAACCCGATCATTCTTAATCGCGATTTTCAACACCCGGCCGACGGCTGGTACATGATTGAGCCGAAAGGGGAACACCCGAACACGCGGCGCGGGATAATCCAGGTGATCGATGACCAGGCGTGCCAGGAAATCGTGAACCGGTTTAACGCCGAGGCAGACAAGCCGGGGTTTCCAGGGTTGCTGATCGACCACGAGCATTTCAAGCACTACGCCAACCAGGAGACGCGCGCGTACGGCTGGCTGATGCGGTTGCAGAACCGGGCGGATGGGATTTACGGGCAGGTGAAGTGGACGGCCACGGGCCGGGCCGCGGTGGATGGCGGGGACTACCGGTTCTTCTCGACCGAGTATGACCCAGCCGACGTGGTCGTGTTGAACCGCGGCCAGAAGCCGGAGCGCGGGCGGCCTTTGAAGCTCGACGGCCTTTCCCTCACCAATGACCCCAACAACAAAGGGAGTCAGCCGATCACCAACCGGCAGGAAGATTTTCGCCGCGACGCTGCGGCGGATGGAACAAACAACCAAAGGAAAACCATGAAGTCAGTTGCAACCAAGCTTGGGCTGTCCGCCGATGCATCCGAAGAGGCCGTGTTGGCGGAAGTGACCAAGATCATGAACCGCGCCACCGAGGCTGAGACCAAAGTGACGGGCTTGAGCACGCGGGTCACCACGCTGGAGACCCACAACAACACATTGCTCGGCGAGCAGATCGACGCCGACTTGGCCACGCACGGTGTGAAGGATGAGAAGATCATCAACCGTGTGCGTCCGTTTCTGGTCGGGATGAAGAACCGCGAAGAGCGGGTTACGTTCCTGACCGAAGTGCTCGGCGCGAAAGCCGAGGACACCGCGGCGGCGACCACCGCGGCGGCCACGACTCGCCAGGTGCTGAACCGCGCGGACGCGAAAGCGCCGGCGGCCAAAGGCGGCGACGCCCAGGCTAACGAGCGGGAAAAGACCCAGAAGATCACCAATCGGGCGCAAGAGCTGAAAGGCGCTGCCCCGAGCCGGTCCTGGGACTCCTGCTGGAACCAAGCGGTAACCGAGAACAGCAAGTAGCCGCCAAACCAACGAAGCGAAGTAAACACCAAAATCAAAAACAAATGAGTGGATCATTATTTGCAAAAGGAAACGCGGTGGTCGGGGACGACGCCGTGGATTTCCGCAACAAGGAAGGCTACCTCGTCAAAGCCAACGCGGGCGCGCCCGCGTTGAACGATTCGAAGACTGTGCCGGCATTCGGCGTGGTACTCGAGGGCGCCGACGACGGAGCGCCGAGCAGCATTGGTATCTTGGGGGCGATGCCGCCCGTGCGGCTGAAAGCCGGGGGTGCCATCGCCAAGTACGCCAACGTCGAGCAGGCCGTGGACGGCACGGTGGTGACCGACGAAGGGCCGGGAACGGCGCGGGTGGTCGTGGGCGTGGCGCTGGAGGCCGCGGCTGCCGGCGACCTGTTCCTTTGCCAGACGGTCTCGCCGCAAATTCGGCCCTAGCGGGCAGTCGCCAGAAAACTAAACAGCAACTCTCAACGAAAGAAACCAAATGAGCAGAGCAGGCACAGCAACACTGAATTACCAACTGACGGCGTACGCCCAGGGTCACATGAATGACTTGGGGAGCGTCATCGAGTTGGCGGAGCGTTTGGCGCCGACGGTCCAGGTCCCTGGAACGGCGGGCCAGTACAAGCAGTTCAATGACCAGAATTCGTTCCAGGTCTATAACACGGCGCGGGCAATGGGCGGCGACCCGACGCGCATTGAATTCAGCGCCGCCGACGCGTTCTACAACACGAAGCCGCAAGCGTTGGAAGTGACGATTGACGAGGAAGAGCGCCGCCAGGCGGGCTCGGATAACTCGCTCGCGCAGCAGTTGCTCGACCAGGGCAAGATTCGCGCGTTGCTCAACCTCACGGCGCTGAGCCACGTCAAAAAGACGGTGGACGCGGTGGTCGCGGCGGTCCCGGCGGAAGATAAGCTGGGCGGTTGGAGCGCTCCGGACATTGATCCCGTTGCGCAACTCGACCAAGTGATCGACACGCTGGCGACGGCGGTTGGCAGCATCGAGGGGCTAAGGCTGACGTTCAGCCTGAGCACATGGCGGACCTTGCGGAATCATCCGCTGGTCATCAAGCGGTGCCAGGGCGTGCAGGTTGGCGGCATCACCCTCGAGCAGCTCAACGGGCTGCTCGCGGTGCCGGTGGACGCCAAGGTGTACTCGATTAGCTACAACCCGGCGGCTCTGGGCCAGGCGGTAGCTAAGGCCAGGCTGATGAGCGACGTGGTGTTGCTGACCTACAGCCTGCCGAACCCGACGCAGTACGACCCGAGCGCGTTCAAGACGTTCACCGCGGGGCCGGGCGGAGTGCAGGCGGTCCGGAGCTGGGTGTCGCCGAACGGGCTGTATGACGGCCACTTCATCGACTGGTCGGAAGACATCAAGCAGACCAGCACCATCGCGGCCAAACGGCTGAAGATCACGTAGGCCGAACCGAACCCACGTTGTAAACGACGTTTAAACGAAAGCGAAACTATGAACACAAAATTGCAAAGCGGGTACAGGTTGCTGGACCTGCTCATCATGGCGATGGTCGCCGCAGTCCTGGCCATGCTGGTTATGCCGGCGAAGGCCCAGGTCGAGAACACCACGCTCACGCTCGGTACCAACACGCCCCCGACGGTGACAGGATCGGCGGCGGCGACGACGGGGGCGAACTTCGTGCCAGTCTGGCAAGGCCGGGGAATGGCGGTATCGGCGAAGTTTAACGCCAACTCCGGCACGGCGCCTGGCTACGTCTGGGTGTATTCGTCGGTCGATGGGACGAATTCGTCCACCGCGCCATTTGCCATGCTGACGTTGACGCCCAACGGCACAACGGACCAGGTGGTAAATACGAATTGGAGCGCGGCGCAGTTGACCGGCTACCGGTTCTTAAACTTCAGCACCTGGTCTAATTCGGCCGCGGGGTCGGTGTACCTCACCAATAAGGCGTTGTTGATTAGCCGACCCAATTCTTCCTGAGCCCTGACCCGCCAGGATGCCCTGGGGCGGCGGATTTCCGGGGGGATTAGCCGCCGCCCCTTTTCCAAACGAGACAAAATGTGGATTGCACTGACAGAACAGCACCTGCTGACGCGGATGTCGGGTAAGGAACTCGACAAGCTGCGGGCGGCGGCGCTTGCGGCCGAGCAGGCGGACCCGGTGCAGGAAGTGTTCGACCAGGTGACGCGTAAAGTGCGGTCACGGGTCGCTGCATGCACGAAGAATCGCCTGGGGCCGGCGGGGACAATCCCTGATGAGCTGCTCGGGGACGCGCTGGCGCTGTGCGTGGTGGCCATCATGACGCGGCCTGGCGGGATCATGATTGATCCGGCGGACCAGCGGGCCAAGGACGCGGATGGGGCGGAGCGGAATCTGCGCGACGCGGCGGCGTGCAATATCGCCATCGAGCAGCCGGCAGACGCGGATGTGAGCACGGAGAAAGTTGCGGCGCCGAGTCCGAGTTTTGGTGAACGGCATCACCGGGCCGGACGCTGCCAGGAGGATGGAGTCTGATGTTGCTGACTGCTCCAGTTCCACCCTACCAGGCGCTGGCGAGCCTGGCGCGGAAAGATATTGTGCCGACGCCGTTGGGCACGGCGGCGCTGCAGCAACTCGGGGCGAGTTGGGCGCGTCAGTCGTTTTTCAGCGCGCAGACGCTGCTGGAAGATTTGCTGCAGCAATACAAGGGCGACGTGGAGTTGATGCTGGCGCCGTTTGTGGGAGTGGCGCGGGACCGGATGACGAAGCTAAATCCCGAGGGGTTTGTGACTGTCGGCCGGGACCTGGCGAAGGCGCGAGAGCGCGCAAAGGAGTTGCTCCAGAAACTCGGGTATCAGCCGAGCGTGGAGGAGCGGCGCACGATTAAGGATTTGTCGAGCGACGGGCGGATCAACCTGGTGCTCGAAACGAACAAGCAAATTGCCCAAGGCGAGGCGTGGTGGGTCCAAGGGCAAGAGCCGGCGGTGTTGGACCAGTGGCCAGGGCAGGAACTGTTTCGGGCAATGGCGCGGAAGGAACCGCGGGATTGGCTTTTCCGCTGGAGGCTGGCAGGCGAGCAGACAGGCGACCCGATTGGGACCGGTTGGACGGTAACGCCCGAGGGGCGGCTCATTGCGCTGAAGAACCACGCGATTTGGTCGAAGCTCGGCTCGCCGGCGCTCTTCCCCGATGCGCTTGGAAATCCCTGGCCGCCGTTTGCGTTTCAATCGGGCATGGACGTGCGCGACGTGGAGCGGCCATTCATGGAGGAGATCGGGCTCATTCGGCCAGGTGAGACGGTGCAGTCAATGAGTCTGGACCAACTGCCGATGGAGGAGGCCGCATGATTGCCTTCAAGCTTTCCACGCAAGAGACCCAGGACCAGGTGGCGGCGCTGCGGACCATCAAGGCCAATGACATTGCGATTGTCGGCGGCCGCGCGGCGGCAAATTTGTTGCGGCAACATTTGTTCGACCTGGACGGCAGCCACGCGAATGCGATGGGCGGCCGGCGGACACACTTTTTCGCGGACGGTGCGCGGTCAGTGCAGAATCCGGCGGTGAGCGGCGGACTTGCCTCGGTGGTCGTGAATCACGTGGGCCTGGCGCAACGCTGGCTGGGCGGAACGATTCGGGCCGGGGCGGGGACTTCGAGCGCGACGGGAAGCGCGACGAAGTACTTGGCCATTCCGGCGCGGGCGGAAGCATACGGGCGTCGGCCGGGGGAGTTTCACGACCTGGTGTTCGAAAAGACGAAGACCGGCGGGATGCTGGTGCAGGCGCTGCAAACGGTTTTAACGCGAGCGCAAGGCGGGTTTAAAACGCGGCAAACCGGCGGGCTGGTAATGTACTGGTTAAAGACGGAGGTCGAGCAGGAGCCGGAGCCGGACGTGATGCCGAGCGAGCAGGAATTTGGCGCGGCGGTCGGGGAGGCGGTCGGGAGTTTTGTGGCGCGGAAGTTAGCGACGGCCGCGGCGGCGCTGGTGATGATATTTGGGGTGCTGAGCGCGAGGGCGGCGAGCCATCGGCCGCCAGGAACGCGGGAATTGCCAGGGACCAGCACTAATCTGCCGATTGCTGAGCCGCCGGTGAGACCTGACCAGGTATGGCAAAAGCCGACGACGAATGTGCCGGGGGTTAAACCGGTGGCAACTGGTTGGAGGCCGCCGGCGCCGCTGACCAATCCGCCCCCACCTCCACCCCCACCTCCCCCCATCACCAATCCGCCACCGCCGATTACGAACAGCGGGCCGGCAAGTGTGATGCTGGGGTGGAACCATTCGGCGGGGTCGGGTGTCGGCGGCTACAATATTTATTACGGCCCCGCCAGCGGCACCTACACCAACATGGTGTCGGTTGGGTATGTCACCAACGGGGTCGTCACCAATCTATTGAGGGGGGCGCGGTACTATTTTGCAGCGACGTCGCTCAGCACTAACGGCCTCGAGAGTGTTTACTCTAACGAGGTCAACTACACGCCACCGGAGCAATGAGCAACCTCGGATTATATGCGGCCGCAATTCAAGCCCGGCTGCAGGAGAAGCAGGGGCAACCGGGCTACGTGCTGAATGACGTGGTGATTTTGACCGAGGACGCGCTGGAACTGGAGACGCAGATCAGTAAGGCGCTGGGCGAGGTCGGAATGATGATTTTGATTGGGACGCCGGAGTTGGACAACACGACCGCGGAAAAGACTGTCGCCAATATGAAGGTGCAGAGCGATTTGGCGGTCGGCGAGGTGCCGACGCTTTGGCGCGGTGATGGAAAGCCGACGTGCACGGAGGTGACGGCGGAAGTAATTGCGCGGCTGCAGGGGTTTCGGGTTAGCGGCTTTCAGCCTCTGGCAGTGCTGCGGGGCGGGTCGGTCCCGGACAAAAAACGGCAAATTTATTCTCTCACGATTGGGAGCCAAATGATTGTGCACCCGACTGGGCCGTAAGGCCGCGGGGCAAGAACCAAAACCAAAACCGAAAAGGCAAATATGTTAATCACGACAGAAATGGCAGTTGGGTCGCACGCGTGGTTTTTCCGCAGAGGCGACGCATTCATACTTCCGGAACCGGGCGGAAACGCTTCCGACGCGGCATTGCCCGATGCTGATGACCTGGGCTGGATTGAACTCGGGACCATCGACGATTGGGAGGACACCATCGAAGACGAAGAGGAGAAGGCGGTCTGGACGCCCGTGCCGGGCCACCTGGTCAAGAAGCGAGTTATCACCACAAAACAAGGCTTGGGCATCAAGCTGACGAGCTCGCAGCTCACGCCGCTGGCGATTGAGCTTTTCTACCGGACGGCCGAGAAGCTGGACCAGGACAGTTTCCAGTTCGATCCGTTGAGCGGTGTGCCGCGGGACGGCTGGCTCAAAATCCAACGGTACAGCGAACAGGACGCGCTGGTACTGGCGGCGGACCTCTACGTGCAGCTCAAGGTGACGGGCGGCATGAAGGGCGGAGGCGGCAACCTGATTGCGCCGGAGTTCAAGGCGACGCTGCTTTATTCGGGGCTGAGCACGATGGCCATGGGGACCCCGCCGGCCGAGTAAAGGCAGTGTGGCAGAGAAACGCAGAGAGAACAAACTACGATCTAACAAACCTATGAGTGACGCGAACAAAGTGGGCCAGACGCCGTTGACGAAAAAGCCGCCAGGCATCCGCAAGGTGCCAGGCGTCGGCCAGCCCTTGGTGAAGCAGGTGGATCCGGCCAGCGTGAAACGGAAGGTGCCGGCGCCGCCTCCTGTGCCGCCGACGGGAGCAGCCAAAAACTAAACCGAGCCGATAAATAGCAGATTGCGGAGAGAAAGGGACCATGATGAGAACATTTAGAATACTGCTGCTGGGGTCGGTAGTGTCGTGTCTGGCGCTGGCGCTGATGGGCGCGACGAATCCGCCAGGCATTCGGCCCGTACCGGGGACGGTTGCGAGCACGAATCCGCCGGGGACCGGGGCGCTGATGCCGCCAAGTATGCCGACGGAGTATGCGACCGTGAAAACGGATACCAACGGGCAGGTGATCTGGCCGCCGCATTTCTGGGACTCGAACTCGGCTTTTTTGCCGACCGGCACGGGAGCTGTCAGCGGGCCGATCAGTCACGTGACGAATACGCCACCGATCGCGGGGGATGTTACAATCCGGCAGAAGGCGGCGGACGGGATAAACTCGGTCTTCGGCATCGGCCAGGAGAGCCATACCAATAGCAGCATTGCGCGAAACAATGTGGTCAATTGGATTGGCTATAACGGAGGGTCGAGCCGGTTGAACACGCTGGATTACTCTCTCGGGCTGGTATGGGAGCCGTGGTACTCGGGTGGGTCTTTGACGGATGCCCAGGCGGAATGGTACCTGCAATATTACGGGGCGGACGGGGTTGGATACCGACCATGGGCATCGGTCATCAAAGTGGCGGGGAGCGGAGTTGGGAACATAGCCAACACGATTAATGCCGATTCGACGACGTTCCAAAACAAGGCGCAGACCACGACTTGGATGACCATCGATGCCAACCGGGTGGTCAGCACCATTCCGATCGGGTCCTCGAAGGACATCGACATCTATGACGCCGGGAACCAGCCGTGGTTGATTGAGCGGCTGACAGGCAATACCAACGTACTTTGGCTGGGTTATGATGGGACCAGTTACTACACAGTGGGAGTGCTGACGAATAGCAGGACTAGCAAGATACTGTCATTCCAGGTTCCGGTGTCGGCGCCGAGTCTGGAGACAGTGTGCACCCCGCAGCAGTTCGGGGCCAAGGGGGACGGCGTTACGGACGATACGGTCGCCCTGCAGAGCTGGCTCAATTACGGCTCGACAAATCACATGGTCTGTTTCCTGCCGCCAGCCAGCGGGGCTTATTACAAGTTCACTTCGACGCTGGTAGCGACCAATGTCTCAATCAAGGGGACGGGAGGGAACATGTACTCTGCGCCGATGGACTGTCGCAGCCGGCTTAACCTGACGGGAGTCGCCAGCCGCGGGCTGGTGTTTTACTCACCCGGCGAGCACCAGCAGCTCCAAGATTTCATGGTGACCTGTGACACCTATGACTACAGCACGGCGGGTATTTGCTTTGTCGGCTTTGGCGGTACGATCAACTCGTCAGTCTTGAAGCACGTGGGCGTGGTCGGTTTCGGCAGGGGGTTTTATCTTCATTCGATTGCAGAAGCGAATTTCATTGGCTGCGTCGGATGGCAGAACGGAGACAATGTATTTTGTGGCGTGTTAGGAGCGGACTACGCGCAGAGTTACATCGAGAACGTGAAGTTTCAGGGCTGTTCGCTCTTCCTGGACTACAGCAATTCGGTGGTCTTGAGTGGGAACTGCCTGCAGGCGAATCTGACGCTGGACTCATGCGGCCTGGGGTATCCCGGGGGTTACTCGACGGCAAACCACCACGCGGTAATTGGAGGTGCCGGCCGACTGAACTTGTTGGGGTGTGAGGCGCAAGAAGATGGCACTGGTGCGGCGCAGTCCACGCAGCCGCTGATAACTGTGACCAATGGGTGCCAGCTTTTGGTGATGGGCTGCAACTTCCACGGCGGCCGGTCGGCCTACACCATCTCGGCAACGAATTCGCCGATCACGGTGTTCTCTTCGAAGATGGAAGATAATGTGTCTGGCAATCCGATTCGCGAGTGTCAGGTGTCTGGCGCGCCGCTGAGCGTGGTATTCCCGCAGCTTACGGAGTACTATAGCGCGAACAGCGGGTCCAGTTGGAGCACGGTGGCCACTGGGGTGACCGGGTCTTCAGTAGAGACGCTGTTTAACCGGGCTGGTGTTAAGGCGGCGAGCGCGACTTTCGACCTGATCAGCACCAGCGGGCAAGATTGGGAGCTTTATTCGGACACGGACAGCCACTTTGGCATATATTCCGGCGCATCGTCGAAAGACTGGTTCACCATCAGCTCGGCCGGTGTGACCACTTGCAATGGAGGCGGGATTACCAACCTGAACCTCACGGGACCGACCAACGCCGTGGCGCCGAGCGCTCCAAGCACGGTTGTGTCCTGGGTGAACTTCACCGATGCGAATGGCCGGGTCTTCAAGATGCCACTCTATCAATAACACTATGAGCGTACATAATCCCTCAGTAACGGTGCAAATTGGCGGCGGTAGCCAAGTGGTGGAAGTGCGGGAGTTGGTGTGGCCGGACGCGCTGAGCCTCTACTCGCGGCTGATGGCCCAGGCCAAGGAGTTCCTCGACGAGAAGGGACAATTTGATCTGAAGCCGGAAAAGATTGTGGCGGCGCTGTCGGAAAATATCGAGTTGGGGACGTGGCTGGTGCTCAAGTCCACCGGCAGGGATGAGGCCTGGTTGCAGTCGCTGAGTTTGTCGGCAGTGTTGGACCTGGCGACGGAAGCGGCGGTGCTGAACATCGGGATCATCGTGGAGCGGGTAAAAAAAGCCAAAGGGCGCCTGGCGGGGCTCGTCGGAGGCGCCCAGGGCGTGGGAGTCTCGACGTTGAGCTTGCCGACCAAACCGTCTTCCTGATCGAGAACGGTTGGACCAACAGCGACGTGCGGAAGCTGACGTTGCGGCAGTTAGAGCTCTTTTTGGAGCGGACCAATGTGCGGCTGGAGCGGATCGCGTCGCTGATGAAGAGAAAGTGAGAGAAGGGCTAGTGGCGCTTGGGTGTGAGCGATGCGAGGGCGCCGGCGGCGAGGAGGAAAAAGAGGGGCGCCAGGAGCGGCGAGCTCACGGCGATGACGACGACTAACACAGTGCAGCCGGCAATGAGCAAGAGCCAAACTGGTAAGAGCAGCAGACCCATAACAGACAAATAGCACATGCCAACGCCGATTACAATTCTGGTCGATGGGCGAGCGACGTTCGAGCAGCTCGAATCCGCGCTGGGGGGCTTGCAGCAGAAGTTCGGGGCGTTCTTTAGCGGCATCCAGGGCCGGATGAACGCGGTGTCGGACCTGAATAAGCAACTGCAAAACGGGTCGGCGGCGCTTAATGACTTGGCGGGGAAGTTTACCGCGGTGTTGGGTGTAGCGGCGCTGCAGCAGTTCGGGAAAGAGGCTATCGCGTCCGGGCGGAGCATGGCGCAATTGGGGGCGGTGCTGAAGAGCACGAAGCAGGATTCGGAGGCGATGCGGGCGCAGCTCGAGGAGCAGCGCAAGACGCTAAGCGGAGTGACGGGAGTGGAGCAGGATGAGCTGGTGAGTGTGCAGCGGCTGCTGCTGACCTACGGGGCATCGGCGGACGTGCTGCCGAAGCTGACGGCACTGACGCTCGACTACGCGGCAGCGACGGGCATGGGAGCGACGGAGGCGGCGACCCTGCTGGGGCGGGCGCTGTCGGGGCAAGATGTGGTTTTGCGGGGGATGCGGCTCACCATTGACCAGACGTTGCCGCGAGGGCAGCAGCTTGCGCTGCTCATGGAGATGCTGGCGCAGCGGGTAGGCGGCCAGGCCCGGGCTGCGTTTGAGCAGACGGCGCCGGACGTGGAGCGGTTTAACATCCAATTAAAGGAGACGGAAAAGGCGATTGGGGCTGTGTTTATCAAGGACGTTGCGGGGCCGTTTTTGAAGGGGCTTGGCGAGGGGCTTGGGAAGCTGGAAATCTCTCTGCAAAATTTCAATCGGGATTTTCCGGAGACCGCGAATCTGATGCGGAGTTTTGCCAGTACGTTGGGAGATGTGCTTGGACGGCTGGCGCCGGTGATTCTGGCTTTTGGCGCGATGGTGATTGCGGTGCAGGGGGTGCGACTGGCGTTCTCGGCGGTTATGCCGGCGCTTAACCTGGCGCGGCTGGGGTTGACGGCGATCGCGGGCGTGGACGTGGTAGGGCTGCTGGGGATGGTGCGGTCCTTCCGGGACTTGAGCTACGTGTTGACGGAAGTGGGAGTGGCGGCCGGGCGCGCGGCGGGTGCCATTGGGGCCCTGGCGACGGCGGCGGCAATTGCTTACTCGGCGAAGCGGCTGGGGGATGCGCTGCTCGATGAGCAGAAGTCGGCAACGAATTTGATGGGGCAGAATGCAGGTCTGGAAGCGACGATCCTGAGTGTGGCCAAGGCACAGCAAGAAGCGGGGCTGATGACCCAGGAAGCCGCGGACGGGTATAAGGCCCAGGTGATGCAGGCTAAGGCGGCGGCGGCCTCCGCGGCGGAGTATGAGGACCGGCTGAAGAAAATCGCGGTGGCACTGCGGGGGGTTGTGGTGGCGACGAAAGAGCAGCAACAGGCGTCGCTGCAAAAGCAGGTGTTCGATCAGCAAATGGGGTTGCTAGGGCAGAAGAGCAAAGCGGATTTTCTGGCGGCGGCGGCGCCGGCGCTGCTGTCGTCGTTTGCGCTGGACCAGGCGCTGAATGAGTCGGCGTATCGGCGGGGGGAAATTGCGCTGGAGCAGTATTTGGCGGAGCGGCAGAAACTAATTGCGCAAGCGGCGCAGACGGAGCAGGCCCCCATTCAATCGGAGGTAGATTACACGACGGCGCTGATCATGCGGAAGCAACAGGAGTTGGCTAACGCGCGTGAGGACGACTACACGGAGCAGTTGCGGCTGCAGGGGGAGTTGGCGAAGCTACGCACCGAGAAGGACAAGCTGACGACGGCGCTGCGGGTTGCTGAAGAGAACACGAAGAAAGCGACGCGGGAGACGAGCGACATGCGGCCCCAAGGGTTTACGGGGACTTTGCAGCGGCAGATTTACGGGCCAGGCGGGCTGCAGGAGACGTTTGGGAATTTTGGGGGGAACGCGGCGAGCGCAGCGTTGAGCAATATTAAGAGCGGGATTGACGGGGTGTCGAACGCGGTGGCGGATGCCATCTACGGGGTTAAGTCGTGGGGTCAGGCGTGGATGAGCATCGGTAAAAATATTGTTTCGTCGATCATGCAGATCACGATGCAGTACGTGGCCAGCAAGCTGGCCATGATGGCGGTGGATGCGATCTACCACAAACAGAGCCAAGGCCAGGCGGCGCAAACGGCCGCGACCAGTGGCGTGGCCGGTGTAGCGAAAGCGGGTGAGCAAGGAGGCTGGGTAGGGGTGCTGATTTACCTGGGCGTCTTTGCGGCGGCCGTGGCGGCCATCAGTGCGATTGCGGCGGGGGTCAGTGGTGGGTTTGCCGCGGGCGGCCGGCCGCCAGTGGGGCAGCCGGCACTGGTTGGGGAGCTAGGGCCGGAGCTATTTCTGCCGGACCGGCCAGGGACAATCGTGCCGGCGGACAAGACGGCGGCTCTACTGCGGTCCGGAGGCGGCGCGCCTGTGGTCGGGCAAAGCAGCTCGGGGCCGACGCGGTTCGACATCGCGATTGAACAGACGAATTCGCAACGTGCGCGGGACCTGGAGCGGGATCCGAGCTTCGAGGGAATTGTGGTGAACCTGCAGCAGAAGAATCGGTGGAGGTACCGCCGGTGAAAGAGATCACTCTCGATGGGCTGTACCACTATGCGTGGGTCTATGAGCTGGACTGGGCGTCGGGAGTCTCGGTGCGGTTCCGCCTCGAGACCGACCAGGTGGCGAGCCTGACGAAGCGACAAGAGCGGGCCGCGTTTTCGGAGGCGCTAAAGGTGACCGACGTGCAGGCGACTTACTGCTTGGACCAAGCGGCGGCCGCCGAAGTGCGGAATGCGCTGCGCGTGCTGCAGGATACGCCGGTGAGGTTGCCGTTTTTGCCAGGAGTGGATAGGTGCGAAAGTTTTTTGGCGCGATGGTACCAGGCTTGGGATAGCGGCGAGGGCGCGGGCGCGGTGGAGAATTTGGCATTTGGATTAGTGGCGGATGGAGCGGGGCGGAAGCATGTCGCGCCGACGTTGCTGGGGTATTTGGTCGAGCCGCCGACGTTTGAACTGCTCACTACAGAGTTGGTGAACGTGGGGTTGCGGTGGAAGGAGAGCGCGGATTTTTCGGAGCGGCTGCAGGTGCCGGCGTGTGAGTGGGAAGAGGGGCCGAGGATTGGAGCGCGGGTAGTATATAGGTTTCCGTTCGCGCCGGACTGGTCGCAGAGCCAGGATGCGGGCGCGGTGGTCGTGGACGTGGACAGGAAGGACGTGGGGTTTCGGCGGCGGTCGGCGTCGGCGGCGTATCCGCAAGTCGGGAGCCGGCAGCCGGTGTTTGGTTTCACGCTCGATGGGGGCGAAGCGTCGACGTTGCTGCGGTTCTTTCAGGACAGGCGGGGCCCCACGGAGCCGTTTTGGTTGCCGTGCTGGGTGGGAGAGTGCCGGTTGGCGGAAGACGCGCTGGCGGCGGACACGGAAATCACGGTGACCGACGCAACGGCGTTGGGGGAGCACCGCTATATAATCCTGCTCTCGGCTGGGGCGCCGGTGGAGCGGCACATCACCGACATTGAGGGGAATGTGCTGACGCTGGACCAGCCGCTCGGCATGGACATGGACGCGGTGGATACGGTGTTGAGCGCGCTGGCGCTGGTAAGGTTTTCGAGCGGAGAGCTTGTGGTGAAGTGGGATAGTCCGGACTGCACGGAGTGCCAGATTCAGTTTGAGGAGGTGAGCCAGGAGTACATGGTGCCGGCTGGCGACGTGTATGGGGGGACATTTGGGCCGCTGGCGAACACGTGCTTTTTGTTCCAGCTCAACACGGCGGGGCAGAGTTGGTACTGGACCAATTACGAGAAGGATTTGAATTACGGCGGCCAGGCTTACGCTAGCGAGGACATCGAGTTCGATGAAATCGCAGAGGGCGTGGCGTGGGAGTCAAACGAGGTCTCGGTGTCGATGCGGTCATGGGTAGGGAATCCGGTGCTGAGTTTGCTGGCGCGCACGGCAACAGACCGGATGGAGTTGATTATTGCGCGTGGTGTGCCGAATGACCCGGTGATAGGCTACACGGTTTTGTTTCGCGGGTGGATAACAAAGGCGGACATGAAGGGGGCCTGGTTGACGGCGACCGCGGCTTCGTTTGGGTCGCTGTTCGAGCGGAATGTGCCGCGGACGATCATGCAGACGTGTGACAACTACGCGCTGTTCGACGCGGGGAACCGGCTGACGCGGGCGAGTTGGACTTTCACGGCCCGGTTGACAGCGATGGCGGGGCTGGTGCTGACGTTCGACACGCTGACTTGGCCACAAGGAGCGCTGCCGGTGATTGGGGCGAATTACCTGGCGCTGGGTTACGTGGAGCGGCCGGTGACTCACGAGCGGGTATTGCTGGTGAGCTCGACAGCCCTGGTAGCGGGGGCGCTGACTGCGACGGTGTCGCATGCATTCATGGGGGCGGCGCCGGTAGCTCCGGAAGCGGGATGGTTGCTGGTGCCGGGGTATGACGGGCTGTTGGAGACGGCGGTGGCGAAGTTTAATAACGCGGCGAATTTTGGCGGGTTTCCGTTTATGCCAGATGTGAACCCGAGCTTAGTGGCGATGCCGAGTAACAGGGGAGGATCGAGCAAGAAGGGATGATACGCTATGAAAGCATTTTTTGAATTGCCCGAGAGAATTGAAGCGTTGGAGCGGGCGGCCCAGGCCTGGAAGGGGACGCCGTTCCGGCACAACTCGAAAGTGCGGCAAGTGGGGGCCAATTGCGTCATGGCCATCGTGGGGGTACTCGAGGATGCGGGGTTCAAGGTGCCGCCCTTTGACCTGGTCCCAACCAATTGGTGCCGGTACCAGACCGAAAGCGCAATGGAGAAATGGCTGGACGCACACGAGCCGTGGTTCGCGGGGATTGAGCGCGTGGTGATTGCGCCTGGCGACGTGGTTGGGTTTAAGGTGGGACTGTGCGTGCATCACTTGGGGGTTGTTCTGCCGGGCGGGAGGTTTTTCCAGTGCAGTGAAGGGATTGGGGCGGCGATTTTAAGCCGGTCGGAGAGGGTTTTTAAACAGCGTTTAACGCGGGCTTGGCGGCCGATGGATTATGTCATTCAACACTAACAAAGATTTGCCGGTAACGCAGAACGTGCCGATCATGCCGGAGCAGCTTGCGACGAATCAGCAGACGGTGCCGGCGCCGCTTTGGTGGGGAAGCCGGAAGATTGCGTTGCGGTGGATAACGCCGGCGCTAAACCAAATCGCAGTGCAGGCGCCGGATACGGTGCCGACAAAGAAATAATATGGGTGGCGGCGGCGGAAAAGGTGGCAAGAGCGGTAGCGGGAGTGGCTACACGAGCTACGACTATTACGGGACAATCGCGGGGCTAGTGCGGTGCGGACCGGTGGATACGCTGCGCAAGATACTCATTGACGGCGAGGTGATTTGGGAAGGGCCGATCAACAGGCATGACCCAGGGGTGGGGAATCCTTATTGGGTGCCACTGACGGATCCCAAATGGTTCACGGCCGGCGGGCAGTTGCGGTTTTGGTGGGGAGACGATGACCAGATTGTCGCTGACCCGTCATTGGTTGGGCATCCGCCGTATCGAGGTTTTTCATACATCGTTTTTTGCAATTTTCTCTTTGGGCGAGAGCGGACCACGATGGGCAACGTGGAGGTGATTGCGGACGCGGCACCGAGGCCGCCGGCGTCAATAATTCCGGCGACGGATTGGGACGGCAACAGTGTGAACCCTTGGGCGGTGTTGGCGGAGTTGCTGACGAGTATTCATGGGACGGCACTGCCGGCGGCCAAACTGGATGCTGCGAGTTGGCGTGCCGCCCATGATGCGCTGGCAGGGAGCGCGGCGGCGAGGCTGCTGGGTTATTGCGCGCCGCTATTGACTGACCAGAATCAGTTGCCGGCACTGTGCAATGATTTGCTTTCTTTGTGCGACGGGGGCATGCGGCCGAAAGGTGATGGCACCATCGAGGCTTATTTTTATCCCACGGACCCCGGCGACCTGGCGCAATACACGGTGCTGACGGCGAATGAATTGACAGCGCCGCCGGAAGTGAGCTTCGAGAGTTGGGACGCTGTGCCGACGGGCGTGCAGGTAAATTTTGTGGACGGGGACAACTGGTTTGTGGATTGGGCGCTGAAGCAGGACGATCTGAGGGCATTGCGGCAGGCGGTCGAGCCGCGGCGCGAGACGTTGCAGGCGCAGTTTGTGATTCGGAAGGACCAGGCGCTAAAGCTCGGGGCTGAATGGTGCAAGCGAATGTGTCAGCCGCAGATCAGTGGGAGCATCGAGGTGCGACCGGAGAAGGCGGTGAATCCTGACGGGACGCCATTGAGGAATGGGAACCGGTTCCTGCTCGACATCGACCCCGAGCCGGGCGGCGGTGCGCTGTTGCAGCTCTGCCGAGTTGTGCGGCGCCGCACCAAGGCGACGGGGCCGGTGAAGCTGGAGTTCACGGGCGAGGTGAATCAGCCGGCCACGCCTTACGTGCCGACCTACACGCCGCCAGATAACGAAGAGGTTACGGTGGCGGCGCTGCCGGCGGTGCAGATTGTGCCGCGGCCGCTGGCGTTGACGAGCGGGGCGGCTGCGGTATCAGTGCTGGCGCAGAGGGGAGACGATCTGACGGTGGGCGCGCACTTGGAGTTCGACGTGGATGGAGGCACCGGGACTTTCACGCGGCTCGGAGACCAGACTGGCTTTGCGGTGCCGTGTGAGCTGGCGCTGGATTTTGCGGCAGATGCGGCCGGGCCGCTGCGAGCGACTTTCTTGGACACGCGGGATCAGAACGTGGCGCTGACGCAGCCTGGGAATTCGGGAGGACAGAATGACCAATTGCTCTTGGTGGTGTACCACGTGGACGTGGACGGCTACCTTGTTGAGGATGGGGACGGGTCGCCGGTGTTGGAATGGCTGAGTATTGTGAGTAGCGCGGCTGTGGCGGGGAACATTTATGACTTCACGGTGTTGAGGGCAAGGCTCGGGAGTGATGCACTGGATTGGGCTACGGGCGATAAGGCCTGGATTCTGCCACGGAGCGCATTGTTGGATTTCCGACACGGGAATTTTCCGGGATATGTGGCGAGCTCGACGGATTTGGTTTTCAGGTTGTCGCCATACTCGAGGATTGCAGAGTACGATGGGGCACCGGTCAATCTGCCGTTCAGATTTCCGGGCCGCTGGCAGAGGGTGCCTCAGGTTGCCTGGACCACGCCGGTTGATGACAGTTTTACTTTGGCTGCAGATGGGAATTTGACGCCGGCGGCGACCATCACGGACAACGACAGTAATCTAACGAGGGTGACGCTTTACAGGACCCGGCTGGACACGGGCGCCCAGGTGACGCTTTGCGATGTGCCCTTCGCGCCGGCCAGGAGCAAAACGCTGGCGCAGTGTTTCAGCGCGGCAGGGGTGGCCACGCCGCTGAACTTCCCAGGGCAGGCAGCGGTGGATACGTACTATACACTGACGCTGCGGGCGTCGGATGCGACAGGTAATGTGACGGAGTCCAGGCGGAACCTTGTGCGGTTGGCGACGGCAGGAGGGGGAGGCGGGTTTGCGGCGCCGAGCATCACCCCTCACAGCACCATGTTCTTCAACTCGCTTGCGGTTACAGTTACGGCGGCGGCGCCTGCAACCCAGATTCAATATTACATTGGGCTTTCAGGCGGCACGTTGCCAGGGGCTGGATACACGACGGTTTTGGCCTTGGTCGCGCACCTTACCTTGGTAGGTACCAAGCGGGTCTGGGCACGTTGCGGCGACGGGGCGAACTGGTCGGCCTGGGTGTTCGATGACTATACGAAGGATTACGGGGGGATAGACCCCTATTAATGCCACCCCCCCCCGTTCTCTTTGCCTGCTCCGGTCAGAACGCTACCGCGCTCGTCTGACTCTAGGGCGGGAATTGGTTGGGTGGAAGGTTCGCGGTGAACCGCCATCCAACCCCTGTTTAAAGGGGGAGGGAAAGAGGCTTAATGGAGGCTTGAGCCGAGGGTTGGGGGGGGGTAGGTTTCTAAAACCTATTCAAATTTGTCTAAAACGTGGCGCGGCTTTACCACAAACCCTCAACAATGAGTGTTTCCCCACGAAACACGCGTGTTTTATCGAAAATATCCGTCTTATGTCCACACGAATGGAGCGACACGGGAAACGAAGGGAAAAACCATATTGGGACACATCATTGGCAAATATGCGGCCCATCATTCCCTGCGGAAATGCCGACGCCAACACAGCCTTCGCCTTGCCTCTTTGTGCGCATCTCGCCAAAATCGTTCTCTGATCATTACGGATATGAAAGACGTGAGAACAAAAGAGGGGCTGCCACCGGAACAACGCGACGAGCTACTCAGCACGATGGAAACGCGTTTTGAGAAAAACATGAGCCGACACAAAGGTCTTACATGGGCCAAAGTGCGAACCCGGCTGGAAGCCAACGCCGAGAAGCTGTGGTCGCTCAACGAGATGGAAAGAACCGGCGGCGAACCGGATGTTGTTGGGCTCGACAAAAGGACGGGCGAATACATTTTTTTTGATTGTTCAGCGGAAAGTCCCAAAGGCCGCACGAGCCTTTGTTACGACCGTGAAGCGCTGGATGCCCGGAAAGAGCACAAACCGAAAAGTAGCGCTATGGATATGGCAGCGGCGATGGGGATTGAGCTTTTGACGGAGAAACAATATGAAGAGCTGCAAAAGCTGGGGAATTACGATACGAAATCGTCGAGTTGGGTGCGAACGCCTCCCGAGATGAGAAAGCTCGGCGGCGCTCTGTTTGGAGACCGCCGATTCGGTCGTGTGTTCTTTTATCACAACGGTGCGGAGTCTTATTATAGCGGCAGGGGATTCCGCGGGTCACTACGGGTCTGAATTTGTACAGACGGCGGGGTCGAAATGGTCTCGCCCGTCCCCCTTGGCAAGCAATGCAGCCGCCACCTGAAGAACGACCAGTCCATTAAACCTATGCCGACTAAGAAGAGCAAGGCCGGGCAGAGCCACCCTTTGAAACGTATGCCAAAGAAAAAGAGCCTGGCCGGGCAGAGCGAGGCGGCGGCGGCGCGGGCGTATATTGCTTCGCTGCCAGCCGACGCGCGCGCCGGGCTTAAGAAATTGCAGCGAGCGATTGCCGCCGCCGCACCGGGGGCCACACTGGGCATCAGTTACCGAATCCCGGCATTCCGGCTCGATGGCCGGCCCCTGGTCTGGTTTGCCGCTTTCAAGGACCACTGCAGTTTTTTCCCGGGCGCCAGCGCCATCCGCGTGCACGCGGCTGAGCTGAAAGATTACAAGATTTCCAAGGGCACGGTCCAATTTGCTGCGAAGAAACCGCCATCGGCGGCGCTGGTGACCAAGCTGGTGAAGACAAGGATGGCGGAGTTGCGCAAGGCGCGTCCGTAAGCGGGCGCAAGCAACAACAGCATCTGCGGCGGGCATTCGGCGTCGGTGCGGCGCGGAAGGCTGTCCAAAGCTGCTTCCGGTTTGTAGTCGTGTGCTTGTCGGGAATGGGATAGGCTGAGCGCAGAGTGAACGTTGGAAGCTGTTGAACTGCGCATCCCATGAAAACGCTACGCATGCGAGCATTCATTCTCTTGTTTCTCTATTTGTGTTTTTTCGGCTATCTCTGGTTTTCCACATCGCATTTGCCGCTCCGCGTTGCGACCCATTTTGGTGGCAGTGGCCAGCCCAATGGCTGGATGAGTCGCAGCTCGCACCTACTGTTTCTTCACGGCAGTTCCTCCAGTCGGATGTCCCGATAAGAAGCCTCCGCTTTGCCGCCGCCATGAATTTGCAGCCCAATAAACCCGGTCAACGGGATCGAGTTGTCGTCCTCGGTGTAATCCACCGTCAACACCCCGTTGAGCCACAGGCGAATGTGCGGGCCTTCGCAGCGGACGACATAATCATTCCAGTCGTTAGGCTTGAGGATGCGCCGAATGACCGCTGCATGAGTGTGGGCGAGGGTTTTGTCGCGACGCGATTCGTCATAGAGGCTGCCCCAGTAGCCCTCGCCCATGTCGGCCTGGTAACCGGTCATTTCGTATGCGGGGTCCTTGCAGCGTTGACTGCGAAGCTGGATGCCGCCGTTGACGAACCCCGTTCCGGCCAGCTTTACCTGGAGGCGCAAATCGAAATTGGTGAACTGCCGGGTCGTGCACAGAAATTCGTTGTGCGGGACGGTGCGAGCGAGGCTGCCGCCCACCAGCGCGCCGGAGTCAATGCGCCATGTGCCCTCGGTGTCGCCTTGCCAACCGGTGAAATGCTCGCCATCGAAGAGCCGGGTCTGGTTGCCGGGCGGTGGGGGCGCGTTGCTTGTGCCCGGCGCTCGGAACGTGCCGGCGCCAAGGTATTGCGGATGCAGCTCGACCTCGACGCGCCCCTCGGATAGGGCCGGCTCGCTATCGAGCTCGGCCCGAATCTGCGCGCGGTTGGTCGAATAAAACAGCAACACGCCGAGCTTATCGCCGTCGTCCAGGAACGGACCCGAAATGGCCAACTCGCCCGAGTGGGCCTGGGGCTGCAACGAAGGGAACAGTTGGAGCATGGCATTGTCCTTGAGGTTGAGCTTGGCCCCACCCCAGTTCTTGCCTTTCTTCACGATCACCAGGGTGTGCTGGGTGATTTGAAATGGCATCCTGGGGGCTGCGAACTTCATGATGTCCACGCGCCAGGGATGCATTTCGGCATCCAATATGCCGTTTTGAACGAACGGGTCGGCGTTGAAACACGCCCGGGCGTTCGCTGGGTTTGGGTCAGCCAGAATGACAATGCCGCGAATCCGGCCGTTATCGCCGAGCGGACCGGCGGCGAACAGTTTGCCCTGGTTGAACAAGTTCCCAAAGTTGCCGACGTGGGCCGCCTGCATTTTGGCGAGCTCTTCCTTGGTAAATCCTTTGACCTTGTCACGCACCGCACCGGTGTTTAGAAACACCCACTGCACAGGCTCAGCCGGCTCGGGAACCTGAGCCGGAGCCTGAGTCAGCATCCAACTAGCGGTGAGGGAGACAGGAACGAGAAGTTTCAGCGCATCGGCCAATGAGCGAGCAGGAAATACCTGGAATGAGAGTCGCATGGACCGACAATAGAGTGGCGGGGAGAAGCTGTCACGTTCCCAGCAGGTTTACACACAAACGGAGGCCAACGAATGATGTCTGCGTTTGGATAACCTGGACTCAGCTCGGCACTTCGGCTTAAAACCTCGATTGGCGGAAGGGAGAGGATTCGAACCTCCGGTAGGCTTACGCCTACGCCTGATTTCGAGTCAGGTGCCTTTAACCACTCAGCCACCCTTCCCGCCGTTTATGACAAGCAAACGTGCGCCATTTGCTGCCATACGTTAACAGCGACCATTTCTTTGGCAAAGTCAAAATAAACCGACAGGCCCGGTTCAGTGTTTGGAAATGGTTCTGCGCCTTCTGGTTTGGCCGGCCAAACCAGAAGGAAAAAAACTTGGCTTGGTGGATTCTCAGGGCGGCGGCCCGGCCCTGGAGGCTCAACCCGATTAACCCCAATCACGTCGCTCTAGTGTCCCGGTGCCTTTTTGCCCGCACCGGCCGGTTCAATCTGATATTCGACCGTTACCGAGGCTTCGACTTTGATTTGGCCCGGCTCGACGGCGGTGGCCGCCATGGCTGCTCGCCCGAGACTGGCATACGCATACAGCGGTCGCGGAGGATTCATCGCCACCTGGCTGACGCTCCGGACCGAAACCAATTTCAACCCCAGCGCGTCCGCCAAGGTGGCGGCCTTCGCCCTGGCTTCGGCTGCCGCCGCCCGAAGCGCCTCGGTCCGATACTTCAGATCGTTGTCCAAGCCGAAAGAAATCCCCTCGACGCGATTGGCGCCCGCGCTTGTGGCAGCATCGATGATCTGACCCACTAATGGCAGGTCCGTTGCCTCGACCTGGATCGTGTTCGAGGCCCGATACCCAACCGTGCGGGGCGGCTCAGACTCCTGCCCTGGTTTCTGGGAAGCATAGATGGGTGAAAGATTGAGCCCGGAAGTCTGGATGCTGCGCTCCGGAATGCCGGCCTTCTGGATCGCCGCGAGGACCTTCTGCATGGCAGCGTTTACAGTTTGTTGCGCCGCACTCGCGGTATCGGCCTGCCCTTCCACCGCAAGCCCGACGGTGGCCTTGTCAGGTTTGGCGTTCACTTCTCCGTGGCCAGTGACGGTGAGCGTCGGCACGGCTGAGGCCTCCGCGCGTGGCGCCGGTTCTGGCATAACCTCTTGTCCGAACGCGGCTCGCCACGCGGGAAAGACGAATACGGCCGCCAAAGTCGCTGCCCAACATTTTTGTTTAATGCCCCGCTTCATATTTAGAGCCAATCTAGCATTTCGATTGATATGCGCCATGCCTGCAAAAAATTTCGCAATAGTTTCTAACGCGCTCGCCACCTACCCCACCTGGCGCGTGGCCAATTCATGCCACACGACGTTCGGGGACGGTCATGCTAATCTGATGGGTGTCCGCAGCATCGTTTTGAAACCTCAGCCCCAGAGCGTGATCTCCTGCTCCAGATTTTTTATTCGGTTTGGCTGCGGGCTTCGGTTGGTCCCACGATAAATGAAAACGCACAACCTCGAATCCCTTATTCCAGCTTTGGTTTTTGTCGCCCTTGGACTGGTCCTGGTTCCACGCGCCGAGGCCGATTCCTATTGGCAGGGCGGCACCAGCGATTTCAACAACCCGGCATCCTGGAGCCAGGGAGTCGTGCCCACGGCCGGACCATCGGCGACCCAAAATGCCATCAATGACAGCGGCTCCAACAACCTGGTGCTCATCGCGCCCGGCGATCCGGCTTGGAATCCGTGGGACATCCGCGCCGGTGATGGCGCCAATGCCTCGGGCGCCTTTCTCCAAACCGGTTCCACAAACAATATCGGCGGCTGGTTTCGTCTCGCGGACAGCGCCGGAAGCGCCGGTTACTACATCTTAAGCAACGGCGTGGTCAACTGCGCGTCGCAAGCACACATCGGCGAATATGGCGCTGGGGTGCTGGAGATTGACGGAGGAACGTTTAATGTCGCTCAGAAACCCTTTTGCATGGGTGACGGCGATTTTGGCTCAAGCCCGAGCGGCATCCTGCGAATGAACGGCGGCACTATCAATACCGCGATCGGCGCAGAATTCTGGCTCGGCGAAGGCCACAACGGCGGCAGCGGCGGCAGCGGCACCCTGCTTATGAGGAGCGGCTCGATGAACCTGGGCAGTTGGCTTGCCGTCGGCCGGTTCGGCGGCAATGGCGACCTGGAAATGTCCGGCGGAACAATCACCCTGGTGCCAGGCAATAACGGCAATATCACTCTGGCCACCAGCCCCAGCACCGGCGTGGTCAACCAAAGCGGCGGCATCGTCACCAATACCGCAACCCAAACCTGGATTGCGGAAAGTGCGGTCGGCACCTGGACTCTAACCGGCGGCAAGGACATCTTTGGCGTGGTGCATCTGACGCAAAACCCCAGCGCCAACGGCACATTCAACCTGAACGGCGGCGACCTCTTTGCGACGGTCATCACCGATAATGGCGGCAACGGTGTTTTCAATTTCAATGGCGGCACACTGCACGCCAGTGCGGGCGCGGCGAATCTTTTGTACGGCGTGAATGGCGGCGTCACCGTGCAATCTGGCGGCGCGAACATAAACACCGAAGGCAACAATGTCACCATTAGCCAGCCGCTGCTCAATGGAGGTGGCGGTCTCACCAAGCTCGGCAGTGGCACGCTGACCCTTTCCGGAAACTTGTATTATTCCGGCTCGACGGCCGTCAGCAACGGCACGCTGATGATAAGTGCCCCGGCGACGTTTGCCTCGCCGGCGTGCTCCGTCGCCGCTGGCGCGGCGTTCGGTGTGGCCCTTACGTCGGCCAACGCGCAGCTCACCGTGCCAGCGCTTTCCCTCGCCCCCGCCGGCGGCGGATTAACCATCGACTTCGCCGGCCTTGGCGGCCAATCCACCGCGCCACTGTATGCCACCACTCTGGCCGTCGAGGGACCGGTCAGTATCAGCATAGCGGGCTTTAATTTTTCCACCGGCCAATTTCCCCTCGTACAATATAATTCCCGCACAGGCAGCGGCGCGTTTAGTCTCGGTTCGCTCCCGATGGGCATGGTGGCGCAACTGGTGACGAACGCGCCGAACAAATCCATTGACCTGCTCATCATTACTCCGCCGTACACGTTGCCGTGGCAGCCCAAACAGGCGCCCTTGATGACCGACTGGGCGCAACAGGTGAACCCAACGAACGTCCTGGCCGAATATCCACGGCCGCAGATGGTGCGCAGCAATTGGCTCAATCTGAATGGTGTCTGGCAATTCCAGCCCGGAGTGACCAATGAACCCGTGCCAACCGGCCACAACCTTTCCGGGGTGATCCTCGTCCCCTTCCCAATGGAATCGGCACTCTCCGGCGTCATGCAGTACCATGCGTTCTCCTGGTACCGCCAGAGCTTCACGGTCCCCGCCGGCTGGTCCGGCCAACGGATTATCCTGCATCTGGATGCGGTGAACTGGCTGTCGCAGGTGTATCTGAACGGCCAGAGTGTTGGGATACACAAGGGCGGCTACGATCCATTCAGCTACGACATCACTCCCTACCTGACTAACGGCGGTCCGCAGGAATTGATTGTGCGGGTTTATAGTCCGGAGGACAGCGGCGGCGAGCCGCGCGGCAAGCAGACGCTTTACCCCGGTGGCATCATGTACACTCCGTCCTCGGGCATCTGGCAGCCGGTGTGGCTGGAACCGGTTCCCTCCACCAGCATCGGCACCATTCACCTGGTGCCCGATATCGACAATAACCGCCTGCTGGTAAACGTCGCCGGCAGCGGTGCGGCTAATGGCTTCAGAGTGAGCGCCATTGCCTACGACGGCACAAACCAGGTGGCCTCCGCCAATGGGTTGCCGGGAAACAATTTCTATCTGAACATTCCGACGCCGAAACTTTGGAGTCCCACAAACCCATTCCTTTATAACCTGCAAGTGTCGTTGCTGACCAACTCGACCACGGTCGATTCCGTTGCGAGTTATTTCGGCATGAGAAAGATCAGCCTGGGCACGAACAACGGCTTTATAAAAATCTACCTCAACAACCAGTTCACGTTCGAGTTTGGTCCGCTGGACCAGGGGTTCTGGCCGGACGGCATTTACACCGCGCCGACCGATCTCGCACTCAAGAGTGACATTGAAATCGACAAGGCGCTGGGCTTTAACCTGATTCGCAAACATATCAAAGTCGAGCGGCAGCGCTGGTACTATTGGGCGGATACCCTGGGCATACTAGTCTGGCAAGACATGCCAAGCTGTAATTCTTACACGGGCAATCCGTCGCCACCCGCAGTCGATCCGCTGGATTTCATTGGCGAACTCACCGCGATGGTGACCAACCATTGGAACAGTCCCGCGATCATCATGTGGGATATCTTTAACGAAGCCCAGGGCGAGGCGGGCAGCGGCAACGGCGTCGGCCAAACCAATACCGCTTACCTGGTCTCACTCGTCAAAACGATTGATCCTTCGCGGCTGGTCAACCAGGCCAGCGGCGGCAATTACGTTGGAGCCGGCGACGTGCTGGACGAGCATAGCTACACCCCTCCGGGTGTTCCCTCCAGTTCATCCCAGGCGGTGGTCTGCGGTGAATTCGGCGGTGTGTCTCTGTTTATTACCAATCACACCTGGTCAGCGACAGAAACCGGCGAAGGAAGCGCCAGCAGCCCGGCCGACCTGCTGAGGCAATTTGAAGGGTTTTGCGGCATGCTCTCCGGTTTCATCGCCAACAACGGCTTGAGCGCGGCAGTCTATACCCAGATCACCGACGTCGAAACCGAACTGAACGGTCTCAAGACCTATGATCGAAAGGTGCTGAAGCCCGATTTGCGTTCGATGCAAACCGCGATCAACGCACTCCAGGGGCAGTACTCGAACGTCGTCGTGGTGCCCACCTCGCAGACAGTTCCCCAAAGCTGGCTATACACCACCACCACACCGGCCAATAATTGGTATGCGACAACCTTTGACGCCTCCGGGTGGAGCACCGGCCTGGCAGGCTTCGGCACGCCCGACCCGGGCGTCACCCCGAACACACCCTGGACGACGACCGGTTACATTTATCTGCGACGAACGTTTAACCCGGGCGCGCTTACCGCCGAGCAGCTCAGCAATCTCGTCTTCAATGTTTATCACGACGAGGATGTGGCTATTTACATCAACGGCGTGCTGGCAGCTTCCGCCCCGGGCTATTCGACGGCTTATGTGCCTTTGGCAATGACCCCGGAAGGGCGCGCCGCCATCATTCCCAATAGCTCCAATGTGATGGCTGTCTCCTGCTATCAGACCGTCGGCGGCCAATTCATTGATGTCGGCATCAACCTGGTCACTGTAGTAGTGCCGCCACCGCCCATCTTCATTCCGAACTGGCCTGAAAATGGCACCGGCCTGACCGCCGAATATTTCCGCGGCACCAATTTGTCCAACCTCGCGTTCGTGCGAACGGACACCAACGTGGATTTCAGTTGGTCCGGCGCTTCTCCCGCCCCCGGCCTCTCCACCAATGAGTTCTCCGTGAGTTGGGCGGGCAAAATCCAGCCGCGCTATTCCGAGGGTTACACGTTTCATCTGACAACCGCCGACGGCTGCCGGCTTTGGGTCGATGGGCAACTGCTCATCGATAAGTGGCACAACGACACCAATACCGACACTACCGGCAGCATTGCGCTCATCGGCGGTCAGCAATACAACCTGGTTATCAATTACTACGACGACACCGAGCCCGCGTCGGCCGTCTTGGAATGGGAGAGTGCGAGCCAGACGCGCGAGGTGGTCCCACAAGGTGTGCTGTTCCCTGCCACCGCGGCATTCGCCTCGCCGGCGATTGTCGCCGGAACATTCCAATCATTAATCGCTGGCGGCCTCGGCCAGGAGTATTCCCTTTACGCGACGACCAACCTGGGAGCCGCCTGGCAACTGTTGCTGACCACCAATCCAGCCGCGATGCCGTTTTTGTTTATCGACCCCGCCTCGACCAATTACATGGAGCGTTATTATCGCGCGCTGCCCGGGCCCGGGCTGTAAAACTTCAGAACTCCCGGAAGCAAGCGAAGGCAACTGGAGCGAAAAGCAGACCGCGGCGAAAGGATTTTGAAAGCCGGCGCAGACTAGGGTAATAATCGTGCAATGAAAGGCGCTCGGAAGAAATCCGCTGCCCACCGAACGAATTCACCAAAAGAGGACCTTAGTTCATCCCGTCCGAGCCAGCGCAGATTATGGTGCTTCCGCTTGCTGGTCGCGATGGTTGTCCCATTGGTCCTGCTTGGGACGACGGAATTGGTGTTGCGACTTATTGGCTTTGGCTATCCGACCGGCTTTCTTCGCCTGTCACAACGCGAGGGCCAGAAGGTCCTGGTTCAGAACAACCGGTTTGGCTGGCGCTTCTTCGGGCCGGCGATGGCCCGAATTCCGCAGCCGGTTTGCCTGCCGCAAGTCAAAGGCTCGAACACCGTTCGGATAGTGGTCTTGGGCGAGTCGGCCGCGCAGGGCGATCCGCAGCCGCGTTTCGGGTTGCCGCGAATGTTGCAGGCCCTCTTGGAATTGCGTTATCCCGGCACGCGCTTCGAGGTGGTGAATGCGGCGATGGTAGCGATTAACTCCAACGTCATTCTGCCGATTGCCCGCGATTGCGCCGCCGCCGGCGCGGATGTCTGGGTCATTTACATGGGCAATAACGAGGTGGTCGGACCGTTTGGCGCCGGGACGGTCTTCGGTCCCCAGGCACCGCCACTGCCGCTGATTCGCGCCAGCCTGGCCTTCAACGCCACACGCCTCGGCCAACTGATGGACACCCTGCTTCGGCAAATTCATAAACCGCCGCTGGACAAAAGCCAATGGGGCGGCATGGAAATGTTCCTCGAACAGCAGGTGCCCGCCAACGACCCGCGCATGAGCGCAGTCTATGATCATTTTGCGCGGAACCTGCGGGACATCATCGCGGTGGGCAGACGCAGCGGCGCGGGCATTGTGGTAAGCACGGTGGCAGTGAACTTGAAGGATTGCGCGCCCTTTGCCTCGGCGCATCGACACGGTTTGAGCAGCACAGCTCAGAGCGCGTGGGACCAGCTTTATCAAAGCGGCATGGCGGCACAAGCGGCCGGCAAAATGGCGGAAGCAGCGGAGCGGTATCGCGACGCAGCCCGGATAGACAATGATTATGCGGAACTTCGCTATCGGCAGGGCTGTTGCGCGCTGGCGCTCGGCGACACCGCCGCCGCGCAAACCGAGTTTGCCGCCGCACGTGATCTGGATACGCTCCGTTTTCGCTGCGACAGCCCGTTAAACGACTTGATCCGGCAAACGGTTTCGAATTACGGCGATGCCGGCGTTGAACTGGCGGATGCCGAACGGGCCTTCGCGCAACAAGAACCAACCGGTTTGCCTGGCGACGATCTATTCTACGAACATGTTCATCTGACGTTCGACGGTAATTACCTCCTGGCTCGCGCACTCGCGGCCAAACTGCAGAACTTGTTGCCGGAAAAAACTGTCCGCCAAGTTGCCGCCGGCCAACCCTGGCCGTCCGAAGCAGACTGCGCGCGGCGGTTGGCCTGGTCCGCTTGGGACAAACAGCAGGCGTTGTCGGACGTTTATTCCCGCTTGCTCAAGCCGCCTTTCACCGGTCAACCCAATCATGAAACGCAAGTTCAGAAGCTGACCGCCGCACTGGACAAATTAATACCCGCAACCGAGCCGTCTGGGATCAAGCAGGCGGAACGATTATGTGAAAGCGCCCTGGCGGCAGCGCCTGATGATCCCGCGTTGTGTGAACAACTCGCGGTGCTGGACCAATTATCTGGAGATCTGGCGGGGGCAGAGACCAACGCGCAACGAACGGTGCGTCTGCTCCCCGGCAGCGTGGAGGGCTTCCTGCAGTTGGGCGTCATTTTGGCCAAACAGCGCAAGTACGCGGACGCGGCGGCGGCGTTTCGTCGTGCCTTTGAGTTGAATCCCATGGACGCGGCGCCGTTGCAGAATCTGGCCCAATCTCTCAAGGATCTCGGACAGCCCGAGGAGGCGATGCGTGAATATCGGCATGCCTTGGCCGTCAACCCGCGCTTCGGTCTGGCCTGGCTTGGCCTGGGGCAGGTTTTTGAGCAAATGGGACGCAAAGCCGAAGCGGAGGATTGTTATCGTAAGGCGGTCCTAAATCCCATCAACCGCGCGCCTGAGTTAACCACCTTGGCACGCTTTTGCGTCAGTCACGGCTGGCGCGGAGCCGCTGCCACCAATTTCGATGCGGCGATCGAACTAAATCCTGCCGACGCCATGCTCTGCGTTGAAGCGGGCCAAAACCTCGCCGCTCTGGGACGTCACGCCGAGGCAGCACAACATTATGCTGAGGCGGCCCGAATAGCGCCGGATTTAATGGCGGCGCATTTTCTCTACGGCCTGGAGCTCGGGCGCGCGGGCAAGCCGGCCGAGGCGGCGGGCCAATTTCGTGAAGCCGTGCGAATCATGCCCGAGTTGCCCGAGGCACGATTAAATCTCGGCATGGCGTTGGAAAATGAAGGAAATTATTCCGAGGCACTCGAACAGTTTGAAAAGGTCCTTGAGCAGAATCCCAACAATGCCGTGGCGCTTACTCAGGCTCGGGCCATTCGTGTAAAGCTGTCCCAGGCGCAAATTCATACGACACCTCCGCCGTAGCAGCGCGCTTGCCATTAATCGGCTGTGCCAGACCGCCAGGTTTTGGACTGCGCCAGCCCTCTGGCGCTTTTTCAAACTCCTCATCCTCCACAATA
Organism: Verrucomicrobiia bacterium; assembly: GCA_035934555.1. Lineage (GTDB taxonomy): Bacteria > Verrucomicrobiota > Verrucomicrobiia > Limisphaerales > UBA8199 > DASYXT01. The sequence goes on along the minus strand of DASYXT010000002.1, from coordinate 146,611 downwards.
GCGCCAGAGGGCTGGCGCAGTCCAAGACGCTGGCGCGTTGTGCGCCGAGACAAGGGTCATTTTAACGCGAGGGTCTTCGAAAGAAAAACGGCCGGAGCCACTGTGGCCCCAGCCGTGTCGTCTTACCGGGGCTCAATGCCCGGTCTCCGCTAAGTTCTGCTAAGGATTGATCAGCAGGCGGAAGAATTGATTCCCGCTCGTCGCCGGTATCGTGTACGGCGGAGCGGCGGTGTAGTTGGTGGTCCACGGCCCGAGCACCGTCGGCGCCTGCAACAGCGTTCCCACCTGCCAATTGAGTTGGACGCCCGACGCGGACTTCGTGATGCTGATTGTGTCTGGACCCTCAACGAACGCGCCGTTGTACAGGCCCTGCACTTGAGCGGCGGTCAGCGCCTGAGCAAATACCGCCGCATTGGCAATGTTGGCATCAACCAGTCGCTTGGCAGTTCCCGTTCCATAATCGGGCGCGCCGCCAATCCACACATCCAGGTCATTGCCGGCGGGGGTTCCGGTGATGGTGTTGTTAGCGACGAGCGCCCCATCGACGTAGAGTGCGCCGTTGTTCGCCTGGCCAGCAAAGCCGTTGTAGGTGTAGGCCACCATGTGCCAATTGTTATCCGTAATGGTGTTGGGACTCGTCGCGTCACCGGAGTTGGCCCCGCCATCATTACCGCCAGGGTTGCCGCTGCCGTTTACAGTCATCCGCCATGAGGCATCCCCGTGGCCGAACAACCCGTCAAAACCATTGTTGGCAACGACTTGTACCCAGGCCACCGCAGTAACCGCATTGGTAATGTTGAAGGGCCCTTCCGGGATATCCACATACGCAGTGAATCCGTCAAAGTTCGCCGCCAGACTGGTAGCGCCGAAGAAGGCATTGGTGGGTCCGGGCATGCCGAGGCTGTAACTACCGTTGTAGGTGCCGTTGTTGCCGCCAATCACATCATAGGCGGTGGTGCCGCTGGTTTCATCCAAGGGCCACAGAGCGAGCGGACCCAAGGCCAGCGCGGCTTGCTGGTAGGTGGTGGGGGTAATGACCGAGAGAACCAACGGCGAGCTGAGTTGAGTGCCATATTGGTTGCTGACCAGGCAGGTGTAACTGGCGGCATTGGCCAGTTGCAGGTTGGGGATCGTCAACATGGGGGATGCAGAGACGCTAATCGGCACAGTGCCGCCATTGACAAACCAGCGATAAACAAAGGGCGCGGTGCCGACGTTAGCCACGCTGGCCCGCAGGGTCGCCCCTGCCAAAAGGGTTTCGGAAGCCACGGGCTCCTGGGTAATGACCGGCGGGCTGGTCGAGACGGTGATCGACGCGCTCGTTCCGCTCACACCGTTAACGGTTGCGCTGATCGTGGCATTCCCGGTGCCAACGGCCGTGATAAAGCCAGTGCTATCCACCGTGAGAACACTGGGATTGCTGCTCATCCAGTTAGTGGCTTCAGCGCTAACGTCGATATTATTCGCGTCCGTGAAGTTGGCCGTGACGGTGGCAGATTGGGTTTGCCCGCCGATCATATCCGAGTTGGTGATGACGACGGAGACCAATGACGGCGTTAGATCCGTTACGAGCACACTTGGACCGGCGGCAGCGCTGATGGCAAGATATAAGGGAGAAACAACGCCGTCCCATATCCGAAACTCATAGATAGTGCCGCTAAACTGCTGATCGCCGTACACATCGTTTCCTAAGCTGTTTTCCGTCGTGCCCGCGGCGCCTCCAATCGTGCCCGGGGTATAGGTAGCATCGGGGAAAGTCCGCGTGGCAAGCAAAGCGCCGTTAGTATAAAGATTGCCTGTCAACGTCGCGCTATTGAAGGTTACCGAAACGTATTGCTCCGAGCCATTCGGGAACGAAAGCGCCGATTGCAAGTCGAGCTCATTTCCATGCGGCGTGAACGCCACTTCCATGTTATTGCCATTGTTGGCCGGGTATGGGATCAGCCCGAAGTTTTGGCTGCCATTGTTGCCGAAGTCCCAGATCTCCGCCCAGGTATTCCCCTGATTCTGAGTCACCCAGCATTCAACCGTCAGCGACGTCGTGTTGGTCAATATCCCGCTGGGCAGCGCCAGATACCCGGAATAACCATAACCGCCGACGGTATTGCCCGGCAGGTTCAGGCCGTTGTTGATCGTGGCCGGCAGGCCGGCGACGTTGCCCGGCGCCACAATCGTGCCGTTCGCATTGCCCACTGAATCGGAAGCGTCTGTGACGAAACTGTAGCGGTGCAGCAGGATCGATGGCACGACCGTCAATACTGCCGAGAGATTCGTACTGCCGAGCGAGTTGGTGACGGCTACCGAGTAAGTTCCCGCACTGCTCATGGTAATATTGGTCAAAACCAGCGCATTATTGGTTGCGCCGGTAATCGGCGTCGCCCCGAAGCTCCATTGATAGCTCAGATTTCCACCGAGCGCCTGGACGGCAAAGGTCGCCGTGTCGCCGATCGCCAGGGTGAGGTTGACCGGGACCTGGGTCACAAAGGGCGGAGTCGTCGCGACGGTAATAGTCGCGCTGGTCGCCGAGACGCCGTTCACCGTGGCGCTGACCATCGCGGTGCCGCCATTGAGCGCGGTGATCAAACCGCTGCTACTCACCGTAAGCACGTTCGGATTGCTGCTAAGCCAATTGGTTGCCGCATCGGTGACGGTCACATTGGCCGCCTGGAGAAAGTTGCCGATCACCGTGGCTTGTTGGGTTCCCGTGCCGACCATGTTGACCGTGCCCAACGTGATGCTAAGAGACTGCGGGGTCACGTTCGTCACCACGACACTTGGACCAGCCACAGCGCTGACAGCCACATATGCGGGCGAGAGAGCGCCATTCCAAATACGAAATTCGTAGATCGTGCCTTGGAACTGGGTATCCCCGTAGATGTCATTTCCTAACGCATTGACGGTCGTGCCGCCACCGATGCTGCCTGGAGCATAACTGGTATCGGAAAAAGTCCTCGTGCCAATCCGAACACCGTTGTTATAAAGATTACCGAGAAGTGAGAAATTGTTGTAGGTGACGGCGACGTATTGCTCTGAGCCGTTGGGGAAACTAAGCGAGGATTGCAAGTCCTGCTCGTTGCCGTGCGGGGTGAAGGCGACTTCCATGTTGCCGCCATTGTTGCCCGGGTGGGTGATCAGTCCGAAATTTTGACTCCCATTATTCGCAAAATCCCAAGGTGTCGCCCACGTGTTGGCCGCGTTCTGCGTCAGCCAGCATTCGATTGTTAAGGATGTGGTATTGGTGAGTATGCCGCTAGGCAGCGTGACGTAGCCTGAATATCCGCCGCCCCCGCCCCCGGACAGGAACAGGCCATTAGCTATGGCGACATTGGTTCCATTGGCGTTGCCGGGAAGCATGATCGTGCCATTAGCGCCGCCGACAGAATCGGAAGCATCACTGACGAAGCTATAGCGGTGCAACAGCGTTTGGGGGCCCGTAACCGTGATGGTGCCGCTGGTGGCGCTGACGCCGCCAACCTTGGCGCTGACGGTGGCGGTGCCGACGCCCACGCCGGTGATCAAACCATTGCTATTCACCGCGAGAACGCTCGGGTTGCTGCTGGTCCAATTGGTCGCGTCACTCGTGGCCGGCAGATCGGCCGTGCCGGTTTGCTGCAGTTGCACGGTGACCGTGGCTTGTTCGGTGCCCGTGATAATCACAGCAGGACCCGCATTGAGGCTGACGGAGGTGGGCGTCAGGTTCGTGATGAGGACACTCGAACCGGCCAGCGCGCTGGCAGAAAGATACCGTTGGGAAACCACCCCGTTCCAGATGCGAAATTCATAAATCGTGCCTTGGAATTGCGGGTCCGGCCAAGGATCCTGTCCCAGATAATTGTTGAGTGTGCCGGCGGCGCCCCCATAAGTGCCAGGAATGTAAGTGCTGTTGGGAACCGTCACCGAGGCAATCAACGCGCCATTGGTGTAAAGCCGGCCCACCAAAGACGAAGCGTCAAACGTCACCGCCACGTATTGCTCCGCCGCAACGGGAAATTGCACCGTCGAAAAGGCGTCAGACTCATTGCCGTTCTTGATCGCCAGTGACATGTTATTATTGTTATTAGCGGGAAAGGGAATAAACCCAATGTATTGGCCGGTGCCATTGTTGAAATTCCAAAGCTCCGCCCATCCATTCTGCGCAGTCTGCGTCGCCCAGCATTCAACGGTTAAATTCGTGGTGTTGGTCAGGATTCCGGCCGGCAAGGCCACGTAGCCGGAAAACCCAGGCCCCCCGCCGCCGGCCAACGCCAGGCCGTTGTTAATGCTGACGGGCGCGCCGCCGGTCGGCGCCACCACCGTCCCGTTGGCGGTCCCGACCGAATCCGACGCGTCGCTGACAAAACTGTAGCGATGCAACAGCGTTTGCCCCGAGAGCAAGCCGGGTAAAAGGCCAAGACAGAGTGGCAGCGCAATCAGAGGTTTGAATGCGGCCTGGGCAAACCCATATCGCGAAAATTGTCCATTCTTGCTCGGTTTCATAGGTTTTTGAATTTCATTCGAGGTTGCGGCATGCGGTCATTGGTCTTGCGTCCAATCCGATTAGATTAAATGAGTGAGTCGCTGAGTTGGGGGGATTCTGCGCTTTTTCAATCGAGCTGTCATGTGGCATAAAATGGCCACAGAGCGCGGCCCCCGGCTACCCTTACATGTTGCACGACCGAGCGCGGCCGTGGTCAGTTGCCAACACCCGCGCGCACACAAATCGTTCAAACTCATTCACGTCGGGTATTTTTGGCTTCCTCAACATTCACCAGGCCCACATCAATGTTTTGGCCGCCGACGGTCTGATGACAATGGACGGCAAGTTCGACCTTCGCGCCGGGTTTGAGCTGTTGCAAGGCGCGCGGGCGAATGTCCAACGGCATATAGCTCGTGGTGAAACCGGCTTCGGTCGAAGCCAGGATGCCATTCACGTAAATCTCCACGTCCTCATCGTGATCGGCGTAGAATTGCAGATTCGAAAATTTCCGCTCCGGCAAGGTAACGTCGCGGCGCAACCAGATATCGTCCGTATTCCAATCCGTGTGGACAATGGCGCCGGGGGTGCCGCGGGTGCCAAAACTGGCCGGCCCTTCCTTCCAGCCGGTGTCATCAAAGTCCGACGCTGTCCAGTTGGGCGGGGGCCGTTGGGTCGTGTAACGCCAGGTGGCGGGGGCGCTCTGCGCCGTGGGCACGACGACAGTGACTTTCGGCGGCTCCGGCAATGGCGCCCAGCCCCCAACTCTGGTTTTATCGGCACTGGCCCATTTTTTCCAGACATCATGGTCGGTGAGCATCTTGATAAAGAGTCCACCGATGACCGGCCGCGCGTGCATGCCGTCGCTGTGAATATCGTCCGTGCGGTAGGAATCGGCGAACGGCGAGCGGGCGGTAGTCGCGTTGAGGTAATCGTAAACGGGCGAAATAATGGCCTCGAAGTCCGCCTGGTTGTCTGCCAGTGAAGCGCTCCAAAAGGACCAGTCGGTCTTCGTCAGGTGAGTGCGTGAATCCAGCGGCAGGCCGTAGCGCTGCATGACCGTCTTGTAAAAGGCGACTTCTTTCTCGGCGACCGTCGGAGGAAAAACGTTCAGCCCCAAAATCCGATCCCAAACGAGGTTATATTTCTGACTCCAGGTATTGGGCTTGTCGAAGGCCAGCCGGAAATGGTCGCCCTCCGCCGCCACCTTCACCCAATGGGCGGCATCCACTTTCGCTAGCTCGGCATACCGCCGCGCCTCGGCAGAGTCGCCGCGCATCTGGCAAAGCTCCCCGTAGGCCGCCAGCCCAAGAATCGCTTTCACCGACAGGTTGGCATTGTGCGCCAGGTGCCCCATGAAATCGTCCGTGCAAAGTTGTTCCTCGGGATCCAGCCCGTATTGCTCGAGGTACTTCGCCCACTGGCTCAGCTTCGGCCACCAGGGCTCAAGCCATTTGGCCTCGCCCTGAATTTGGCAAACCGCATCGCAAAGAATCAGCATGTTGCCGCTCTCCTCGACCGGCATGCCTTCACCGCCGTCATCGGTGCCGCGCGCGATCGGGTAAGTGCCCAGGTCATGAGGCGCGTTGGGGAATTTCCAATGCGCCGAAGCGGCGTAGCTCAAGATGGGCACCAGCGTCGCCTTGGCCAGGGTGGGGCTCAACAAAAGCCATTGCGGATCCATCGGGTAAAAGACGTCCACGGTGGCGATATCGCCGTTGCTGGTGTTTTCCTTGGTGAAGAACAGCGGCTGGCCCTTCGCATCCGCGGCCAGACCGCACGCCGCCACGCATTGGCGGTAAGCCAGCGCGCACATCTGGGCGTATTTTGCGCCGCCCTCTTTCGTCATGTCCGCCAGCAGGTCCTTATCAAATCTCGCGCAGCGTTCTTCGAGCTTCGGATAATCGCGCGACGCCTTCTGCAGCATTCCCGGCGCTGTCGCCCCGTTGCGCTTCCAATAAGGCAGCAGCTTTTGCCCAAAATACTTGATGGCGTCGATTTCATCGTAAGCGATGATCACCTGGCGCGACACCGGGGCGGCGGCGACTTTGCCGAGGTCGAACGCAAAGGCCATCACGGGCTGACGTTCGTTCACGGCTCGGGGCATTTGGGTGTCGTCGCGGGACGGCAATTCGCCGCTTGTGACGAACGCCTCAAGCAGAGCTTGATCGGCGCCGATGGCTGCGCTCGATTGTCCCGTGGGTGCGGCGGCGTAGGCGTAACCCCAATTGATCCGATGATCATCACCGCCGGAACCCAGCACGGGCTGGTCGGCGGTGCCCGTGCGGAGCAGGGTCAAACGTCCGGCCCGTTGCCGTGCCCAAGTGACTTTTTCGCTGGTCCGGTTGACCACAAGCTGGGAACTTGTGCTATCGTAAAGTGACACGGCATGAGTTTTTCCGTCCACAGACCGCACCTGCCAGGTGATGAAGCTCAAGGGCAGCGACAACGCATCCAGGTCCTGCGGCAAGGCCGGTGTCAGGAATGTCAAAGTGACGTGGACGTTCGCGCCTTCAAATTCGTAAATGCTGTGCGTGGGTGTCACCTTCAGGTTGACTTGCGGCAACGGGGGCAGCTTGGCCGGCTCGCCGCCCATGAGCCGGAAGGTCTGGCCATCCACCCGGATCAGGCTCACCAGCGAATGCTCGTGTTTGGTCCAGTGCTGGGTGTTGCGATCCGTCAAATGGTCGGCACAAGACCAGATGCTCAGGTACGGGTCGAAGGTGACCAACGGCACAGCCGGCGGGCGGAAGGTTTGGGCGATGCCGGTTACAGCCACAAGACTGGCCAAGGCGCAGAGAATATTTCGTTTCACGGATAACAGCAGGATAACTAAAATGAGCGATGCGCGCCTGTGGCATGAATTGGCCACAGCCGCTCACCGGGTTACAACGGAAAACGACGGCGTCGTTTGCCTCAAACTTGTGGCCATTTCATGCCACATGACGTTTTATCGTATCGGGTTAACTTATCGAATGTAATGAACTCCAAGAACGATTCAGCGCAGGGCGCCTTCACGCTAATCGAGTTGCTGGTGGTCATCGCCATTATTGCCATTTTGGCGGCCATGTTGCTGCCGGCCCTGGCCCGAGCCAAGGCCAAAGCCAAACAGACTGCTTGCATCAATAATGAACGCCAAATGGGCATCGCCATCGTCACCTACACCGCCGATTATAAGCAGTATCCCGGTTCTTATTCGGCCGTCCACGGCTGTTATGTGTGGCCCACGCGTCTGCTCTCCAATATGGGCAATAATCGCAACGCGTTCTCTTGTCCCGCAGCCGCCGGATATACCTGGTGGGATACCAATCTCAACAAGTCCCTCGGCGGCACTGGAGAAAATGGCGTCTATTCTCCATGGATCGTCACGCCCGCTTCAAGCTTCTCAATCGGCTACAATGATTGGGGGTTGGTCGGTGGCGATCTGGCGCATCGGCCGCAACTTGGTTTGGGTGGCGATGTCGATGGCGGCTGGTCTCAAGGTTTGGTAACCGATACGATGGTGCGAAGCCCTTCCCAAATGGTGATGCTCGGCGATGTCAAAGGCCAGCCCAACGGCCATGCCAATTTCGACGCAAACCTCGACCCAACAGACTCGCCGAGCCGGACTTCGGTTATTGATAGTGAATGGCCCTCCAACCGCCACAATTACCGCACCGACTATTTGTTTTCCGATGGTCACTATGAATCCGCCCGGCGTACCGATGCCTGTAATCCTGCCAACCATCTCTGGCGGGAGCGCTGGAATAACGATAACTTGGCGCACGACGGCACCGAGGGGGACGCGGTTCCTAATTGGCCTTACTCGGCAGCGAAAGCGGGATTGCTCGACCCAAGTTATTAGCACGTGGACGCAGAAGCCGGCTTGTCGCCGCAAGACCTTTTGGCTCTTGCCTGCCTTGCTTCTGATGCTGCCGGCTTGGGCCGGTGTGCTCTCGGCCCAAACCCTGCAACATCGATACAGCTTCGCCAGCGATGCTTCCGATTCCGTTGGAAATGCCGATGGAGCGCTCATCGGCAATGCCTACGTTACCAACCATTCCCTTTACCTGCCGGGAGGAGGCACATCGGACAATCCTCAAGGCTATGTGTCTCTGCCGGATGGCATCGTTTCCAACGACCTCTCGATAACGGTCGAATGCTGGCTCACGGATAATAGTGGGCCGGTTTGGGCCGAAGCCTGGTGCTTCGGTGACAGCGCCGCCGGCCCCGGCCAGCCCCCCAGCTCCGGCACCTCCTACCTCTCGCTCATCCCTCACAGTGGTGAAGATGATTTCCGCGCGGCCTTCAATTTGGCCCCGGGCAACCTGGAGATTGATGTGGTGGATACGGCTGGACCGCTGCCGTTAAATGTACCGCAATACGCCGTCGTCACCTACGACGCGGCCAGCACAACCGCCCGGCTTTATCTGAACGGGGTGCAGGTCGCCACTGCCAACATCCCTGCCAACCGCGCGCCGGCCAATTACGGCGATACCTTTAACAACTGGCTCGGACGCGATGAGTTTGGCGCCGATCCCATGTTCGCCGGCAGCATTGATGAACTGCGTATCTGGAACGGCGCCGTTTCACCCTTATACATCGCTGTCAGCGCCGTTGCCGGTCCGGATGTTCTGGTAACCAACCTGACGCCGGTGTCGGTCAACCTCACCGTGACCAGCACAAACATGCTGGGCGGAGTCGTCCAGCAGGCCTCAGTCAGCGCCAATTTTTTGCAGGCGGCCAACGTACCGGCGGCGGGCGTGGCCACCAACTGGAGCAGCAGCAACACAAATGTTCTCACGGTGGACAACGCCGGCGTCATCACCGCGGTCGGGCCCGGTACTGCGACGGTCAGCGCGACTATTGCCGGCACGACGGGCACCAGCGCGTTCATCACGGTTTCCGGCTCTAACGCCGGAAACATCTCCGTCGGCTATTGGCAATTCAATGTTCCGGGCAATTTGGGCGGCGACAGCAGTGGCCTGGGTAACAACCTCACGACCGCGAGCGGCACGCCGGCTTACAGCAGCGCCGGCCTGTTTGGAGGCGCGTTATATCTGGATGGCAACAGCACCATGACGACAGTCTCAGGCGCATTCCCGGCCGGCCTGCCCACCAATGCCAACCCCTACAGCATCGCCGTTTGGGAGAAAGTCGATGCGGGCTGTCCGAACAACGGCGGCTTCATTGGCTGGGGCGCCAACACGACCGGCCAGGCTAATAATCTGCGCTTAAACGGTCCGAACAGCGCCGATGACTATTGGTTTGCGAACGATTTTATCGTCAATAGCCTGGCCGCCAACCCCATGGACGGCAATTGGCACGCAATCGTCGTCACTTGGGATGGTACCACACAGCAGATGTACCTCGACGGAGTTAATGTTGGCAACCGAACCCCCGCCGCGCCTGATATTCAGGGTCTCGGCTTTATCGTCGGCAAAACAACGGCCGATGTCGGATTCAAAGGCTGGATGGAGGATTTGTTAGTCGCCAATATCGCGCTCACGCCTGCCGACATTGCCGCCTACCAGGCCGGGCGGTGGTCGGTCCCGTTATCCACCTACCCACAGCTTCCAACCGCTTCGCCTTCCAATACCGTCTTTGCGGGAACCTCTGTCACTTTGAACGTCTTGGTAGCGGGGACACCGCCTTTCCAATATCAGTGGCAAAAGGACGGCGCCAATATTTCCTGGGGCACGTCCGCCATGCTCGTCCTGACTAACGCGACGGTATCGGATTCAGGAAACTATGCCGTCATCGTCGGCGGTCCTTCTGGCACCAATACCAGCCCGGCTCTGACAGTGACGATTAATCCGCCCAGCGCGCCGGTTTTTGCGATGCAGCCCGCCCCGGCCTCCAACACAAACTACATCGGCGGGTTGGTGACATTCGCCGCCTCCGTCGTCGGGACGCTGCCGATGCAATTACAGTGGCAGCACGATGGCGCCAACATCCTCAATGCGACCGCCAGCAGTCTGACGCTCGCCTCGCTGCAACCGAACGAGGCAGGTACTTACACGCTGGTGGCTTCGAACGCATTGGGCGCGACCAACAGCTTGCCCGCCATTCTCACCGTTCTGCCTCCGCCCAACCCCTCCGCCCTGAACGTTTGCACTTATCACAACGACAATTCCCGGCAGGGCGCCAATACCAATGAAGTGCTCCTCACCCCAGCCAATGTGAACGCTTCCACTTTCGGCCGGTTGCTCACCTATCCAACCGATGGCCAGATCTTCGCCCAACCTTTGTACGTCTCCGGCCTCGCCGTGCCCGGGCAAGGTATCCATAACGCTGTCTTTGTCGTCACCGAGAACAACACCGTGTATGCCTTCGATGCGGACAGCAATGCCGGGACTAATGGCGGATTGCTCTGGCAAACCAACCTTGGCATCGCCGTCTTTAGCGGCAACGGCGAATTCGGAAACCGTTTCTCGACTTCTTATCCCGACATCCGGCCGGTCGTAGGAATCACCGGCACACCCGTCATTGACCTCGGCTCAGGCACGCTTTATGTGAATGTTCATACCCGCGAAGTTGGCGCCACCACCAATTATTACCACCGCATCCACGCTCTCGATATCACCACCGGCGCCGAACGCCCCTACAGCCCCGTCGTAGTGACAAACTCCGTTCCGGGTACGGGCGTGGACAGCATCAACGGCATCGTCAGCTTCAACCCGCGCCAGGAAAATCAGCGTCCCGGCCTGACTCTCGCCGGCGGAAGGTTGTATGTCGCCTACGGCAGTTATGCCGACACCGACCCGTATCACGGCTGGGTGCTTGGGTTCAACGCCGCCACGCTTCAACCATTCCCCAGCAATGGATTTTGCACCACCCCCAATGCCTCCATCGCCGCCTTCGGCATCAATGCCGCCGAAGGCGCCCTCTGGATGGGCGGTGACGGCCTCTGCGCTGACGCTGGCAACAATCTCTTCTTTGAAACCGCCAATGGTAGTTTTAGCGCAAATACCAACGGCGGCGATTATGGCGACACCTTTGTCAAACTTTCGACCACCAACGGTCTGGCAGTCGCCGACTATTTCACACCCTACAACCAGGCCGCTCTCGCCGCCAACGACACCGACCTCGGCTCCGGTGGGTCGCTCTTGTTGCCGGATTCTGTCGGCAGCGCCAGCCACCCTCACCTCTTGCTCGGCGCCGGCAAAGAAGGAACCATCTACCTGCTCGATCGCGACAATATGGGGCAGTTCAACCAGGCCAATGACAGTCAGATCGTGCAGGAACTGCCCGGCGCCATTGGCGGCGTCTGGAGCTCCCCCGCTTACTTCAACCATCATATTTTCTATCAAGGCTCGGGCGACGTCATGAAGGCCTTCCTCATTACTAATGGCGTGATTGTCCCCACCCCCACTTCCAGGGCGACCACCCGTTTCAACGGCTTAGGTGGCACGCCCTCCATTTCAGCCAATGGCACCAACAATGGCATCGTTTGGACCATCCAACCAGACGCGGCCGGCGGCGGCGGCCCCGGCGTCTTGCACGCCTACAACGCCAACAACCTCGCGCTTGAACTTTACAATAGCAGCCAAAACCTCGCCCGCGACAACCCCGGCCCCGCTGTCAAGATGACCACGCCCACCGTTATCAATGGCAAGGTTTTCGTCGGCGCAAAAAATGCCCTCTCCATCTTCGGCAACTCCCTCTTTCTGGCCACGCCCTTGATCGCGCCCTCCGGCGGGCTTTTTACCAATTCCGTAACCGTCACCCTCTCGGATTCCACGCCCAACTCGACTCTCTATTACACACTCGATGGGTCCGCCCCCACCACCAACTCGCTCCTCTATACCGGCCCATTCCGGCTGACGGCCAGCGCCAGCGTCCAGGCCGTCGCCTCGCAACCTCGAACCTCCAACAGCGGCCCGGCTGCGGCAGCCTTTACCATCGTCCCGCCGATGTACACCATTCTGGCGCCCGGTTTCCGACCCGATGGTTCCTTCCAATTGCTGTACTATGCCCCGACGGGCAGAACCTACATCCTCCAATCCAGCACCAACCTGGTGAACTGGACCTCCGTGAGCACCAACGTGCCCACTGCGGCGCCGTTCGTTTTGGTTGATCCGCATGTACCTGCCGCCCCCAGCCGCTTCTATCGCATTGTTACGCCGTGAGAGCGTGGGAGCGTGGAGCGTGGATTTTATCACAAAGATCAAAAATCGGCCGCTTTTTTCATTTTTGCGATCTTTGCGATCTTTGCGATCTTTGCGATCTTTGTGATCTTTGTGATCTTTGTGATCTTTGTGGTTAAGTCCATGATCTCAGTAAACCAGGTTGGCCCCGAAATCGGGGATCTCGCCGCTCTTAACCTCCTGGCTCCATTGGTTCAGTTTTCCGTTGTCCATTTTCCAGAAGTTGCTGCACAACCCGAAATATTGCACCACCACTTGCAACTCTCCCTTTTGCAGCAAATCTTTAGCGAGGCTCATATTTGGCCCGAACGTGTCCATCTGCGGCGAACCGGGGCTTCGACCTGCGGCAATCAAGCGCGTCCTGGCTTCGTCCAACCGCCCCTCCTTCAAAGCTATCCGCCCCAGCACAATATTGCCGTCCTGCACGGCGTTGCCGTAATTCCAATCGCCCTTGTATTTCGGCGCGAGCGTCAACAATTCCTCCGCATCTTTTCTGGCCACTTCGCTCTTTCCCTCCTCGAAACTTTTCTTCGCCGCGCCGCCCAGCTCGTAAAATCGGTCTTGGCCCTGAGCCGGTCCAGCTAACGGTTTCGTAAGGATGCTAAGAATGGAGCCTACACCAACGGCCAGCCCCCCGTCGAAATCCCCACGCCGAAACGCAGGCTTCAGGTCCTGATCGAGAATTCTCTTGCAGAGCTCGTCGGTCAGAATCCCGGTCAGGCCCGACCCAACCTGAATGCGCATCTTGCGGTCCTTGATAAACACGAACAGAACAACCCCGTTGTTTGTGCCGCGCTGGCCCACCGCCCACGAGTTCGCCAGTTTGAGCGTGTAGTCATCGAGTGATAACGCGGAATCCATGGCGGGGAAGATCGCCACGACAACCTGTTGCGACGTCTGTTTACAGAACGTCCGCAATCGGTCGTTTAGCTCCTGGCGCACCGCGGGATGCACTACGCCGGCGTAATCGTTAAAAAAATCCTTGGGCGTGGGCGGCAACGCTTGCCCTCGGATGGCAGTAAGGCCGAGGAAAACCGCAAACAGCGCTATCGCGAATGCTCCGGGGGAGTGCGTGACTGATCTCATATATGCGACCTTCGGTATTCCCCGATCTGGCCCCGCTACCGGTAGGTGCCGGGTGGAAAACTGGCCTCCTTGAATCGTGCCAGGTCACGATCCAGTGGCGCAGTCCCTTGTACGTTGATGCCAGTGAGCCACTGTGTCCGGCCCCCAAACCAATGCCACTGCTCGGCATGCCCATCGGCAAAGGACAACGCGCCCGCATTGCCGTGCCGGCTGGCGGGCGAATTCTGCCATTCCGTCGGGCCCGTCGTTGAATTCACGGCGAAGCAGCCGTCATCGAGGCTGCTGCGGTTGTCGTATCCCGTCAGGTCGTTGGGATCGGATTGCTCATCCACGAAATAAAACGTGCGGGCAGCCCCCGGATTAAGCGGGTCGCTGAACTTGCGGTTTTCACGAATGCCTGGATGAATCGCCTGCTGGGCCCAGTCATTCAGGATTCCCATCATGCTGCTGGCCGAATAGCTGCGCACCCGCGGAACCGAGCGCGTCGCTACGGCGATCTTATCAGCCGGACAGCGGTAAATGGCCAGTGACTGGTTATAGGGAAACAGCTTGGACCGCTGGATATCCAGGACATTTGTCGCACCGGGCAACTTCGAGACATCTCCCCCAACCCACGCATTGGTATCGTTAATATAGTTGGGCGGAATGGCGTCGGCAAAATCCGCGCCGTAAACCTGCCCGGCAATCGTCAACTGGCGCAGGTTGCTGACGCAATTGATCGCGGTGGCTTTCAGTTTGGCCTTCGAAAGCGCGGGCAGCAGCATTGCCGCAAGGATGGCGATAATGGCGATCACCACCAACAACTCGATCAGCGTAAACCCGCCTCGCAACTGCGCGCTCCCACTCTGCCCGTGAGCCTGGACCCGAGTTCGTTTCATGTTTTGGGATGTGCTTTCATCTCCTTTGCCACAGAAAGGCTCAAACCGCAATCCCCGCGATTTTCTCAAATCAACCATGGCAGCCCGCTGCACCTTGCGCACTCAGTTACCGGGACAAGCGCATGACCAGCTCAGGCGCGTCCGAATGCGCCATTCGCAGGCCGCCGACAATATAAACCTGGCGACGGACCACGGGCTAATAAAAGGCAGCGACCCTGCAACTCCGCACGACCACCACGAATTCCTGGCGCTTGACGCCAAATTCTGGTGAAGTGGTCTCCCGATATGCCAACGCAGGCAAAAGATAGCTACATCCAACTGCTCAAGGCCACGCTCTCGGGTGCAGTGTATGACGAACCACCCATCCCGGTGGAACTACATTGGTGCCGGCGTGGCTGGGTCAAGCAGTTCCTGGCTCGCGCACTGGGCCGTGTTTTCGGCGCGATGGGGGCTACCCTCTGCATCCAGGTGAAACATTCCCGCGAAGATTTGGAAACCGGGCGCACTTGGCCGGTGCAGGCCTGTAGCATGATTGGCCAGCGGCGGATGGATAATCTCACCGCGTGCGTCGAAAAGGTTTTGGAAAACAATGTCCCCGGAGATTTCATTGAGACGGGCGTTTGGCGCGGCGGCGCTTGCATTCTGATGCGCGGCATTTTGTCCGCCCACGGCGTGACCGACCGCAAGGTGTACGTCGCCGATTCCTTCCGAGGCTTGCCTCCCCCGAACGCGGCTCAATACCCCGCCGACGCCGGCGATATCCACCACACCCTTTCGTTCCTCGCCGTTTCCCGCCAGCAGGTGGAAGAGAATTTCCGCCGGTTTGGACTGCTGGATGCCCAGGTCGTATTTCTGGAGGGGTGGTTCAAAGACACGCTCCCCAAGCTCCCGGCTCAACCCATGGCCATCATCCGGTTGGACGGCGATATGTATGAATCCACCATGGATGCGCTGACCCACCTCTATCCCAAGCTGTCTCCCGGCGGTTTCTGTATCATTGACGACTACATGATCGAAAGCTGCCGGCGCGCAGTAGAGGATTATCGCAACGTCCAGCACATCACCGATCCCATCGAGAATATCGACGGCTGGGCGGTGTTTTGGCAGAAACAAGCCACCGCCAAATGGCCCGCCGCACTCCCTGGGTCAGACGCCCCTAGTTGCTTGTGAAACCAAAGTGGTAGTGTTACGGTTGCGGCGTATGGCAAGCATCACTCTCAAGGACATACCGATGGAACTGCACGCGCAGTTGAAAAATGAGGCCGCCGCGAATTTCCGCAGCATCACCCAGGAAGCCCTGAGCCGGATCGAACGGACGTTTCAAATTGACGCGGCCCTGAATACCAAGCGCGATCAACGGTGGATCGACGAAGCCATCGCCAGTGGCCCGGAAACACCTTTGACCAGAAAGGAAATGGAGGCCATCCGCAAGCGGGTGTTGAGAGGCAAAAAGTGAACGCCGCCAAACGCCCGCGCTTCCTGCTGGACCTGGCCGAGGAACTTACGTGGCTGAAAGACAACGCCGGGGCGGATGTGGCCGAACGCTGGTATGATGCGCTGCGGGCAACGATTCAGTTCATCGGCAACAATCCCCATGTTGGACGCGAGCGGAAGGATTTGAAGCCGACGGGCATTCGTTCGTGGCGGATGCGGGAATTTCCGCGCTGGCTGGTCCTTTACATCGTGACAGATGAGGGAACGGTGGTTTTTTACCGCGTTCGCTCCGGCACCATGAATCTGGTGGTGATGGGAATGGAATCATAAGATGCTGGTCGCCGCGGCTGATTCCCCCTCGTTCCCCGTGCTTCAGTGCCCACTTTTTTGCGGAATGATCAAACCAATATCCACGCCCTGGCCGCCGGTGGTTTGGTGGCAATGAGCGGCGATGCTGTTGGTGCCGGGGTGCAGCGCTGCCAGTGCTTCCCTGGAAATTTCGAACTGGTCGTAATCGGTGATAAATCCAGGGACCTTCAGGGCCAGAACACCATTAAGGTAAATCTCAGCGTCCTCGTCATGGAACAGCTCAAGCCTCAGCCCCGATAATTCTTCCGGAGTTAAGAAGAACTGGGTGCGCAACCAGATATCGCCGCTGGTCCAGGTCGTATGGAGCAGAATGCCCGGCGTGGCTGCACTGCCGAAGCCGCTGAGGCCCTCCCGCCAGCCCGCCGGAACAAAATCCGGGGCGTGCCAATGGGCGGGCGGCTCGTCCATCGTGTACTTCCAGGTGGCGCCGCCGAACAGCGCATCCGGCAGAATGACTTTAGCCGGTGGGGGAGCACCGCTGTGGTTGGCCGCGGCGAGCACCCGTAGTGGTATCTTGGCCACGCGCCGATCGTAGGTCAGCAGGCCGTTGCACTCTGTCTCCACGTCGGTGGTTTGGGTGTAAATGGCGGCGCTAAGGCCGCGCAAAGCGTGAGAACGCCAGACCTCCTCGAGCGCTCGCCGATAGCGGCCCTCCAATTCCCTTTGGTCGGCCAGCATCACATAGCCCCAATGGCGGGTTGACCAGGAATGGCCGTCGATGACCAACCCCAGGCCGCCGAACTCCCCCAGCACCGCGGCGCGGCGCGGGTCGAGCGTCGGTGCGTCCGGGCCGGGATAGCTATGCATATCAATGAGGTCGCCGACGCGCATATCAGTCCAACCGCTCGCATCGTCCACCAGGCGCGATGGGTCCATCGACTTAACCCAGCGGGTGAGCGATTCGGTGTCATATTGGCCCCACCCTTCATTGAACAAAACCCAAGTGATGATCGCCGGGTGGTTTTGCAAGTTGTCCAGCATCCGGACCAGTTCGCTTTCAAAATTACGCCGACCCTCGGCCGTGGCGTTATTGGCGCTGGGCATGTCCTGCCACACCAACAGCCCGAGTTTATCACACCAATAGTACCAGCGGTCCGGTTCCACCTTGACGTGCTTGCGGGTCAGGTTGAAACCCGCCGCTTTCAAAAACTCGATGTCCGAACGCAGCGCCTCATCCGACGGCGCAGTGTAAATTCCGTCCGGCCAAAACCCCTGGTCAAGCGTGCCGACCTCGAATAAAAACTGATCGTTGAGAGCGATCCGGGTGACGCCCTGGGCATCCTTGCGCAACGCGACTTTGCGCAGACCAAAGTAACTCGAGACCGCGTCCTGACTTTGGCCGCCTCGCAGCGTCACCGCCAGGTCGTACAGAAACGGATCGTCCGGCGACCACAAGTGCGGGTGTGCAACGCGCAGCACCAGTTCTGTATTGGGCGAGCCAATGGCGCGTCCGACGACTTTGCCGTGCGCGCTGGCAACCGCCTCGATCTGTAAATCCTCGGCCAGGCTGTTTACGGCGACGCGGAGCCGAACGGAGCCGGTGTCCGGGTCCGGAACGATCTTCAAACCATCAATGCAGGTCGCGGGCACTGGCTCAAGCCAGACGGTTTGCCAGATGCCGGACACGGACGAATAGAAGATGCCTTCAGGCCGCCGGGATTGTTTGCCCCGCGGCTGATCGCCTTCGGTTGGGTCGGTGACACAAACCGTGACGTCCTCGGCCCCGTTCCAGCGCAGCGCGTCGGTGATATCAAAGGTGAACGGATCGTAACCGCCCTGATGCGAACCGAGTTCGTGTCCGTTGACGGACACCTGCGCGTGCCAGTCCACGGCGCCGAAATGCAGGCGCACACGGCGGCCACGCCAGGCCAACGGCACCGACACCACCCGCCGATACCACAGCTTGCTGTGCTCATCGAGGTTGGTCATGACGCCGGACAGCGCGGATTCCAAAGGAAACGGCACAAGGATGTTCCCTTGAGCAGGTGGCGGCTCAACGGCCGAGCTCACAGAGACGGCGTAATCCCAAAGGCCGTTCAAATTGAGCCACTCGTTGCGGACCAATTGAGGGCGAGGATATTCGGGCCAGGCGTTTGTCGCGTTAACGGCCGCGGCCCAACGGGTCATCAGCGGCGCCTCGGCGGCATGCCACGCCTGTTCGCCGGCCGAGGCAGAAACGACCGCCAGCAACATGCACAACCAGACGCTGCTCGCTCGACGAGGAAGGATTCGGCTCATTTGCTCAAAAACTTCGCCACCGCTTCCGTCCGAGTGCAGACATGGAGCTTCTCATAAATCCGCCGGATGTAATTGCGCACGGTGTGGATGCTGACTTCGAGTTGATCGGCGATTTGTTTATAAGGCAGGCCGCGCGCCAGGCCGTTCAGCACCGCGCGCTCCCGCGGCGAAAGTTCCGCGGCCTCCCCGCCGCGGGTGGGCGCGGCCTTAAATGACTGCACGACTTTGCGCGCAATCGGCGCCGACATAGGAGAGCCTCCGGCGCAGACCTCTTCAATGGCTTCGACCAGTTTCTGCGGCGAGAGCCGTTTCAGAAGATAACCGCTGGCCCCGGCGGCGAGCGCGCGGAAGATTTTGTCAGTATCCTCGAACACCGTCAGCATGAGGACCTGCGCCTGAGGCATCAGCACGGTAAGGCGGCGCACGCACTCGATCCCGTCCATATCACCGAGGTTGATGTCCATCAGAACGACATCCGGTTTGTCCTGAGGCAAGTGTGCCAGCGCGTCTTCACCGGTGGCATAGGCGCTTTGGCAGCGGATATTGGCTGCCGCGCCCAGATAACCGCCGATGTGCTCGCGCAAATCGGCTTCGTCATCCACGATCGATACGGTAATGGGTCGCTTCATACGCTATGCACGGGTTTGGGAAATTTGAAACGAACGGTCACGGTGGCGCCGGCGCCCGGTTGGCTCGCGATGTGGCATTCGCCGCCGATGGCGGCGAGGCGTTGGCGCATGTTGCGCAGGCCATTGCCAGTCGGCCGTGTGGTGTGCGGCCCTTCGCCCGCGGCGGATTCTCCCGAATCAAAGCCCTTGCCGTTATCGGAAATGGTCAGCTCGAATTGATGGCCGTGCACGGCCATTTCGACGCGCACACGCGTGGCGCCGGAGTGTTTCAGCACATTGTTCAACGCCTCCTCGAAAGTGAGAAACAGGTTATGGCGCGTCTCGGAGGATAAGGGCACCGCGGGCAACTCCTCCGGAAGGCGCAGTTCGCATTCGATGGGTGTGTTTTGAAAATACTCCGCCGCGTAATGACTTAAATACGCGCTGAGGTTTTCCAGGGTGTCATTGTGCGGATTCACTACCCACACGATTTCGTCCATCGTCTTGAGCAAATCGCGTGAAGTCCGGGCGATGGTTTGAATCCGTTCGCCGAGCGCGCCGGGGGATTTCGCATCAACCGAAACGATTTCACTCAGGAAAGAGATTTTGGTCAGTTTCGAGCCGATTTCGTCGTGCATATCCCTGGCAATGCGGAGGCGTTCGCGTTCGAGCATCTGTTGTTGCTCCAGCCGCGCCAGCGCCGTACGCAAGCGCCGGTGGGACACAACTCGCACGCCCGTAGCGACCATGCCCAATACCGCCAATGCGTAGAGGCACAGCGCCCAAATCTGGTAATAAACCGGCGTCGGCACCACAAACGCAAAGCTTTGCGCAGACTCCTGCCATTTGCCATCGGGCATGCGCGCCGCGACCCGAAACCGGTATTGGCCGTATGGCAGGCGGCCGTAGCGCGCCACGCGCGCATGGCCATCGTCCACCCACTCCAGATCGACGCCCTCGAGTTTATGGCGAAAGCGGGTTGCCTCGAGGGACTCAAAATTCAAAGCGGTGAACCGGACCTCCAGCGAGTGCACCACGGCGGAAGTCCGGGCAGGCAGAGGGCTGGAACCGCCTACCGACCACAGCGGCCCTTGAAGCAGGCACAGCGCAGGCTCGCGGTTGAAGGTGGCTGCCTCGATCATAACCGGGAAGGTGCCGCCTTTGGCCGGACCCTGGCCGGTGTCGGCGCTGACTAGGCCCTCGGCAGTTGCGAACCACAGTTCACCCTGCGAGCGGGCGCTGCGCGCTTCGCCGAGAAAGCCTTGGGGCTCGACCAGCGCCCGCGCGTTGGCCATTAATTCACAGGTAAACGGGTGCTCTGGGTTATCGAGCGCGCGCGCGAGGTTCTCATGGGTCACCCGGTAAACGCCTTGATCGGTTGCGAACCAAAGATTCTGGGCATGATCAGTGATCACGCCCGCGACCACATCACTGGGCATGCCCTGGTTGGAATCCCAATTCAGGCTCCGGCCCTTAACGATCACACCAAGCCCGCCACCACCTTTGCCGATCCATAGACAGCCCGGTGCCGATTCGTACAGCGCCAGCACCGCATGTCCCGGCGGATTGGCGGCTTCCTTAACTTGAACAAAAACCCCGGCAGATTCCCGCCACACCTGTCCGGTGGAGGTTCCCAGCCAAAACCCGCCTCCGGCTGAAGGACTCAGCACCGTCGTCCGGCCGGGAGGCGCGCCTGGCACCGTTTCGATGTGGCCGGGACTGGATTCGTCCAGCCGTTGCAAAGTGCCATTGCGGGCGCTGACCCACAGCCAGCCGCCCCCTTCGCACAGAGCCAGGATTCCATCATCCGTCAGGCCGTCAGCGGTGGTCAGATGGATGCTGCGGCCATTTCGTAGCCCGTACAGGCCATTTCCCAACGTCGCGGCCCAAATCGTGCCGTCTCGCGCGGCAACGATCGAAGTCACATAGGTTTTAGCAGTCTCGTCCTCCACACCAGCGACATGATCAAACCGGCCGGCTTCATCTCGGAATAGCCCGCCGCGCTCCAGCCCTACGTAGATTTGGCCAACGCGGTCCACCGCGAGCGCCGTGGGCAAACTCGCGGGCAAACCTTGCTCAGCGCCGCACAGTCGCACGGGTTGGCGTTTCAGTTGCACCAGGCCACCGCCAGAGGTTCCCAGCCACAAATCGCCTTCTTTATCTTCGCACAGCGCGCGCACATCATACGGCCAGCGATCTTCCCCCAGCACCACCGGCTGGAACCTGTTCCCCTCGAAGCAATACAGGCCGCGACCGCTGGTGCCGATCCAAAGCCGGCCGTCTTGCCCTTCGCACAGGCTCCAGATGCGGATCGAAGCCGATTCGGATGTGCGGAAGTAATTGAACCGCTGCCCCTCGGTGAGGTTGATGAGATAAGTGTCACCAAACGCCCAAAGATTCCGGTGCCGATCCTCATACGCGCCGAGGTACTCCGGACTGCGTCCCTGGCTCTCGGTTTGAAACGTGTAAGGGCCAAGCCGCCCATTCACGTAACGGCACATGCCCAGGCGCGTGGCGATCCACACCGTGCCCGAGCGCGCGACGCTCACGCCCGAAACAAAGTCCGCCGGCAAACCCTCCCGGGTCCTGTAAGCGCGGAATGCTTCTCCGGTCCACAGGTTCAAACCGGTTTTGGTGCCAATCCAAACCTGTCCGCGTTGGCCGGCCGCCAGGCTGGTCACCGCCGGTCCACACAGCCCCTGCTTTTGCTCGAAGTGGCGCATTCGGCCCCGGCCTTGTTCAAATACCCCATCCTGCTGCGTGCCGATCCACAAATGTCCGTCGCTGTCTTCGCACAGCGCGGTGATAGCGGCATTCGTTGTGGAAGCCTCAAGTGGAAGCGTGGTAAAGGTGACCCCATCGAACCGGACCAAACCGGCACTGGTCCCGATCCAAAGAAAGCCCTCGCGCGTTTGAATGATGGCCGTAACAGCGTCAGAAGGCAGGCCATCGGCTGCGCGCCAGACGTGCATCGCCTCAGTACCCCCAGGGACGGTCACCTCGACTGCCGCTGCTGGCCATGTCCCCAGCCTCAGCCAGACAAACCAGCAGGCCAGCGCCACAAACATCTTTCGCGTCAGACTCAAGCCAAGGAGCATCTTAATCCGCGCAGCTCGAGGGTAAAGCACGGAGCGCGCGGGAACTGCCCTTGCATGCTATCTAACTCGGAGGATGGTGCGCGCTGCAGGATTTGAACCTGCGACCCCTTCCGTGTGAAGGAAGTGCTCTACCACTGAGCTAAGCGCGCAACCTTTGGCGGAAGACCGCTGAAATGCTCATTTTTCAGAGTCTTTCGCAACTTTTGCGAGTCGGCAACATTGTCCATTTCCACCCCTGTGGCAAGGTCAAAACAGCATCCGGAGGCATTCGGGGTAATCGGCCAATGACCCCGGGCGGAGCGCGGACATTCTTGTCCGCAGCCATGTGCGTATGCAACCAAGCGGAAATTCTCGTGTCAGTCGTGCTTTGGGAGTTGCTGCGGACAAGAATGTCCGCCGGTCAGCCTTTATGCATGAGCCGGTAATCGCTGGGCGAGGCCTCATTCACGGCTTTGAACAAGCGCGAGAAATAGAACGCGTCATCGTAGCCCAGTTGCGCGGCGATTTCTTTAATGCTGAGGTTGGTCGTATCGAGCAACTGGCAAGCACGGTGCATCCGGAGGCGAATCAGGTAATCAATCGGCGCGTAGCCGGTTTGCCGTTTGAACAGCGCGGCATAGTGGGAGCAGGAAAGATTGGCCAAGCCGGCCAGCGTGCTCACATGCAGCGGGCGCGCGAGGTTCTTCTTCATGTACTGGATGCTCTGAGTAATCTTCTGGCCCGGATCGGGATCGCTGCGCCATTTTTGGTCGCGATGCCAAATCATCGCCCCGACCAGGTGCGCCAGAGTTTGAGCCGCGTACAACAATTGGGCCGGCGCATACCCGTGCTCCAGCACGTTGAGCACTTCCTCGAATAGCTCCAGGAGCTGCGGGTCCTCTCCCAGATAGACCACCGGTTTCTCAACCGTGATCCCCAGTTCGGCCAGATATGCCGGCACGGCCGTTCCGGCGGCATGCACCCAGGGAATGGTCCAGGGCTCCTTTTCATCGGCGCCATAAGCGTGCGGCGCCCCGGGCGGCACGACGAGTAAATCGCCACGCGCGATGGTGTGGCGTTGAGAATCCAGCTCACACCAGCCACGCCCCTGAATACAGTAGATGAAGATTGCCTGTTCGGCTCCGGCGCCGCGCTGGCGCCAGTGTCCAGCCGCAGCCGGGAAATAGCCGACGTCGGTCGGGAGCAAGGCTGTTAGCAATTGGCGTTGCAAGGCCTGCGCCACCACGCGCCGGGGTAGCACGACAATGCGCTGGCCGGGAAAGCCCTCGCCTTTCTGCGTCTGCTCCATGTTCACCCCTCTTATTTCAAAAAATCGGAGAATAATCCATGTGAAAAGTTGTTTCCTCTATGGCGGAAACTGGCGAAAGAGGCAGGGTGGAGCATCAAAGCCGTGAAAAAGCAGATTCCGGCGGTTGGATTTTATTTCATGCGGCGTAGAGCGTGGAATCGTGGAGCGCTCACAACCGGAGGTTCCGGCGCGCAGCACGCTCAACGCTTCACGCTCCAGGATTACGCTATCGCTTTTACACTCATTGAACTGCTGGTGGTAATAGCGATTATTTCATTGCTGGCGGCGATGTTGCTGCCGGCACTGTCGCGAGCTAAGTCCAAAGCGTTGCGCACGCAATGCATCAGTAATGAACGTCAACTGGCGTTGGCATTCACGATGTACGTGCAGGATTCAACGGATAATTACCCGGTGTATCCTGGTTGGGCGGCCTACGGCGGCCGCGCCACCAACCGGGTGATCGGCCCCCCCAGTCACGGCGGCACGACCCCCGAAACCAATCGCCCGCTGAACAAGTACACCAGTAACGTGCAGGTATATCACTGCCCCGCCGACAAAGGCGATGCTTTGTGGGACGTCACCATCCCTTGTTTTTATGCCTGGGGGACAAGTTACCTGGTGCCTTGGAGCATCGAACGGTTCCGGGTCCAGCATGTGGGCGGCGATAGCATGGCCCCCCCAGGCTCCCCTCCCAGCCTGCCCATTAAAGGCGACAAGGTTGCCACCAAACCTGCCACCAAGCTCATACTGGGCGATTGGCCGTGGTTCGGCGATCGCGACATCAACGACCCGCTCAGCGCCTGGCACAATGACCGCGGCAAATCCGTCTTCCCGATCCTCTACGGTGACGCGCACGTGCAGAATTTCCTGTTTCCGAAAGGCTACCAAAACTGGAGCTACGAGGGGCCGGACCAATGGCCCAATGGCGATATCGGCAGCGCGCCGTATTGGTAATCAGAGAATTGTCCATGCCTTTCATGGTTTTGTCTATTCCGCGCCACCCGGCGGGTTTGATAAACCTTTTACAACACTCCGCAAAGACTTTGGCCGACAAACAAACGACTCGATCCGCCTTATGAAAAAGAACCCCTCGACTGAAACCACGTGGCGCCGGCTAGGCCTCTGCTTGAGTGGCCTGAGCGTTGCCGCCTTCCTGACTTGCGCTGAGGCTCAGATTCAAACTGCCGGGACGCTTTTTATCAACCTGGATGCGACTGCGCTGAGCGGCGCCGATGGCACCGCGGTCAACGATATCACCAATGCCGGCTCGCTGGGCGGCTATTTCGAGGGAACCGGGATTTACCTAACCAATAGTGCCGGGGTGGTGGGCCTGGGCTTTCCCGGCGGGTCCAGCGGCTCCTCCGGTTACATGCAGCTCAAGGGGAGCATTGCGGGAGCGTTGCTCCCTCCAGCCCTCGGGATGGTCGGGCCACAAGCGACCTACTCAGTTGAGGCCTGGGTTTTGAATCCCCAAGTCACAGGCGATGAAAGCATGATTGCCTGGGGCGCGCGCAACACTGGCCTGAATGCCGCCTTCGAGTACGGCACCGGAAGCTCGGGCGGCTTTCAACACAACGGCGGCGGCAATGACATCCAATGGGATGCGCTGCCCTCCGGCGGCGGCGGAGCGCCCCTTAACGGCTATTGGCACCACTTGGCCTACACCTGCGACGGCACCACTCAGCGACTCTATGCGGATGGTGTGCTGGTCAACAGCCAAACCATCGGCAACTACAGCACCGCAACCAATGCCGGCATCGCGCTCGGCGCGCAATGGACCAGCGCCGGCAACGCCATCTCGACCAGCCCCAATTACGCAACGCTAATCCTGGGCCGCATCCGCGTTCATGACGATGTGCTGACTTCGGCACAAATCCTTAATAATTATAATTACGAAAGATCAGCCTTTACCACTCCGGTAACGCCGGCATTCCTGACGGCCGGCCCGGCGCACCGGTATTCGTTCAGCGAACCAGCGACTAATGACGCGACCGGCCTGACGGTCCATGATTCGATCGGCGGAGCGGACGGAACGGTCCAAGCCAGTTATTCCAACAGCCTGCCGCAATTCACTGGCAGCCGCCTGGTGCTGCCCGGCGGTGTGCAAACCCAAATCCCCGGCTACGGCGCTCCTTTTGTTGCCCTGCCCTCTGGTTTGGTGTCTGGCAATAGCACAGTTTTAGGTGGCTCAGGCCAGGTCAGCATCGAGGTTTGGTACAAGAACAACAGCCCGGCGTATTCCTGGTGCCGAGTGTTCGATGCCGGCTCCTGCGGTAACCTCGCTGGTCAGCTCGGCCAGCAAGTGACCGGCGCTGGCAATTATGCGCCGGGCTATGTCGCCAGCGGCTACGGCTACCTGGACACGTTTGCGTTCGCTACACAAAACGGCGGCAACGCCAACCAGCACCAATTGCTTTGGCAAAACCGCGATCTGCTGCCGATGTTCGGTGGCAACTACACGGCCACCAACTCGGCGCAGGTCAACGCGAACATTCAGACTCTGGGCAGTGTCGGAGCCGACCGGCACCTGGTGGTGACCTGGAACGAAGGCACTGGCCAGCTCGTCGCCTACGAGAATGGGGTCGAGGTCGCCTCGATGACGGCACTGACCAATATGCTCGCGTTGAATGATGTCAACGTCTGGCTCGGCCGCTCGATGAGCGGCACGGACGGCAGCCTCGATGGCGAGTTTGACGAAGTGCGTTTTTATAATTATGTGCTCTCGCCGGGCCAGGTACTGGGTGATTTCCAAACCGGTCCTGACACGATCAACACGGCCGCCCAGGCGGCCTCGATTCTCAAACAGCCCCTGGGCCAAACCGTTAACCAGGGCTGGCCCGTCACGTTCTATGTCGAAGCCTCGGGCAGCCCGGCCGTCTCCTACCAATGGAACCGAAACGGCACCGCGCTCCCGGGCGCGACTGCCGCTTCCTACACGCTGACGGCGATCGGTTCCGATAATAACAACGATCAGTACTCGTGCGTTGTGTCGAACAACACTGGTTCTCCCAATGTCGTCACCAGCGCCGCGGCAATGCTGATCGTTACGCCCAATGAAGCCCCGCCATTTATCGTCCTCCATGAGACCAAAGATGCGAATCCGTCCGTGGCTGTAGGCAGCCAACGCGACAACTACGACGGCACTGTGGGCGCCTCGTTCAAAGTCGGCGCCAATGGCGCGCTCGTGACGCACCTGGGCATGTACGACGTGTTCGGCGATTATCCCGGCATTGATTTGAACCAAACACTTTGGCCTGCGGGGCTGCAGCGGGACCACTTAATCAGCCTGTACAGTGGTGATGGCAGCACGCTCATTGCCTCGGCCGACATTCCAACAGGTACTAGCGGTTTCCTATTTCACAACTACCGCTACGCGGCATTGCCCGCGCCGGTATTTCTCGCGGGCAATTCCAATTACCTCATCCAGGCGGATGTCTATAACGCCGACGGCGATATGTGGGGCGACGTCTCGCCCACCACCAGTTGGGACCCCTATTTTGTCGGGACCAATGCCCCTACTACCCGCGGGGCGCGCTACGGGTCGCATGGCAGCGCCGTCAACGGCAACTCGACCGTGAACGGGATTTATTATGCGCCGAACCTGGCGGCGTTCCCGGTGGGCGCGCCGGTCATTAGCGCCATCCAGACGGGTGTGACCCAGTATGTGAATCTGAGCGCGACGTTGTCAGTAGCGGCGGACGGCCAGGCGCCGATGACGCTGCAGTGGTATAAAGTGGGGCCCCCGGACACGCTCTTAACGGGCCAGACAGGGTCCTCGCTAAACTTCGCCAGCCTTGCGACCACGGATCAGGGTGAGTATTACGCGCTCGTCAATAACACGCTCGGCACCGCCCAAAGCTCGAATATTTTCCTGCGCGTATTTGCCGACACGGCTGTTTCGATCACGCAGCCGCCAACCAATACGACTGTCCTGCAGGGCTACAGCGCGACGTTCTACGTCGTGGCGTCGGGCACGCCGCCTCTCGGCTACCAATGGCTGCGCAACAGCAACCCCATCGCCGGAGCCACCGCCTCGATTTATACGCTAGCCACAGCCGACTCGACCAATAACGGTGACCTTTATTCCTGCGTCGTCTCCAACTTCGCCAACGGCAGCCCGCAAACGATGACCAGTGCCGCGGCGACGTTGACCGTCACGCCCAACCAGGCGCCCGTGCCGGAGGCGCTCTATGCCGCGACCACCGGGGCGCGCGATAATTACAACGGCAGTGTCGGCGCCATCTTTCAGGTGGGCGCCAGTCCCGCAGTGATCACGCATCTGGGGTTCTTCTGCCAAAACGGCTCACTGGCTACCGTGCATGAGGTTACCCTGTTCACCGGGGATGGCAGCACGGTGCTGGGTGACGTGAACATCGGCGGCGCCGGGGATGTGCTGCTGAACCAGTATGCGTGGGTAGCACTGACCAACCCGATCACATTAGCCCCGAACGCTTCTTACCTGATCGCGGCCAATGTTTTTAGTGGCGACGGCGATCCGTGGCCCGATGTGTTCGCGCCTTCACCATGGAATTCCTACTACGTAGGCGCAAACGCCGGGAGCACCCGCATGGCTCGTTACGGGGGTTATCTGCCCGCGCCCCCCACAGGTCCCAGCGCCGCCGATTCCATCTATGGCGCACCGAATCTGGCGCTGCTGCCGGTCGGCGCGCCCGTGGTCGTGCTGCAGCAAACCAATGTTACGGAGTACGTCGGCTCGAACATCACCGTCAGCGCGTTCGTCAACGGCCAGCCGCCGCTTACCGTGCAGTGGTACAAATCGCCTTCCACGCTCTTAAACGGCCAAACCACCGCCACTCTCACACTGAACAACCTCGCACTGAGCGATCAGGGCAGCTATTACCTAGTGGCCAATAATCCCCAAGGCACTACCACCAGTGGCAACGTCAATCTCACCGTGTTGGCCGCTGGCCCGCCGGTGATCACGCAGTCGCCGCAGCCGGAAACCATTTATCTGAACCAGAGCGCGAGCTTTTCCGTGGACGTGTCGGTTCCGCCGCAGAGCTACCAGTGGCGATTCAACGGGGCGAACCTGGCGCAGGGGACCAGTTCGGCGCTGGTGGTGCCCAACGTCACGCCAGCCAATGCGGGCAATTATGATGTCGTCGTAGCGAACAGTTTCGGCGCCAACACCAGCGCGGTGGCCGCGCTGACTGTGCTGGTTCCTCCCGCCGGAAGTTACGAGGCAGCCGTGTTTAGTGCCGATCCGCTGGTTTATTATCGCTTTAGCGACATCGCCGCCGGCAGCAATTCATTTAACTTTGGCAGTCTCGGCGTTGCCGCGACCGGTAGCTTTGAGGGCAGCTATACCAACGGGCCGGGGCCGCAGCCGCCGTCATTCCCAATTTTCGAGCCGACCAACCAGGCGCTGGTGCTCGACGGCCAAACGGTTGATGTTGCCATCCCCTCCCTCAACCTCGACACGAGCACCGGCCCGGACATGACGCTGGCGGCCTGGATTAACAGCCCTGGCGCGCAGCAATCTTATGCCGGGATTCTGTTTTACCGCGGTCCGGGCGGCGCTTCCGGGTTTGGCATCCGCTCCGACCCGACAACCAGTGATGACGAACTCGAATATCATTGGGGCGGCAATTACTACGGCTTCAACACCGGCTTGTATGTTACCAATTTTGGGGCGTGGGAATTTGCCGCGCTGGTGGTCTATCCGGATCACGCGATTCTGTACCTGAACGACGGCACGGGGCTGCAGAGCGTCACCAATGTTGCCGCGCATACCGCGGTTCCGTTTTCCGGTGTGACCTACGTCGGCTGGGACGATAATGATGCTCCCGCCATCACCAACAGCCGGCGCTTCGCCGGTTCCATTGATGAGCCGATGATCTTCAACCGCAGCTTGACGGCGGATGAAATCAACGCGCTGTACCATGCCGGAATCGGACCGGTGCGCCTGCAAGTCAGCGGTCAACCCGGCAATGTCGTCCTGAGCTGGTCTGCGGGCGTGCTGCAACAAGCGCCCCAGGTGGGTGGCCCCTACCAGGATGTGTCCGCGTCCAGCCCGTACACCAACTCGCTTAGCGGTAGCCAAAGCTATTTCCGAGTCCGCGTACCGTAGCGGCGGCATTTTTGATACGGCGATCTTAGAGAGCGCATCGGGTTGGGACACACCCGCCTGAAGCCGTCGTGCGGGTTTGGAGCTGTTTGGAACCCGCTGTATGGCCGAGTGTGAGTCCTTGTGACTTAATGCGTCAAAGCATAGACCGCGATATTCAACGCGATCTTTTTGCCGTCCTCGGGGCTGATGCCTTTGCCTTCATTGCAGGTGTTATTGGCGCTGAACGCGCAGCACAGACCGTCCTCACACATCACGGCCACGAGGCTGCCCTGATAAAAGAGCCCCTCCAACTGGATGTCGCGCGGCTCATTTAGGCAGCGAATGCGGTCTATCTTGTAAAAGCAACGGTAAATGAGGTGGTCGTAGGGAATCGGCTGCACCTTTTCGTTAGGAAAAATGCGGCTGAACTCCCGCAGCCAGGCTTTGGGAAAACCCGGGTTGGTACAGCAGCCTGACGCGAGAAAAAAACCGCCGTGGCTGAAGTATTTCCGCAGGTTGGCGATTTCGGCATCTGTCAGGACAAAATCGTTGTGCCCGTTCATGAACAGAAACGGTGTCTCGAATAATTCCGGGTCCGTCAGGCGTATCTTGCGCTCTTCCTGTATCTTCAGGGTCGAGACCTGTGAGACCAGTTTCATCAAATCATCCCCTACCCCGCCGCAATCATTGCCGTCATTGGAGCTATACTTCACCCGGCCCATGAAAAAGGTCGCTTGCTTATCCACCGGAGTCTGGGCCTCGAGAGCTGCGGCCGAAAAGAGTAGAACTGGAAAAAGCGCCACAACCGACGCCGAAACGCTTAACCTTAACCGCCCACGCGCGAACCAGCCTCGACGCGCCCCAAACCGTGCAGGCTCAGTTCGAGTGTTCATATTTTTTTCGCCGGGCATTACGTTAGTTCCCATCTCTTCCTCAGCAACCATTCTCCTCCCATGCAACCCAACACCCAGGTGAGCATCCACCCATTGATGCCCAGCGCGTGCCGGACTTCGGCCCGGCGACGCACCTCTTCGACCTTCGTCTTGATCTGCGCCACGAGGTCAGCCGCTGCGGGGCATTCCTCGACCTTGAACGCGAGGCCATCGCTTACTCCCGCCCATTGTCGCAGCGCCTCCATGTTGCGCGCCGTGTCCTGGAATTCCACGTTCACATCGCGGATTTCGACCGGCCGGCTGCAGAGCGGGACGCGCAGCGGGTCGGTGACCGTCACGGTGTAGGTGTCCGGTTTTTCAGCAGGGAACTTAATCGGCACCGGGTGCAGCGGCTCCAATTCGACGGCTTCTTCCTGCAGCAGCTCTTTGCGGCCGTTCTCGATCCGCACCAGGAACTTGCGGTTGGCCGCCAGCACGTTTTTGGGATTAGGCTGCCGTTCAATCAGCACCTGTACATCCGTGCCTGGCTGCAACTGCTGGTCGGCCAGGTGTATCGCCACGTCCTGGCGGCCGGCGTCGCCGAGCATGCGGAAAAGCTGGCGCCAAAAACGGTCGAACTGCTGCGAGTCGCCGTCCTTGGCCAGCCGCCAGCGCCAAAAGTTCTGCACGGTCAGCACCGCAGATAAGCCGGCGCCGTATCGTTGCGACGCCATCAGAATGCGGCGGCCGCGCGGCCCGTCGTCGGTCGGATGCACCATCCAAACCTGCGCGCCGGGCTTGGCGGCCTCGACGCGGCCATATTGCGAAAAGGTCGGCAGTTGCGCCCAGACCTGGGCAGCGGGTTGGCTGTCAGAGATTTGAAACAGCGGCTGGGCCAGCGCCTCGGGCGTGAGGTGCAATCGGAAGGGCCGGTCCAGGCCTCGCACACCGGAATCCGGCGAGAACACCACCGGCAATAATTGCTCCAGCCGGCTGTGTTGCCAGGAGGCATCGAACGTGGCCGGGCCGCCGACCATCAGCACGCCGCCGCCCAACTCGCCGCAGAACCGCGCCAGGAGCTCCTGCTGCGCGGCAGTCAAATCCGCCGGGCGAAGATTGGAAAGCACGACCGCCCGAAACGGCGCCAGCTCGCGCAGCGTGGTGGGAAAGCCATTCAGGAATTCGCCGGTGTTTTCGACGTTCTGCCGGAACACGGATTGGTGCGACGTGCGCGTCAACCCGGTCAGCTTGATCGTCGGATCGTTGCGCAACGCCAGGCTGATAAACTTGTAATCCCACGTCAGCGCGCCCTGGATGTACAGCACCCGCAGCTCCTTCTCATCTGACACCCGCACGGAGGCGCCGGCCTGCAGGTTCACGCATTTCAGACTCGGCAGATTCGGCGGCAACACCTGCACCATGTAATTGTGGACGCCCTCTTCCTCTTCGCTGACCTGAAAGTTTTCCACCCAGGTCCGCGAGCCCTTGCCGGGCGTCACGCTCCTTTTCTGAACGACTTCACCATCACGGTAAAGGAGCAGGTCAAAGGCGGGCAGGTCCTCGATATTCATCAACTCCAGCTCGGCGGCGATGCTGAAAGTGCTGTGCGTCCCGACGGTCGCCGGCGCGGTCATCTGCCGCAACGACAGCGTGCGCACGCCTTGATCGCTCCCGAACCCCACGCCAATGAACGGTACGCGCGCATCGACCAGCGCCGCCACGGCGCGCCCGTTGTCCCGCGTCTCGTTGGCGCTGCCGTCGGTCAGCGCAATCAGCGCCAGGGGAGTGTCCGTCGAGTTGTCCAGCGCCTGAGCAATCGCGCCGCCGAGGTTCGTGCGTTTGCCGTTTGGCTTCAGACTCGAGAGTTTCTGGCCGTCCGCCGCCTCGGCGCGCTCATCAAAGGCCATCGCGCGCACCGGCAAGTGAGCCGATTTGAGCGCGGGAAGCAGACGGGAGCTAAGAAAACGCAGGGTTTCGTCGTAGCGCGCGAATTTGTCATCGGCGAGCGACATGCTCTCGCTGCGATCAACCAGCAGCATCACGGGCCGCGAACCGGCTGCAGCCAAACCTGTCGCGACCCAAACCGGCCGAGCCGCCAACACCACCAGCGGCACCAGGCATCCGAGCCGCAAGACGCTGAGTGCCGCAAGGCGCGCAGGCGCCAGGCCGCGCCGGCGTTGGCGCCAGGCGATCGCGCCGACCAGGCCGAATACCGGCAGCAACACCAGCAATGCCAGCGGTAATTCAAAAGTAATGCTGGCGAGCGTCATTGTTCGGATAGCTTTTCGAAGTAACGCTGGATGCGGCCGCGGTAGGCCGGCGGTAACCTGGCGGGATCAATATGCATCAGCCCAGGCTGGCCCTGTTGCTCGGCAAGCGCCGTTGAGGGCTCCTGCGAAAAACGCTGGAGCTGGCCCAACAGGCTTTTCAAATCGGCCGGGTTGACGCCATCCGGGTTGGCGAGCAGTTTCTCAAGGTGCTGCAAGAGCTCCCTGCCCTGCGGGTCTTTGCCCAAGCGGTTTTGGATGCCCTGCTGCAGATTGGCTAACGCCTGCTGCCCCTGTTTTGCCTGGTCCCCACGCGAAACGGAGCCCTTGCCCTGCAAACGTTGCAGCAAACTCTGCATCTCGCTCAAGCCCTGGGCAAAGCTGCCCTGCTGGTCGGGCTTGAGCGCATCGTTCTGCCGCGCCATCCGCATCGATTCCGGCTGGCTCTTGTCAAAAGCATCGCTGAGTTGCTGCAATTTGTCCCGGGCGGCAGCCGAGCCCTGCCGCTTCTCTGCATCGCTCTGCGCCTGCTGGAGTTGACGCAACTTCACTTCCAGGTCCATCCGGTTCTGCCCGCTGAGGGCCTCGTGCAACGGCTTGCCAAAGGCATTGCGCGTCGGGTCCTGTTCGGCGGCGTCGGAAAGCTGTTTAACCGTATCTCGTGCCTCGCGCGTCGTCTTCTGCAACTGTTCGTCGCTCATTTGTGAATTGGTCTGAGCGCGCTGGTCCAGAGTTCGAATCTGCTGATCGAGCATCTGCTTCAGTCGGTAAGCGTCAGCCAATTGTTGCTGGGCCGTGCGCTGCTGGAGTGCCTGGCTGAACTGTCCGAGCGCTTGAGTGGCCTGTCCCGTGCTGTCCGGCGCCTGGGAACTGCCCTGCTGAAGAGCCTGCGCCGCGCCATTCATGGACTGCTGCGCGCGGTTGGATTCCTTTTCCGCACCTTTGAAAGGCTCGGGATGCTGGCTCTGGAAATTCTGCAATTGTTTCTGCAAATCCTCTTGCCGGTTCCCCAAAGAAGGGTAGTTGTCCCGCGCGGCGGCCTGGGCGTCCTGCTGCAACCGGCGCTGGTCCTGGAGCGTCTTATCGACAAATTCCTGCGCGGCCCGCGCTTCGTTGTTGAATTCGGCCATCTGATTTAACTGCTGACCCGGGTCGGGCTCAGCCTGCTGTTTCCGCTGAAAGGCTTCCGGATGATCGCTCACCGCCTTGCCGAATAGTTTCCGCGCGGCGACTAATTGCGATAAGGCCCGCCGTTCCAGGTTGGGAGTCTCGTGTAGTTCGTCCGCGGCCAGATGCTGGCTGGCGGCTTGAAGCGAATCTTGGGCTTTGGAGAGATTGTCCAGCGCGTCACCAACCGGTTCATCCTTTGATTGCGCGGCGAGTTGGGCATGCAAATGCTCGGTTGATGCCCCGAGGTCCGCTTCGGCGGCAGCCAGCTTGCCGCGGTCCTGCTTCTGCACATTTGGCTGAGCCGGCGGTTTTTCAATGTGCTGATAAGTCTGGCGGATGACGTGTTGCTGGTGGTTGATCAGCGACGTCAGTTGATTCAGTGTGCCGTAGGCCTGGCCGTTTTCTCCGCCGGGCAGTTTCTGCATGTCCTCACGAAAAGGACGCACCTCGAGAAAATAGACCTGTGACGCATACGAGCCGTTTTTCTCGGTGGAGGCCTTGGCGTAATAGGTCATGACGTCCCAATCCGAGAGATTCAGATCCTCGAGAAAAACCGTGGGCCGATACACCGCAAACCGCGGTTCGCTCGGTGCGGGTAACGCATGCGGCACCTCGTCTCCGCCATTGATCGCGGAGAACCAACCGATGTTCTGAAAATTCTGGCTCGAGGCCGCCTCGATCTGCAGCGGGACGACATCAACCTTCGTCACTTGCAAATCCGACCCCGGCTCAGTAATGCGCACCTCGCCCCAGAGCGGGTCGGTTTCGACGCTATTGGTTGGCAACGCCAGCTCGGCGACCTGTGTTGTGGAGGCCGTCCGCGGGTGCCGCGCGGAATCGATTGTGGCCAGCCGTGCCCACGGCGCCACAGTCCGGTAGTACTGCAGCGTCAGCCCCAGGACGATGAAGAACCCCACCAGCCAGAGCAAAGAGTTCCTGGCGGCAAATGGCAAGGGGCCGGGGACATCGGCGGCGACGGCCTGTGCCTGCGAGGCGATCCGCCGAGCGAAAGCCTGTGTATGCGGCTCCGCAGGCTGATGTTCGAGGAACAAGAGCGTGTTGAGCCGATCCAGCCAGCGGCGGTCGATCCGTTCGAGCGCGGCCCCCAACCAACGCCGCTCCACTCCTCCAGCCAGTATGCGAATCGCCACCACGCATAAGCTCACACTTCCTGCCAGGCCCAAGGCGGCCCAAACCCCAATCGCCACGGACCGATCGGTGAGCGCGCCTGAACGAATGCCGTAAGCAACCGCGCAGAAGCCAAGACAGAGACCGATACCGAGCATCGAAGCGCGACGCAGCAAGCGCAGCCATTTCCAGTGAAACTCAACGCGGTTCAGCGCCGCCTCGACCATTGTGCCTCGGTAATTCATTGACCCTCCCGCTGGCGCTCTGCGACCCCGCTTTCCAGGAACAGCATGAACAGCCCTCCCACCAGCATCCACCACCACAACCGCTGCTGCAATACCCCTGCCAGTCGGAGTTCCCCTCCCTTGGCCGGCGCCGGTTGGGTCGTGGGGTGAGCCACCTGCCAGAGTTTGACCACCTGGGGCGCAGCCACGTAGGTCAATTCCGATTCCTTGGGAGGCACGTTCACCACAAAGGTTTTTTCCACGCGCGCGCTGTCATCATAGGACATTGCATAGCAGCCCGGCGCGCCGGGCATCCGCAGTTCGGCTCGCCCGTGTGCGACCGGCACGCGTGCCAGCTCATGTGTGGCCGAGCGCAAAACCACTGCGCGATTGGTCGAGCCGGCAGGCAAGTGAACCATCACCGGAGCGCCGGGCTCGAAATTCGTCGGCGTGGGATCTTCCGCACGCGCCGCCTGCAATGTGAGATCCAGAAACGGGATGAACGTTTGCTGAATGGGCCAGGATGTACTGTCGCGGTCAAAGCCGAACGCCGTCACGAACAATTTGCCCGTCGTCGGGGTGCTCTGAAAAAACAGCGGCGCGCCGGCTCCCGAAAAAATCAACGGCATGGCTTGCGGGGCGCGCAGGCGCACATATTGCCAAATGCGGATATCCATCAGATTGCCGAAATCCGGTGAGAGAAAGGGGTGGAAGATGGGATGATTGGAAAAGATGAACTGGAAGCGGTCGGGCTCATCCGGGGCGGTTCGGACGGGTCCCTCGACCTGAAACCCTAGGTCGCGCAGGCAGGCGTCGGCGGCAGGGGTGACACGGTTCACGATCAGCAACACCCCCCGCCCATGTTCGAGATACCGGTGCAGAAGCTTGCGCGCCTCAGCCGATTGCAGATAGCCGCTCTCGAGGCAGAGCACATCCTCTTCGTGAGCTGCAGCGATTTCCGGCCCCAGGTTTGCCGGGTCCAAAACCCGAGTCGCCCATTGCCCACGCATGATGTCAGGCGAAAGTGCCAGCCGCAGATACGCCGAGTCGGCCAGCAGCGCCACCCTGCCCTCCTGCACCGGCCGTAATGCAAAGTACGCGACGTTATCCGCCGCCAAGGCATCCGGCACCCCGGCCACGGTCGCATCCCCCTGCACCCACGCGGCCGGGTCAGCTTCCCATTGCGCCTGAAGCATCATCGTTGCGGGTTGCTTCTCCAGGTTCACCGCGCGGTCTGTGATGGTGCGGCCATTGGCGCGCAGCAGCAAACGGGCAGTCTGCGCCGGGCCGGTATGCGTTAGCTTCAGAGTCAGGTTGACGAGGGATTTATCGCCCAGAAAGATGCGTTGTACTTGCGGCTCAGATAGCGAGAGATTCGGCAAAGCATGCGCAGGCGCACGCGGCAAATCGACCTCAACACCCTTAAGGAATGGAGGCGTATTGACGTTTTCCGTCCATTGATTGGCCTGGCTATCGCTGAGCAGGATGATGCGTTTGTGCTCGCCGAGTGAATGCTCCAGCAGATTATTCGCCAGGCGGAAGGCCGGCAGGTACGAACCGCGTTCAAACGACGGCTGCAAGGCCCGTAGTTTATCAAGCGCGCTTTGCCGACCTTCGCCGAAGGTGACGAGCACGCGCGGTGCCGACGTCAGTTCCACCACCGCCACCTGCATGCCCGGCGCGGCAGCGCCGAGCTCCTGGACCAGTTTGTCGCGCGCGCGCGCAAATCCTTCGTCTGCCTGGAAACTCAACGTGTTATCCAGGATATACACGCGGCTTTCGCGGACCGGCACCGTGTTGGCCGAATGAAGATACGGCCAGGCAAACCCGGCGACGATCAACAACACCGCCAAAGCCCGCAGGAGAAACAAGAGCCACCGGCGCAGCCGCCAAGGGGCTCGGCGCGGACTGGGCAGGTCATCCAGGAAACGTAACGCGCTGAACCGGACCAGGTGGGTTTCCTGGCGCCTGCGCAAATGCAGCCACAACGGCGCCGCCACGGCCAGCGCTCCCAGCCAAAACCACGGATTGAGAAACGAAAACGGCATTCAACCCTTTCGCTTCCGCCGGTTGAGAAACAGCGCCAGCGCGCCCCACGGGTTCTCATCGGTCCGCACGACGCAGTGGGGCATCTCCAGTTGTTGAAACAAATCGTAATAGGGTGTCATGAATTCCCGAAACCGCTCCTGGTACCGGGCGCGGACCAGGTCGGGCGTCACCACCCGCCGCGCGCCGGTTTCCAAATCCTCAAATACTCGCGGCTCGGCAAACGGGAACTCCAACTCGTCGCGGTCCAGCACTTGAAACACAAGCACTTCATGGCCGTCAAAGCGCAGTTGCTTCAGCCCCAGCGCCACGTCCTCGTGCGGTTCGAGCAGGTCGGAGAAAAACAGGATGACGCTGCGCCGGTGGACTAACCGCGCGGCTTGCTGCAGCAACCGGGAAAGGCATGCGCCGCCAGCCGGCGCCAGCGCGTCCAGGTGGCGCAACAGCAAGCCAAACTGCGTCGGCCGTTGCGACGGCCGGATGAACTGTGGAATCTCGCCCTGCCCGCTCAAACTCACCATGCCCGCCGCATCGTTTTGCTTGAGGAGAAACCAGGTCAACGCGGCGCACAGCACCTTCGCGCAATCGAGCTTGGACCCCCAGGCCGCGGCGCCGCGATAAGCCATCGAAGCGCTCGTGTCACACAGCAGGTAAAACCGCGCGTTGGTCTCCTGCATGTACCGCTTGATGCAGAGCCGGTCGTTGCGCGCATACAGCCGCCAGTCCAGGTGCCGCAAATCGTCCCCCGGTTGGTAATTGCGGTAATCGCTGAACTCGACGCTGAACCCGTGGAAGGGGCTGTCATGCCGGCCGGCCAGGAAGCCTTCCATCACGTAGCGGGCTTTGAAATCCAGCCCTTCCAGCGCAGCCAGCAAGCGCGGGTCAAACCGCTCAGAAAGAGTCTGCGTCGTGCGGGACATGCCTCAATCAAATCAATCTCGCGGCACGTCCTGGAGCAAAGCCGCGACGATGTCATCGGTGGTCTTGCCTTCGGCATCCGCCTGGAAGCTTCGCACCAGGCGGTGCCGCAACACCAGTGGCGCGAGCGCTGCGACGTCCTCGCACGCCACATTGAACCTGCCCTCGCACGCGGCCCGGGCGCGTCCGGCCAGAATCAACTGCTGACTGGCGCGCGGGCTGGCACCCCAGCGAATCCAGCGCTTCACATACTCGGGAGCTTCCCTTTCGCTTGCTGGTCGAGTCGCCCGCACCAGGCGCACCGCAAAGTCGATCACATTGGGCGCCACCGGCACCTCGGAGATCGCGCTGCGCATCTGC
This sequence comes from Verrucomicrobiia bacterium, assembly GCA_035934555.1. Classification (GTDB taxonomy): domain Bacteria; phylum Verrucomicrobiota; class Verrucomicrobiia; order Limisphaerales; family UBA8199; genus DASYXT01. The sequence goes on along the minus strand of DASYXT010000002.1, from coordinate 107,975 downwards.
AACACCTCGTCGCGCGTCATCACCGCCCGAATCTTTTCCAGCGGCGCGAACGAATGTTGTTCGACCACCAGTTTCTCCTGTTCCAGGGTCGGATAACCCAGTTGCAGCTCGAACAGGAACCGGTCGAGTTGGGCTTCCGGCAGTGGGTAGGTGCCTTCCTGCTCGATTGGATTTTGCGTCGCCAGCACCATAAAAGGCTCCTCCAACCGGTAAATCTTGCCCGCGACCGTAACGGTCTTTTCCTGCATCGCCTCGAGCAACGCCGCTTGCGTCTTGGGCGGCGTCCGGTTGATTTCGTCCGCCAGCAGGATTTGCGTGAACACCGGGCCGCGGGCGAATACAAACCGGCGATGCCCGGTGTTGGTGTCCTCTTCCAGAATCTCCGTCCCGGTGATGTCCGAAGGCATCAAGTCCGGCGTGAACTGGATACGCGAGAACGTCAGTTCCAACGCCCGCGCCAGGCTGTGGACTAGCAGTGTCTTGGCCAACCCGGGCACGCCGACCAACAAACAATGCCCGCGGGCAAACAACGCATATAACGCCGCCGCAATCACATCGTCCTGCCCGACAATTACTTTCCCGATCTCCTGCCGGAGCGCCAGGACCTTCGGCGCGAGCCGTTCCAGCACCGACGCCGGGTCAGAGGCTTCTTCGGTTTGAGGAGGAACAGTTTGCAACGGCCCGAACCGGCTTTCAGCAATCATAATGGTTCTGGAATTCTACTATCACCCCATAGCGTGCGGAACACAACCGCCTGGCTCAATCAGGACAATCCCCCTATTGGCTCCGTATTTCAGGGGAGGCAGGAGAGGCGGCGCAGGTTGGCCGCTCGAAAGCTTGTGCGCATAGAAGCACGCGATGGGTGTACTGCAACATTGCTCCGCTCCGGGAAAAAACAAAGTGCCCCCGCCAATTCAAGTTGCTGGAGGCACAAATCTAGCCCCGAGACCGGGGCGTCGGCTAAGCCGTCCGCTATGGGCTTACGCCGCGGAAGAACCCTTCGGCGCCGGTTAGCGGCACCAACAGCGGGGTCCGGCCGGTGACCTGGTTCAGATACGGGTCGGTCACCGCCGGTGCGATTTGCGGCAACTGGAGGGCGGGAGCCGGAGATTCTTGTCCACCAACGAAGGGCGAGACCGGAGTTGCCCCCGGTCTCGCGTATCGGAACGAACAATCCTGCTACCGACCGTTGGTGAGGCGGTAGAACATCCGCGGTACGGACGAAGCGGGCGTCACCTGATACGGACTGGTGGTAGTGATAATCGTCCACTGACTGGGCGGCAGTGCCACGTTCGTGGACCCAAGCAACGTCCCTGTGCCCGTCCAGGAGAGGGTCAAATGTCCGTTGCTGAAGACCAGTGGGTTGAAGACAGGCGCCGCCAACCTGAAGGTCGAGAGATACTGAGAGGCGATAGCTGTCAGGTTTGTTGCCGGCGTGTTATCGGTCGAGAGGCGCCACGCCACCTTCACATAGTCACCGCCTCCGCCTTCGGTGTGCAAGGCACGGATGAAGTACGGCGTGCCGGCCGTCAAAGTGATGGGAGTTGGCGTGGTCTGCCCGGAGTTGTTGGGATCGCCCGGTTCCAGGAACCCGTGGCAACAACCGGATTCGTTAGCAATCATCGTGGCGTTCGCCACCGTGCTGTCCGTGCTGAGGTCCAGTTCGGAAGCATCGTCGCTGGCGAGGAAGAAGTAGTAGCTGCCCGACACCGTGGGGGTCAGGAACCCTGATACCACATCGCCGTAGTTGTCACCCAGGCCGCCGAAGGTCGGGTTATTGTTCAGATCGCCGCCGGTGATTTGATCGGTGTCGAACACGGTCAGGTACCCATTGGTGGTCGGTGCGGACATGGTATAGTACGGGAAGCTCTGGAGAGAAGACACAGCTTGCGGTGTGACCTCGTAGTAGTAGTCCCAGGAGAGGGCGCCCTGCACGAGGGGTGGCGCAGTGAAGGTGATGGTCTGGGGCGTCATGGTTGTGGGTGTTTGGGCCTGGTCCTTCACTCCGCTGACGTTCAGGGTGTATCGCTGGCCCGGGGTGAGCCCGGCGGTTTGCAGGTAGGCGATCTTCCAGTCAGTGCCCAGGCTCGAAGCCTGCAAGTCGCCGCGCACCGTTACCTGGTTTACCGCCACCTGACCATTATTGATGACGTAATTGGCGGACGCCGCCCCAGTCGTCGGGTCAATCCGCGTGTTGAACACTACTCGGACGACGAACGGGAACGATCCGCTAGAGATCGGCGGAGTAGCCAGCGCTTGCACGGACATAACCATCGGCCCGTTGGTGGCGGCGATGATCAGAACCGTCGCATTGGCAGACGTGGCGCCGCCCAGGGGGTTGCTGACGACGACATGGTACTGCCCGGAATCGGCCGGATGGGCTTCCGCGATCACCAGGGTCGCGTTGGTGACATCCTGGGGGTAGTGGGGCGAGCCGTCAAAGTTGACGGAGGGAGTCAGGGGAGAATTATCCTTGTACCATTGATAAGTGTTGGGCAAGCCCGTGATCACAGGGGACAACGTGACGGTGCTGAACTCGACATTGGTCACCCCGGCGGGTTGAGTCACCACGTGCGCGGCGACGTAGGCGCTTGTCCAGTGGTTGGAGACCTGTGCGGGCGAGAGCGCGTAGTTGTAAAACGCGACATCGCTGATCGCACCCTGGAAGTAGCGCACGTTGTCTTGCCGCGACCCGATGATGAATGGCGCCAGAGTATTAGGACTGAAGGGGGACGTCCCTTCACTCACCCAACTGTCCGTATAGCCCGGGTTCCCCGTCGTTGTGGCAGCAGGCTGGCCGTTGACATAGCAGTAGATGTTGGACGAGCCGTCGTAAACGCCCACGACCTGGAACCACTGGCTGGTCGTGGGAACAGTATCGTCACCGGTGATCATGTTATAACCGCCGGCGGCGGCCGTATGGAACTCGTAGCCCGGGTAATTGCCGTTGAGATAGAATTCATAGCCGCCGGAGCGGGACTGCGCCTGGCGAGGCATGGAGCCAACTGGGACATAGAACGCCTGATTCGCCAGCACCCAGAATTCACACGTGAACGGCCCGTTCGGGTTAAGCACCGGGGTATACGGTATGATGGCGCGGCCTGATGAACCGTCCAATTGGACCGCCGTCCCGCTTTCGCCCTGATGGGCTGGCACCCCATAGGTCACACCTGTTGCATTGTAGGTACCGTCGTTGAACCCCGCCGAGTCCACCGCCGGGGTGCCGGCCGAGTCGCCGAGCCGCCAAAATGCGGTCGGGTGGTCGTTCATCACCATGGCGGGATAGCCGGTGGGCGGCGCCACAACAGTCACTATCACCGGGTTGATATTGGTCGAGCCGTAGGCATTTTGGATTTGCAGCGTGTAGGTGGCGGTCGTCGTGACGTTGGAAAGGGCGAGTGTAGAAGCGGTGGCACCGGTAATCGGTCCGCCGTTTGCGCTCCACTGATAGCTCAACGGCAAGGTGCCCCCGGCCTGCACGGCCAAGACAGGACTAGCCCCCGCCAGCAGCGTCCGGGAGGAGGGCTGGCTCACGATGGAGGGCGAGGCGGTATTGGTGCCATAAACGAATGCGGAGTAGTGCCGCTGAATGGTGTTCTGCGACAGGGCGGCGGTATAGACCGCAAGCTCATCCACCGTGCCCGCCCACCGGTTGTCGGTGATACTGGTGCCAATACCTCCAATCCACAGAGGTCCTCCGGTGTTGCTTCCGAGACTGGTCTCGGTCTGGGTGCCCAGGTTCTCACCGTTGGCGTACGCCGTCACGTTAGTGACGTCGCTGATAACCCAGGCGACATGCACGAATCTCCCGACCATGCCGCCCGGCACATTCCACGTCAGTTGGCTAATCTGGTCGTTCCCGTAAATGAGGTTCCCGCCGTTGGGGCTGGCACCAAATACATAGTACGGCGTGGCGTTCAAATCATAGTTTTCGGCGAAGATCGTCGGGGCCGAAACGGTGGCCTCGCTCAAGTACACGAGCGCCTCTACCGTCCCATTCCCACTGGCAAACTCGAGGGCCGGGTTATTGGGGATCTGCACGTCACCGTCCAGGTTGAAGGAGAGCGAGCGCGCCCCGAAGGTGTCATTGGTCCGCCCATCGTAGGTCGCCCCCAGTTCGAGGGTGCCATTGTGAGTGGCGTCTTTGACGTTGGTCAGCGTTGAGCCCGTATCGCCATCCGCCGTGAAGTAAGCGCCCAGGGAAGGCTCGTTCTTGACGGCGTTCTGATACGCCGCAACGTTGGCGGCATTGTTCGCGATAACCGTTAAAGTGGCCACGGAGCTGGTTATGCTGATTCCGCCGCCGGTGACGATGCAGTCAAAGGTGCTTCCGCTGTTCGCCGTCGTCACCTGATTCAAATAATAAGCGGCTGAGGTCTGCCCGGGGAGGTTCGCGCCCTGGCTTTGCCACTGGTAGAGCAGCGCGTTATCAAAGGAAGGGACCACCGTGAAGGGCGCGGCGCCGTTAGACCAGACCACGGCGCTTTGGGGTTGCGCGATGATGTTGGGGCCTGGGGGCCGGAGCAGCAAATCAGTCGTCTGGAAGGCGCCCGCCGCGAAGGTGAATACGCGCGCCTCGTCCAGGTACCCATAAAAGGCTTGGTTGTCGCCAGGAGCGGAAATGCAGTACATATCGCCCGCGGAAGCAGTCGCGCCGGTGGCGAGGCTGCCGCCGCAAGGGACGCCATTGGTATAGAACGTCAGCACGCCCGCGTCATTGACGATCGCCAAGTGCATCCAGCGGTTTGTATCTATGAGGACCTGGTTGCCAATGGCGGTGCCGGTACCCAAGACAAAGGCGTCAATGTAAGAGGGGTTGCCGCTCGGAGCATTGATACGAAGCGCAACGCCCCCCGATTGGCCGGAAGAAAGAATCCAACCGCCACTGCCGCCGGCGATTCCGTTATCCTGCGGCAGCACCCAGATTTCGATCCCGTAGTTTTGGGCCGGCGGATTGTAGCCTGTGGCCCACATTGAACTTTGGCGCTTGCCACCCACACCCACACCAACCTGGATACACTGGGTGCTGGTCCAGCCGGAGCTGTCCAATGGACCACCCGCTCCGTTCCCGATCACTTGGGCGGCCACTGAACCCCCGGTCGCGGGGGCGGTTGAATAAGCCGAGCCGAAAGTGCGGCTGTTCCCGCTTGAGTCGTTGATCGGTTGGGAGCTGTCGAGATGCCACCAGCCTTGCACTGTCACCGACGCCGAACTGGCACAGAGTCCTCCGCAGAGGATGACTAACGAGGAGGTTATTTTTCTCATAGAGGTCTTTCGTTTTGTGAGGTTACAACTCGGGACAACCAAAGCACTTCCGAGCCCGCAAATTAAGCAAGCTTGCCAGCCGCCGCTCCCCCGGGTCGCGCCGGTAGCCATCTCAACAAATCTGTCCTACCTGCACACGAGACTCCGCGAACCGCGTTTTATACTGGAGATCGAACTGGGTCTTGCTTGACGAGCAAAGCACGTCTCGGGCGCCGCTGCAAGGCAAATCTTCCAGACAATTTTTCCAGGTTTCCAGGCCGAAAGCGCCAGAGGGCTGGCGCAGTCCAAAAACTGGCGCCCGATTTCACGTCCGATGCTTGCCAAGCGTCCCGCACGCGAGTTTGGCGCTGCTCTGTCGCGCAGCGTTGTGGACTGCGGCAGCCCTGCCGCTTTCGAAAACAGGAGCATCGGCCGAGGGCGCCGAGGGCTGCGTAGGCAACTAAATTCTAGTTGCCAAGCCGCTGCGGCCGAGTCCAGTATCGTGGAGCAGCGTCCAATATGTAAGAACGTGAGCCGCTGGCGAAAACCCGGACCGTGCTGACCACCCGCCATTCAACCCATTCGTGCTTATGATGAATCGTCGTTCGTTTTTCACCGCCACCGCCGCGCTGAGCGCAACTGCCGCGCTCGGCGCCAATATGCCCGAGAATTCGCCGCAAGCGTCCGGTCCAAAAAAGCGCATCAAGATCGGGATGTGCACGTATTGCTACTGGCACTTTCACGACCCGAAGGTGTCGATTGAAACGGTGATCGACAAAGCGGCCGAGTTCGGGGCCGAAGGGTTGGACATTCTGCATCAGCAAATGGATTTGCCGGAGAAGGAACCGCTGACTGACCAACACCGGGGGTATCTGCGCAAGCTGAAGCGGCAGGCCTTTCGCAATGGCGTGGACCTGGTCTGCCTTTCGAGCCACCAGAGCTTTTTGAGCCCGGACGCGGAGAAGGTGACGGCGAACGTCGAGCATACAAAGAAGTGCATTGAGATTTGTTACGAGCTGGGGATTCCCTCGATTCGGATCAACACGGGCCGGTGGGGGGCGATCGCTGATTTTGACGAGCTGATGCGGCATCGGGGGATCGAGCCGGTGCTGCCCGGGTGCACCGAGGAAGAAGGGTTCAAGTGGGTTATCGATGGCATCCAGCGTTGCCTGGATAAAGCCGAGCAATGCGGCGTGATCCTCGCGCTGGAAAACCATTGGGGGCTGGCCCGGCTGCCGGAGGGGCAGTTGCGGATTCTCAACAGCATCTCGTCGCCGTGGCTGGGCGCGCTGATGGATACCGGGAATTTTCTGGAGAACCCGTATGACAAGTTAAAGCTGATCGCACCCCGGGCGGTGTACGTGCAGGCCAAAACATACTACGGTGGGGGCGAATGGTACACGCTAGACCTTGATTACAAACGCATTGCGAGAATTCTGAAGGATGTTTCCTATACCGGGTATTGCTGTTTGGAGTTCGAGGGCAAAGAGAATCCGGATGTGGCCGTGCCGAAGAGCCTGGCGCTATTGCGCCGGACCATCGGCGCGTGAACGCGGAGAGACGGAGAAATCGCTTAGGTGCAGCGGGTGCGGAGAAACACAGAGAAGAACAAACCGCAGAGGGGCCCCAGGCGCACATGCATGTGACGACGGAGTCGGTTGCGGCAGGGTATGAGCGGCGAACCGCGTGCGCGGATTGAAACTGATTTATGAACCCAACTACCTTCGGTTTTTCCAAACGCGTTTTGAACGACTGTAGCGGAGCGCGGACTTTAGCTTTTGTCCGCAGCAGCATGCAATCATCGAGAAGGTCTGCGAATGAGGGCCGAACGCCGATCCGTCTATTGCCGCGGAGTAAAGTCCGCGCTCCGCTGATCGTATGTGGTCTCCTACAGTGTCTCGGGGCGCTCTGCGCTCTGGCCACGTTAGCGGGGGCGGTTTTGGGAGCGGAACCACCGCTGTCGAGCTACATCCGCCCGTTCGTCGGCACGCAAGGCGAAGGCAACACCTATCCCGGAGCGGCCGCGCCGTTCGGCATGGTCCAACTCAGCCCGGACACCGAACGCGATCTGTGGGAAACCGCTTCCGGTTACGAGTATTCCGATCCGTCGATTATGGGCTTCAGCCTCACGCATCTGTCGGGGACGGGCATTCCCGATCTGGGCGATTTCCTGTTTATGCCGCAAATCGGCGAGCCGAAGCTGGTGGCTGGGCCAAAGACCAGGCCTGAGGAAGGCTATCGCGCGCGCTTTTCGCACGACCAGGAGAGTGCCTCGGCCGGGTATTACAAGGTGAAGCTGCTGAACAATGGTGTGACGGTGGAACTGACCGCCGGCGAGCGCGCGGGCATGATGCGGTTCACGTTTCCCGAGAGCGACCAAGCCAGCATCATGACCGACTTGCAGCATTTCCTCAGCGGCAAGCGCTTCAAGTTGATCTGGTCGCACGTGCGGGTGGAAAACTCTTCCACGATCACGGGGTTCCATCTGATCAACGGCTGGGCCAAAGAACGGTATCTCTATTTCGCGGCGCGTTACTCCCGCCCGTTCGACCATCACCGAATCATGAGCAACGGACAGGAGGTTAAATACGACAGCTATCGCACGTACCGATTTCGCAGCCGCAACGAAGCGGCCGGAACAAACCTTCAATTCCTTGCGGAATACAAGACCCGGCCGAACGAGGTGATTTTGGTTAAAGTGGCGGTGTCGGCTGTGAGCGCGGCCAATGCGCTGGCGAACCTCGACCGTGAGATTCCCGATTGGGATTTCGACCGGATCGTGCGCCAAACCCGGCAGAAATGGGACCACGAGTTGAGCCGGATCCAAATCGACGGCTCGCAGAAGCTCAAGGAGACCTTTTACACGGGGATGTATCATGCGTTTCTCGCGCCGAGTTTGTATGAGGATGTGACGGGCGAGTATCGCGGGCTGGATTCGAACATTCACCGCGCGGAGGGATTCGACAATTATACGGTGTTTTCGCTGTGGGATACGTACCGCGCGACTCACCCGTTATTTGCGCTGATCCAGGCTAAACGTGATGCGGACATGATCAATTCGCTGCTGGCGCATTACGATCAAAGCGTGGATCACCTGCTGCCGATGTGGTCGCTGGAAGGCAACGAGACCTGGTGCATGATTGGGTATCACGCCGTGCCGGTGATTGCCGACGCTTACCTGAAAGGCGTAAAGGGGTTCGACCCAAACCGGGCGTTCGCGGCGATGAAACGCACGGCGCTGAATCCGGATTACGACGGTGTGGCCGAATACGCGCGGCTGGGCTGGGTGCCCTGCGATTTGGAGAACGAGTCGCTGTCCAAGACGCTCGAATACGCGTTTGATGATTACTGTATCGCGCGAATGGCGCAGGCGCTACATCGCCCGCAGGATTACCAGGAGTTCATGGGGCGGGCGATGAATTACACGAACCTGTATGATCCTTCGCTGGGGTTAATGCGCCCGAAGGATTCGCGCGGGCAATGGCGTGAACCATTCGATCCGCATTTTTATAACGAGAACACGTTGAGCAACGACATCACCGAAGGCACCAGTTGGCAGTATTCATGGTACGTGCCGCAGGATGTGTCCGGGCTGATCCGGCTTTTTGGCGGGCGCGAGAAGTTTGCGGAGAAACTGGATGCGTTGTTCACGTTTCATGAAGCTGATAAAAGCAAAGGGGTCGATGACATCCAGGGCCGGATTGGGGAGTATTGGCATGGCAACGAGCCCAGCCATCACATTATTTATTTATATTGTTATGCGGGCCAGCCTTGGAAAGCCGCCCAACGCCTGCATCAGGTGATCGATACCCAATACGGCAACCAGCCCAACTCGCTCAGCGGGAATGATGATTGCGGGCAAATGTCCGCGTGGTACATCTTCACCGCCTTGGGTTTTTATCCCGTCTGTCCTGCGAGCGATTTTTATGTTCTGGGCAGCCCATCAATACCCAAAGCCGTGATGCACCTCTCCAGCGGCAGAACCTTCACCATCACCGCCGAGAACCTGTCGGATAAGAACATTTATGTGCAATCGGTACGGTTGGATGGGAAAGATTGGCAGACGCCATTCCTGCCGTACGCGGCGATGAAACATGGCGGCACGCTGCACTTCGTCATGGGCTCCAAACCGAGCCGGACGTGGGGGACAGGACAGTAGAGTAGCGCCTCCGGTATGGGGCTGTAGCGGGAAGGCGACTTGAATTGAGCGCCAGCGGAGCGCGCGAATAGACCGCATTGCGTCAGGCAGGTACCGGCCTCACCCAAATGTGGTATTCCCAGTTTCAGCACTTCCTGCTAGATACTGCCTGACCCTTGCAATTCTTGAACGGCCGCCAGCGGATATTGGCGCAAATATGCGAAGCAACTTAGCAACCTCAAATACCTCAGCCATGACATCCTCTCGTATCCAAACTTCACAACGACTTGGCCGCCTGATAGCGGCTTTGACCTTCGCCGTTGGGCTATGGTCTGTCCAGGCCGATTATCATACGACGGTGCTAGGGGACGGCCCGGCTGGTTATTGGCGTTTCAGCGAGACGCCCGTCGTGACGCCGCCACCATTGCTGGCGACCAACCTGGGCTCTGCGGGGGCAGTGAACAACGGCGGTTACCTGGGCAATTTCACGCGTGGCGTAGCCGGAGTACTGGCCGGCTCAACCGCAACCTACTTCACGGGCGGTGGTTGGGTCCAGGTTCCCAACACCCCGACGCTAAACCCTAACCCGCCGTTTTCTGTCGAGTTCTGGATCAAGCCCAACCCCGCGGCCGGGGCCCTGACGTGTCCACTTTCCTCGACCGATTTCACGCCCACTCCTCGACTGGGCTGGCTGTTTTACACGGATGACGGCTATGCCGGCGGGTATGTGAATGGCGGGTATTATTTCCGGGTTTATAGTTCGGATGGAACGAAGGCCGCAGTGAGCCCTGCCGGCCTGCTGACGGCCAATTGGACGCACGTGGTCGGTGTGGTGGATGGTGTAAACGTGCTGTTGTATGTGAATGGACAGCAAGTCGGCAGCACGTCCTGGAGCGGCACTTTTACGCCCAACGTGGCGCAGTCGCTGGGCATCGGCACCCGTTACGATGGCGGTTTCCCCCAGGATGGCACGATGAACGAGGTCGCCATCTACGCCTCGGCCCTTTCGGCCACCGATGTCAAAGCGCATTACGACGCGGCGACGACGAATGCGGCGGGGTATGCGGCGCAAATCCTGGCAGCGAACCCGGTGGGTTATTGGCGTTTGAACGAGCCGTTGGACGTGCACCCGGTAGCGGTCAACTCCGGCAGTGCCGGTCCGAGCGTCAACGGCGCCTATTACTACTCAAGCACGACGACGCCCGACCTTCAGGGGCCGACCTTCGCCGGCTTTGAAACCACTAATACGGTCTTCGAGCCCAGCGGGACCAACGGTGTAGTCGCCATCCCGCCCCTCAACCTCAACACCAATACCGTCACCTTCGAGTGCTGGATCAAGCGCAATGGAGCCCAGGCCAGTTATGCCGGAATCATTTTCCATCGCGGCGGCAGCGGAACGGCGACGGGGATGGATTTTCATGATGTTTCCAATGATCTCGGCTACCATTGGAGCGATCAGGCCAATACCTACGGCTGGGATTCCCTGCTGTCCCCGCCGGATGGGGTGTGGACGTACGCGGCACTGGCCGTTGCACCATCCCAAGCCACCATTTATATGTATGACGGCACCAATTGGAGTTCGGCGGTCAATGTAGTGGACCACCCCGCTCAGGCTTTTGCCGCCACTACATTAGTAGGCGCCGATAATGGCCCTGGCCGCGCCTATAACGGCTTGTTGGATGAGGCGGCGATCTACGGCCAGACCCTCACCGAAGGCCAGTTGCACACTCATGCTTTGGCCGGATTTGGCAGCAGCAGCCCGCCCGCGTTTGTAGTCGATCCGCCCGTAGTCACGCCTGCGGGCGTCATTTACACGACCACGCCGTTCACGGTCGCCGGTGACGCCTATGGCGCTCCTCCGCTCTCCTTCCAATGGGTGAAGGATGGCACCAATCTGCCCGGGGCAAGCAGGTTCAGTTATTCGAAGGCGGCAGCCACGGCCAATGATGCGGGCAACTACAGCCTGGTGGTAACGAATTTGTATGGGGCGATCACCAGCCAGGTGGCGGTGGTGACGATCAATCCGGCGGTTCCGCCGACGCTGACCAATCCGCCGCTCTCGCGATTCGTTTATGCCGGCGGCACTGCCTCCTTCACGGTCGGCGCTGCCGGGACAACGCCTTTCAGCTATCAATGGCAACATGCCGGCACGAACCTGCCGGGGGCAACGGAGGCAACGCTCTTCGTCACAAATTGCACCGCGGCGCAAACCGGCGCCTACACAGTTGGCGTGACCAACGTGACCGGCGGGATAGTGGGTTCTCCTGCGATTCTCACCTTGCGCACGCCGGCGGCCAACAGTTTCGAGGCTGCGGTGGTCAATGGCGGCCCGCTTGCCTACTGGCGGCTAAATGAAGCCAGCGGCACCGTGGCGCTCGATTATATGGGAGGATACGATTCGACCCACGTGGGTGGAGTAACCGTAGGTCAGCCCGGGCCCGTGCCGCCCCAGTTCCCGGGATTTGAGTCCGGCAACCTCGCTGTCCAATTCGATGGCACGACCAGTTCGTCTAGTAGTCCGGGTGTGACGCTGTTAAATAATCGCACGAATTTTACTCTGTGCGGTTGGGTCAACCCGGTCGGGATTGCGCAAGGCGGTTTGTTCGGCCAGAACAACGTGGTGGAGTTTCGGTTCCTCAACAGCACTACGATCGAGCTATGGACCTCTTTCGGTTCGATCGACTATCCCATCGGCAACGCCATTACCGCGGGCAATTGGAGCTTCATCGCCGCTTCCGGGTCGAGCAACACGCTTAACCTCTACATCAATGGCCAGCGCGTTGCGACCGCGGCGGCAACCGCGACGAGTGGCTATGGCAGCTATACCGACCCCTTCCTGTTGTCGGGAAATACATCGGGCAATGGTGATCCCTCCATCAGCGGGTTGATGGATGAGGTGGCGGTCTATCCGCGAACGCTTTCGGATGCGGAGATCGCCGGCCTTTATGCCGCGGGTGCATACGGAACTGTAACCGCGCCGTTTGTGACGCAGCAACCCAACAGCCAGACCGTTCAGGCCGGTAACACTGTTTCCATAAGCGGCGCGGTAGTGGGCAGCCTTCCCTTGAGTTATCAGTGGAAGAAGGACGGAGCGAACCTTCCGGGCGCCACCGGGCCGAGCCTCACGCTGAGCAACGTGTACTTTACGGATGCGGGCAGTTATGTCCTGTGGGCCACCAACAGCGTCGGGCATACCAATACAGCGGCAGCGACGCTCACAGTGATGCCGATACCGACCTTCGCCAACCAGACCAACGCGCTGGTGCTGCACCTGCGGTTTGACGGTAATTATCTGGACAGCTCAGGGCGCGGGAATGATGCCTACGCTCCGACTACTTTTCCGCCTTTCATCGCGGGCAAAGTCGGCCAGGCCGTCCACATCGATACGACCCCCGGAAACAATTACCTGGTCATTAATGACCTCGCCGGCGACCTCACCTTTGACGAGACGGCCAGTTTCTCGGTAGCGTTTTGGATCCGCTACACGGACAGGTTCAACGACGATCCGATCATTGGGAATTCGATCAACTCGACATATCAATTGGGCTGGGTATTCACCGATGAAGGCGGCAAGATCGAGTGTTCGCTGGTGAGCACCGCCAATAGCGGGACCTACGTGGCGAACCCGGTTGCCGGCAGCCCGATCATTGGCGACGGTCTATGGCACCACGTTGTCGGCGTAGTGGACCGGACGACGCAGCTCGCGTCGGTGTATGTGGATGGCGTCTCGGCGGGCAGTTGGTCCATTGTGGGGTTGGGCACACTCAATTCGACCTACTCGATTACCATCGGCCAGGACCCGACCGGCTCTTACGGATCGGCGGTGTTCGATCTGGACGATCTGGGTATCTGGCGCCGCGCGTTGTCCGCGTATGACGCGGCCAGTGTGTATGGGGCGGCCGAGAATTCCGGCGAAAGCTTCGATGTATATGGACCGGTAAAAGTCTCGCTGAACCGGGTCGGCGCCAACCTCGACCTGAGTTGGCAGGCCGGCAGGCTGCTGCAGTCCACCAGTGTGACGGGCCCGTACACGCCCGTCCCGGCTGCCACCGTGCCGTTCTATCGCACTACCGCGAGCGGTTCGGCCATGTTTTTCCGCGTGGCGCAATAGGAATTGGGAAATACGCGGAAGTGGCGCAGGGTAAAGCGCGCGGCGGGAGATTATATCTCCCGCCGCTTTTTTGTGACGGGATGCAGAACGTAATCCCAGGTATCGCCAACCGGACCAGGATAGGGCAGAATCAAACCTCCATGAGCCTGAAATTACCTGCTTCCGTTTTGATGCTCGCAGCCGCAACTGTGGTGGCGCGGGGGCCGCTGGGTTCGCTGCCGACGCTGCCGGAGTTTGAATCGCACCGGATTACCTCGACCGATCCGGCGGGCGGCAATGCGGACTGGCGCATGCTCGAGCCAGGCCAGACCCTCGTGCTGGCGGAGATTCAGGGACCGGGTTGCATCGTGCACTTGCGCGATAACATCACCAGCCGGGAGGCGCATCACCTGCAGACGCATGTGTTGCGGATGTACTGGGATGGTGAAAAGACACCGAGCGTCGAGGCGCCGGTCGGGGATTTTTTTGGGATTGGGTTTGGCTTTTCCGCCAAGGTCAACTCCGCCTTGATCTGCATTGATCAGCAGCCCGGCAAAGCAACGGATCCTGCGGCGTCGGGAGCGGCGCGGAATTGTTATATCCCGATGCCGTTCAAACATTCGGCAAAACTGACCATTACCAACGAAGGGCGGGAGACGAGCCAGCATTGGTATGAGGTCAATTACCGCAGTTACGGCAGGCTGCCGCCGAACCAGGGCTATTTCCACGCGCAGTACCGGCAGGGAACGCCGCCCGCCGAGGGGCCTTTCACCATTGTGGAAGCACAAGGCCGCGGCGCGCTGGTGGGTTGCGTCTTGAGCGTGAAGAATAACGACGGCGGCTGGTGGGGCGAAGGGGATGAAATCGTAGATATTGACGGCAGGGAAGTCATGCACGGCACGGGCTCGGAAGATTATTTCTGCGAGTCTTATGGGCTGCGGCTGGGCTGCTTTCCGTATTTCGGTGTGACACTGCTGGAGGAGCCTTATACGACTGCGTACCGGTGGCACGTTCCGGACCCGGTGGCGTTCAACAAATCAATTCGGTTCCGGATCGAGCAGGGCAACGGCACTCCCCCGTTCCACAGCGGGAATTATTATTACAGCGTCGCGTATTGGTACCAAACCGAGCCTCATGCGAGATTTCCGAGATTACCGTCGGTCCAGGAGCGGCTGAGCTGGGCGGAGAAACCGAAGTGAAGGCGCTTTGAGGTGCTTTTGTCCGGTCATCTTCGGGACAGCAAGAAGGCAGTGAGCTGCGCCATCTGCTCGCGCGTCAAGCTGCCGGCGAAAGCCGGCATGTTCACTCCGCCATTTGCAATACGCAGAACAATTTGTTCCTGATTCAATTTGCGGCCGACCAGCGTGAGGTTGGGCCCGCGCCGGCCACCATAGCCGCTAATGAGGTGACAGTTGAGACACCCCTTTTCGTAGAAGAGGCGCGCGCCTTCCGTAGCGGGGCCAGTTAAACTCCCAACCACCTTCAGCGGCAGGGGGGCAATGTTAAAATTCGGAGACCAATGGGATTGCGCGCCGGCGCGCCAAAACCCGGCGATCATCAGGCCCACAAGCAGCACGGTTGCGACCGCCCACGGGCGGCGCCGGAAACTGCGCTCGCCGCTCGGAGAGACAAAGGGCAGTACGATGAGGACGAAACCGACAACAAGAGGGGCCAGTACCATGAACCAGCCTTCGGTGCCATGTGGCAGCAGTGCCAGCACCCCGAAGTACCAAAGCAGATACCAGTCCGGACGCGGGTCGGCGGCGATGATGCTGGGGTCGGGTGGTTTGCCCAATTCGGGCGGGCCGTGGTAAGCGCTCACTATCACAATCCCAATAATCATCAGTACCGAAAACACTACGTCGCGCCACGCGGCGTCCGGCCAGAACGGTTTGCCGCTCTTTTGCAGTAGTTGGTGGTATTCCCGCCGGTAAGTTTTTGGGTTGACGGGGTGGCCGACGCGCGGGGGCTCGGAAATGCCGTGGCGCAGCACCAGCAGCAGGTGCAGGCCAATGAACGAGAAGAGCAACGCGGGCATGACGAAGACGTGAATAGCAAAAAAGCGGCTGAGAGTTGCCGCGCCGATCGCATCGCCGCCCAAAGTAAACCGTGCCAGCCAATCGCCGACGAGCGGCACACGGCCGGCCTGCTCGGCGGCAACCACCACCGACCAGACGCCGGTCTGGTCCCAGCGCAACAATTGCCCAGTGAACCCCATCACCAGGGTGAACAACAACAGCAATGA
This sequence comes from Verrucomicrobiia bacterium, assembly GCA_035934555.1. GTDB lineage: Bacteria > Verrucomicrobiota > Verrucomicrobiia > Limisphaerales > UBA8199 > DASYXT01. Next base: position 92,258 of record DASYXT010000002.1, on the reverse strand, counting down.
GCCGGTGACCCAGTTCATTTCACGCGGATATTTGTACGAGCCGAACAGGAACACCTGCGCCATGTGCAAGCCGACCATGAGGACCATCGCCGAGGCGCCATAATAGTGCAGCGCGCGCATGAATCGGCCGAGAAACGCAGCGTGCGTTATAAACTGGAGAGAATCGTAAGCATGCGCCGCAGACGGCACATACGAGAACGCCAGTGCGACACCGCTGAGGATTTGCAGCGCAAAAGCGGTCATGGTCGCGCTGCCAAATACGTACCACCACCGGGCGTCATGGGGGACAAGATGGTCCAGCGACGGCTTTAACAGGGCGAGGAGCCCCAGGCGGTCCTCAAGCCATGCGCAACTGCTCTTCAGTACCCGGCGCAACATGCGACATTTCAAGTGATGGGTATCGGCCCCGCCTGCACCTGAACTTCAGTGCCGACGAGCCGTACCGGATATCGCACCAGCGGGCGCGGGGGCGGTCCGGCGGCCACAGTCCCGTCGCGGTAATACACCCCGCCGTGGCAGGGGCACATGAACAACTCGGCCTGGGGCAGCCAGCGGACGGGGCAACCCAGGTGGGTGCAGTTGATGGCGAACGCGGTGAACCGGGTGTCCGTTTCGCGTCGCAACCATGCCGCGGTCCGAGCCGATACTCCCGCCCACGTCTCGGGAGAGGGCGCCTCGAAACGGACCGCGACGGTTTCACCAACCTTGAAGGAGTCCACCTCACCAACCGGACGCCAGACCAATTGGACGCGACGGAAGAGCGGGCCGACAATAAACCCGACCACCGGTGCCGCGAGACCGGCGCCCGCAACTCCGCTCAGCACCAAGCTGAGTCGCTCAAAGAACCTGCGGCGGGAGACTTCGTGCGAGGGGGACGGGGGTAGATTGTTTTCGTTCATGGCGAATATTGAGAATCCAGCCGGTGATTGCGATAAGGAACAACGCAACACCGACAGCGGTGGTAATCCAGGAACTGATCAGGCCCCATAGCATCAGCGTTGAAGCCAAGGCAAGAGCCGCAGGCCAAATGGTAGGCTCAGGGATAAGGTCCGGCTGGGCGCGATTCCAACCGGCATGCGCGCTATTGCTATCCGGAAGGGGGTCAGGCATGGCGTTGCGCAATTGTAGTGGCCGGACCGCTTCCAATATTTGAAGATGCGGGCAGTGGCATTTCAGCATCACGGTACCAGCGAGCCAGCAGACCAAGGATGCCGCTGAGATAAATCAAACAGGCCGGCACCCACATCAGCAGGCCGCCTATTTGCTGGTCCACTTGGGCCGTCAAACCCCACCGATTGCGGATGAGTGGCAGTAAGCCCAGTGCGTCCGCCGGATGGCCATAAGCCGAACATACGGTCACCGGACTGAAGGTGATGAAGATGCCCAGCAAGGTGCAGGCAGTGCAGGCGGTGAACAAGTAAATGATTCCCAACAAAGGCGGCAAACGCCGAGACCATTGCGGACCAAGGATCGGCCACCAGAAGAAGGTGCCCGCTATTAGTAGGGAAACGGTTTGAATTCCACGAACTGCCGGGTTTGTGGTTGCCGCATTGCAAAGCGCCGGCGCATGCCAAAGCCACATCGCGCCCACCCCGGCACACCAGGTGCTCAATGGGTTTGTCATAAACCGAGGCAAGCCGACGGCGTGCGCGCATTTGCTTAGCGGCGCGCGGACTTTAGTCCGCAGCAATGCCCCATCGCCGGGCACCTCTGCGGAGCGGGGCCGATCTGGTATATGGGTATTGCTGCGAACTAAAGTCCGCGCGCCGCCGGGTGCGGGTTGATTCGGGGCGCTGGCAGCGAAAGCCGGCAAGCTCAGCAGCGCCAACGCCGGCACCACCAGCAGCAACAACAAATGTTGGAGCATGTGGGCGCTGAACAAGTAACCGTCGGCCAATGTTTCCACCGGCGAGACCAGGGCGAGCAGGAACACGAGCATTGCGCTGCCAAAGAGCCAGGGGCGAGCTGAGTTCACCGCCGCGAAATGAGTGAGGCGCGATTTGGGCGAACACAGAGATGGTTCGGTTGGAGGCAGCACCGATGCAGAGATGACCGTGTGCCTACGGACCACCGCCGCGTACGCCGCAAAGCCCAGAAGACATCCCAGCAGTGGCGCCGCCCGCCAAGCCCAATAATGAAGCAGAAAGTATTGCGCACTCATAAGTGTGGACCGGCGAGATAGATCGCGGTGAAAACGAAAACCCATACAACATCCACGAAGTGCCAGTAGAGGCCGATGGTCCGCACCGCTTCGGTTCGGCCTGAGCGGAAGTCGCCGGCGAACGCCAGCCCCAGCACGATGAGCAATGCGATAATGCCGATGGATACATGCAGCCCATGGAAGCCGGTGAGAGTGAAGAAGGTCGTGGCGAAGAGGCTGCTGTTGGGCGTGACGCCCTCCCGGAACAGGTGCAGGTACTCCCGTGCCTGTCCGGCCAGGAACACCAGCCCTAGCAGGATGGTAGCACCCCACCAGGCACGGAACGCGGTGTGACGGTTTTTTCGCAAGCTAATCTCCGCCCGCCAGACGGTGAAGCTGCTGCTGAATAAAAAGACGCTATACACCGCGGCCTTGAAGCGAGCTAGCGAAGCCGCCGCGATCGGCCCGAAATGTAGCGACATCCCGAAGTAGATAAACGCGGCAATCAGCATCACGAAAAAGAAACCTTCCGAAAGAATGAAACTACTGATGGCGACGAAGTTTTTCTCCAGCAGCGGGTGGCCGGTCGATGAGGGCCTTCGCAGCGGAATTGGGATTTGCTCGGCGCCGGGGCGGCTGGCGTTGAGCGGGGCGGGGCCGGGTTGAGAGCCCGGGAGCAACGTGGTGGCAGCCACGCCTGTGTTTTGAGGCGCAACTTCGATATCGAGCGGCGGGTCCGGCCTCTCCGGGTGCGCCAAATCCCACAAAGGCCGGCGGCTGCGGATCGGCGGCACGCGCTCGAAATTATGCTCCGGAGGCGGGGAAGAGGTAGCCCATTCGAGGGTCCAGGCCTGCCAGGGGTTATCGCCCGCAGGAGCGCCGCGGCGCAAGCTGATGGCAATATTGCCGAGCAGCACCAGGGCCGAAGCGCCCAGAATAAATGCGCCAACGGTCGAGGCCATGTTGAGGCTGGTCCAGTACGGCAGGTTCGGATAGGTGTACACGCGGCGGGGCATACCCATAAACCCTAAGAAATGCTGGACGAAGAAGGTGAGGTTAAATCCGACAACGGCCATCCAGAAATTCCATTTCCCGATTCGTTCCGAGAGCATCCGGCCGCTCATTTTTGGGAACCAATAATAGGTCGCGGCCATAATAGCGAAGAACGTGCCGCCAAACAGGACGTAATGAAAATGCGCGACGACGTAATAAGTATCGGTCAATTGCCAGTCCAGGGGCACGGTGGCGAACGTGACGCCGCTGAGTCCGCCAATGGTAAACTGCAGCAGGAAGGCGATGGCGAACAACATCGGGGTGGTCAGCCGCAACGAGCCGCCCCAGAGCGTCGCGACCCAATTGAAGATTTTGACTCCGGTCGGCACGGCGATGGCGAGGCTGGCCGCGGCGAAGAACAAATCCGCGGTATGCCCCAGCCCGACTGTGAACATATGGTGGGCCCAAACGCCAAAACTCAGGACCGCGATCGCGACGGTTGAGGCGGCCACAAAGGCATAACCAAAAATGGGCTTGCGCGAGAAAACCGGGATGACTTCCGAAATCATGCCGAAGGCAGGCAGCGCCATAATATAGACCTCGGGATGGCCGAAGGTCCAAAAGAAGTGCTGCCAGAGCAGCGGTGAGCCACCGTGCGCCGCCATGAAAAAGGAGGTTTGGAGCAAGCGGTCGATCAGCAGCATGATAATCGCCGCATTCAGCGCGGGCAGCGCCAGCAGGATCAGGAACGAATTGACGAAGTTCATCCAAACAAACAGCGGCAACTTCCGCATCGTCAAGCCGGGCGCGCGGAGGGTCAGAATGGTGGCGATCAGATTGATGGAAGCAGCGATTGACCCGGTGCCCAGGATGAGCAGCGAGAGCACCCAGTAATCCACACCGGTGGTAGAAGAAAAGGGGGTCTCGCTCAAGGGAGCATAGCTGAACCAACCGACGGCCGGCGCGCCGCCGGCGGCAAAGCTGATGTTGAGCAGAATGCCGCCAAAGAGAAACATCCAGTAGCTCAGGGCGTTGAGCCGGGGAAAGGCCATGTCCCGCGCGCCGATCATCAGTGGGACGAGGTAGTTGGCAAACCCGACCAATCCCGGCATGACCACCAGAAAAATCATCGTGGTGCCGTGCATGGTAAAAATCTGGTTGAAGGCTCCGGGCGAGAGGAACGTGTTTCGGGGGATAGCTAACTGCACGCGCAACAACAACGCTTCGACACCACCCACGAGGAAAAACATTGCGACGGTGCCCAAGTACAGGATGCCGATGCGCTTGTGGTCCACAGTGGTTACCCAACTGAACAGTCGCGAGGACTCGCTCGAGGCGGCCGGCGCAGGCCAGGGCAAGGCTTGCGGTTGCGGCGCGTTCATTTGAGAGATTCGAGGTAATCGGCCAGCGCCGAGGCCTGCTGGGGCGTGAGTTGTAGATTGGGCATGAGGCAACCGGGCTTGAGCGTCTGAGGCGACCGGAGCCACCCGACCAGGTTCGGAAGCGTGTTGGACAGCACGCCGGCGGCCAGGGTCTGGCGTGCGGCCATATGGGACAAGTCGGGGGCGAATTGATTGGTCGCCGAAGAACCGCGGATGGCATGGCAGTTGGCGCAGGTCAATTGCTGGAACAGCGCGGCCCCCTCCGCATATTTGGAAACGGTATCGGGGGCCGGTTGCGCCTGGTGCCGGACCCACGAATCAAAGGCGCCGGGTGGCTCAGCGACAACCATAATGCGCATCCAGGCGTGTTGTGCTCCGCAGTATTCGGCGCAAGCGCCCCGGTACGTGCCGGGCTCGGTGGCTTCGAGCCAGATGTAGTTGGGATGGCCGGGGATCATGTCCATTTTGCGGCCGAGTTCCGGAACCCAGAAATCGTGAATGACGTCGGCACTGTCCACTTGGACCAACAGCCGCTGTCCGGTCGGGATATGGATTTCATTGGCGGTGACAGCGCTGGACTTTGGGTAGAGCGCTTCCCACCACCACTGATGGCCGATGACCCGCAGGTCAGGGTCCAGTACGGCCGGCGTGGGGTCCGACTCGCGCGATGCGCGCGCGGTGAGCAGGAACATCCAGACAACAACCAGGATGGGCACGACCGTCCAGAGTATCTCGAGTGGTTTGCTGCCCAGAATTTGCCGGGGCTCGGGAGTGCCTGGCCGGCTCCGGAAATGCATCAGAGAATAAACGATTGCTCCGGTCACCACGGCCATGATGACACCGCACGCAATCAGGATCGCACGGAACAAACCCACGATTACCTGCGCCTGGGGCGAGCCGGGTTGAAGGACTGGAACGATGTGCATCAGTGAATCGAGCGCCTGTGCCGAAAAAGGCCACGGAACCCACTCCGGCCAGGAGGCCTGCGGCCCGGGCCTCAAACGGGCCTGTCAGTCGGAGTTAACTTGGGAAGCTAGCGTGCCGACCACGTTTCACAATGGGGTGTGGACCCTATTGGGCCAGCCGGGCGCCCCCAATGGCGCAGAGTGACGGAAACTGCCAAGGAATCAGGAGTACTTTGTCACTGAGCTTGAGCTGGTGGCAGGGCGGGGATTGGACCGCGGCAGGCCGCGGTTTGCTTGCGTTTGAGGGGACGGCCAGAGCCGTTGTAACAACTGCGCAGTCCGACCCCTTCGTGCGTGACGAGGGTTGGGGGAGTGGTCGTTCGCAGCCGGTTTTGCGATTCTGCCGGTGTAGTCCACCTGGAGGAGCGCCCCAACCGGCCGCTGGAAACGGAGTTAAAAGTGGTCTGCTCAGTCGCGCGATGCATGTAACGCCATTATTGCTACCAAAAGAATCGTCGGCTGGCTATAGGGTGTCAACCCGAGGAATTAGCAACCGGCACGAGAAGTCGTCAACCAGTAATCAGCAGAAACAAGCGCCGAAGAGAATCTCCGCTGCGAGAAAAAGGCCGGGCCAAACGGCCCGGCCTTCGCATAGTTAGCAGGAAATGAATCCTGAGATTACTGTTGCGCCAGCCGGTAGAAGTGGGCGCCAGTGGCTGGGACGGTTACCTGGGAGTGGCCATTCACCACGGTGATCGGAGTGGTGACGGTTTGCCAGGCGCCCGTCGTCAGGTCCGCCCGGGACTGCAGCGTGAATTGCCCACTGACCTGTGGCCAGGAGATAACCGCTGTGTTGCCGGCCGCGAGGTGGACCTCAACGGAGGGCAGTGAGACGAAGCGGAAGTTGCTGACCTGTTGGTAAGAAGCGACGCCGCCGTCGGCGCCGCTGAATCCCGCGTAAGCGGTCGTGCCGTGGAGAATGGTCGGCAGATCCGTACTCAGTTGATTGAGATCATAACTGGTGCTGAAGGTGGCGTGGGTCTCGGCATCGGTCAGGGTGACGTCCACGATGTTGTCCACGTAGGTGAGTACTACGTTGATATGGTCGCCGGCATCCAGGACGACGGGCGCCGTCGGGGTGTTATTCTGTCCTCCGAAATTGCCGATGCCGCCATCCACATTGAAGGCGATGCCCTGGCCGCCGTAGGAGTTGTTGGGGTAGATGTTCAACTCCAGCTCAGCGCTGGGGGATACGCCGCCAACCCCAAGAGTGCCGCCGCCGCCGCCCAAGGCCGCCGGCCCACGCGGATCGTTCTGCAGCACAAAGGCGGCACCATCGGCCTGGCCACCGGCGAAGCCCCCCACCACCTGGTAGGTAAAGGTCGCCATGAACGGCGTCCCGACATACACCGGGGTGCTGTAATAAGCGCAGGCGTTCTCGCCCTGGCCGTTATCGGTGAGCGTCAGCACGTTGTTGCCAATCCGGGGTTGAGGCGGTTGGGCGTTCAGCCCCGTGCCGGAGAGCTGCCAGCCCGTTCCGTTGCCATTAAGTCCAAGCACCGGCAGGACTGTGAGCGTATCGCTGGCACTCAGGGTTGGGGTGCCACCCGATTGCGAGTTGAGAATCTGCACCTGATATGCCCCGGCGTCAGAAGTCGAAACCGCGGCGATGGTGAGCGTGCTGGTTCGGCTGCCGGAAATCCGGCCGTTGTCGGACAGGTTCGCGCCGTTATATGTCCATTGGTAAGTGAAGGGCGCGGTGCCCGCAACCTGCACGGAGAGGGACAGCGTGCTGCCGGCGATAGCCGTTTGTGAGGACGGCAGGTCAGAAACCACCGTCGGGGCGCCGCCAATGACGGTCAACTGAACCAGGCTGCTGGTAATGGCGCCGTAGTTATTGGTGACGACCACCTGGTAGAACATGCCGTTGGGCCCGCTGGGCGGGGGAGCGCTGGACACATTCGGCAAGGACAGGTTCATGGCCGTTTGTCCCGCAATGGGGGTGAAGGTCACGGTGTCGGAAGATTGGTACCATTGGAAACCCAAAGTCCCGGGCCCGTAAGCCGAGGAGTAAAGCACCGCCGTTGAGTTTTCGTTGGCAGTGGTATTGGTGGGTTGGATGGTGAAGACCGGTGGCGGCTCGGAGGCGTAGTAATGAGTGAGCACCTGGTTTGAGCTGAGGGCATAACTATAGATGGCGACTTCGTCGATGCTGCCCAGGAACTGGTCGTCGTGGCTGGAAGTGGTCGAGGAGCGCCGCGCACCGATGGTCATCGGCGTCGTGGGGCTGAGGATACCCAGGCCACTGTTGAATCCGCTCGTAATGCCATCACGCAGCCCGTCCACATAGAGCACGACGTTGCTATTGGCTTCGTCACAGACGCCGACAACGTGGTGCCAGCGCATGTCGTTGGGCGACTTGGTCCCATCCGGGCCGTGCGTGTTGCCCGACGCGTCGCGAATGTAGAAGCGGAAATTGTGGGCCGGGTCGGCGGCGCCGCAATCCAGGTTGAATTGCTCGAATCCGCCGTAACCGACGGTGATAATGCCGGCATCCGTGTTTTGCGCACTGGAGCCTTGCACCCAGGCTTCGATGGAGAAGGCCTTGCTCTGGCCTGCAGGCGCGGCGAAGCTCAGGCCGATGTTGTCCACCAGGCTATCGCTGGTGGCCAACTGGCCGAACAGGGCCGCGGTGTCGGGATCGATGGTGCTATTATAGCCTGGCACGCCCAGCACGGTGTTGCTGTAGGTGCCGAAGAAGCCGCCAATGTAGTCGTTGGCCAGCTTGCCATTATTGCCCATCTGATCATCGGCCTCATTCAGACGATAGAAGGCCATCGGATGATCGCCCAGCACCGCCAAGGGATAAGTTTGGGTCGGCTGCGGGACAACGGTGAGCGTGACAGTCGTGCTATTGATCGAGCCGTTGGCGTTACGCACCGTGCAATAGAATTGGTTGCCGGAATTGGCCAACTGCACGTTACTCACCTGGAAGGTGGGGCTGGTGGCATTGGCGACGGCAACGTTGTTGCTATACCATTGGTAGCGCAGCGTCGGTGCGCCACCTGCCACTATCGTGAACGTCGGGGAGGCCCCCGCGAACACTTTTTCCGCCGGCGGAGGCTGAACCGTGAAGAACGGCGCGGCGGTGTTGAGCGAGCGGCCCAGGATTTCAACCTCGCCGACCTGCATCATGTTGCCCGAGGGAGTATTCACCGTAGGGAAAGTAACCCGGTAGGTGGTGAAGGCACTGGCGTTGGTGTAGAAATCGAACTCCTGCATCTGCTGCGTGAGCGGATTAGGCGTTTGCGAAGGATTCTGTGTATTGCGGGTAGCCGAGAGAGCCACGGTCTGTTGCGGCAGCACATTGAACCAGGTATTGCCGCCGTCATTGGAACCATCCAGCACGACGCTCGTCGGATCCCGACCTTGAGAGTCATTGGCGGTGTAAATGCGAATAGCCTGGGCAATCGAACTGCCCACCGAGGGTGTCGTGGTGAAACCGACGTTGACCGGATTGACGGTCGTGGCGAAGTAAACGAGGTCTTTGCAATCGGGGCTGGTGCCGACCAGGTGGTCAATCATTCCAGGGGCGCCGGCATCAAAGTTACGGCCATCACCGCCGAAGTTGGCGACGGGGTCGCCCGCGGAGGGCAGGTCCGGATAGCTCGAACGCAGGTTGACGGTGATCGTGCTGCTGTAAACAGTCGCGGCAGCATTGGCCGCCTGCAGGCGCAACAAGCAAGCGCCGTTTATCGGGGAGCCCGCATTAGTCATCCACCCGGTATAGGTGGCTATGGTGTTAGTAAGGGTGGTGGAGCCCGAGACACCGGCTGCGCCATCGACCAGGTTCATCCAGACGCCGTTGCTCTGGACTTGCCAGTTGTAGGTGATGGGTTCGGCGCCTCCGGCGGTGGTGCACCAGAGCACCAGGTTGGTTCCTTCCATGCCGGTCGAGATGTTCTGAGCGGTGCTGCGGATAATTACCGGGTAGGGCGCGGTGGCGCCGCTGACGGCAAAGACGACCATGCGTCCGCTGGTGGCGTTTTGAGCGCCTAGGTAGTTCAGGACGATATTGGTCAACGGGCTGGTGGTGTTGTTCAAGCCGATTTGCGCCTCGTACAGGCGCGGATTGCTCGTTGGATTGCCCCCGTTGTGTCCGGGGTCGTTGTTGATCGAGGCGCTGTCAAGATTGACGCGGCCCTGCGACGTGAAGGCATAAGGTGTCGCATTGAACCAATCCTGGGAGATGAAGCCGTTGGTATCCTGCGTGCCATCGGCATATTGCATGATCACCTGGTTGGTGACCATGCCGTTGGCGTCGGAGCTGAGGATTGACAGCGCGGTGTACGCCAGCGGCGTTGCCGGGGTCAAATTGGCCGAGGGGTGAGCAGCGTCCACATAGGCGGCGTTATTGGCCGTGTAGCTGGCCGGCATCTGGTAGGCGCTGGGCTGGGCCATACTGTGTATAATTGAATTAGCCGCAGGCAACCCTGTCGCCGGGAACTGCCGGTAATAGCCAGCTTCATACCACGTGCTGCCGTTATTGTTGGTGCCACCGTCCATCGACGCGGTTGTGGCGTTATAAAGGCCATACGGGTGCAGCACCGCGGTGCGTTCAACGACCATATCTTCGTTGTACCCGGTGACCGTCAGAGGCAGGGCCGGATTGCTGCTCAGCGGCGGATAAACGGGCGAGCCGGCCAAGCCGAAAATGAAAGTCACCCCGCTGGGGCTGTTCCCCACGTTCAGGTCAGTATTATAGGCCAGATCGACGCGGGTCACCGGGCTGACTGTATTACCGATGGGGATATCGATGGCAAACAGCCGGTAATTGGCGGTATTGCCGGTGTCAAATCCGCTATTATCTGTCTCAAAGCCCGCGGCGGCCACTAGCGCGAGCACAGCCGGATAGGTACCCGGAATCGTTCCGTTGCTATTAAACCAATCAGGGATGGGAACTTGCGGCGAGGTTTCGCTTGTGCCGTCTTGATGGTGGACGGTCACATCGACGTATTTCGGGCCCCAGGTGGAAGCGCCGAGCAACGCCAGCGTGCTGATCGCGCGTGGAGCAGTGATGACAAAGCTGCCGCCGGGCGGGCCCCAACCGTTGCTGCAGACCGCCATCGCATTGGCCGCCGTATAGCTCGGCGCCAGCGTAAAGGCGTGGTCGCCCGCCGCGTTGGTGAACGTCGTCCCCGCCGGGGGCATGCCATAATTGTTCTGCCCGCCAAATCCCTTCTCAAAATAAACCCGGCCCCACAAATTGGTCCCCCGTTCCATCGTGGCCGTGCACGCGCCTATATTCACGCTGAAATTGGGGGCATTGGATTCAATGATCATATCCGCGTTGAACCCGGTCAGGTCCAGCGGCGTGGTAAAGGCAACGCCGTCACTCGAGCCGCTGATGCCGAAGAGATTCATCCGCCCGCCGGTGCCCGCATTGCTGAACGTGATGCTCACCACCGGGCTGGTGGTGTTGGTCAGCGTTATATCATTGTTGTACAAGCTGCCGTTATTGCCGCCGATTTGCTGCAGGTTGCCGCCCTCGATGCTCATTAAGCAATGCGCCATCCACACGGGGAATGGGGCGGCGCCGTTGCCATGAAACCAATCTGTCGATGAAAACGAGCCGACCTCGAATGTGCCATCCTGGTGATTGACTTGGTAGTCAATGGGAACGGCGCCGTTGCCGGAGCTGTTGAGGAAGGATAGGGCGGCGAAAGGCGCCGGGCTGGCAATCGTGATCGTCGCCGCCGTTGGGCCGTTGCCCTTACTGACGAACAGGGCGTTGTTGGTGGTGTAATCCGGCGGCATCTTATACACGTGGTTCCCGTCCACCTGCAGTTGGTTGTTGGCGTCCAGGTACTCAGCGGTAAAGGTGGTGTTGTGCGGCGGCAGGCCCCAGGCCGAGATTGTTCCCGGCACCGGCGAAGCCGGATACCAACCCTGTTCAAACCAGACGTTGCCGGTCAGGTTGGTGCCACCGTCCGGGCAGGCGGTCGCGTAGTTCTCGATCGGAGGCGCCGCCGTGCGTTCCACCACCACATCGGCGTTGAAACTGCCCGGGGTTAAGGGAACAGGGGCATAAATGTCTATGCAGCGCGCGCTTTGGCCGCACGCCAGCAGCAGACCGGCGGAAAGAGCGGTCTTACTCAGGTTAGCTAATATATTCACGGGGATCCTTCGGGATTTATGAGGGTTTGCATCCATGGCGATTTTCTGACTAACATTTGTATAACTTCTACTGCCGGACAACAGCCGGAAACAATTAGGGCGCACTATGACAGAGTGGCGGAAATCGTCAATACAAAAGACGTTACTTTTTACTTTTACTTGTGGATAGAATGCGTATCTCTAATGCACGAACCAAAGAGCCTCGGCGGGAGGTTGCGTGCGCCGTGCGCTTTTTCCGCTGCAAATAAGGTCTTGCAACCCGGTTCCCCGCTGCTATCTTCCCTCTCCTTTAAAGAATCGACAGGACAGCGTTATGGCACGAATTTGTGAAATGACCGGCAAGCGCCCGATGAAGGGCAGCATTATTTGGCGCAGCGGCAAATCGAAGAAGAGCGGCGGCATCGGCACGCACATCACGGCCATTACCAAGCGCCGGTTTTTCCCCAACCTGCAGCGCGTGAAGGTGGTAATTAACGGAGAGGTGCGCTACGTGCGGGTTTCGGCCGCTGCCATCAAGAAGGGCTTGATCACCAAGGCTCCGAAGCGCACGTGGAAAAAGGGCGAGGCGGCGAAGGCGGCTTAAGGGAGGTCACCTGAGTTGAAGGCTTGAACCGCCTCTGGCAGGCCACCAGGAGAGCGGGGTGAACCCGTCGCGAAAACATGCGAAAAGGCATGCAAAGATGGCACAGAAGTATTGACCTTGGCCCGAAATTCGCTACGTTAGCTAATACAAGACCGTCACGCCCGTAGGCGGGCAACAATCTGTCCCTCCGTGGCGCAAGTCACGGAGGGACTTTGTTTTTCAGCTCGAAGGAACCCCGTTTATGAAAAAAACCGCCATTCTGGTGGATGGGGAGTGGTTCCGCCGCAGCCTGGAAATCGCCCTCAAGGGCCAGCTTCCGCACGGCGTCACCGCTGACGTGATGTACAAACGCGCTGCTCGCGCTCGGCTCAGACGAGGAACTCTTCCGCCTCTTTTATTACGACTGCCCGCCCTACACGCAGGAAGAGATCGACGAGGTCGGCGCTATGTCACCCGAATTTCATCACAAGCTTTTTCACTTTTCGCGGCGCGGTTCATGCGTGCGATGCTAGGCTCACGCGCTGGACGTGAAACTCCGTGCGGGTGAAGCAGGGGCAGCGGAAAAATGCAGAGCAAGCGGGTATTGAGGTTATGCGCGCATCAGAACGGTGATTTTACAACCTGCCCGATGCTGTCCATTCCTGAGACAACGACCATTAGGGGGGATTGATTGCGGGAGAGGCAAGTTCAGGCTGTTTCCTAAGCGGATTGGCCGCTCGGTTCACCGTAAGCCGGATGGCACAATGATTGCAGCAAGGCCGGGCACGGGCCTTTGTCGGGTCCGGGCCGAAACCTGGCCAAGCCACCCAAGCGTGAGATTCACACCCCAAACGCGCCTGACGACCTTCACCCGAGTGGTGATGCTGACGGCCATTTATTTTCTGGGCGGTTTGCTGGGCAAGCAGGCGGCGTTCCTGTCGGGAAGCATCGCGTTGGTGTGGCCGCCATCGGGCATTGCGCTGGCAGCGATTCTACTATTTGGGTATCGGTTCTGGCCGGGTGTTGCGGTGGGCGCCCTGCTGTTCTCGTTAATCGATGGTGTTCCGCTGGGTTTCTTTACTTTGGGGACAGCGATTGGCAATACGGTGGGCGCGCTGGTCTGCGCGTTTTTATTGCGGCGGTTGATGGGCTTCGATAATGCGATGGAACGGACGCGAGACGTGACCGGGTATATCGGGCTGGCGTGCTTTCTGGGGACAACGGTCAACGCGTTGTTCAACGTGGTGAGCCTGATGTATGCGGGAGCGGTGAGCTGGGAGGAACTGTTCCCGAAGACCTTGGAATGGTGGGTGCCGAACTCCCTTGGCGGGTTGGTGGTGGCGCCGTTGCTGGTGACATGGGCGACGTGGAAGCCGATTCGTTGGCAACCGCGGGCGGTGATCGAAGCGGCCGTTTGTGGCACCGGCCTGGTGATCGGGACGCTCATTTCCTTTGATTCCTGGTTTGTTTATGGATTACAAAATTACCCGCTGGCGTATCTGCCGTTCCCGTTCCTGGTGTGGGGGGCGCTGCGTTTTGGCCAACGCGGGGCGACGACGGGAACGTTATTGGTGACGGCGCTGTCGATTTATTCTCTGCTGCGAGGCCGGGGTCCGTTTGTGGCCGCCAAGGAGACCGACAGCCTGATGTTGATCGGGAGCTACATCGGGATCATTGCGGTGACCAATATGCTGCTGGCGGCGGCGGCGGCGGAACGGCGGAAGGCCCAGCATGCGCTGGCGGACAGCGAGAAGCGCCTGCGGGCGGTGGTCGAGGATCAAACCGACCTGATTTGCCGGTTCAACACGGCCGGCGCGCTGACGTTCGTCAACGGCGCCTTCTGCCGCTTCTACGGGCGGACGCGTGAGGAGTTGCTGGGAACCGACTTTTTGCAGGCGTTCTGCACTCCTGACAGTACCGACGTGCCGCTGAGTTTCTTCAAGGAGCTGCCGGAAGACCGGCCGTTGGTATCATTTGACCACCGGGTGCGGGCGCTCAACGGCGAATTCCTATGGCACCAATACACAGTGCGCAGGTTATTCGGCGAGCAAGCCGACGAATTCCAGGCGGTCATTCAGGATATCACCCAACGCAAGCAATCCGAGGAAGCCTTGCGGGCCAGTGAGCGGAAGTACCGCTCGCTGGTGGCCAACATTCCGGACGTGGTGTGGACGGCCGATGAGCAGCGCCAACTGCATTACATCAGTGACAACGTTCAATTGGTGTTGGGCTACAGCAGCGCGGTGCTAAGGCGCGACCGGGATTGCTTTTGGCTGAACCGGGTCCATCCCAACGACCAGGCCGCCGTTGAAACCGGCTATCAACGGCTGTTCAGTCACGCCGAGCCGCTGAATCTCGAGTACCGCTTCCGGCGGAACGATGGGCAGTGGATTTGGGTGCACAACCGCGCGCCGGCGCCGCGCTTTCACGAAGGGCTGCTGTGCGCCGACGGTTTGCTCTCAGACATCACCCAGCGCAAAGCCGCCGAAGACGCGCTGCAGGCGGCCAAGGACGCCGCCGAGGCGGCCAACCGCGCCAAGAGCGGGTTTTTGGCCAATATGAGCCATGAATTACGCACCCCCCTCAATGCCATCATCGGCTTTTCAGAAATCCTGGTGGACATGACGTTCGGCGACCTCAATCCACGGCAGGTGAAGTACGCCAATCACATCCTCGCCAGCGGCCGGCACCTGCTCCAATTAATCAACGACATCCTTGATTTATCGAAGGTTGAGGCGGGGCGTATGGAACTGGCGCGCAGCGCCTTTGATCCCGCCGAAGCATTGCAAAACGTGCAGGTCATCGTCAAAACCCTTGCGGCTAAAAAAGGAATCGAACTTTTAGCCGAGGTTGCGCCGGATTTGCCGCCGTTGGTTGCCGACGAGGCGAAGTTCAAACAAATCCTCTACAACCTGCTCAGCAACGCGATCAAGTTCACCCCGGACAAAGGCCGCGTCACGGTCACGGCACGGGTCCAGGAGCTGCCGCGCGACGCCGCTCAAGCAGCCGATGGTCAAGCCGGGCAATGCCTATGGGTCGAGGTGAGCGATACGGGCATTGGGATTCACCCGCGCGATCAGGAACGGATTTTCGCCGAATTTGAGCAAGTGGACTCGTCTTATGCGCGGCAGCAGCAGGGGACGGGGCTGGGTTTGGCGCTGACGCGGCGGTTGGTGGCGATGCATGGCGGGCGCATTTGGGTTCAAAGCGAGGGTGTGGAAGGCAAAGGCAGCCAGTTCACGTTTTGGTTGCCCTTGGCGCCCCTGGGGCAAGGTCAGCCCAAACCTGTGCCGGACCTGCCTGAAAGCTTGCGGCGCCCATTGGTGCTGGTGGTCTGCCGGGACTCACAAGCTGAAGGCCGGATTGGCACGTACCTGACCGCGGCGGGTTATGACCTGACGCTGGTGCCTGACGCGGTGGGGATGGTCAGCGCGATGAAGCGGCAGCGGCCTTACGCGATTTTAGTGTGCGAACGGCTTTTGTCCGGGTTGGCTTCCGAACAAGTGCAGGCCTGGCGGAGCCATGCGCCCGGGTCGGTGCCGGTCATCCTGGCTGGGCCGGAGGCTGGCGGGCAAATGCGGTTTCGGTTGCTGACAGCGGGCGCCTGCGAGCCTGGACCTGGCCGAAACAGACTGAGCGATGCGATCCGGGCTAACGGCCGGACCGGGGGCAAGGAAGTCAAATCGGTGCTGATCGTCGATGACGAGCAGGCGTTACTGGAATTGCTGACCAAGACCCTTTTGTATCGCGGGTTCCAGGTGTTGCAGGCGGCCGATGGGAGGACCGGGCTTGAGCTGGCGCAGCGATACCTGCCGGAAGCGATCATTCTCGATCTGAACATGCCTGAATTCAACGGCACGCAAGTGGTCGAACAACTGCGAGGGCATCCCGGCACGCGTAGTATCCCGGTGTTGGTGCACACCGGCGCCTCCCTGGACGAGCAGCAACGGCAGGGATTGGCTGCGCAGGTGCACTCGATCACCGCCAAGACCGACCGCCAAGGGCTGTTGGCCGAACTGGACCGTCTGGAAGACGGCCCGGCCGAGCTGATAGGAGCGCCGGTATGAGTCATCGAATACTCGTAATTGAAGACAATGCGTTGAACCTGGATTTGGTCAGGGATCTTCTTGAGGCCAATGGGTTGACTGTGTGTTCGGCGCAAAGCGCCGAGGAAGGTGTGCGGTTGGCCAGCACGACGCAGCCCGACCTGATCTTAATGGATTTGAGTTTGCCGGGCATGGATGGGTTGACCGCGACGCGGATGCTCAAGAGCGATGCGCGCACCCGGGAAATCCCAGTGGTGGCCTTGACCGCGCACGCGATGCGCGGCGATGACGCCCTTGCCTTGGAAGCCGGCTGCGACGGGTACCTGACCAAGCCCATCGATACGCGCACTTTTCCTCAGACAATTGCGGCCCTGCTTGCAAAGCGCGCGCCGGAACAAAACCCTCTCGGATAAATCCTATGCAAACTGAACTCATGCCGAACGAAACTGCCACCGCCAAGCCCTGCCGGGGCCGCGTGCTGGTAGTCGATGACGAAGAACCCAACCGCCTGTTGTTGCGCGATCCGCTCGAAGCGCAGGGCTACGAGGTCGAGGAAGCTACCAACGGCTTGGAGGCGCTGCATTGCGTCGAACGGCAGCTCCCGGATGCTGTGTTGCTGGACCTGATGATGCCAGGCATGGACGGATTCCAGGTCTGCCGGCAAATCAAGAGCGACCCTGCTAAAGGCCACGTTCCGGTGCTGATGGTCACGGCGCTGTCGGAGCGCAAGGAGCGGCTGCAGGGAATCCAGGCCGGTGCCAACGATTTTCTCAATAAGCCCGTGGATATCCAGGATTTGGTCTTGCGCGTGGCCAACGCCGTTTATGCCAAGGGCCTCTTTGACCAATTGCAAGCGGAACGAGAGCGGTCCGAGCGGCTGCTGTTCAACGCGCTGCCGCGGCCGATCGCCGAGCGCATGAAGCAGGGCGAAGAAAACATCGCCGACCAGCATGAGGAGGTCACGTTGCTGGTCGCGGATGTGGCGGGATTCACCGCGCTGGCTTCGCACATCGCGCCTGACGAGATGGTACGGCTGTTAAATGAGATTTTCTCCAGCTTCGACGGGTTAGTCGAACGGCACCAGGTCGAAAAGATTAAAACGATGGGTGATGCTTACCTGGCGGCGGCGGGGCTCAGTGTGCAACGTCTGGACCACGCGGAAGCGATGGTGCAATTGGGCCTGGAAATGCGCGGGACGGTGGCTGAGTTCAATCGCCAATACGAAACCCAGGTGCGGCTGCGCGTCGGCATTCACACCGGGCCGGTCGTCGCAGGCGTTATTGGCCGGCAGCGCTTCGCCTATGACCTCTGGGGGGACAGCGTCAACGTGGTGTGCGGGTTGGGCCAGGCGGCTGAGCCCGACGGAATTCTCGTCTCAGCCGGGACGTTTGAACGGGTAAGACATCGTTTTGAAGCCCGGCAGCAGCAAAAGGTCCAGCTCAAGGGGCGTGAACCGATAGAGGCAGTTTTGCTGAAATGAGTCCTGCCGCTGCTTAGCCTTATGGCAGTGGCAAGTGCAGGCCGGCGCCGACCGTGCAAACCACGTTCCATATTGCGGGGGTCGTGCAGCGTAGAGTCACACTGTCGTGCACCGTTTTATGGGACGACTTGTATGCGGTAAAACCTTTTCACCGCATCCGGAGCCGGATCCGTCCAGAAGGTAATCGGCTCGCTGGCGCGAATGACCGGGCTGATCACCGACATCGGGAAAAGCAGGTTGGTCGTAGCCACAACCTGGTAACTAATATTCGAAACACTGCGCCAACTCAACTGGCTCTCATTGGCCAAGCCCGTGATGCGGAGCACAGAGTTGGAATCATACGGGTTGGTTCCGGCGATGATTTCCTGCCAATCGGGCATGCCATCGCCGTCCGAATCGACCGGCGAATACAAAACGGCGACGAAAATGTGGCGAGTTGTTGTGAGTTGGATGCCGTTGGTGAACGATAGTTGCACCGTGTTGCTGCCCTGGATGAAATTGGTCTGATTGCAGCTATAGAGGATAGAGCGCAAGCCGGGACAGCCGGCCACAGCGCCAGGCGGGCGCAAGAACAACGACGAGGCGGGCTGTGCGACGCCGTTAATCGAAAGGCTGAACAGGCTGGTGTTGTTGGTAGTTAAGGTTGGGGTGAAGCAACCCTGGATCAGGTAGGTGGAATTCGAGCCGAGTAATAGCGCCATCCCTTCGGCGGCCGGATTCGAGAGATACAGAACATTCGGCGGTGCCATGGTGAACACGCTGCGCGTGAGCGTGGCGGCGCGGTTGGGATAAGCAGCGCTGGCGAGCGTCTTCAGGCGAACGGTGAGCGTCGCCGGCCCGTTCGTCGGCACGGAGACATAATCAAAGCGGAACTCCTGTGGCAGCCCCGGGTATTGTTGGCTGAGCGTTGGGTCGGGCGTGACTGCCGTTGCGGCAGCATAGACCGGCACGCCATTCGTCAGCCCGTTGCCGTTGTGCTGCCCGGTCACCCCGTCGTCGTTGCCCGGATCCGAATCGAGAATGTTGAACTCGACGCCCGTGACGTTTTCGTCGGCACGCACCACAATCTGATACGTCGAGTCAGTCAGGACGGTGCCGTCACTGGGCGGGAAGGCAATCACACCGCCAGGCGGACCGGCATCGTAATAAAAGGTTTGTAAGAATGTGTTGAAGACGCCGGATTTGCCCGAGCGCGGCAGGAAAGCGCGAGCGCGCACGATGTGGAACCCAGTGGCCAGACCGACGGTGGTGCTGCCCGGGTTCAGATCATTGTGCAGCCACACGGTGGTCGAGGTCGGATCAAAATTGGTGACACAGAATTGCGTCAGGCCATAAAGCTTGGAGGGATCAGCATCGGAAATGGCCGGGATGGTATCCTGGTACACCGCGATTTTGTAGCGAACCTGAACGCCGTGGAGTTGGTTGGAGCCGAGGATGGTTCCGCGAAACCAATCGACGGATGGATCGGCGGCGTCGTGGTTCACCCAGACGGCTGGGACAACCTGGGTGGTGCCCTTGCCGACCCCGAAGGCACCCTCGGGATTGCTGCCATCAGTCGTAAAATAGATAAAGCAGTGGTTGGTCTGGAAGTAATTGCCCACCTTCACCCACAAGTCCACTGAAGCATTAGCCGCCGGGTTGGTCGGCACCATTTGTGTGGGCGGAGCGACAGGCAGCGCCGCGTTCGTAAGCACCGTCACCGGCGCGGCAGGGTCGTGATAAACCCAGTTGGCGGTGTCGGTGTTGAGGCCGTTGCCGGTCCCCGCGCCGTTGACCGCCGTGTCCGCGCCACCGACGGTGTAGTAGTAGGTCTCGGCGCCAAGCGAGACGAGGTTGTTGCGGGAGATGATCCGCGCGGCGAATTTTTCCGGGCCAAGTCGGAATTGCTCGAGCGCCTGTTCGTAGCCGAGGAAAACATCGGTCGCGTATCCGGGCCTGTTATCGCGCAAGTCCGGGCCCGAGAGCGGCCCGAGCCCCATCTGGCTGTTGAGGTCCAAACCACCATCCATTTTGACGAGAATATTCGCGGCGGAGGCATCCGCGCGCACATTGATATCGAAAGAGCCATTGGTCAATACGGGGATCTGGATGGCATAGGTGTTGGTCATTGTGGGGATGTTGCCTTCTCCCGGGGCAAGGACGATCGCCCCAGTGGCATCGACGCTGCCACGCATTTTGAACGGATAAATCGGGCTGAAGTTAGGGTCGCCATTGGTACCGTCGTGGCGGTAAACGGTTACCGACGGCACGGCTTGCCCTGCCTGGCGGAAGGTGATGGCGCTGGTGAGCACGTTGGCGCGGCTGGGCTCGGGCCATTGATAGCCATACATCACCCATCCACCGCTGGGGACGAGGAACTCAATGGCGCCGCCGCCGGGTGGTGGCGTCGTGTTCACGTAAATCAACCGATTCACCGGGTTCGGGTCATTCGCAGTCGCCTGGGCTTGTGCCAGGTTGGTGGTCGCGCCATGAACCAAAAGTTTCGCGCACGCGCGGTTATCGCCGCCCCCCGGCGACGTGGTGGCCAGTTGCGCCAGCACCGAGCCGGGCGGGAACCCCACACCCAACCCACACCCGCGGGACGGACTTCCGTTGTTGCAGGAATAATAACCGTCCGGGGCGCGGCTGACGCCATCATCGAACAGCACATCGCCGGGAAAGCCGTAATTGTCGTTCATCGCAAACAGCACCACCGTCGCATCGGCATTGGTGTAAGCCGTCGCAGGGTTCACGTCCCGGTAATCATAGCGTTCGAAGGCGACGATGTTCTGGTCGCTCCAGCGTGGCCGCGTGCCGCCGCGGGCGAGTTGATGGTGCAAGTAGCAAGTCTCCGGCATGGTGTTGTCGCCGAATTCGCCCAGGTAATTTGCGTATGGCACAATGGGAAAGGTGGAAGGATCGCTGGGCGGCCCGGCCCAATTGTAATTATCGGAATAGACCATCGGCAGCCCCTCGTGCATGAAATAATACGCGTTGTGCATCTCGCGGTGATTGACACAACAAAGCGCCTGGTCCTGATCCTGCGCCAACTGCACGCCCATCGCGGCGCTGAACGCGCCATTGGCGGGGATGTAATCCCGCTGGTCCATGCCCCAGAGCCCGGCGCTGCCACCCAGCGCGGCGTCGAGTTGGCTGCGCAGAGGCGTGTTCAGCAACCGCATGCCTTTGTTCAGATATTCCTGGTAAGTGGGTGGCGGGCCGAGGTGCTCTCCAAAGAGCATCGCATCGTTGCGCGGCACTTCGGTATCGAAAACGCTGTTACGGTTGCCATCCGTCTCGAGGTAGCCGTTGCCCAGCACGTTGCTGCCATAGCCATGGACATAATCGTACATGGCCTGAATGCCGCCGGTGTAACCGCTGAAGCCGGGGTCGTCGGTTTGCGGGCTGGAGGAGACCGCGCCAAAAAAATCGGACGGCACGTGTTTGACGGCGTCCAAGCGAAAGCCGTCGCACTTCGTGGTGTTGAGAATCCACATGGCGGAGCGGATGAGGTAGGAATTAACATCGTCGGCGACCGGCGTGCCGGTGGTGGTATAGAAAGGGTGCCACGGACCACCCAGCGCCGGGCCGTTCGGATCGAGGTAATACTCCGGGTTCTGCGGATGCCGCACGAAAACCGGTTTGCTGATTGTGCCGCCGAGTGCGGGGCCGTAATTACCGTTAACCGGGCCCGGCTCGTTTGCCAAATCCAGCAGGCCGCTCAGCGATTCATACTGCACGTCCCATTGGTTGTTCCAGTCCTGCACATTGGGCCAATTGCGGTAAAACCCGCCCGAGACGGTCTGCACGTGGAAATCCTGCGGCAATAGACCGGGATAGAGATTGGTCGGGGTATTCGCGTCGTAACCGGGCACGTCAAAGCCGCGGTGATTCATGATATTATCGAAATAGACCCGAATCCCGAACCGGTGCGCCACTTGCATCAATTCGAGTAAATCAGCCTTGGTCCCCCAACGCGTTGCGATTGTCCCGCGTTGATTTTTATCGCCGAGGTCAAATGGGTCGAACAGATCGTACCCGACCGAATAAACGCTGCCAGCCTTGCACGGAGGAGGCAGCCATAAGCTGGTGTAGCCGGCTTCGGCAATCTCGGGCATTTTCTGCGCCAGGTCGTGCCAGCTTAATTGGAAAATCTCGAGCATGGCCTCGGCGCGGGCGTGGGGCACCGGCAACCAGGCCGTCGCGAAGAGCAAACTGAGAAAGCCGACCGCGCGTGCCGCAGTAAACCTCATTCGAACGCGCGTCATTTGCTTAGTAGGCAAGAGGCTATCACCGCAGCGGCGGGGCAGCAACCGCACAAAGGTGCGGGTCGGGGGAATGAAGGGGGCATGCTTACCGCCGAGCCGATACCCCCGGACCCGGCCAGTCCAGGTGCCGATGCAGAAACTCAAAGGTCCCCTTTCCATGAATGGTGTGCGGGCCGGTAAACCATTCGATGGCGCACCGGTCCTGCAGCCCCAAGCGCGCCTCATAAAAAAACCGTGTTTTGGCGAATTCGTATGCTACGGTTTCGTCCGGCGCGACTGAATCCAGGTGTCCGCGCTCGACCATGAAGGGGCGTGGAGCAATTAACGCGCTCATCTCGGCGTAATTGAAGGTCTCACCCAGATCGAACTCGACAATCTCGTACTCCGGCGTCCAGACATAGCCGTAGCGACTGCGAGTGGTCGCGTTCTTCCACACCCAATCGTTGAAGTCACCCGAGCAGATGGACAGACAATAGTTTGTCACCAGTGCCGGAATGCGCATTGCGGATTTCCCGCCGTAACTCAGGCCGTAGAAACCAATGCGTTCCGGATCTACAAACGGCTGCGCCGTCAGCCAATTGATAAGCTGTTGATGCTCCGGCACCATCAGCGAATATAAAGTCTTGCCGAGCGGATTGGCCTTGCGTTGAAGGGTACGGAACCGGTCATGAAAGATAAATAAACCTTGCGGCGCGAACGTGATGAAGCCTTGCTCGCAAAGTCGCCTGGCAAAGTCGTGATAGAAATGACTGTCGCCTGTAATTACATCTTGAGGGCGGCCTTCCAACCCATGCTGGCAGACGACCACGGGACGCCGTTCACCCGCTTTTAGCCCTTTAGGCAGCAATAGAACTCCCTCACAGATCAAATCAGGATGCACATCCAGCACAACTTCATACCCGGTCCAGTTGGGTTCATCGTAAATCTTTCGCGTGCGTGGATTGGCCGGCAGCAGCGGCTCATCGAAACGCCCGATGATTTCGTGGTAGAAAAACTCTCGGTACCAACCAGCGCTTTGGCGGAGTTCTTCCAGGGAGCTGGTGTCAAACTTCGCCATGAACTTGTCGCGCAGCCTCGGAGATTCATTCAAGAGCCATTGCGTGTGCCAATCCAGCTCGGCCAACTGCCGGGCCTGGCGCGCTGCCGGGTCTAGCCCAGCCCTCAGGTTTTCCGGCGCAGGAACTTCCGGCGCCAGGCGACCATAAGGAGCCAGCGCGCTTAAGAACGCCTTCAATGCGGATTCGCTGCCAAAGGGCCCGCCGCCATCGCCACTAACGACCAACTCCACGCGAGGTAATGGGTTCAGCGCAGCCACCATCGCGCGGGCACGCTCAAATTCCCTGCGGACGTTCTCCAACGTCGGAGACATCAGTCGTCCCGGTGCGCCGTTACGCCGCTGCGCTTCACTATATGCATCGCCTCCGGCCATGGTTACTTCCGGACCGTGCGCGGCCTCAATAATGAGACTCCGAGGCGCAATCATGGCAGCCACTTCCGCGTCCCCAAACTGCTCGAGCAAACCGAAAACGTTGCGCTCAATGGGTTGCTGCCAAATCTGGCTTCGGTCGTCGAAGTATCCACTGACACAGGTGGCCGCCACCCGCGTGTCCAGCGCCGCAGAGTAAAATGCCAACAACCCGCCCTCGCCCCAACCCATGATGCCGATTCTTACAGGCGAGTTTGAACCTTGGCAGGCCATCCAATCGACTGCCGCCAACACTTTCTCAATTTCATAGCCTATGATGTGCCTGCCCAACTCGTAAGCGGGGCGGTAAATGAATTCCCGGTTAGACAAGTTCCGCTCCGGGTCCAGGTGCCGGTCGATTAAGACAGGAATGAGCACCTGGCAGCCGCTTTCGGCCAGGCGCCGCGCGAATTGGCTCTCCGGCGCAACTCCTGCCGTCAACCCGGCCACCTGCTCGGGGGTTTGGTCGGCATCTGGAATAGCAACGATATTTGCAACCGGCGCGCGCTTGACCGGAGTGAGCAGCAATCCCTCGCCATGCACCTGTCCAAATGCGGGCCAGCGCACCGCAAAAGCCGCGAAGCCATTGCCGCGTCCGCAAAGTGCGGGTCGCGTGGGTGTGGCCTCCAATTCAACGTCCACTGGGCTAACCCGCGCGTCGCTGACGCCAAGAATATGCGCCAGATGTTGCCGGTTGGTGGCAAGCGACTGTTCATAGGCCTGCCATGACGAAAAATTCCGGTGCCAGAATCTGGCGCGGCCCACTTCGGCTTCATTGATTTTGCGCAACAGGAATCGATCGGCTCCGGCGATGAGGTTTGAAGCCAGGTCGCCTGGTGCCGTCAACGGCGCGGTCCCGGGAAGTGGCTGGCTTTGCGCCGACGAATACCAGCAAACCCCGGTAAGGCAAATAAACAGCAGCCAGTTCGCCCGGCAAAAACAAAGTTGAACCCGAGCTAAACGAACGAAGGCGGGAAACGAGGTTTTCATTTACCAGATAGAGGTGGGAACGGCGATTCCAATTCTCCCCGCGCGGGCTGAAACGCCGGGTGCGGGCGCAAAGGACCAATGAGGAATAGCATGATGAGAACGGCGTGGCGGGAACCATTCCGCAACCACTTTCACGGCCGCTGGCCAGTTCCCAGCCTCGCCCAGCCCAAGCAGCATCAGCAGACCGGCCAACATCCAGACGTTTTGGGCCGCGCCGATCAACCCCACCGCGCAACTCCACAAGAACATGCAAAGAAGATAGCCGCGCTTGGTGCCCAACCGGTCGATCAGCGGCCCGGAAACGCCATTGCTCACGGCATAAGCGAAAAAAAAGCCGGACGTGAGCAGGCCATAACGGTCATTGGACAGCGAAAAAACGCTTTGAAGAGTGGTAGCCGAAACCGAATAGGCCTGCCGGCAAAGGTAATTGATCACCGTCGCCAGGAAGATGAGTCCTACCATCACCCAGCGCCAGCGTGAGGGTTCTGCCTCCGCATGCAGTTTTGCGTCAGCGTCGGTCAAGCAGCAGATTAATCAGAGTGAGCCGAGTTCGGCTCAATCAGTCACTAGGCAATCCGCATGGTCAATCCGCCGTCCACAGTGGCCGTTTCACCGGTGATGTAATCATTAAGCACCAATTCGCGGATTAAACTGGCGACTTGCTCGGGCGTGCCTTCGCGGTGCAGCGGGATTCGGTTTTCCAGATTAAATTGTCTGGTTTGCGGAGACATGGCCGCATGAAAGGCCGTGCGAATCACGCCGGGGGCGACACAGTTGACGCGGATATTGTCGCTGGCGAACTCGTAAGCCAGCGCACGGGTTAATTGCGGCAAGGCCCCCTTGACGGCCTGATAAGCAACATTGGTTTTAATCCCGCGAATCCCGGCGGCCGAAGAGATCAGGATGATGACGCCTCGCTTCTTCTCTCTCATCGCCGGGACGGCCGCACGGCAAAGGTGAAAGATGGCGTGCAGGTGCACATCGAAGGCAGAGTGCCACGCAGCGGACGTCAATTCCAAGAGTCCGCCGTTCGCTGGCCCGCCGGCGGCGTGGACCAGGACGTCCACCGCGCCAAGCTCTTTGGCCGTCTCTTCCACGCAACGGGTGGCTTCTGCGGCCAGGGCGACGTCGGCCAGGATGAACGCGCACCTGCGTCCCAGCGCCTCGATTTGCCGCTGCGTCTCTCGCGCTTCGGCGTCCAACCGGCGCCCCACGATAGCTACATCGCACCCTTCGGCCGCCAACGCGAGCGCGGTCGCAGCCCCGATCCCCTTCGAGCCCCCAGTCACAAGGCAAACCTGTTGAAGCAATTTCATCGTGGCACAGTGATACTGCACTCTAACCCAAGCCCATTCCTGCTCCTATGAAATAGTGATTGCGTTTTCATCGCACGCACTTAATTTTTCCAGCGATGCTTTCCTCGACTTCACACCTGGCCAGCTCAGGCCGGCTGCAAACCTGAACAAGCCAATCGCCCTCTCGCTGCTCGCGGAGTGTTCAAACCATGAAGGTCGGCGTCATTTCCGATACGCACGATTACCTCGATACGAAGGTGCCTTATCTGTTCGCCGGGGTGGACCACATTCTGCATGCCGGCGATGTCGGCCTGCCGCAGATTCTCAGGTCGCTGGAGAAAATCGCTCCGGTCACCGCGGTTGCCGGCAACACCGACGAGTCCGCCTGGAATTATCCGCTGACTCGCACGGTCGAGCTGGCCGGGCGCAAATTCCTGCTCCATCACATCGTCAACCCGCACGCGCCCTCGGACGTGCTGCGCGACGCGCTTCACCGCGAACGGCCGGAAGTGGTTGTGTTTGGGCACACGCACAAGCCGTTTTCAGAAACGCTTGGGGGAATCCTGTACTTCAATCCGGGGTATGCGGGGAAGTCGCGGTTCGGGATGCCGCGGACAGTTGCGTTGTTGCAGTGCGAGGAGGGCGGAATAAGAACGGAGTTCCGCTCGCTGTAACTCAGTGACAAAATAACAAATACTCAATATTCAATTTTCAATGAAAACTAATTGAGCATTGAGTATTGAGAATCTGTCATTGGTCATTTGTGGCGGATGGGTCCCCTACCCCGCGACTGCTGTTTGGCTGCGTTCCACGGCCATTCGCCGCATCTTCTGTAAATCCAGTTTGCCGGTGCCCAGCAGCGCGAAAGAATCGAGGTGGAAGAATTGGTCCGCGCGCGGCTTCCACAGATTGGGCAGGTCGCTGCCCGCCAGCTTTTGCAAACAACTCTGCAACTGGTCTTCGGGCAACTTATGCAGCACGACGAGCCGCTCGCCTTTCTTTTCGTCGGGGGCGCCCGTGACAAAAAAGCTCTGCTCGGTTGCGCCGGCGAGTTCGTGCAACTTCTCTTCGACCTTGATGTGCGGCACCATTTCACCGCCGATTTTGCTGAACCGGCTGAGGCGGTCGGTGATTTGCAGGAAACCGTCCTCGTCCAAAGAAGCGATATCGCCGGTGACGTACCACCCGTCGCGCAGGACCTCGGCGGTTTTCTGCGGCTGTCCCAGGTAGCCCTGCATCACGTTGGGTCCACGCACCAGCAGGAGACCGGCTTCGCCGAGCGGCACCGGCGCGAAGCTCTCAGGGTTCACAATCCTCACGGACATGCCCGGCAATGGGTGTCCGATTTTCCCGCGCTTCGCACCAACCTGCCGAAAACCGGCTGAGCGGAAATCGTGGGTGTTGACCGCGCCACCGGGGCTGCATTCGGTGGCACCGTAGGCTTCGAGCGGCCGAATGCCAAAATGCTCCTCAAAAGCAGCCGCGAGCCGCTCAGGCAGCTTTTCGGCGCTGGTCATCACGACGCGCAAGCTGCCGAAATCTTCCGGCGCGCAGCTCCGCAGGTATAACTGCAGGAAGGTGGGTGTCGCCAAAAGGAAGGTCAGCGCATAACGGTTCACCAGCGGTCCAATGCTCTTGGCGTCAAGCGGGTTGGGGTAATAGACGACGCGCACACCCAATACCGCGGGCAGACACAACGTGCCGGTGAACCCAAAGGAATGAAAAAAGGGAAGCACGCCGAGCAACCCGTCATGGCTCTCCAAGGCAAACACCTGTTGGAGCTGCTGGATGTTTGAACCGATATTAAAATGGCTCAGCATGACCCCTTTCGGTTCCCCGGTGCTGCCGCTGGAAAAAATGACAGTGGCGAGGTCGTCCAGTTCAACTTTGCGTTGGCGTCCCAGAATGCGTTCCAGCAGTACAACCGGCGCGAGCATGGCCAGGCAAAGCGCCACAAGCTTCTCCGCACCGCTCACCGGCGGCGCCAGAGGCGCTTTAGAATCTGCGGGTTGGGGCTGGGACGCCCCTTGGCTGCCCATGAGGTCCTCAAGCAACACGGGTGCGATGGGCAGGCGCAGTTTTACCTTTTCGAGAAAGGCCCTGGAGCTGATGACCACCTTGAGGTCGCATTGGCGGATACAGGAACCCAGCGTTTCCTCCGAAAGAGTGTAGTTCAGATTGACGGGGACTTTCCCTGCCAGGAACGCCGCGAGATTCACCAGCGCCCCGGGAACGGAAGGCGGCAGTAGCAGCCCAACCATTTTTTGATTTGCCCACAAGGGTTTTAGCCGGCGGCCGATGACGACCGCGCCGATCAACGCCGAAGCGAAATTCACCTTCGGCCGCTGCGGGTCGGCCATCGCGAATCGGAAGGGATAGCGACGGGCTGTGCGCACCCAGGTGCGCTGAAGGGGTTGCATGCGCGCCTTGCGATGTTTCCAGGCCTCGGCCATGAGTTCCTGCACCACCTGCCGAACCTGCACCGGGGTCGCGGTGTGGGACAGCGCGGGGCCGAAGTTGATGGTGACTGGATAGGGAATGTGGCGCGGCAGTTTCCACATGAACCGGCGCTTCTCGAAACTGAAGATGCTGCCCCAGACGCCATCGAGGGCGACCGGGATAATCGGCGCCTCGACATGTTCCATGATTCGTTCGAACCCGCGGCGAAAGGGCAGCATTTGCCCAATGCGTGTGATCTGGCCTTCGGCGAAGATGCAGACGACCTCGCCGGCCTCGATGGCCTCGGCGGCAGTGCGCAACGCCAGCAGCATTTCCCGCGGCCGCAATTCCGCCGAGATGGGAATGGCGCGCATCAAACGAGCAATTGGTTTGATCCACGGTAGCTCGTAAATGCCTTTGTAAATGATGAAACGAACCTGGCGGTCTGTGCTGGCGGCCAGCAGCAGCGCGTCAATAAGCGACAGGTGATTGGAGACAAACAATGCGCCCCCCTTGGACGGAATATTTTCACGGCCTTCGACGCGAATCCGGTAAAGGGTGCGCGTCAGCAGCCAAAGCACGAACCGCAGCAGCGAATCCGGCAGGAGCCAGACGACATAGACACACGCACCGAGACTGAGCGCCCCGCCAACCATGAAGACGCCGCGCGGCCCCAAGTGCAGGCCCTCGGTCATCGCCCAATAAGCGCCGGCGGCCAGGAACATCCCGACGGCCGAAAGCAGGTTGGCGGCCGCCAGCACCACGCCTTTGCTCTCACGCGCAGGCCGGTGTTGCAAAATGGCCGAGATCGGCACAATGAAAAACCCGCCGGAAAACCCCAACGCGATCAGGATGAGCAGAATATGTGTCACGGAAAGGCTCGGCTCGGCCAGGAGCGCGGCGAATGCGCAAAGCCCCAGCGAGCCCAGCGGCACCAGGCCATATTCGATTTTGCCTCCGGACAGGTAGCCCGCCGCGAAACTGCCAAGCCCAATCCCGACGCCTAACGCCGCGGTCAATCGAGCGGTGGTCGCGCCGCCCAGCTTCAACACACTCGCGCCATAATCAAAAACCCCTTGCTTCACCAGCACGCCCAAAAACCAAAAGTATGTGTTGCCCAGGCAAGCCAACCACAGCACGCGGTCCCGTTGCATGAACCGGATTTGCCGCCAGAGGTCGCCGAAAACATTCGCGCTGAAGGGCCGGGCCGGATCGGCCGCGGGCACTCGAGTTATGCCCAGGCTGAAGCCGAATCCGGCCAGCGCCAACCCCACCAACACACAGCCCGCCCAGGTCTCCCGCCCGCGGAACCAGTCGAACAACTGCCCCGCCGCGGCTGTGCCCAGGATTATCGCCAAGAACGTGCCTAACTCGAGAATGCCGTTGCCCCAGGAGAGCCGACGCTCCGGCAACAACTCCGGCAGCAGACCATACTTGGAGGGCCCGAAGATCGCGCTGTGAACTCCCATCAGGAAAATGGCCGCCAATCCCATCCAGAGATTCCCTTGCCAGATCCCCACCGTCGCGAAGGTCATGATCCCGATTTCCAGCAGCTTCACGCCGAGCGTGACGGTCCGTTTGCTGAACCGGTCCGCCAGGAAACCACCGGTCATCGAGAAGAGAATGAAGGGCACGGATAGCAATGCAGTAGCCAGAGGAACCAGCGCATGCTTCAGCCCGGCCGAAATGGCCATGTCCAGGCCGATGAACGTGACAAGTCCCTGGAGGGCATTGTCGTTGAACGCCCCTTCAAACTGCGTGACGATGAGGCTCCAAAAGCCCTTCGCCCTGGGTTCAGCGGGTTCCAGCGTCTCGGATGGCTTTAGCCCATTTGCCATAGATGCATTCTCGCGATGGCAGAATTATAGAAGCGGGAAGAGCCAAGGCGAATTGATAAAAAGCATAAGCTATCGAATAGATCGAAGAAGCGCGGGACTGCCTGCTGGCGTGGCGCCGCCCAAATGGGTCCAGGACAAATCATCGAGCGCGCACATCTCCTCCTAATAGCACCCCGACTCCCATGGACGATTCGAAGGCGCGTCGTCCATCCCCAATGCAGTCTCCTCCATCCCGAACGAAGGAATGGTCCGAGAATAAGTCCAAGACTTCAGCGTCGCGGGGCGGGCATGAAAGGTGAATGCAAGTCGCGGAGGGACGTCCGAACTGCGCGACAATGGGCGCCCAAAGAATGGAACCAACGCCCGCTGTCAACCCCGTTGGCCCTCTACCTTCCTGGGTGCCTGGGGTGGGGCACTGATACCCAACCCAAGCCCGGGGGCAAGCCGCCCCTATTGCCTCTCGCGGTACTCGCTGCGCCCACCCGCCGGACGTTCTTCCCGGGGTCGCGCCTCATTGACCGTTAAGGGGCGCCCCTGAAAGTCCTTTTGGTGGAACATGGTAATGGCCTTGCTCGCATCGTCCTGCGACGCCATCTCGATGAAGGCAAATCCCCGTGAACGGCCCGTCGCGCGATCCTGCATAATATTGACCGCGACTACAGCGCCCGCCTGGGCGAAATAGTCCTGCAAGTCGTTCTCGGTGGTTGTGAACGGTAGATTGCCAATGAATAGTCTGGCCGCCATAATGTTATCAGTTCTCTCAACCACTCCGGCCTGGCCAGCGTTCCTAGCCGCAGGTCTCAAATTGTCCGCGCGAAGGCCAAAGGACAACTCCCGTTGGACCACGCCGTTGTTGCTGAGATAAACCGGTTGTACAGTAAACCGGAGAATCATGCAAGGGATTTATGTGACTTTGAAGCTAATGTTTGGCAAACATAACCTTTAGATAAGCTAAACAGTTAGAAGCACTCAGACGGATTGTGACGCGCCCCCACTAAGCTGTTCGTCCGCTCTCTAAAACCCCTGCCGGGGTAGAGCCTGGCACGCTGCTCTGTCCGACCAGTACTACGAATTCCCCTCTGGGCCGGCGCGTTTGAAAGACTTCGAGCAGTTGCGCCGGCGTGCCCCGCAGGAATTCCTCAAACCGTTTGGTCAACTCCCGTGCCAAGACGACAGGGCGCTCCGGCATCACGGTGGCCAGTTCGCCCAGCAGCTTCTCGACCCGGTACGGCGACTCATAAAAGACCAGTGTGCCGGGAATATTTCTTAACTCTTCGAGTTGGCGGCGCCTTTGCCCGGATTTGTGAGGCAAAAAACCCACAAAGTGGAATTCCTCCGTCCCCAGCCCGCTGGCGGTCAAGGCGGCGACCAGGGCGCTGGCGCCGGGAACCGGTTCGACGCGGAACCCTGCAGCAGTCGCGGCGCGCACGACCCGCTCGCCGGGATCACTGATGCCGGGGCTCCCCGCATCGGTGACTAACGCCACCTTCTCGCCGCGGCGCAGGCGTTCGAGCAGTTCCTCACTGCGCCGCGCCTCGTTGAACTGGAAATAACTCAACATCGGCTTGCGAATGTCAAAATGCTTCAGCAACACTCCGGTGCGGCGAGTGTCCTCGGCGGCGATCAGGTCGCATTCCTTAAGCGTGCGCAGCGCGCGCAAGGTGATGTCCTCGAGATTGCCGATCGGCGTCGCCACCAGGTAAAGCGTGCCGGCTTGCAAGGGCGGCCGGCCCGTCTCGACCGGAAGCTCTGACGCGGAATCTGAGCCTTGGCCCTCCATCAGAACTCACTTGCTGATGCCGCGCTCGCTGCTGCGCACAAACGCCACCAAGTGTTTGATCTCGGGCAACTGGGGCAGTTCGGCCTCAATGCGGCCCAAGGCATTGGGAATGGTGAGCCCCTCGCGGAAGAGCAGTTTGAAAGCCTGCCGCATTGCCGCCTGGGCTTCGTCAGAAACACCGTTGCGTTCCATGCCGACCTTATTAATCGTGCGGGTCTCGCCGGGGTTGCCGTCCACCACCATAAACGGCGGCACGTCCTGGACGACTTTCGAGCAACCGCCGATCATTGACATCTTGCCGATGCGGCAAAACTGGTGAATGGCAGCCAACCCGCCTACGACCGCATAGTCTTCGACCACGACGTGTCCGGCCAGAGTCGCCACATTAGACATAATCACATAATCCCCCAGCCTCACATTATGGGCGATGTGACTATAGGCCAGAATATGGTTATGCGAGCCGACGATGGTCGTTTCACCATCGGCGGTGGCGCTGTTGACCGTGACACACTCGCGGAAAGTATTGTGATCGCCGATTTGCGTCCATGTAATGCCGCCTTTCCATTTCAAGTCCTGAGTTTGCAAACCGAGGCAGGCGAAAGGGAAAATCTCATTCTCGGCACCGAGCCGCGTATGCCCGCCAATGACCACGTGCGCATGCAGGCGGCAACCCGCGCCGAGCACGACGTTCTCACCGATCACGCAATACGGGCCGATTTGGCAACCCGCGCCGAGTTCGGCCTGCCGGTCCACCACTGCCGTCGGGTGAATCATGGTCTGAGCGCTCACCGGAGCATGAAGGTTACCTCCGCTTCGCTGACGACTTCGCCCTGGACCTTGCACACGCCTTTGGCTTTCCCCAATTTCCCCCGGATGCGAACCATTTCCACTTCGATCACCAGCGTATCACCGGGATGGACGGGCTTGCGCCATTTCACATTATCAGCGGCCATGAAGTAAGCGATTTGCCCGGCGTTTTCCGCGCGGCGCAACATCAGGATGCCCGCCACCTGTGCCATCGCTTCCAACTGCAGCACGCCGGGCATGATCGGGTGACCGGGAAAGTGGCCCTGAAAATAGGGCTCGTTAATTGTGATGTTCTTCACCCCGACGATGCGGTTGCCCTCGATGCGCACAATCTGGTCCACCATCAGAAACGGATACCGGTGCGGCAGAATCCGCATCACTCCCTGAATATCGATTTGGCCGGCCCGCTCGGCCAGGGAGGCCTGGCCGTCCGAGCCGCTGCCGCCCATCCGGTCCAACTCAGGCGGCGCAAACGTATCGGACCGGCGCATCTGGGCGGTGATGCGCCGAACCAATTCGCAGTTGGCGGCGTGACTGGGCTTAACAGCGACCAGGTGGCCGGAAATCGGGCGGCCCAGCAGCGACAAATCACCCACGATATCCAGCATCTTGTGCCGCACGAACTCGTCGGTGTACCGCAGCGGCTCAGTGGTCAATACCGCGTCATCCCGGATCACCACCGCATTCTCGAGGCTCCCGCCCCGAATCAACCCGTTTTTGATTAGGTATTCAATTTCCTCGAAGAAACAAAACGTGCGGGCCTGAGCCAGTTCTTTTTCCCAGTTCTTGGGGGACAGTTCGACACTGAAGAATTGGGTAAAGCGCCCCTGCTTATCCGAGCTGGTGCAACTGATCTTGAAGGCCTTGTCCGGGAACAACGTCATCGTCGTCTCGCCCATCTCCAGTTCGAGTGGCGCGCTGACTTCGTAGGTCTCGCGCCGTTCGTCCTGGGCGACGATCCCGGCCGTCTGGATGAGCCGGCAATATTCCCGCGCGCTGCCGTCTCCCACCGGCGGCTCATTGGCGTCCAACTCGACAATGGCGTTGTCGATGCCGTAACCGGCGAAAGTGGCCAGCACGTGCTCGACGGTGTGGATGCGGGTGTTGCCTTTGGCGAGGGTCGTCGAGCGGTTATTCTCGACAACGTTCTCGACGCGCGCCTCGATCTCCGGTTTGCCCTCCAGGTCCACGCGGCGGAACCGGACACCGCTGTTGGGTTCCGCCGGCAGGAAGGTCATTGTCACCCGGTTGCCGCTGTGCAGGCCCACCCCGGAAAAGCTCACGGAACGGCTGATGGTTTGTTGTTGTGACACCGCCCGCATTAAACTAACCCGCTCCGCGCTTGGCAAGCCCTTCGCCACGGGGTCCAATGTGCTTCACTTACCGAAGCGAATACGCGACCATGCCCGGCATCAAACGAGGGGCGGCGAGGTGATCAAGCTCACCGACCCGAACCATAGCCTCCGGGAGCGTTAGGCAGCGCGCGGCGGCAGGCAGGTGAAGACGATGGAAATCATACGGACGCGCAGCGGTTTGGCTGCCTGCATTTAGCTGCATGTTGGGGGGCTTGATGCCCGATTAGGTCCGCGGCGAGATTACGATTATGACCCTGTAGCTGGATGTCACCGGTTGGTTGCCAGTGGTTGACACCGGTTGACACCAAAAACAGACACATCAACCCACCATCCCACTATTCCATCATTCCATTTTCGTCCGTTTGGCTGTGTGGTTAGGCGCTGCGGCCCGTCGCCCTGCCGTTCCACCTCTTGCGCCGTCCCCCCGCGCCACGCTCCCCCGCTCCACGCCTTCCCATGCCGGGAGGGCTCGGTCCCCTACGCGCCGTCGCCACACAGGCAGGCCACACCGCGCCACACCCCGCCCCGTGCGCAGTTGGCTTTTTTGGTTCCCGGCACCGTGGCAGCCCGCCGCCACTGAGGCAGTACCCCGGCCGGGCGCCGCCGGGCTAATTCTCATTGCCAACGGCGGCCTGAGCTGTGCAAGGTGCTTTTGCGCACTGGCGATTGGCAACAGAGTTGCTGGCACAAACGAAACGGAATCTTTTGCATCCTTGAAAACGGGTAGCCGGCGGGATTCGGTAATGTGCTTTGGGACAGGCGATGGCTGGCCCTGCGTGGGCCGTGGCCACGCCTCGTTTCTTTACGGCCTGGGAGGGACATCGCTGCTGGTTGATTGCGGGGAACCGATTGACAGCCGCTTCAAATCCACCGGCCTGAGCTACGACACCTTTGACGCGATCCTGCTGTCGCATCTGCACGCCGACCATGTGGGTGGGTTGTTCATGCTGCTGCAAGGCTGCTGGCTGGAGGGCCGGCGCAAACCGCTGCCGATTTACCTGCCGAGCCGGGCAATTCCGGCGTTGCGACGCATGCTGCGAACGGTGTTCATTTTTGACGAATTGCTGCCGTTCGAGCTCCAATTGCGCCCTTGGCCGGCCAAAGGCGCGGTGCGAGTCCGTGGCGCGCGGGTGTCGGTTTTTCCCACGTCGCATCTGAACGGGTTTCGGGCGCATTTCGCCAGGAAATACCGGGTGGACTTCCGGGCTTACTGTCTTCTGCTTGAGGGCGGCGGGTTGCGGGTGGGGCACAGTGCCGACCTGGGCCAGCCGGCAGACCTCGAACCCTTATTGCAGAAACCGCTGGATTTGCTCGTCTGCGAATTGGCCCATTTCGCGCCGGAAGCGTTGTTCAGTTTCCTGGGTGGACGGAAGGTAAAGCGGGTGGTGTTTGTGCACCTGTCGCGCACCAACTGGGAGAATCTCGACCAGGTCCGGCGCCTGGCCAAACGGTTGTTGCCGGACATCCCACACACCTTTGCGCGGGACGGCGAGCACATCCGGATTTAGCATCGGCGCGCGGACTTTAGCCCGCAGCGCTGCGCAATGGCTCAGCCGGCCTGCGCATCGGGAACATCTGCTATTCGAACATTGCTGCGGACTAAAGTCAGACTAAAGTCCGCGCGCCGCCTGTTCGGACATTGCTGCGGACTAAAGTCCGCGCGCCGCGTGTGTGCGCCAAACGCGCACAATTCTTACGGCCAGCCACACGGCCGTAGCGGCGACACAGGCCCAACCGAACCAATCACCATGCCGGGTATAGAACGTCAGCGGCTGCGGCCCCGGAGGCGGAAGCGGCAGTGCAAAATTAAGGAAGCCCGCGCCGTAGATGGTCCCGCGCGCGTCTAGAAACGATTGGCGCAGCCGGCCGTGGGCGTCGATCCAGCAAGTTAGCCCGTTGTTGCAGCAGCGCACGAGCGGCCGCGCATTCTCGACGGTCCGAAACAGCGCCGAGGCAGCTTGTTGCCGTTGGGCGGCGCCCTCACCGAACCAACCATCATTGGTGATATTGACGAGGAAATCCGTTGGCGGCGCAACGTCGCTGCGGGCCAGTTGCGGGAAGACATCCTCAAAACAGATCATGACGGAAGTCGAAACCCCAAGCTGCGGCAGGTCGAACTGCTCGGCGTGCGTGCCCGGAGTGAAACCTCCCTCGATGGGGGTGAAATACTGCAGGAACGGCAGCCAACGAGTGAAAGGAACGTATTCGCCGAAAATCACCAGGTCCCGCTTAATGTAGCGGTCCAGAAGTTCCCCCTCCGGACTGATCAGAAACGCGCTGTTGAAATAGTCCGGCTGGTCCGGCGGGCCGCGGCGAGGCGGTTCCGCGTCATCCGACCCGACGATCATGTAAACGTGGTGGCGGCGGGCCAAACCGGAAATAGCGGCGAACGTATTGGTGTCGTAGCGCAGCATCTTGGGCAGCGCCGCTTCCGGCCAGACGAGCACGTCGGTCTCATTGCTGAGCGCCCGTTCCGTCAGGTCGAGCAGGTCAGCGAAACGCGCATCATCGTCCTTCGCGCTCCAGATGACGGTTTGAGGAATGCTGGGCTGAATGAGAGTGAAATGGATGCTGCGCGCCGGCCGGGGCTCATGCCGGAGTTGGCGGAAGCCGAGGTTGAACAGGACCGCAACCACGAGGATTGGCAGGAACAACTCGCCCAGCCAGACCGACCGTGCCCCCGGCCGGCGCACCAACATGGCGCAGGCCAGGAGCAACCCGAGTGACGTCCAAACGATCATGAACGACACCCCGTACACACCGGTGACCGAGGCCATCTGGATCAGCGGCACCATCTGGTATTGGGATACGCCCAGCAGGTCCCAGGGGAATCCGCCCAGAAATCGCGCAAGCACCATTTCACCGCCGACCCATGCCGCAGCGCCAGCCAAAGCCCAGGCAGTCCGGATGGCCCACGCCTGAGGAAACGCGTCGGAGAACTTCAGAAGACAGGAATGCCAGGCGGCTAGAGCCGCGTTTTCCTGCTGGCGGGAACTTTCGCCCGGAAACGCGACGAGCCAAACCCATCCGGCCGGGTAAAGCGCGACGAAACTGCTCAGCGCAAGCCATCCAACGCCCGGTGCGAGGGGCACGCCGTGCCAGCGAAACGGGATCAGCAACAGCCAATACAGCATGCTGAGGTAGTGGGCCAGGCCACCGACAAAACCGACGCGGAAGCGTTCTCCGCCCGTCTTGCCCGACGCCGCGGCGACCAGCAGGCCAGGCGCGAGCCAGGCAAAGCCAGCCAGCCCAATATTCGGAAAGGCCGTCGTCCAGACCAAACCCGCAACGACCGCTAACGCATAGCGGCTGGTGACGACCGAGATCGGTTGCGCGAATTTCACGGCACAGGGCGGATTGGTAATCCTGGCAGGAGACGACGTAAGGTGTCTCTGATCCAAACCTCTCCAGCTTCGACCAACGAATCGTTCAGGGACTCCTGTTGGAACCCCGTAGGGGTGGCCCGTTTATAGACTGTCCAGCACACCCTCCCGATTGTTTTTTTGTTTTTCGGTGGCGCGGACCGTGATTCTGGAAACCAGTTGTGTCTTGCTTCCGCGCCACCGAAAAACAAAAAAGCAAGATTGGAGAGCGGTGCGGCCGGTACTATAAACAGGCCACCCCTACGGGGTTTTAACGCCCAATCTGCCCCCCAACAGAATGTGTCTGTCACCCAGTTGTTCATTAGTAATCCCAACTCGAGTACACCTCGTACACCTTCAATGGGCCGCCGACGAAATAGTTCCGTGGCGGGAAGCGGAAGGTGCGCGAAGCGCGGTCGAAAAATAATTGGCAGGGGTGCCCGGGTTCATTGGGATCATAGATGGTGAACTCGATTTCATCGGGCTTTTCTGATGCGCCGAACACCAGCACCGCGTGATTGATGCTCAACTGGGGAAAGCGAAAAACGTGCACGACCGCCGGCTGATTCTGGCGCAACCTCGCCAGCAGGTGTTCCGCGGTTTTTTCCTGCTGACCGTGGCCCATCGGGAGAATCATCCGCCAATTGCCACGTTGGAAGTAACATTGCCAGGCCCCGCCGCACTGGGCCTTGAGCAGGCCCTCCCAATCACGGCTGAAGCTGCGCAGATCTGCATAGCCTGGGATGATTATCTTCTGACGGTCCGGCAACGCATGACGTGGGCTGCTTCGCACTACTCGCCGAATGAGCCGGCGATAGGTCGCCTCATCGGCTTTGGGCCGGGCCGGGTCGAACCGCGCGTTCGCGAAGAATTGCCACGCCGACCGCGCCATGACAAAGCAATGCTGACCGTAGGTGGGCCTGGGTTCCCGAGTGTGTGTCGTCCAGTGGCCCTGGGCGTCGAAGTCGTATTCCCAAAACAGCTCGTTGGAGTAAGCGAAGGTGTCTCGCTGAAAATCAAACGCCCGCGCCGGCGCCGGAGCAGAGTATTTTGACGTCGCGCAACCAGTCAGCAGGACGCACAGAAGCAGCAGGATTGGGCCGAACCACCGTTCAACGGATGGGCCTTTTGGACGGCAATTCCGGCCGGCGTGGCCGGACCATCCCTCTCGAAAGCGTGTCATTTCCACTTGCAGGCCAAGCTACTCGTGGGCTACGTAACTGGCAATGCTCTACGAATCCTGGCGCCACATCGCTAGTTCTGCCCGAGGCGAACTGGCACTTTGGGATTTGCCTACCGGTCGCCGTTGGACATTTGAGCAACTCGCTGCCGCTGCCGAAAGCCGCTCCGCTCCCGACGAAGGGTTGGTGTGTCCGCACGGGGGTTCCGCTGAGTTTGTGCTGGAAGTATTGGGGGCGTGGCGCTCGGGCCGTGTGGTCTGCCCGTTGGAATCCGGCCAGGCGCCGCCATTGCTTGCCCGTGAATTACCGGCGGGAATTGTCCACCTAAAGACGACGTCGGCCAGCACCGGCGCGCCGCGGTTGGTCGCGTTTACTGCGGAACAACTCATGGCCGATGCGGGCAATATCGTTGCGACAATGGGATTGCGGCCTGGATGGCCGAATTTAGCGGTCATCTCGTTGGCGCATTCCTACGGCTTTTCAAACCTGGTCCTGCCGCTGTTGTTGCACCGAATCCCGCTTGTGTTGTTGGGTGGGCCGTTGCCTGAAATGCTGCGGCGCGCGGTGGTTTCGCTATCGCACCTGACGTTGCCCGCAGTGCCGGCGCTATGGCGGGCCTGGCAGGATGCCCATGCGATTCCGGCGCATGTGTCGCTCGCGATCTCGGCTGGCGCGCCCTTGCCTCTCGAGTTGGAGCAGCGCGTCTTCGCCGACCATGGCCTCAAAATTCACAATTTTTACGGCAGCAGCGAATGCGGCGGGATTGCTTATGATCGGAGCGACGTGCCGCGCACGGATGCGGCCTTTGCCGGTCAGCCGCTGGCAGGAGTGTCGGTGGATATCGGCAAAAGCAATTGTCTCGAAGTCCGCAGCGCGGCTGTCGCCGAAACCTATTTTCCCGAACCGGAGCCGGTGTTGCAGGACGGACGTTTCGTGACTTCGGATTTGGCGCGATTGGATGGCGGGGCGGTTTATCTGCTGGGCCGGGCCGGTGATCAAATCAACGTGGCCGGACGCAAGGTGTTGCCCGAAGCGATCGAATCGGTGCTTGCCGCCCACCCGGAAGTGCGCGGGTGCCTCGCCTTTGGCATCCCCAGCGACGACCCGCAGCGGGGCGAGACCATCGTCGCTTGTGTGACGGGCTCATCGGAAGTCAGTCCTGCGGCGCTGCGCGAATTTGCCCTCACCCACCTGGCTGCCTGGCAAGTGCCGCGGAAGTGGTGGATAGTTCCCGAGTTGCCCGCCAACGGCCGCGGCAAACTCTCCCGCGCCGAATGGCGCGAGCGTTATTTGCGCCAGGCTAATGGTAACGGCAACGGCCACTTATGCTCGAAGGCCTAGCTGAAACCGTGTATCTCGACGGCCACGCCAAAACCTGGACCTTGCCAGTTTTCAAGGCGCCGCCCACAAACGCGCCTGGCCTGAAGCGCCTCCTGCTGCCGCAAGGGGAACTGGCACAGTTTCACGATGGCGCCGAAGGAATGCGGTATTTGGCGTTTGTTGAACTGGTGGCAGATGCGGTTCGGGGCAACCATTACCATCAACACAAACCGGAGTGGATTTATGTCATTCGGGGTGCATTGACGTTGAGGTTGGAAGACATCGCGACCAAATCGAGAGTGAATGTGGAAATGCGGACCGGCGACCTGGCGTTTATCCAGACTGGGGTTGCGCATGCGCTGCGAACGCGGGAATCCGGGCAAGCGGTTGAGTTCTCGCCAGTTGCGTTTGATGCCGCCGATGTTTTTCGTTATCCACTGGCCTGAAGCGCAGGCGGGTCGCTGGGGTTTTTACCTACTGGAAGAGCGGCGATTTAGCGCTTGCTATTTTTACAGAAAAGCGCAGTGTCGCGTTGTCTGTCAGATAACTAGGTGCTCCCCAGGGCATGGTGAATCTTCAGGTGAACTCGGTTCAATGATGATTTGAAACCCGATAGGCGGGAACAGTCCGGAGAAAGCAAGTAGTGAATCGAGGACAGTATTATTAGAGATAGATAGATGAGTGCTAAACTGTTTGTTGGAAACCTTAGTTTCAACATTACCGAAAACGACCTGCAAGACGCCTTCGCCGCCCACGGCACGGTGTTGGAGGCCAATCTGATGATGGACCGGGCAACCGGCCGTCCCCGCGGGTTCGGGTTCGTGACCATGAGCACGCCTGAAGAAGCTCAGAAGGCAATCGACGCCCTGCACGGCAAAGAACTGGCCGGCCGCGCCTTGACGGTCAACATCGCCCGCCCGCGCGAAGAGCGGCCGGGTGGCGGCGGTGGTGGTGGCGGTCGTCGGGAATACCGTGGCGGTGGTGGTGGCGGCGGCGGCGGCGGCGGTGGCCGGCGCGATCGTTACTAACCAATTTTCCGTTTCAAAGGCCCGGCGCTCGCCGGGCCTTTTCTTCCTCCTCACCGCTCGGCTTCGGCTGCGCGGGCGAGTAACACCTTTTGTGTCGGCACGTATCGTGCCGCAAACTCGCGCCTGAACCCGGCGAACTCGCCTGCGGCGATGGCACCGCGGATATCTTCCATCACTCGCAGATACATGCGCGTGTTGTGCACGCTGAGCATCCGTAACCCAAGAATTTCTCCTACGTTCAGCAGGTGCCGCAAATAGGCGCGCGAGAAATTCCGGCAGGCGAAACAGTCGCAGCCTTCTTCAATCGGACGGAAGTCCGCCTTGTAGGCTCCCCCTTTAATGCTGATGCTGCCGTTGCGGGTGAACGCCGTGCCGTTGCGCGCAACCCTTGTTGGCAGCACGCAATCGAACATATCGACTCCGCGCGCGACCAACTCGACCAACTGCGCCGGCGTCCCCAGACCCATCGCGTAACGCGCCTTGTCCGCCGGCAGAAAACTCTCCGCCATTTCAACCGCCCGCAGCATCTCCGGCTCCGGCTCGCCCACACTCACCCCGCCAATCGCGTAGCCGTCAAAATCCAGCGCCACCAGTGCCCGCGCGCATTCCTCGCGCAAAGCCGCGTTCGTTCCCCCTTGTACGATGCCGAACACCTGTTGTCCCGGGGCGCGCGGCTGCTCACGGCACTCCGCGGCCCAGCGCAATGTCCGCTCGACGGCTGCGCGCAATTCCCGCGGCGTGCTGGTGTGTGGCGGGCAATCATCGAAGACCATCGCGATGTCTGAGCCCAGCTCGCGCTGAATGCCCATTGCCTCCTTCGGCCCAAGGAACAGCAGCGATCCATCCAGGTGCGAGCGGAATTCCACCCCATGCGCTTGAATCTTGCGGATGGTCGCCAGGCTGAAAACCTGGAACCCGCCGCTGTCGGTCAGAATCGGACCGTCCCAGCTAATGAACCGATGCAGTCCGCCGGCAGTGCGGATGATCTCCATGCCCGGGCGAATATTTAAATGATAGGTGTTGCCCAGGATGATCTGAGTGCCCATCTCCCGCAGCTCGCGTGGGTCAATCGCTTTGACGCTGCCCTGGGTGCCGACCGACATGAATACGGGCGTGTCGATCACGCCATGGGCGGTCGTCAGCCGACCCACGCGCGCTTTAGAGGATGGATCGGTTTTCAGCAGCTCGAACATGGCATGCACAGTTAGCCGGAAAAAACGGCCGGGACAATATATGTTTGCGTAGCGCTTACGGGTAAACAGTGACGGTGGGCGGAAACGCCGGAGCGCGGACATTCCTGTCCGCAGCCGCTTCCGAAACTCAGCACGGCTCGGATTTGGTGGCGATTTGACGAGAGTACGTTGCTGCGGACAGGAATGTCCGCGCTCCGCCCGCCGTCATAGATCGATTAGCCGAGGGTGCGATTGCATCTGTGGCGGTGCGATTGCATCTTGACACCACGTTCTCCGGTTCGTATCTTGCCCATCAAACACTGCTTCCGACTGAACCATTAACCACCAATGTACCGACTTGTGCGCAGCACTGCTCAGCCCCGACACGGGACCGGTGGCCGGCCCCACCGAGCAGGTTGGATGCACGCGGGTTCGCCGGCGGCCCGGTCCAGGTTTGTCCTGCGTGCCTTCACGTTGATTGAGTTGTTGGTGGTTATCGCGATCATCGCAATTTTGGCTGCGCTGCTTCTGCCGGCACTGAATCGCGCCAAGGACCGGGCTTACACCACTACCTGCCTTAACAATACGCACCAGTTAACGATCGCCTGGACGATGTATTCGGGCGATTACCAGGATCGGCTGGTGAACAATCATACGGCCGGCAACGCGGATTGCGGTCCCCATGCCTGGATCACCCAGGGGAGCATTCTGGGTGTCGGCACCTTCACCGGCAACGCTCGCACCGACCCGACGAACTGGGCCATTATCTACGGGTTACTTTATCCCTTTAATTCCAACTACAGAATTTACCATTGCCCGGCGGACCACTCGACGGTCAGCGGGCAAAGGGATATTACACGTTGGCGCAGCTACTCGATGAGCGTCGGCATGAACTGGATGGATTCGGTGGAAATTGATCCGACCAATGGCAGCTTTGTAAAGTTGAGCCAGGTGCTCAACCCGTCGCCCAGCAAGGCGCTGGTCTTCCTCCACGAAGCCGCCAATAGCATCGACAACAACGCCCTGGGTATTTTCTCGGGGACCGACACCGATCCACTGGGCGGCACTTACGGATACTGGAATCTGCCTTCGAACCTGCATAACAACGGCTGCGTCGTTTCATTTGCCGATGGGCATTCGGAGATATGGCACTGGGTCGATCGTTGGATTGTCAATGCCAACGCGTTGCCTGATAGCGGCATTGGCCCGCTGGGCAGCGGCTGGGGGTCAATCAGCAGCCCCGCCGATCGCGATTTGGCGCGGCTTAAACAAGGCGTGCCCGTTTTGCATTAGCTGCTAAAAGCCGCGCGACTTACTTCAACTCTGCACGATGAAATTTGAAATTTGAAATTATCCCAACCATCAACCCTCCTATGAAATCAAACCATCCCTACAGGACTCACTGTCTGCTCTCGGTGCTGACTGGCGCGCTACTGCTTGCCGGCCTTAGCCAAACGGTCGCCCAGGTCAGCCTGGTCCTCAGCACCAAATGGACGTTGGCGCCGGGCAGCCGCTATTATTTGCCAACCTCCGGCGGTAACCCGCGCGGGCTGGCCATCAACCGCAGCACGGGTAACATCCTGATCCCCTCCACGCAGGGAGGTTCCAACCACGTCGAAGTGGTCAGTGGCCTGGACGGGTCTGACCTGGGCTCGTTGGGCACGGCGGGTGGTACCCTCACCGGCGGCGCTCTTGCACTGACGCATGTCGGCGTCGCCGATGACGGCGTCGTCTATGCCTGCAATCTCGATACCGGCTCGACCTCTTTCAAAATCTACCGCTGGTCGGCTGAAGACCTCACTGGCACCATCGAACCCACCGTCGCCTTCGGTCCCGCCGCCGCAGGACCGACCGCCACCCGCATTGGCGATTCCTTCTGTGTGCGTGGCGCAGGCGCCAATACGCAAATCATCGCCTCGGGCACCGGGTCGGCTTATTTTACCATCTTTACCACAACGGACGGTACGAACTTCACCGCCAATCAATTCCCCGTTCCTGCCTCACCTGGCTCAGGCGGGCTCAGTCGCACTGTCGCGTTTGACGGTGCTAATAACGCCTTTTGGGGTGGCAAACCCAATGATACGAAGCTCTATTACATCAGCTTTGACCTTGTCGGCCTGACGTCCACAACGCTCAGTAATATCACCCTGACAACGGCGATGGGCATGTGCGGCGTCGGTGCCACCAACTCCATCAACATCCTGGCCGGTATTCAGGACAACGGTTTGGTGGTTTCGGCTTCACGCAACCTGCTCGTTTATGACATGAGCAACCTCAGTGCGGCGGCGCAGGGCGGCAACGTTGCGTTTCCCGCCGGCGGTACGGGCGACGGCAATACCACCGGCCAGGCGGCGGTGGGCGCCGGCATGGTGGCCGCCCTCAGCACCCAGGGCGGTGTGGTCGCTTTGAACATAACCCTCCAGGCCAACACACCGCCGAGCATCACCACCGCGCCGGTCGGCGCCGCCGGGGTTTTCCCCACTTACACCCTTACGGTCGGAGCTGCCGGCACCGACCCATTGTCTT
Source organism: Verrucomicrobiia bacterium (assembly GCA_035934555.1). GTDB lineage: Bacteria > Verrucomicrobiota > Verrucomicrobiia > Limisphaerales > UBA8199 > DASYXT01. The sequence goes on along the minus strand of DASYXT010000002.1, from coordinate 47,768 downwards.
ACCAATGGCTGGCGAGCAACAACGGAACCAGCGCCAGTACGAGCTTCACCAATATTCCTGGCGCGACTGCCAACTCCTATGGGCTGACAGCAGCCGTGACCAACTACTTCGAGGTGCTGGTGACAAATAACTACGGTTCGCGGACCAGCGCTCCCGTGTTGGTGTCGTTGCTCGCGCCGGTCACTAGTCCCGTGGTGACCCAGCTTTGGCGCGTGCCTTCCGGCGCAAACGGATATCCGTATCTCACGTCGGATGACGCTACTCGCGGCATGGGCTACGACACCAATCTCAACCGCGTGGTCGTCGCCAGTCACTCCGGCGGCACGGCCATTTACATCCTCGATGGGCAGACTGGGACGAACATCGGCCAGTTGGACCTCACCGGGGCCGCCTTGGGCGGGGGCACCTTCCAAGTGGACCAGGTAGCGGTCGCTGACGACGGCGCCGTCTATTGCGGCAATCTTGCCCTTGCGGGTCAGATTTTTAACCTGAACCGGTGGAGCGCTCCCACTACCCTCGCGGACGCCTATCCAGCCTACAGTGATGCCGGAACGCTGGCTGCCTCGGGGGATCGCTGGGGGGATACGATGGCCATTCGGGGCGTCGGCACCGATACGCAGGTGATGCTCGGCTCGCGGGGCGGCACTAATTTTGCCCTGCTCACCACAACCGACGGCAGCAATTTTATTGCTGCCGTGCTCGCGGTCACCAACGCGCCCCCCGGCTTCGCCGCGCAGGGCATTAGTTTCGGCGCCGGCAATACCATCTGGGCTAAAGCCTATTTGGGACACTTGTACCAACTGGCCTATGATCCCGTGGGACTTACTGCCGGTGTTGTGTCCGATTACGCCAATCCAAGCCAGACGCCGAGTTCGATGACCGCCGTAGGCGTGGACGCCGCACACGGCATTCTGGCGGGTGTAGTGCTTGGGGATACCCCGAATGACGTGCAACTGTTCGAGTTAACCGGCACGGCGGATCCGCCGGTTTTGTACGACCAATCTTTCTTTGCCTCCGCCAACGCCAATGGCAACCAGAATGCCGCCATCGCGGTGAAGTATCCACGCATCTACGCGCTGGATGTGAACAACGGCCTGCTGGCGTTGCAGTACGATGTGCCACCCACCACCCCGCCGCTCATCAATTCCCCGCCCCTCAGCCAAACCGTTTATTCCAACGCGCCCAATGTCGTGCTCTCGGTTGGCGCGACGGGTTCACTGCCGCTGTACTATCAATGGCGGTTCAACGGTGTGAATATCCCGGACGCGACGAGCCAGAGCTATACGTTGCATTACCCGCCGTTAAGCGCGTCGGGCGATTACGATGTGATCGTGCGCAACATTGCCGGGTCAATCACCAGCACGCCCCCGGCGGTGCTGACGGTGATCGCACCGGCCAGCAGCACGGTCGTCACCCAGCTTTGGGCGCTCGCCGCAGGCTCGCGAGCCTATTTGGATAATTCGTCGTACAACACACGCGGCCTGGCATACGACACGAACACTGATACGGTCCTGGTGGCCGACCACAACAACATCTACGTGCTCAGCGGCACGAATGGTTCCGATATTTTCCCGCTCAACACCACGGGCCTTGTGCCCGGCTTCTTTGCCGTTGATCAACTCGGCGTAGCCGATGACGGGATCGTTTATGCGTGCGACCTGGGCGGCAGCGTCGGTGGCGGCTCCTACGATTTCGCCATTACCAGTTGGTCGAGCGTCAGCGCATCGGCCGCCATTTACCAGGCCTACGGCCCGGGTGATCCGGGCTCGGGCTCCGGCGAACGCTGGGGCGACACGATGGTCGTGCGCGGCAGCGGCATTAATACGGAAATCCTCATCGGCTCGTACGACGGCACTAACGTCGTGCTGTTCACGACCGCCGACGGCGCTAATTTCACGCCCACCCTCATCGCGGTCACCAATGCCCCGGCGGGTTTCGCCGGCCAGGGCATTGCCTTCGGCGCGGGGAACACTTTCTGGGCCAAGAGCCCCGGCTATAATCTGCGCCTGGTGGCTTACGACCAGGCTGCCGGGATGGCCGGTGTCGTCCAGGACTATACCGCCGGAACCCAGATTGACTCCACCATGGATGGAATTGGGGTGGATGTAGCCGCTACCCTCCTTGGTGGTGTGGTGTATAGCGATACTCCCAACGACCTGCAGTTGTTCCTGCTGAGCGGTAATGCCAATCCGCCTGGGTTGATCGAGCAAGTCTTTTTCGATTCGAATAACGCCAACGCTCAGGCGAACGCCGTCACGACTCTCAAAGCCGGGCACGGCTTCTCTCTCGACGTTAACAATGGCATCGTCGCGTTGAGCTACGGCGCGCCGGCGTTGCCGGGTTTTCCCATAACCGCGGTCAGCTACCACCCCGGCATCGGCACCACGTTGTCCTGGGTGTCGTTTAACGGCCACTCCTACCAGGTCCAATACAAGAACAACGTTACGGATGTTTCCTGGACAGCGGTGGGTGCGCCCATCATCGCCGCGGGCGCCACAAGTTCATTCACCGATGCGACCGCGACCGGCGCCACTCGCTTTTATCGAGTCGTGGGCCAATAACTGGAGCGCGGGGCTCTCGTCAGCGCAGGAACAGATTCAGTTCGAGAGAGCGGACGAAGGCGCGCGCGCGCCGAAGAATTTGGAACCTGACGACGCTGTGTCGCGTCCTATAAACTATGAACCGATTGAAGTTATCTGCACAAACGATTCTGGTCGCCTGCTGCCTGGCTTTGCTCGGCTGGGCCTGGTCGGCCCAGGCGGCGCCCACGATTTGGGACGGACCACCGCTCACGTTCACTGAGGCCTCGGGCGTCAGCGGTTCCTTCGCAACCAACCAGGACCGGCTGACAGCCGACGTGTGGCTCACCCGCGATTCCACCATGGGCCTGTACAATGCCTTTTTGGAGAGCGGTTACGCGCATTTCTCCAGCCCGGCCGGGACGGAGTGGGCTTATGGGGCGCTGGCGAATTGGGCCTCGTTAACTTACACCAATTGGGAAGGGATGTTTGGCGGCCTAAACGGCGGCGGGCCGATTGCAACTCTCAACCAGCCAACCGTCGTGCACTTGATCAGCGATGACATTTACGTGGGAATCACGATGCTCGATTGGGGCCAGCGGATTGGCGGCTTCACTTACCAACGCACCACGCCGCACCCGGTGCCGATTCCGTTGGCGGTGTCGGCGCAACCCGGGCAGGTTGTGCTGAGTTGGACCAATGCCGCGTTCGCGCTGCAATCGGCTACGAACGTGACCGGGCCGTACACGAACATCACGGGCGCCGTTAGTCCGTACACCAACAGCCTCGGCGGCGCGAAGCAGTTCTTCAGGCTGGTGAATTGACAGTACTTGTCCCGCGGGTTCAGTTCAGCAGCCGATACCAATTATCTCGCTGATGGGGTTCGTAGCCGACGTCGGCAATTAACCGCCGCATATCTTCGACTGTCATGCGGAAGGTTGTGCCGGCCTGGGAGACGACGTTTTCCTCAATCATGATGCTGCCAAGATCGTTAGCGCCAAACTTCAGCGCCACCTGCCCAACTTCCTGGCCCTGCGTCACCCACGAACTTTGGACACTGGGAAAGTTATCGAGGTAAATCCGGCCGAGCGCTTGGGTGCGGAGGTACTCATGGGCGCCGACGGTCGGCGCGCGCAGCTTGGTATGCTCGGCCTGAAAGGTCCAGCAAATGAACGCCGTAAAGCCTTTGGATTGGTCCTGCTGCACGCGCAGGCGTTCGAGATGCTCGATGCGGTCGTCGATTGTTTCGACGTGGCCGAACATCATCGTCGCCGAGGAATTGAGCCCGAGCCGATGGGCCACGGCCATCACTTCCAGCCAATCATCGCTCATGGCCTTCAGTGGTGAGACGCGCTGGCGCACGCGGTCCACGAGAATCTCCCCGCCGCCGCCCGGAACCGAGCCGAGGCCGGCGGCTTTGAAATCGCGCAGGATGGTTTCGAGCGGTTCGTTAAAGACTTCGCGAAAATGGGCGAACTCGCTGGGGCTGAAGCCGTGAATGTTGACCTGGGGGAACCTGGATTTGATGTGGGCGAGCAAATCGAGGTACCATTGTTTTGTGAGCTTGGGATGATGGCCGCCCTGCATCAGGATTTGGGTGCCGCCCAAGGCGATAGTCTCCTCGATTTTGCGGTCCAGTTCATCGAACGAGATGACATACGAGTCGGTGTCCTTCTCAGTGCGGTAAAAGGCGCAGAACTTGCAATAGACGTTACAGACGTTGGTGTAGTTGACGTTACGATCGACAATATAAGTGACGATCTGGTTGCCCTGGCCGGCGTAGGCGGAATGCCGTGCAAGTTGGCGGCGGCGGTCGGCCAGCGCGCCGAGTTCCTCAAGCGGCAGCGCGTACAGGCGCCGGGCTTCGGCGGCGTCGATCCGGCCACCGTTCCACACCTTTTGGAGCAGGTCATCCAAGGGAGCGTCGTAAATCACGCGGGGAACATAGGTGAGGGGGGGTGTGATTACAAGGGGGGTGGAGTTACACGTCCTCCTCGTCGCGCGGGTTTTCCCATTCGGGATAGATTTCGGGCTTGAGTTGGCCGCGGCGGATGAGTTCCTGCAGGTCGCGGATGATGGTCCGGCGCGCGACGCCAAATTGCCGCGCCAACGCCGAAATGTTCGGGCGCGAACGCGTGCGCGCCAGCAGGTCGCGGATGTGATTTTGCCGGCTCAGTCGATCACTGGAACGGGTAAACAAATCCAGCGCATCGATTCGATGCGAGCGTTCGAGCGCTTCGACCTGGCGGACCAGCTCGCGCTCGCCGCATTCGGCCAGCGCGGTTTCGACGGTGCGTTTGAGCACGCGGATGTCCAGCGGTTTGGGTAGGCAATAATGGGCGCGCCGGGGCCCCTGGAGGGCGTCGAGTTGCTGGTGCACTTCGAGCGCGCCGGAGATGATGACGATGGGCGCGAAGGGCAGAAGTTCCTTCAGCTCGGGCAAAAAGTCGAGACCTAGCTCGCCTTGATCCAGGACGTGATCAAGAATCACCAGGTCGGGTCGGGAGGTGGGGATCAGGGCAAGCGCTTTGCTGCCGGTTTTGACGCGCAGGAGTTTGTACTTAGCCAGGGCGTCCTCGTAAATTTCGTATTGGAGGTCGTCGTCTTCGATGATCAGGAGGGTGGGAGGGTTCATAGGCTCAGAATTCAACAGAAGCTTACCGGATGTTTACATTGTGAGCGGAGATGTTTGCGAGCCGGCAACATCAGGGCCGGGATCGGTGGTTGGCGGTGTGAGCGGCAGCAACAGCGTGAACGTGCTGCCCTGGGCGACGACGGTCTGCACGGCCAGCCCGGCGCCCATGCGGCGCGCCAGTTCATAAACCATCGACAGGCCCAGGCCGGTGCCGCGGCGAGCGGAGAGCGCCTTGGTGGTGAAAAAAGGCTCGAATATCCGCGGCAGTATCTCGGGGCTGATGCCGCAGCCGAAGTCCTGGACCAAAACGGCGAGGCACTCCGTGGCCGAGGGGATCAGGACCAGGTCGGCCGGCAACTTTTCCAGCCGGGCGGTGGAGAGAAGCACCTGGCGGTTGCGCGACTTGGCTTCGGCGGCGTTGAAGAGGAAATTGAGGAGAATTTGCTGAACGAAATCGCGGGAAAGGACGATGGGAGGGAGGCCGGGCGCGGGCTGGAACCGGATTTGGATTTCGCGCAGGAATCGGTCGCCAAGCAGCTTGAGGGTATCGCGGACGAGGTCGTTGAGGTCGCAGGGTTCGGGCGCCTGGCCGGAATCGCGGCTGAAGCCGAGCATGGCTTTGACGATACCGGCGCCTTGCTCGACGACCATTTTGATGCGGTCGGCGCGAAGGCGGATTTTTCCGGGGTCATCGAGGTTCTCTTCGATGATTTGGGCGGAGCCTTTGATGATGGAGAGGATGTTGTTGAAATCGTGGGCGATGCCGGCGGCCAGCGTGCCCAGCGCAGTCATCTTCTGGCTCTGGACCAGTTCGCGGTTGGCGATTTCCAGTTGCCGGGTGCGTTCGGCAACTTTGCGTTCCACCTCGGTGTAACTGCGGACGAGCCGGCGGTGCCCGTTAAAGGCGAGTGAGGCAAAGAAGAGGGCCAGCGCGCCGCCGAGCGAGGCGATAAAGAGGAGCCGGGATTCCTTGTACCAGGGCAGGACAATGCTGAACTCGCGCTGGACCTTGGATTCGATGTTGCCGTTGCGGTCCATCGCGCGGATCTGGAAGACGTGTTTGCCGGGCAGAAGATCCGGCAGCACGACGTGATTGAATTCCTGAAAGGAGGACCAATCGAGTTCGTCGCGGCGGTACGAATAGAGCAGTCGATCACGCGGCGTGTATTTCCATTTATCGATGCCGGTCCAAGAGACCGACAGCATGGTACTGGGAGACAGAGAATCGCCGGTGTCGCTGAGTGGGGCGATGGTGGTCTGCGGCGGCTCGGTGTCGGCATCGGGATGAAATGAACTGAGGCCGCGGGAAGTGCCTGCCCAGAGTTGGCCGCGAGCGTCCTCGAGCAGTTGGCGGACCGCTGGGCCGGGGAGGCCCTCCTCGAGACCGTTTTCAATCCAGGCGTCATTGATGAAGCGGACCAGGCCGCCGCTCGAGGCCACCCACAGGCTCCCATCGCGCGTCCGCAGCAATTGGTTGATCCGGTCGAAGCCGCGGCGCACGGCCGACCAGTACCGGCCGTCGAACTGCCAGACCGCGTCCTGGGATGCGGCCCAGATGTGGCCATCAGGGAGTTCGGCAAAGCTGCACACCCGGTCAGGCGCGGCGGGGTCAATCCCCAGGAAGAGTTGCCATTTGCGTTCATGCCAGCGCGCGCAGCCAAGCGCGCCTGCAACCCAGAGTTCTCCGTTGTGAGCGGTGAAGAGCAGGTCGAGGTTAGTGCCCAATGCAGACAGCGGCGGCGGGTCGGGCAGCGCGTCGAGAGAAGAACCGTCATAGCTGTACCAGGCCGGTGCAGTGGGGGACGCGGGGTGTAGATTCTGGAGGCAGAGAACGCCCTCGCTCAGGAGGCCGAGCACGCGCAGCCCGGCCTTGCTTGTAGAATCGTGGAGCCTAGAGCGTGTGAGCATAGAACTTGGGGGCATGGAGCTTGAGGGCTGCGGTTCCCCTCGCCCATCTGAGGGGAAAGAGGTCAGAGGCACAAATTTCCCAGCCGCAAAGTCAGACTGAAACAACCGCTCTTCCGGCCCGGCCTCCGCGTTGTCCGCAGCCAGCAGGAGCCGATTATTCTTCAGCAAGAACAACGCGCGCGGCTGCCACGCCCCCCCCACACCCGCCGGGAATGGCACCTCGTCCATGCGGCTGCCTTGGAGAATGTGGAATTCATTGCCAGCCGCAAAACACAACAGGTTGTCTGGTCCGACTCCCAGGCACTGGACAAGGCCCGTCAAACGGCGAGCGGCCGCCGGCGCCCGCCACAATAACGGCGCATACCGGTATAGGCCGTCCGAGGTGGCCAGCCAGAACGCGCCGCCGGGTTCGAGCGCCAAATCCAGGAATTGCCGCGGTGAAATCTCCTCGTTCTGCGTCAGTTCCCGGCCGTTGGTGTCCCATTCGAATAGAGCGTCGGCCGTCATTGCCCACTTCGAACGGTCCGGCCCGGGCCACGCCTGCCGCAACTTGTCCGGCGCTCCGGCCAGCACCTGCCACTGCTGGCCGTCGAAATACACGGCTACCGACCTGGCATTAGTACCCGAGTCGCCAAGGGTCAGCACGCCGCCATCGGCGTCTTCGTGCGGCGATTCCAAATGGTGAACTGGCGAGTCTTGGGGCAAAAGCTGCTCCCGCCAGGCCGTGTCCGGCAGCAGCGTGCGCGCCGGCCCGGGAACGCGCGCCAGGCCGTGTTCGCCGGAGATCCACAGCCCGCCGTCCCGCGCGATGGTCATGCCGAAGAACCCGCCGAGCCCGGTCTGGGCCGCCAGCCGTAGCACCACCGCGCGCTGGGGTTGCGGCGACTCCGCTTTGTATTCGACGAGCCGATCCTGGAGCAGCACCAGCACCTGCCCCTGACGGACGACGAACAGCGGCGCCGGCTCCGTCTCGCTCGGCAGCCGCGGCCCGAACGGACCGCCAGGCAGCTCTGGCAGCGGGTGCACCTGCCAGGCGCCGTCGCTAAATTCCTCGAGCCCTTCGCTTGACACTGACCATAGCTGCCCACCGGGGCTTTGATACACACGGCCTTTGCCAAAGCGCGGCGCCGCCAGCACCTTCACCGAATACCCGTCCAAAACGCTCAGGAGCGGCTCTGCGAGATGGCGGACCAGGACCTTGCCCTGGGGGGAGAAGGTGATTGAGGCGCAGGCCGATTCCGGCAAGCCGTCCGCCATTTTGAAACTGCGCCAGTCCGACCCGCGCTGCGCCGCGGCGGGGCGAACGAGGAATGCGGCGGCGAGGGCCAGTACGGGCCAGAACCGGCGCGAATGGGACGCTCGGTTCATGGGTTCAGTCAGGCCGGACGGGACGCGGCTGGGTGCGGAGTACTGCGTTCAACGTCCTTATCCTCCAATGCAGCTCATTGAGCGCGACGGCGGAACAAAATCCGGTTCCCCGATATGGTGCCGGGCCTCTTTTTGCAACACGACCGACTGCAACCACTCGCCCACTGCCGCGTCCGTGGAACCCTGGCGTAGTTTCTGGCGCAAGTCGTGCTCAACCACGCTGAACAAGCACGTGCGGACTTTCCCGTCGGCGGTTAACCGGATGCGGTTGCAATGGCCGCAAAAGGGCTGGCTCACCGGCGCGATAATGCCCACCTCGCCGCGGCCCTCGGCAAAGCCCCAGCGCCGGGCGGTCGCCGCCGCGTTTTCCTGAGGCAACGGGCGCAGCTCGAAAGCTTTTTGCAGCCGCTCGAGGATTTCGGCGCCTGTGACAACCAATTCCTTGAGCCAGGCGCGCGCCGAGTCCAGTGGCATGAATTCGATAAAGCGCATGCTCAGCTCGCGCGAGCGCGCCAAACCCGCCAGCGCTTCCAATTCGTGGTCGTTCAGCCCACGAATGATCACCGCATTGATTTTCAGCGGGGCAAAACCCAACCCGTGAGCCAGGGCGATGCTTTCCAGCACCTCCGCCAGCCCGTCGCGGCCAGTGATCTTCTTAAAGTTAGCGGCGTCCAGCGAATCGAGGCTGAAGCTGACGCGGCGCAGGCCGGCCTTGCGCAGTGCGCGGGCTTTTTGGGGGAATAGAAAACCATTGGTGGTCATCGCCAGGTCGTTCAGTCCTTCCAGCCGGCTCAACCGCTCCACCAACTCTTCCAACCCATGTCGCAGCAGAGGCTCGCCGCCCGTGAGCCGGATTTTCTGAATACCCAGCCCGAGCGCCAGGCGCACCACCCGCTCGATTTCTTCAAAGCTCAGCAGGTGAGTCTTAGGCACCCATTGTTGCAGAATCGGGGCCGAGTCCGGCAGATGCGCCCAGTGGCCGCGGTAGAAATTCTGGGCGGCTTCGGTTTCGGGGAGGCAATAGAGGCAGCGGAAGTTGCAGCGATCAGTCAGGCTAACGCGCAAGTCGCGCAATACGCGTCCCTGCGCATCGCGCAGCAACTGCCCTGCACTCATGTCATTTGGCCGCAGGCGTATTGGAACTGTTGCCGGTGCTGGTACCCGCGGGCGGGATGACTTTAACCGAGCCGTCAGCGTTGACTTCGACGTTGAGGTCGTAAGGGATCTTGGTGGCTTTGGCCTGCATTTGCGGCGCGGTGACGCCTTGCATGAGCTTTTGCGCGCCCTTTTGGTCGGCGCTGACAAAGAGCCCCTGACGAATCCATTCGATGCGCCGAGCGATGTTCAATTCCTCTTTGAGCTTGGCCACCTGAGCGCGCATGACGGTCAGATCATTGAACTGGCGCTCTAACTCGGTCTTTTCGGCGATCAACCGCTTCAGTTCGCCTTGCAGAAACGCCCGATCCCCCTCCGATGCCGACAGCTTGCGTTGAGTTTCGTCGATCTGGCCAGTGAGCTTGGAGATAGAATTGGTCAAATCCAAGGCTTGCTTATCGAGCGCCTGGTTTTGCGTTTCCAGCGCGGAAATCTTTGCATCTCGTTGCGCCAACTCCTCCTGGTTGGCCTTCAGCGCGGCATCTTTCTGGGCCAGGTTATTCGAGGTCTGCTCGAGGTTCGAGGTCAAGTTGTTGCTTAATTGCAGCATGGCCTGCTTTTGCTTATCCAGATCGCTGTACAACGTTGCGGCCACCTGCCGTTGCTCTTCCCAGCTCGCAGTCGTGGTCGCCAATTTGTTCGAGTAGTCCTCAATGACCGCCGTATCGCGCGTTTGCTGGTCCGCCGCGTTTTTCCGGATTGTGATCAAACCAATGCCCAAACCCAGGCATACGAGCACCAGTAAAACAAGTCCAATTCGATTTTTCATAGCCTCAGCCATATTGCCCGCCACGACCAGGTTTGGCAAGCGTACAGAACCGGGTCTAACCGGGTCCGGTCAGCGGGCGTATCACGCACTCGCGGCGGTTACCAGCGCCGCAACATAGCTTGTGCGGCAGGAAATCCTTGGTAAATTCGTCGGATAAATGAGTACCGACTTGAACGAGCAGGTGCAGGCAGCGGCGGCATGGATTACCAAGCTGCGGGGGGAAATCGGCCGGGTCATCGTCGGTCAGCAGCAACTGGTAGATCGGTTATTGGTAGGGTTGCTGGCCAACGGCCACGTTCTGCTCGAAGGGGTGCCTGGGCTCGCCAAAACTCTTTCCGTGCGCACGCTCGCCGCGGCGATTCATGCTTCGTTTCACCGCATCCAGTTCACGCCGGATTTGCTCCCCGCCGATATCGTCGGCACCCTCATTTACAGCCCGCAGGACGGCAAATACCACGCGACTAAAGGCCCCGTTTTCGCCAACTTTGTCCTCGCTGACGAGATCAACCGCGCGCCGGCCAAAGTTCAATCGGCGTTATTGGAAACGATGCAGGAACGGCAGGTGACGCTCGGCGGAGAAACGATGCCGTTGCCCTCGCCGTTTCTGGTTTTGGCCACTGAAAATCCTATTGATCAGGAAGGCACTTACCCGTTGCCGGAAGCGCAGGTCGATCGCTTCATGTTCAAGGTGCTGCTCGATTATCCTTCCTTCGAGGAGGAACGAAAAATCCTCGACCGCATGGCTTTCACTTCCCCCGAGACCGGGGCCGAAGCGGTGATCGCGTTGGATGAAATTCTCCGCACTCGAAAGCTCGTGGATCAAATCCACGTCGATGAAAAGGTTCGCGATTACATCGTCCACCTCGTGTTCGCCACCCGCAAACCCGACCAATACAAGCTGGACCTGAAGCATTTCATTCAGTTCGGCGCATCGCCACGAGCGACGATTTATCTGACGTTGGCCGCCAAGGCCTGGGCGCTGTTGCAGGGGCGGGGCTACGTCACGCCTGAGGACGTCAAGAGCATCGGGCCGGATGTGCTGCGCCATCGTATCATCCTCACCTACGAAGCCGAGGCACAGGCCGTGACCACCGACGTTATCATCAAAAAGATTTTGAACGCGGTACCCGTTCCCTGAAGGGTGCATGACGATTAACGACTTACTCGCCTCCGTCCGCCGCATCGAGGTCCGCACCAATCGCCTGGTCAACGACATGATGGTCGGCGCGTATCTGAGCCATTTCAAAGGCCGCGGCATGGATTTTGAGGAGTTGCGCGAATACATGCCGGGTGACGAGGTGCGCGACATCGATTGGAATGTCACCAACCGGATGGGCCGGCCATTCGTGAAACGCTACCGTGAAGAGCGCGAACTGGCGATGGTGCTGGCTCTCGATGTGTCGGGCTCGTCGGCTTTCGGTTCCCTCGAGCGTTCCAAACGCCAATTCGCCGCCGAGATCGCCGGCACCCTCGCGATTTCTGCGACCCGCAGCAGTGACAAGGTTGCGCTGCTGCTCTTCAGCGATCAGGTCGAGTTGTTCCTGCCTCCCCGGAAAGGGCGGCGGCACATCCTGCGCTTGATTCGGGAGATGTTGTTCCACGAACCCAAGCACCGCGGCACAAGCATCCCCGGCGCGCTCGCGTTTCTCAACCACGTCCTGCATCGCCGCTCGATTGTTTTTTTGCTCACCGACTTTCTCCACAGCTTCGGGCCGGCGGCGGCGCAACCCGTTCGCAATCGTGATGCGCTGCAGGAAATCGGCCTGACCAACGCCCGCCACGACCTGGTCTGCGTGCATCTGCACGACCCGCGGGAAAGCGTGCTGCCGAGCGCCGGGCTGCTGACGATTGAAGATGCCGAGACGGGCGAACTGCTCGAACTGGACTCCAGCCGTGCGCTGGTCCGCGAAAAATTCGCCCGCACCAACGCCGAACGCCTGGCCGACCTGGACCGTGCGTTCCGCCGGGCCGGCGTGGACACGCTCAGTTTCAGCACCGCCGAACCGTTTGCGCAAACGCTGCAACGGTTCTTCGAAACCCGCCGCGGCAGAAGGAGAGGATAGTGAATCGTTGCTGCTTCATTGTCTGGTGGTCTGTTCTGTCTTTCGCCGGTTCGCTACTAGGGGCCACCAACCTGCTGTCGGTGGATGAAATTCCTCCGCTGCGCCCGCCGCGGGCGGAACTGCCGCCGACCTTTTGGGAGCGGTATGGGGCGTGGCCATGGCTGGTTGGCGCTTTGCTGGTGCTATTGCTCGCAACTGCCATCTGGATCCTGTTGCGGCCCAAGCCGCCCCAGCTAACTCCGCCGGCGACCATCGCCCGGCAACAATTGGACCCTCTGCGGCTCGAGCCGGAGACCGGCGCCATGCTCAGCCGCGTTTCCCAGGTGCTGCGCTATTATTTCACCGCCGCGTTCGGTTTGCCGCCGACCGAGTTTACCACGGCCGAGTTTTGCCACGCGCTCACCCAGGCTAAACGCCTCGGGCCGGACACGACTCGGAGCGTGGTCGATTTTCTCACCCAATGCGATTTGCGCAAATTTTCTCCGTTGCCCCCGCCGGAGCCGCTGCGCGCAGCGGAGACCGCGACGCGCCTCATTGAGGAGGTCGAACGGGCGCGTGCCGTCGTGCCGCCGCCCCTCCCGGAGGCGCCGGCCAGCCCGACCGCGGCCAGGTAATGCAAGCCAACTTCCAGTTTCAATATCCCTGGCTGCTCGCGTTGTTGCTGCTGCTCCCGGTCTATTCATTTCTTCACGGCCGCGTCGGCAAGTTCTCCGCGTTGTGTTTTCCCAGCGCGGATATTGCCCGCGCGGCCGGTGGGGCCGCCCGGGCCGCCGCCGGCCGCCTGCTGCTGTTTCTCCGTCTGCTGACCATCGCGCTATGCATCGTCGCGCTGGCGGGCCCGCGTTTTGCCACCGACCACACCGAGACCCAGGCCAGTGGTGTCGATATCATGCTTGTGCTCGACTTGTCCTGGTCGATGATGGCGCTGGATATGGCGCCTGAATCTGAACGGGTTTCACGCTTCGATACCGCGTCGGAAGTGCTCGAAGATTTTATTCGCAAACGCCCCAGTGATCGCCTCGGTTTGATTGTGTTCTCGGCGGTGCCATACCTGGCCAGCCCGCTGACGCTGAATCATGACTGGCTGATCGAGAACCTTCGCCGGCTGCACGTGGGCCTGATCCGCGATTTGGGGACGGCCATTGGCGACGCGACGGCCGCCGGCGCCAAGCGGCTGAAGGTGTTGAAGGACAGCAAGAGCCGCACGATCATCCTGCTGACTGACGGCGATAACAACAAGGGTGAAATCGATCCGGTTCCCGCCGCGCAGCTAGCCGCCGCCCTCGGCATCAAAGTTTACACGGTCGGCATCGGTATTGAGAAACCTTGCATGCTGCCCAAGTTTGATCCCAGCACCGGCAAGTTGGAGCTCGATGCCGCGGGGCAGCTCATTCCCGGCATGATGCTGCAACCGGCCAATTATGATGTGCTGGATAAAATGGCCAGCCTGTCCCACGCCAAATTCTATCGGGCGACCAATCGTCAGGAACTGAAACGCATTTACAACGAGATCGATCGCCTGGAAAAGACCGAGGTCAAACTGCGCCGCTTCACCACGTATCGGCCGCTGTTTCAGTGGCCCTTGCTGGCGGCCCTGGGCCTGTTCTCACTGGAAATGCTGCTGGCCAACACGCGTTTGCGCCGGGTGCCATGAACATCGCCCAACCCCATTTTGCCGAACCCGGATGGCTGTGGCTGGCGTTCCTCGGCCCGCTGGCGTTGTTCGCGTTACAGCGCTATTCCGCCTGGCAGCGGCGCCGGCAATTAGCCCAGGTAGCGGCGCCGGCGTTCCTTGCCGGGCTGACCCGCTCGCATAACCCCGCGCGCCGCGGCCTCAAGGAAGTGCTGCTGCTGCTGGCCGTCGCCGGTCTCGGTATCGCCATGGCTCGCCCGCAATGGGGCCAGCAAACCGAGCTAAGCCATTTGCTCGGCCAGGATTTGGTATTCGTGCTGGACTGCTCGCGTAGCATGCTCGCCACCGATGTCAACCCGAATCGGCTCCAACGCGCCAAACTCGCCATCCTCGATTTTGTCCAGCGCCAGGGCCAGGGGCGGGTCGGCTTGGTCGCCTTCGCCGGTCAGGCCTTCCTCCAATGTCCGCTGACTTACGACTACTCCGCCTTCGAGGACTCGCTGCTTTCAGTCGATGATCACACCATTCCCATTGCCGGTACCGACGTGGGCCGCGCGCTGGATGAGGGGCTCCTCGCTTTGGACAAACACCAACCGCGGAAAATCCTGGTGCTGGTTACCGATGGCGAGGACCTCGAGAAGGGCGGGGTGAAAATGGCCGAACGAATGGCCAAGCAGGGCGTGGTGATCTTCACGATTGGTGTCGGCACCCCCGCCGGCTCTGAAATCCGCTATCTCTCTGACCAGGGTCAGCCCCAGGTCCTGCGCTACAAAAACGAGCCTGTTGTCAGTCACCTCGACGACACCACGCTGCGCGCGATCGCCCAAATCACCCATGGCGCCTATTATCCGCTCGGGCCTCTGGGCGAAGGCCTGGCCAAGGTCAGGTTCGACCTCGAACATCTGTCGCTGGGCTCCGGCTCGGCTCCGCTCCGTAAATTTGGCGTGGACCGTTATCATCTGCCTGTGGCTGGTGTGCTGGTGTTCCTGGTGGTAGAATCCCTCATCGGCACCCGGCGACGCCTGGGCCAGACTGCCCTATGATCGCGACCTCGCAACAGCCGGCCGCAAGCCTGCGACGAGCCCTCCGCGCCGCACGGCGCCCATTTCAACTCAGCCTGCTCGGCGCGCTCCTGCTCGCCAGCTCCGCACTCGCAGCGACCCCGCCGTCGGCGCCCACCGAGCCCCCTGCCCCTCCTGAACGGCCCGCGCCGATCACTCCGCGCGAGTTCTTTAACGCCGGAACAGAGCAATTGCGCGCGGGCAAATTGCGCGAAGCAGAGGCTTATTTCGAAAGCGCGCTGGGCAGCCAGGCCGCACGCCTGCAACCTCCCGCTCTTTACAATCTCGGCCACGTCCGCTTCGGCCAGGGCATCGAGGAAATCAAGAAAGGCCCTGCCGCCGGCCCGACCAACGACCGCGGTGAGGCGGCGGCGCAAATGGCCGACCAGGCCACTCGCGACGCCGATGCCGCGCTGGCTAGCAACGATGTGCAGCAGATGGTCGCCGCGTACTTGCGCGGCCGCGGCGCCCGCCACGAATTGAAAGCGGCGACCAAGGCCGTGCAACGCGCGCTCGAAACTCACGGCAGCGCTCTGAATAAATGGCAGCGTTCGGACGGGGATTTCCGCAGTGACCTCGAGCTGACGCCCAATGATACTGACGCCCGCGCCAATAGTGACACGGTCGAGCGCTGGATCGCCCGGCTCATTGATACCCTCTCCCAATTACAACAGACCGGCGCCACGCTCCAGGCCAAAGGCCAGCAATTGGGCGAAAAAATGAAAGCGCTCCGCGGCCGTATCCCGGCACCGGACATGCCGCCGGGCGGCGCCGGTGATGATGAAGAAGAGGAGGACATGCCCAACGGGCCTAAGCCGGGCGACAAGGAAGGGCCCAGCAAACAAGGCGAGCAGATGACCTTTTCACGCGAGGAAGCCGGTTGGTTGCTCGAGGGATTCAAGCTGGATTCCGAGCGCCGACTACCGATGGGCCAGAAGGACACGGCTGAGCCCACCCCTCACGACATGAAACCATGGTAAGCCCGATGACACCGATCCGACGCGCAGCATTTTGGACTTGGAACAGTCTCGCCGTCTCGCGCGCAGCGTCTTGGACTGCGGCAGTCCTCTGCCGCTGTGGATGCCGCCCAGCCTGCGAAAGCGCCAGAGGGCTGGCGCAGTCCAAAACACTTCGTGAAATCGGCGCCCCCCGTTCGAGTGCGTGGCTGCTGGTTGCTACGCTGTTTCTCTTCGGGGCCGGCACGCCGCTGTTTGCCGCACAGACTTCGACCAACCAGTCCCACGACCCGTTGATGTCGCTGATGCTCTCCTCCCCCTCGATTGACCTGGACTCGCCGGTGGTACCGACCGCCTCGTTCGACCCGCCGATCATCCGCCCGGGTGAGACCGCCACCTACCGGGTGATGGTTAACGCGCTCGAACAATCTATCGAGCTGCCGAACCCGCTGCCTGCCCCCGCCGCTCTGAAGTTGCAGCGAGGCGCCCAGGGCGAAATGCTCGCCTTTACGGGTCTGAAGCTGCAGCCGCGCACCTGTTTCAATTTTCACATCGCGGCTGCCCAAGCCGGGCAATATGTAATCCCGGAATTCAAAGCCAAGGTTTATGACCGGGAAGTCACCGTGCCTGCCGCGGTGCTGGAGGTGACCGACGCGCCGCCTGAGTCTGTCACGCCGGCCCCTCAACTCCTGATTGACCTGCCTGACACCAACGTTTATGTCGGCCAGAGCCTGCGCGCTATTATTCGGTTTCCCGCATCGCCCAACAGCCAGTTATTTCTCCCTGTCCAGACGCCCCCCATTCAAATCAACGGGCAGGGATTGATTCTCGATTACGGCTCGCTTCGCCAGCACATCGAACAAATGTACCGCCGGCCGGGCATGGGCAGCAGCCCTTCCCTCGTGTATGAGGCCAGCATCACTCCCATCGCTATCGGTTCACTATCGCTCTCGGCGCAGAGCTTTGTCGGCAACCGTTTCGGTGGGAACACCATCGTGATTTCCGGCCCCAATCACATGACGTTCTCCGGCGGACCGCCGCAATATACGCTACTTGAATCGGAGCCTGTTACACTCCAGGTTCGGCCACTGCCGCGCGAAGGGCGTTTGCCCGGCTTCACCGGCGCGGTTGGGATGTTCACGATTGAGCCGCCGGCCCTCTCGAGCACCGAGGCGCGCGTCGGCGATATGCTCAAGCTCACGCTCCGCGTGCGCGGCGATGCCAACAGCAACCTGCCCCGCCTGGTCGCGCCACCGGTGCCGCAACTCAACGACTGGCAAATCTTTGCCGTGCCGTCCGAAAACCTGCCTCTACCCGCCATTCAAGCGCAAGGTTTCGCTTCGTTTACCTACGCGCTGGTGCCACTTTCAACCTCAATTCGGGCCACGCCCAAAATCCCTTTTTGCTGCTTTAACCCCGAGCGCGGCAGCTATGTGGACCTGAGTATTCAACCCATCCCGATTACGGTGAAGCCCGGCCCGGCCGGAGCGGATTTGCGGGCGCTGCTGCGCGCCAATGCCGCCGCGGTGCAACCAGAGAAGGAACTTACTCTCAGCGGCCTGGACAGCGCCCCCGGAATCTCGGCGGCGACCCTTGTCCCGAACCAGAACCAGCCCTGGTTTCCTTTACTCCAACTCACGCCCCTGGCCACCTTTGCAGGCCTATGGGCGTGGGAGCGCCGCCGCCGGTTCCTGGAACAGCACCCGGACGTGATGTTGCGCCGGCGCGCCCGGCGCGCGCTGCATCGCGAACGCAGGCTGCTGTACAAAGCGGCGCGGACCGGCGATGGGCCGCGGTTTGCCGCCTCCGCCGTCAAGGCAATGCGTGTCGCCTGCGCCCCGCATTACCCGGCTGAGCCGCGCGCGCTGGTGGGCCAGGACGTGCTCGAACTGCTCCCCGAGCCCGAACGAACCACTCGTTCAGGCCAAACCGTCCGGCGATTCTTTGCGGTTTCCGATGAGACGCAGTTTGGGGAAATCCGGCGCGACCCCGCCGAATTGTTGCCCCTCAAGCCCGACCTGGATTGCGTCCTGGAACAACTGGAGGCCAAGCTATGACCTCGCGCGGAGGGCACGTTTTTAAGCTGCTGTGTTGCCGAGTTATAATCGGCAGCTCGCCACCGCATGGTTTTAGGTTGAAGTTTGGAGGTTGGAGCTTGAACGCCGGAGGTTTGTTCCTGATGTCCCTCCTGTTCGCTTTCCCGACCCACGCCGCTCCAACTGCGGACCTTCTATTCCGCGCCGGTGCCGAAGCCTATCATAACGGCGATTACCCAGCCGCCGCGGCCGCTTTCCGCCAATCCGCCGGTTTGCGCCCGGCCTGCGGCACGTTGCAAAACCTGGGCAATGCCGAATGGGAAACCGGCCAAATCGGTCCCGCGATTCTGGCGTGGGAACAGGCCCTCTGGCTCAACCCGCTGGCAGAGGCCTCGCGCAACAACCTGCGCTTTGCCCGCAAGACCGCGCAACTCGAGTCGCCCGACCTGACCTGGTATGAAGCCGTTTCCGCTTGGTTGCCGCTCAATGGCTGGGGCTGGCTCTGCGCCCTGAGCCTCTGGCTGGTGGTGGGTATGGGTCTGCTTCCTGGCATCTTCCGGGTGCGCAAAGCTGCCTGGCACCAGGCTGTCGCCGCGTTCGGCCTTGCCTTGTTCCTCTTGAGCATTCCGGCACAAATTGGAATTCAGACTCGGTCCAGGCTGGGGTTCGTCATTCAAAAGGATACACCCCTGCGCCTGACACCGACCGCGCAGGCCCAGTATCTCACTCGCCTGGCGGCCGGCGAACCTGCCCGGGTCGAGCGCGTCCACGGCCATTATTTGCTCCTGCGCACCAACCGCGCCCTGGGCTGGGTGGAGAAATCCCAGTTTGGCCTGGTGACGCAGGTGCGATAGTAAATCCGCCAAGCCTGGGGACGCTTCCAACAGACCCGCGCGAACCGTAGCATTTCAGGCACAGTCATTTGCGATTTTGGACAGGTCGCAGTAGGGTACGACGGGATTACAAGAACCCCCGTAGCGATGGATGCGATTAAAGCCGGTTCTAAAGGCGGGCGCCGGAGCCAAACTGCAAAACCAACCGAGCATTCTGCTCGTCCGACGGGCGTCAGTCCGGAGGAGTTCCTGGCGGCGATTGTCGCATCTTCGGATAACCCCATCATCGGGATTGACCTTGACGGCCACGTCACCAGTTGGAACCCGGGAGCCGAGCGGGTGTTTGGTTATACACAGGAGGAGATCCTGGGCGAGCCGGTCGAGCGCATCATTCCGCCGGAACTGCTCCAGCAGGAGCGCGCGATCCTGGACCGGGTGCGGCACGGGCATCGCGTGGAACATTTCGAGACGCAACGTCTGACCAAAGATGGGCGTCACGTCCACGTGTCCTTGACCATTTCCCCCATTCGCGACAAGCAGGGCCGCCTCATTGGCGCGTCAAAAATCCACCAGGACATCAGCCAGCGCAAGCAGTTCGAGATCGGTGCGGCGCGGCTGCGGTTGGTCATCGAAGCCGCGCCGAACGGCATGGTGATGGTGGACGAACAAGGCCGGATGATGATGGTGAATTCACAAATGGAACGCCTGTTCGGTTATGACCGCTCGGAACTGCTGGGCCAATCCATCGAAATATTATTGCCCGACCGATTTCGGCGGGAGCACCCTGATTTGCGCGATACCTTCCTGCTTTCGCCGCAAGCCCTTGCCATGGGCCTGGGGCGCGACTTGTTCGGCCGTCGCAAAGACGGCAGCGAGTTCCCGGTCGAGGTAGGTCTAAACCCCGCTGACACCCCGGAAGGCAAAGTCGTGCTTGCTTCGGTGATTGACATCAGCCAGCGCAAAGCGATGGAACAGGAACTGGCTAAAGCGCATGCCGAGCTCGAGAACTACGCACGGAACCTCGAAGCGACCGTGGACCAGCGAACGGCGGACCTGCAGGAGACGATCGCCGAGCTCGAAAGTTTTTCCTACAGCCTCTCGCATGATATGCGCGCGCCGTTGCGAACGATTCAAAGCTTTTCGCAAGTGCTCAGAGAGGATGCCGGAGCGAAGCTGACACCGGCGGAGTTGGATTTGCTGAACCGTATGTCGGTGGCGGCGAGCAGGCTGGACCGGTTAATTCAGGATGTGCTGGCTTACAGCAGCGTGTCGCGCACGTCCTTGCGGCTGACCAAAGTGGACCTGGAACCGCTCCTGCAGCAACTCATCGAAGAGCGGCCGGGAGTTTCAGCCGCCTAAGGCTCAAATTGAAATCGAACGACCTCTGCCCAAGGTGCTGGGGCACGAAGCGTACCTGACTCAGTGCATCACCAACCTGCTGGATAACGCGATCAAATTTGTCCCTCCGGGCGCCGTGCCCCGCGTCCGGATTCGGGCCGAACCCGGCTGCGGCGCGCACCGCGTGCGCATTTGGTTCGAGGACAACGGCATCGGCATCCCCGAGGAAGCGCAAAAACGGGTATTCGGGATTTTCGAGCGAGTGCATAATCAGCAGACCTATCCCGGCACAGGCATTGGCCTGGCGATTGTGCGCAAAGCCGTACAGCGGATGGGCGGTGAGGCGGGGGTCGAGTCCGAGCCGGGCCAAGGCAGCCGGTTTTGGCTGGACCTGCACGACGGCCAGTAAATGGCTGCGGCGCGCGGACTTTAGTCCGCAGCAACGGCCAAACGTTCAAGCGCGCTGCAACATCATCCCGGCCACCTTCAATTCGATTATTGCTGCGGACTAAAGTCTGACTAAAGTCCGCGCGCCGTCCGCGCTTGCCCGGCTCTGGTCCTGGCCTTACTCTGCGGCGATGGCACGCGAGTCACAAAGTGCAAAGACGCTGCGCGTCAAAAAACTCATCGCCGCTCTTCGCCGGACGTACCCCGATGCGCATTGCGAGCTGAATTTTTCCAATCCGCTTGAACTGTTGATCGCCACCATTCTCTCCGCTCAATGCACAGATAAGCGCGTCAATATTGTGACTGCCGACCTGTTCAAAAAATACCGCTCAGCCGCAGATTTCGCCAATGCGGCTTCAGCCCAGTTGGAGCAGGAAATCCGATCCACCGGGTTCTTTCGGAACAAGGCCAAGAGCATACAGGCTGCCTGCCGCGCGATCGTCGAACGCCACCTCGGCCAGGTGCCGGCGACGATGGAGGAACTGGTCGAATTGGGCGGCGTTGGGCGCAAGACCGCGAATGTTGTGCTGGGCAACGCTTTCAACGTCAATGTGGGCGTGGTGGTGGACACGCACGTGGCGCGCCTGTCGCAACGCCTGGGCCTGACCAACCACTCCGAACCCCAGAAAATCGAACAAGACCTGATG
This sequence comes from Verrucomicrobiia bacterium, assembly GCA_035934555.1. Lineage (GTDB taxonomy): Bacteria > Verrucomicrobiota > Verrucomicrobiia > Limisphaerales > UBA8199 > DASYXT01. The sequence goes on along the minus strand of DASYXT010000002.1, from coordinate 26,400 downwards.
GCGGTTGTGCCCCAGGCGCAATGGGCATTCTTCAGCCATTATCTGATATGGCACGGGCGCCGCCGTTGTTTCGCCCGGAACCCCGACTGCCCGGGATGCGAACTGCAGCAGCTCTGTCCGCGCGTTGGGGTCTCGGAACGGCCCGTCGCACCGCGGGCGCGCGCGCGCAAAACCGCACGCGACGAAGCATGAGCGGCGCGGCTTGGCTCGTGCTGGATTGCGCCGCAGGGGAGGCTGCCTTCAACATGGCGCTGGACGAGGCGCTGCTGGAGGCCATGCCGCGGCTCGAACACCCGCTGCTGCGATTCTACGCATGGACTCAACCAGCGGCTTCGTTCGGTTATTTTCAGAATCACGCCGTCATTGCTTCCCTCACGGCGCTTCGACCTTTGGTCCGCCGGCCCACCGCCGGTGGTCTGGTTCCACACGACGCCGACTGGACCTACAGTGTGATGTTTCCACCGAACCATCCCTGGTATTCGCTGCCAGCAATCGAAAGCTATCGCCGGGTGCATGAATGGCTCCGACAGGCCTTCGCGATTGCCAACGTCACAACCGAAATTGCCCCCTCGGCGCGGAAAGTCTCGCCCGGCCAATGCTTCGCCGGTCATGAGCAGTTCGATCTGCTGCGCAGCGGACAGAAGATCGCCGGGGCTGCCCAGCGGCGTCGGCGGGATGGCCTGCTCATCCAGGGCTCCGTCCAGCCACCTCCGCCAGGGTTGCCGCGCCGCACCTGGCAACCGGCAATGCTTGAAGCTGCGCGGCAGTGGCAGGGGGCGGACTGGGTGGAATTTGGTCTCGACGATGAGTTGCGCCGCCGTGCCGACGAGCTGGCGGTGAGGAAATACTCCCAACCCGGTTACAACCAGCGACGGTAAATCAGAAAACCGAGCTCAGCGCGCGAGCCGGTACAGCCGAACCTTATTCGTCAGCGCTTCCGTAACCGACAGTTGGTTGGGTGAGGTCACTGGCGCGGTCAGCACATTGGACCAAAACGTGTTAGTTGGCTGAATATTTTTGGCTTGCAGGGTGCAATTGGTCAGGTCGGCCGGCCAAGCGACCATCACGAGATTCGTGAGCTGTTGGATCGAAAGCACCGCGGGAGAGTGCACCAGAGTGCCAATCGTCGCCTGGTTGTCATACGGCTGAGGGTCCGGGTTCCCGCTGCCCACGCTCATCGAATTGGTGATGTAACCGAGCGCTTGCGGCACCACCGTAATTTGCAGCGTGACGGCAGCGCCGCTCACCATCGTTCCCAGGGTGCCCAGGATCGGATTGCCATTCGTGTTCAGCGTCCCCTGGTTTATCGTCGCTGATTTCAGCCTCACTGAACCCGGCAGCAAATTGGTCACCATCACATTGGGAGCGGCGTTGGGGCCATAATTGACGATGGAAATGGTGTAAAGCAGATTGCTGCCGAGGGTCGCCGAGTTGGTGGCAGGTGTTCCCCACACGGCCATTTCACTCGGCAGATCCAACGCAAAGCTCGTGGGCGTGGTGCTTGTTCCCCCAGGCGTCACGACGCTAATCGGCCCGGTTTGCGCGCCTGCCGGCACACTCGTGCCGATGTGAAAACCGTCGTTGGAATTTATGGGCGCGGAGACGCCATTGAACGTCACGGCGGTTGCGCCCAGCAGGTTGGTGCCGCTCAAGGTCACCGACGTACCGTTCGTTCCGTGCAACGGCGCAAAGTTGGTCAGGCCCGGCACACCGTAAAAGACGGCCACGCTGGCGGCCGAGCCGGCCGGGGTACTGACGCTGAGCGGCCCGGTTATCACGCCGGCGGGGATCACCGCCCCGAGGACAGAATTGTTGGTAACCGTAAAGCTGGAAGCGGGTTTGCCATTGAAGCTCACCGCCGTTGCGGCCAGGAAGTTCTGGCCGTTGATCGTTACCCGGCTTCCCACCGTGCCCGCCACAGGACTGAAACCGCTGACGCTCGGCGGCAAGAGGAAATTATTCGCACTTACCGTGCTGCCGTTGCTGGTGCTCACCGTCAGTGGACCGGTGGTCGCGCCGGCCGGCACGACGGCAGTGATCTGGCCAAAACTTACGCCGGTCGGCGTCGCTGCTTGCACGCCATTAAACCACACGCTCGGCGTGCCGGAGTTGAGGTTCGCCCCGGTGATCGTCACGCTGGTGCCGACTGGCCCAAATGCTGGGGAAAATCCCGAGATGGTGGGCGAGACGGTAAATTGGCTCGCCGAAAAGCAGGAAAACATCGGCGTGTTAATGCGAATCAAGCCGTTGGTCACGCCGTTGGGAACGGTTGCGCGGAGGCTGGTGTTGTTGACCACGGTGAAACTGGCGGCGAGGCCCCCGAATTTAACGCTTGTTGCGCCTAAAAAGTTTGCGCCGCTGATCGTCACGTTCGTACCGGCGCGGCCATTCGCAGGAGAGAAGCTGCTGAGGGTGGGTGGCACATAGAAATTGGAGCTGGTCGTGAACGTGCCCAGGCTGGAACTCAGGGTTAATGGGCCGCTGACGACGCTCGAAGGGGTCGTAACCTGGAGCTGGCTGTCGGAGGTCACGGCGAGGCTCACGCCCGGCTGGTTGCCAAACGAGACATTAGTCACGCCTGTGAAATGCACCCCGGTGACAATGATTTGCAAACCGGCGCCGCCGCCCGCGGGCGAGAACCCGGTAACATACGGCCCAGTCCCGATCACCAAAAACGAGCCCGGGCTGCTGGCGGTGCCCAAAGACGTGGTCACGGTGATGACACCGCTCGTGGCGCCCGCCGGGACCCGCGCGGTGAGTTGCGAGCCCGCAGCATTGACACTCACCTCGCCGCTCGCAGTTCCATTGAACTTCACCACCGGCGAGTTGGTTAGATGCGCGCCATCAATCGTGATCAAATCGCCCACTGCTCCGTAAGCGGGGGAAAAATCGGAGATATACGGTCCGGGGCCGATGGCGATGAAGTCCGTGGAAGTATAAGCAGGGGTGTCATTGCCTAACTGAACGCCCAAAGGACCTGTTCTGATGCCGCCAGGTACGATAACGGTCAATTGGCTGTCGCTGTTGGGGTACAAATAGGCTGCGGGAATGCCCTGCCAGAAATAGAACGTGATGCCGGGCGAGGTGAACCCGCTACCCGTCACCATGATGGTATCCCCGGCAGAGCCGACTGAAGGAGTGAATCCGGTGATAACCGGCGAACTGGCCAGCAGGTTGCCTGCCAACAGCGCCAGCAGTGCCCACCCGCGTATAATATGTCGCAACATCATTCTTCCAGCACGCGCGCCGGTTCGTCAATTCACACCGGGCGCAGCATGGATTACTACCCAGTTTCGCCTCGGGATGCAATCTCATTGTCAATTAGGTCAATTAGGGATCCAAATCAGAGCAGGATTATTAGTTCGGCCACAATCCCGCGCGAAATCCCAGTACTCGACATTGCGGAAGCGGACTGCGTGGCCATCGAGGAAGCTGACCTGCGCGCCGCGGCTGTGAAGGTTGGTGTGGATATTATTTTGCTGAGCCACTGCGGCCAGCTTGCCATTGTCAAACAGCCAAACCGTTCGCGCCACGTGCCGCAGCGACGTGAGCTTAACCTGATTGCCCGTACCGATCCCATTGACGTGCTCGTTCAGGCAATAATGAAACAGGTTATTGCCGTTGCTGCGGCGCGGGTTGGCCGGACAAATCCACAACGAACGCCCCGGATCGATCGTGGCATTGGTGCGCCAGGCCATTTCGCGATAGCACGGCAGATGCAGGACACGCGGCAGGTCGTTGTACCAGCCCTCATCGACACTCGTCCCGTTGGGCGTGCCGTCCTTGGGGAGGAAATCGGCGTTATCGGTCGCAAAGAGCTGCGTCGCCAAACCCCATTGCCGCAAATTATTCAGGCAGAAACTTCCCTGCGCATGGTGACGCGCGCGGCTCAGGGGAGGCAAGAGCAACGCCGCCAGAATCGCGATGATCGCGATGACCACCAATAATTCGATCAGTGTAAATGCCCGCGCCTTTTCCATAACACCTCCGCCCCACCGAATTGGGCTTAAGCAAAGACGGAATTCGCCTCTTTGTCAATAGCTTTGTTAATTAACGTTGCGACATAAAGAAGACGAGCACCCAGTGTCCAACACCCGGCCTTGCACGAGCGGATTGCGCTCGACCAGGCATCACCCTATTGTTTTGCCCATGGTTCGCCTGGTTTTGTTCGATATCGACGGCACGCTGGTCCACACCGGGGGTGCCGGCGTGAAGGCGTTTGCCAGGGTTTTTGAAACCGAGTTTGGCGCGCGCGACGGTTTCGAGCGGCTGAAGTTCGCCGGCCGCACCGACGTCAGCCTCGTGCGCGAGTTCTTCGGCTTTCACGGCATTGCCGCAACGCCCGAAAACTTTACGCGCTTCTTCGAGCGCTACGTTTTCTGGCTCGACCAAATCTTGCGTGAGAGCCACACGGTCCCCTGCCCCGGCATCCTCGAGTTCATCGGCGGTTTAAAAGCGCTGTCTTCCCCGCCCCTGTTGGGCCTGCTGACCGGCAATATCCGTCTGGGCGCTGAGATCAAACTGCGGCACTTCAAATTGTGGGAATTGTTCGAGACCGGCGCATTTGCCGATGATCATGAAGAACGCGACCACATCGCCGCGATTGCTCGTCAGCGCGGCAGCCGGTTGTTGGGCGAGGAGTTGCGTGGCGAGCAGATAGTTGTCGTGGGCGACACACCGCTGGACATTCGCTGCGGGCGCGCGATTGGGGCCAAAGTATTGGCGGTCGCCACCGGCGGCGCCACGCTCGAAGAATTGCAGCGGCACCAGCCCGATTGGGCCGTGCCGGACCTTACCAGGGTTTTACCCGCGGAGCTCGTTTAGTGCCGGTGTTTGCCACCACTGCAATGGCAACCGCAACCGCCGCCGCCGCCGTTGCCACACGCAGGCGCCTCCGCGGCCGCGCCTCCACCGCTCGAAGCGAAAACCGACAATTTTTTGGATAAGCGGTTTGAGCCGCAGTGCGGGCACCTGGCGCCCTTCCAGTTGCTCGAACGCACCAGCAGTTCGCTGTCCCGCTCGCATTTCCCACAATGAAATTCGTAAATCGGCATGGCAAACGCTATCGCATTGGCCCTCGACGCTCAACCGCAAAGAACCATCAACACAACCGTAGAGGCGTCGAGAACGCACAGAGACGCGGTTTCCGACTGTCCATAAGCTCGAACCTTTGCGGTATTCGTGCCAGCGGTCACTCCTTCAAGGAATTTACGGTTTTAACTTCACCGTTTACGCGGACTTTGACCGGACGCGCGTTGGGCGAGCGGATGGAGAACTCCGTCACCTTGCCGTCCTTCCAGGCGGCATCGACGGTGAAGTTGCCGCGGGCCTTCAGCCCCTTGAACGAGCCGCTGGCCGCCCACTCTTTGGGCAGGGCTGGGATGAGGGCAATCTCGCCGGTATGGGATTGGAGCAGCATCTCGGCGATGGCGCCGGTGATGCCGAAGTTGCCGTCCATCTGGAAGGGCGGATGGTTGCAAAAGAGATTATCGAGCGTGTTGTACGTGAGGAGGCCGCGGACCATGATTCCGGCGCGATCACCCTCGCCCAGGCGCGCCCATATGGCGCAGCGCCAGGGCCAGGTCCAGGAGCGGCGGCTGTCGCCGACCGTGGTATCTACCCTGAATGGCTGGTCGCCATGGTCGTTGCTGCGCGCTTTGAGCGAGACGATCGCGGCTCGCGCCAGGTCCGGCGTCTGGCTCAGGCTGATTTGACGCCCTGGATAGACGGCGAACAGGTGCGATGTGTGGCGGTGCGTGTCGTTGGGATCGTCACGGTCGGTCTGCCATTCCTGGAGTTGTCCCCACTTGCCAATTTTATTAGGGGCGAGGTGTTTCTGCAGGTCGGCGATCTTCGCCTGGTAATCGGAATCGAGCTGAAGCGCCCGGGCGGCCTCGAGGTAATTCTGAAACAGGTCCCAGATGAGTTGTTGGTCGTGCATGACACCATCTTCGTGCGGCCCGTGCTCTGGGGACCAGCCATTCGGGGCGACCAGAGTGCCGTCAGGCCGCCGCTTAAGACGGTCCTCCCAGTACTGGCAGATCTCTTTGATGAGCGGGTAAGCGGTTTTTGCCAGGTACTCTTCGTCCTGCGTGAAGGCCCAATGCTCGAACACATGATGAGCATACCAGGCGCTGGCAGGAATGTTCCAGTCCCAGCCGTTGCCGCCGAAAATGCTCTGGCTGGTGCGGGCTGTCCAGCCCCGCGTGCTGGCGCCGAAGGCTCTGCGGGTGGCAATGCGGCAAGGTTCCTCGGCCGCGACGATGAAGTCGATCAGCGGCAGATGACATTCAGAAAGGTTCGCCGGCTCAGCGCCCCAATAGTTCATCTGCACATTGATGTCATTGTGGTAATCGCTCGCCCAGGCCGGGGTATTGCTATCGTTCCACAGGCCTTGCAGGTTCGCGGGCAGGCCGCCGGGCCGGGAGCAACTGGCAAGCAGGTAGCGGCCGTAATAGAACATGGTTGCTTCCAGATCGAGATCGCCCGCGCCGCCGGCATAACGCTTCAATCGCGCATCGGTCGGCATTGCCAGCACTTCGGCAGGCGTAGTGCCGAGTTGCAGGGTGACGCGGTCCAGTAACGAAGACAGATCCCGGATATGAGCACTGCGCAATGCCTCATAGGATTTGGCTCGCGCCGCCGCCAGTTCCTGCTCGACCAGCGGCAAGGGAGCGGCGCCGCGCCAGCCGGCATTGTAGTCCGGCTTGTAGTTGGTGCGAGCATCCATGAGCAAGGTCAGTTCGTCGCAATGGCTAAAAGTGAGAGCCTCGCCATCGGCCGCCAGTGCGCCACCCTGATTGAGGACCTGAACAATGCAAGCGTATTTGAGGTGGTTGGGCATCTCGCCAGCAAAAGAGAGGCTTTGCTCGGTCGCCTGGGTTTTCGCGGTCTGACCCGATTTGAGGCTAATTCGACCAGAAAGCGCACCAGGCTTATTGGCGGCGTAGTGAAAGACCATGACCTGGTCCGGGTGGCTGGCAAAAGCTTCCCGGGTATATTTCACATCGTCTTGTGTGAAGGTAGTGGTATGGATGCCCGTGGCAATGTTGAGCACGCGCCGGTAATCGGCGGGAACCGAAGTGCCGCTTCCCTGCCCTTCGCCCGGGCGTGTGGCACCTAAGTTCGTCTTCCCATTGTCCCAAGTGATCACCAGGTCCCCAAAATTGCGGTAAGAACCGAAGCCATGCTCGCCGGTGTCGTAGTCCCCATCCCAGTTGTTGTCGCCCGACCACAGGCTTTGCTCGTTGAATTGTATTCGTTCTTGGGCAACCCCGCCGAACAACATGCCACCCATGCGGCCGTTGCCCAGCGGCAGGGCCTCACTCGACCATTGCCGCGCCGGCGCGCGGTAGGTGAGGACCGAGAAGCCCTGGACCGCACCTTCGAGGAGGACGATCAAGGCCAGGAGGAGGAACTTGATCTTAATCTGCCTTTGCGGTTGAGAATAGTAAGGTTTCATTCGTGATAGAATTTACGATGTGCAGCGAATAAATACATCGGACTTCGCTCTAAATCAGTACACAAAAGCGTTTTAGCTGGCGTGGCGGCATATCGGCTTGTCAGCACGTTCATTTGGTTTAAGCTCGAGCAACCTCTGGCGGGAGTTGCGCGGGTCGGGTAAGGCCACCGCGACCGAAGCGGGAGGCGTCGGGCAACGCTGAGCCACCCGGGTTCGGAGTGGCCGCAAATCGCACGATCATGAGACGGAACTCACGATGCCTTATTCTCGCAGGCTTGCTCTTGCTCAGTGAGAGCGCATTTTCCCAGGACACGAATCTGTTTGTGTTCCTCTGCTTTGGACAATCCAACACGCTCCCAAAAACATTTGTCCCGCCTCAGAATTAGCCACCACATTCACTCTCACAGCCTCCCAAAAACAACATGAAAACAAAACTCTCGCTGCTGGCGGTTGCTGGCATGATTTTAGGTTCGGTTTGCCTGGCCCAGACGGACCAGCCCCCGGTGGAAGATTTCAAGCCGTCTTCATTGAATCAGCCCGGCAAACAGTATCCGCAGATCAACTCTGAAAGGCGCGTCCGGGCCCGGGTCATTGCGCCGCAGGCCCAGAGCGTCTCGCTGGAATTTCTGGGGGGTGCAAAATATCCCCTGACCCGGGAGGATGGTGGGGCCTGGGTCGGTGTTACGCGGCCGCAGGACGAGGGTTTTCATTATTACCAGCTCGTGATAGATGGCGCGCAGGTTCCCGACCCGGGCAGTTTGTATTTCTACGGCGGCAACCGTTGGGGCAGCGGCCTGGAGGTCCCCGCCCACGATCAGGACTTCTATGCGCTCAAGGACGTGCCGCACGGTGATTTGCGAGAGGTTTTGTACCATTCCAAGAGCGCCGATGCCACTCTCCGCTGCTTCGTTTACACCCCACCGGACTACGGAAAAGAGCCGTCCACGCGTTATCCGGTTTTGTATTTGCAGCATGGCGCCGGTGAAGATGAAACCGGGTGGGGCAGCCAGGGCCACGCGGGATTGATCATGGACAACCTGCTCGCCGAGGGGAAGTGCAAGCCCTTCATCATTGTTATGGCCAACAGCTATGTCCCTGGCGGTTCGACCGCCTTTGGGAGCCGAGCCGCCTCGACAAGCCGGCCCGGCGCCGCGAGCGCTGCCGGCACCACGAACGCCTCGGGCAGTGCGCCCGGTCCGGGCGGACGCCGGTTTGATTTCAGCGCTTTCGAGCGAGTCCTTATCCGGGACCTCATCCCTTACATTGATGCCCACTACCGTACCCTGGCCGAGCAACCGAACCGGGCCATGGCCGGGCTCTCGATGGGCGGCATGCAGACCCGCCAGATCACCTTGGCGAACCTCGATACGTTCTCGCAGATTGGCATCTTCAGTGGCGGCAGCATCGCGCCGACAAACATCGCCGACCTGGCGGCCTTCAAGCAGAAGGTCAAGCTGGTATTCGTTAGCTACGGCAGCCGCGAAGTGGACCCCGCCAACCGCGGGCCGGGCGCCAGCCGCGGACCTTTCGGCGGCGACCCAAAGGCGAACACCGAAGCTCTCAAAGCAGCGGGTGTCAACACTGACTACTACATTTCTCCGGGCACGGCGCACGAATGGCTAAGCTGGCGCCGAAGCCTCCATCAATTTGCTCAACTGGTGTTCCAGGATGATCCCATGTCGATTGCGACGGCCTTGCAAGCGGCCGACCCACCGGTAACAGTCTCACAATCTGCCGGAGAAACAGGCGCGGCAGCATCCGCGCCAGCCGCGAAAGCCTCCCTTATCAGCGGAGTCTGGAAATCGGCATTCGACTCCCAAATTGGCAACCAGAAATACACTTTCATTTTTAAGCAGGACGGCGGGCAATTGACGGGGAAAGCCAACTCCGAAGTGGGCGACCAGAAACGCGAATCCGAACTCAAAGAGGGCAAAGTGGACGGCGACAAGATTTCGTTCGTCGAGACGCTCAGCTTCCAGGATAACGAGATTCGCATCACTTACACGGGCAAGCTCTCGGCCGACGGCAACGCGATTCAGTTCACGCGCGAGGTTGGCACCTTTGCCAAGGAGGAAATTGTTGCTACACGGGCGGAGACTACATCAGCCTCGACTTCAGGCGCGGCAAAAATTATCCGCATTAAGGCTGGCAGCTCCCAGCCTCTCAAGGATGCTGAGGGCAATATCTGGCTGGCCGACCAGGGCTTCGAGGGCGGCCAAACGATCGAACGGCCTGACATCCAAATTGCCAACACCAAAAGCCCTGACCTGTACCGGGCCGAACGCTACAGCATGGACTCCTTTTCCTGGCCGGTGCCCAACGGCAAATACCTGGTGAAGCTCCACTTCGCGGAAACCTTCGAAGGCATCACCGGACCGGGCGAGCGTGTGTTTTCCTTCAACGTCCAGGGGCATGAGTTCAAGGACTTCGACGTTTGGGTCAAGGCGGGCGGGCCTCTGAAGGCCTACGTGGAGACGGTCCCCGTCGAGGTTACCGCCGGGGTGATCAAGATTACCTTCGCTCCTAAAGTCGAGAACCCGCAAATCAATGCCATTGAGATCATTCCGGAGCCAGGGACCGGAGCCAGCAGCGAGAGCCCGGCGCCTACGGCAACTACGGCCGCGGTAAGCGCTCCGGCCATAACACCCGCCGTAACGGCGCCCGAGACCAGCGCGGGCAACTCCGTCTCGGCCACCCCCACCTTGCAAATCATAGCGGACAAAATTACTGGCACCGTCAGCCCGACGCTCTATGGCCTGATGACCGAGGAGATCAACTTCTCCTACGAGGGCGGGCTTTACGGGGAATTGCTCCGCAATCGCTCGTTCAAGGCAAACACCCAGAGCCCGCAGTTCTGGAGTGCCCTAGGGGAAGCAGGCATCGAACTCGACACCAATCAACCTCTCAACAGCGCGTTGAACCTGAGCTTGAAATTGGACGCGACCAAGGCGTCGAAAACCTCACCGGCCGGCGTGGCCAACGATGGTTTCTGGGGAATCCCCGTGCGCCCACACACGAAATATCGCGCCTCGTTTTACGCACGCGGCGAGGCGTTCAGCGGTCCGCTGACGCTTTCGCTGGAAAGCGCGGACGGCAAAACCGTTTTCTCCAGCGCCACCGTTTCCAAAATCACCGGCGCATGGAAAAAGTACGAAGCCACTTTGAAAACCGGGAACATTCCCTCCTCGAAAGATAACCGCTTTGTCATCAGGGCTGCCACGCCCGGCACCGTCTGGTTGCAAAATGTCTCGCTCTTCCCCCCGACGTACCACAATCGTCCGAACGGCACCCGCCCCGATATCATGCGACTGCTGGCGGATATGCAGCCAAAATTCCTGCGCTTTCCCGGCGGAAATTATCTGGAAGGCAACACCATCGCCGAGCGTTTCAATTGGAAGGAAACCATTGGCGACGTCGCGCAACGGCCCGGGCACCGCAGCCCCTGGGGCTATTGGTCCACCGACGGTTTCGGTTTGCTGGAATTCCTGCAATGGTGCGAAGACTTGCGTATGGAGCCGGTGCTCGCCGTTTATGCGGGTTACTCCCTGCGCGGCCAGCATATTGAGCCGGGGCCGGAGCTGGAACCATTTGTCCAGGATGCCCTCGAGGAAATCGAATATGTCAGCGGCGATAGTAAAACCAAATGGGGCGCACAACGCGCCAAAGATGGACATCCCAAGCCTTTCAAGCTGACTTACGTCGAGGTGGGGAACGAAGATGAGTTCGACCGCAGCCGCAGTTATGAAGGACGGTTCGCGCAGTTTTATGACGCTATCAAAGCGAAGTATCCGAACCTGCAGGTCATTTCCACGATGGGGTTCGAACATTCCGCGCAGGAGGTGCGCGGGCGCGTGCCGGATTTGGTGGACGAACACTATTATCGCTCGCAGGAAGACATGGAAGCTCACGCGCTGGATTACGACAAGTATTCACGCACGAACAAAACGAAGATTTTTTGTGGCGAGTGGGCGACGCGTGTCGGTTCGCCGACGCCCAACATGGCCGGCGCCCTGGGCGACGCTGCCTGGATGAGCGGCATGGAACGGAATTCCGACCTCGTGCTGATTTCCTGCTATGCACCGCTTTTCGTCAATGTCAGCCAGTTGACCGGCCCGGGCCGGTCAATGCAATGGAGCTCCGATTTGCTCGGCTACGATGCCCTGACCAGCTACGGTTCGCCCTCGTACTACGCACAAAAGATGTTCAGCACGCTGCACGGCGATCAAATCCTCGCGACGGATTCGCAGAATATTCCGACACGCGAATGGCAGCGGCGAGCGCGGCGCGGTGTGTCCCCACCGCCTCAGCAGCTCCGAGAGATTTTCTTCGATGCCACGCGCGACAGCCGGCGCGGGACTATTTATCTCAAAGTCGTGAATGAGGCAGGAACGCCACATCCCATCCATATTCGGATCAACGGTTGTTCGAGCATCAAAGCCGAAGGGGAAGCGGTAGTGCTGGCGGCCAGCAGCCCGGACGATACGAATTCGCTCGAACAGCCGCACAGAATTGTTCCCCGGGCCGAAAGGGTGACTGGGGTATCCGGGGACTTTACTCGGGAATTCCCGGCGTATTCGATAACGGTTTTAAAACTGAACACCAAATGATGCTGTGGCTATGAAAGCTAACAGACGGTTGCTCACTATGCTGGCGATGGCGCTGGGCGGGTTGCTGGCCGGGACTGCGGCGCGCGCGGGCGATGCCTCCAGCGCATCTGCCGCCGCCGCCCATCGGCCACCGCGCGGCCCCGGCGGGTTCGGCGGTCCCATTGTACTGGGCCCGGACGATAAGCCAACTTTGCCGGAGCCGCCTGTGGGTATTGATGTGAAACGCGAGGGGATCGCCCATGGCAAGCTGGAAATGATCGAGTATGCCTCCAAAACGGTCGGCACCACACGCAAGATGCAGGTCTATACACCGCCCGGTTATTCCAAGGACCAGAAATATCCGGTTCTCTACCTGCTCCATGGTATTGGTGGGGATGAGACCGAGTGGGAGCGTTTCGCCCATCCTGACATCCTGCTGGACAACTTGCTGGCCGACCAGAAAGTCGTCCCGATGATTGTGGTGATGCCCAACGGGCGAGCCCAGAAGAATGACCGCGCAGAGGGAGATGTCTTCCGCTCGGCTCCGGCCTTTGCCAACTTCGAACGGGACCTGCTGGACGACGTCATTCCAACCATTGAAGCACGCTATTCGGTTCAGGCCGACCGCGAGCATCGCGCGCTTGCCGGATTATCGATGGGAGGCGGCCAGTCGCTAAACTTTGGCTTGGCTCACCTGGGCACCTTCGCGTGGGTGGGTGGCTTTTCCTCCGCCCCCAATACCAAGCCGCCACAGGAACTGGTGCCGGATCCCGCCGCGGCGACAAAGCAATTGAAATTGCTCTGGATTGCCTGCGGCAACAAGGATGGCCTGATTCGCATCAGCCAGGGGGTGCACACCTTCCTGAAGGAAAAAGGGGTTCCCCATGTGTGGCATGTGGACGGGCATGCCCACGATCCCACGGAATGGCGCAACAACCTGTACCTGTTTGTGCAGCGCCTCTTCCGTTGATGTCTCTACCGGCCGCCCCTTTTTTACCAGGCGCCGACCCCGCCGCCCGACGCCGCTGCTGTTACTCCTGTGGGCGGGGCAACGGGATAGACCTCCACCTGGACCTGGTGGCGGAAGTCATCCAAGGTGACATTGCCCTTTGCCAATTCATCAATTGCGCTGAGTTTTGCGCGCAAATTCATCACCGCCCCAGAGCTGGCAAGCCCGTTTGCCTCCAGAGCAGGGCGGCTCCGCGGCCAAATGGGCTGGCGCAGGCCAACCGCCGCGGCAGAGTCTGCCGGATTGAACACAGTTATCGTGACCCAATCGTCCGGCTTGAGCCCGCGGATGTTGATGGCATCGCGGAAGGCGCTGAGCAGGTTTTCCCGGAGGCGGTTGACCCGCTGCTCGTCGTAAACCGGGGCTGGATTGGCCCATGCCCCCATTGCCGGCAAACCCGTTCTGGGATCAATGGCCCCATTAGGTGTTTGCCCATACATCTCCTGCCTGGCTTGTTCCCAATCCGAGTTTGTCTTGGACTCCTGCCTCTGCGGCTGGCTGGCGGTGGGGGCTGCCATGAGGGGAAAATCCACTTCCAGCGTGAACAGGGCGCCATAACCTTCGAGATAAAAGCTGCGCATCTGGCTTGAGCTTGCCGCATTGGCGACATCAATCCCCATGGCGGTATAGGTGCGCCCTGCGCCGGGTGCTTCTCCGGCCGCTTTGAGCAGGATTCGGCTCATGATGGCGAGGTCCTCTTCCAGATGGGCCTGGTCCTTGGCGCCCATCTCCGACGATCGGATTACCAGCGGCGCGGGTGCCCCACCGCCCTGGGCCCGCGCCAAAATCCTATTCAAGCGCGTGCTGAACGAACTAGCGGTGGGGGCGTCGGGCAAGCCGGTGGCCGGCGAAATCGCGCCACCAAACCCGTAGCCGCCCGACGGCGCTATCGGTGGACGCGGGACTGACGGAGCCTGGTTAGGCGGAACCGGTGCGGCCGCAGGGGGCGCCGGAGTTTCGGGGCTCGGGGCTGCGTCCTGTCCCAGCGCGACCAGTCCGGGAAGCAAGAGGAAGCCGCTGAGAATTGCCAATAAGGGATGTTTCATATTTCTCCTTCAATTAAAGGTTAACCATCAGGGTTGCGGTTGAACCGGAGGCTTGGCCGGGGACTGGTTTGCGGCCAATTGAACAAAGCCGTTTTCGGTGTTGAGCGCGACGGTATCCAGTTGCTGTTTTACGGCCACGTACCAGCGCTGCAAATCCTCGGCGCGGCGCGCATCATTAAACGTGCTGTAGGCGGCCAGGAGCTTTTCGGTCTGTGCGCTGGCAACGGCGAGCGTCGCTTCGGCGCTCCGGTTCATTTCCGAGCGCATCCAGGGCGCGAGCTCTTCCCGGACCTGCTCCCGCAACTGCGGCTCGAGCCGGGCCCGGAGCGTTTCGGTCTGCATAGCATTGGTTTGCCGGCCCAGAACAAATCCCAAAGCCAGCACGCCAGCGGTTGCTGCGGCCCAGCGGCCCACTGCTAACCAGGGTATCCTGTGCCTGCGCAGGCGAGGCAGCTTCCACGCGTCGAGCCGTGCCAGGCTGTGCTGCCAGCTTGCAATGAGTCGCCGGCAGTCGGGGCACTCTTGCAAGTGCGTCGCTAACTCGCGGCGCTCTTGCGCGTTGGTTTCGCCGTACAAATACGGCACCCATGCTTCACGGTTTGGATGGTTCATAGCAGTTACAACTTTGTTCGGCTGCGCGCGGCGATTGCCGCTGGAGTTTGGGTTGGAGCATCCGGCTCAGGCGCGACAGTGCTTCCGCGAGCCGCGAGTTGACGGTGCCTTCGGGAATGTCCAGCACCTCAGCGATCCGACCCAGCTTCAGGCTCTCGTAGTGGCGCAGCACAATCACCGCGCGGTAAATGTCGGGTAATCGCAGCAATGCGTTCCGCACCAATTCCCCCTCTTCGAGTGTGGCAGCCTGGAGGTCCGGACCGGGTATTTCACTCGGGGCTTCGAGATCCTCCTCTGGGTCATTCGTTTGGGGGAGCAAGAACTCGCGCCGCCGCTGCCGGCGGCGCAATTCGTCGTAGCATTGGTTCAACGCGATGCGCCAAAGATAGGTCGAGAACTTCGCCACCGGCCGGTATTCCTTCCGCTTGGTGAACAGGCGCAGAAAGGTTTCCTGGGTCAGGTCTTCGGCGCGCTCCGGCTCGCCGGTCATCCGGGTGCAGAGGCGGCGGATGGGCTGTTCCCAGCGCTTCACCAACCGCGCAAACGCGGCATGGTCATCGTGCTGCTGGACGCGACGCATCGCCTCCTCGTCGGTACCGGCGAGCCACGATGACAATTTAGCAACCAATCTCATCCGCCATAGGATTAAACGCTGTGCAGCGCAAAACCGTCGAACAAAAACCCACTAAATTTCGGCCTTGTCATCGGGCCGGCAGATGCTATTTTTTGCGGCCTTTTATGAAAGAGAAGATCCATCCGAAGTACGTGGATGCGGAGATTCGGTGCGCCTGCGGCAACGTAATCAAGACCCGCTCCACCAAGCCGGTAATCATTGTCGGTATTTGCAACGCTTGCCACCCGTTCTACACGGGGCAGCAGAAATTCGTCGATACCGCCGGGCGGGTGGACAAATTCCAGCAACGCATGGCCAAGACCCAGGCCGCGCAAGCCGCTGCCTCCGCTTCCAAAAAGAAGAAGCGCTAGCTCCGCCACTTTCGCATCCGCCCGCACGGTCCTGGGACTGTCCGGGCGGATTCTCTTTCCTTGCCGATGCCTGGAGCGAGCGCGATGGACCTGACACCGCACATTGAGAAGTTCGCCCGCCGTTTCGCGGAAGTCGAAGCGGCGCTAAGCGATCCCAAGGCCTTTGACAACCCGCAGCGCGCGCAGGAACTCTCCAAGGAATATGCTCGCCTCAAGGAACTGGTGGGCTCCGGTCAGGCCTATCTCAAGACGGTCAGCGACCTGGAGGAAAACCGCGGGCTGTTGCGCACCGAGCCAGCCGGTTCCGAACTGGCGGACATGGCGCGGGAAGAAGTGACCCGGCTGGAGTTTGACGAGAAGCGCCTCGGCTTGGCAGTCCAGCGCGGCCTGGTGCCTCCTGACCCGGCGGACTCGCGCAACACCATTGTTGAAATTCGTGCCGGCGCCGGTGGACAGGAATCGGCCCTGTTCTCCGCCGACCTCTACCGCATGTACACCCGCTACGCCGAGGGCCGTGGCTGGAAATTCGAGGATCTGGATTCCAGCCCGTCCGACCTGGGTGGCTACAAGGAAGTCATTTTTCAAATCACGGGCACGGACGTGTATAAACGGCTGAAATACGAGAGCGGCGTGCACCGCGTGCAACGGGTGCCTGCCACCGAAGCCCAGGGCCGCATTCATACCAGCACCTGCACGGTGGCTGTGCTGCCCGAAGCAGAGGAAGTCGATATCGAGCTGAAACCCGAAGACCTGAATATTTCCGTGTGCCGCGCCTCTGGGCCCGGCGGCCAGGGCGTTAATACCACCGATTCCGCAGTCCAAATTATCCATAAGCCGAGCGGCTTGATCGTGCGTTGCGCCGACCAACGCTCGCAGCAGAAGAACAAGGCGCGCGCGTTGACGGTTCTGCGTTCAAGGCTCCTGGAGCGAAAGGTCGAGGAGGAGAACGCCAAATACGCGGCGCAGCGCAAGGCGCAAGTCGGCACCGGTGAACGCAATGAACGCATCCGCACTTATAATTTCCCGCAAAACCGCGTCACCGACCACCGGATTGAACTGACGCTGTACAATTTGCCCGCCATCCTCGAGGGCGAGCTGGACCCGGTCATCGAACCGTTAATGGCCAATGACCTGGACGAAAGACTCGCCGCCCTTAAGCTCTAATCTCTTGCTAAACATGTCTCTCCCACCTTTAGCGCAACCGCGCGGACTCATTTTCGATTGTGACGGTACGCTGGCCGATACGATGCCACTGCACTGGCGCGCATGGCAGGCCATTACCAACCGCTACGGAATTCATCTCCCGGTCGAGCGGTTTTATGCGCTGGGCGGTGTGCCCTCGCGTGACATTCTTAAGCTGCTCAGCGCCGAACAGGGGCTGGCCCTGGATCATTTGGCGGTCGCTCACGAGAAGGAAGCGGAGTATTTGCCGTTGATTGCCCAAGTGGAACCCATAAACGCGGTGGTCGGCGTGGCGCGCGAGAATTTCGGCAGAATTCCCATGGCCGTTGCCTCCGGGGGCACGCACAAACTGATCGGGCAGGTGCTCGAGCATCTCGGGATTGCTCATCTATTCCAGACAATCGTGGCCAGCGAAGACGTGCAACGGCAAAAGCCCGCTCCCGACATTTTCCTGGAGGCAGCCCGCCGCATTGGTGTGCCGCCCCAGTTCTGTCGCGCCTACGAAGACACCGAACTGGGCCTTCGCGCGATCCGCGCCGCCGGCATGGAAGCGGTGGACGTGCGGGAGCTGCTGCTGAAACGCTAACCGGACTTCAGGTCGTTACGGTCTCGTTGCAAACCGGTTGCCACAGCAGAATCAAGTCCCGCTCTTCGTCGCACCTGGCAGCCTGTCCCGCCGTGCTGTAATGCGCGTGCAGGTAGGTTGCCCCGTTGGCGACAGCATCTTCCAGCCGCACGTGTCCTTCCAACCGCTGGTGCAACCCCCGGCTTTGGGCAACATAGACGGGAATCCAACCGCCATCATCCCCTTGCCGGGCATAAATATAGTTGCCAGGCAATGGTTTGAACGCCGCGTTCAGTGGGTGGATTTCGTACTGGTATTCCTTGCCGGATTGGCCGCGCCAGATGATGGCCGAGGAGACAGTGGTACTGGCCTGCGCCTGGTGCCGGTGACTGAATAAGTGTTTAATCAGATTCACCTTATTAGAATCATACATTGAACCTTGCCGATGTCAAAGAGATTCAAATTAATGGCTTCTCACCAGGATCCCCGGAGTTGAGTGGCGAAATAGATGGGGTGTTTGCAGGGGCCCATCCCTCGCAGTGCCCTGAACTGTGGCTTCTCAGCCTTTGGCCTCCGCTTGCATCCTATTTCTGTCTAATGGTTTACAACAAAACGCTCACCCCCCGAGCCTGCCCCGCTTGACAGCTCTTGGTTCAAATCTATAGTGCGCTTACGAACTTTTAAGGGTTAAAAATGCAAACCGACACCTCCGCAGGGACCACCGACGAGCCACCATCGCCACGGCGATGTAATGCGCTGAAAGAATTCCACTCAGCGGGCCGCGGGTTTTGGAAGGATGTTCCGGATTCCGACTGGAACGACTGGCACTGGCAGCTCAAACACCGGATTACTTCATTGGAGCAACTCCAACGGCTGATGCCGACGCTCACACCGGAGGAAACCGCCGGGACGGCGCTGGCGAATCACAAACTCGCGCTGGCGATAACTCCCTATTTTTTTAATCTCATCGACGCCGCTGACGAGCTCTGCCCGATTCGCTGGCAGGTCATTCCGCGCATCGAGGAGACCCACACCGCCTCCTGGGAAATGACCGACCCTTGCGGCGAAGATTCCCATTCGCCGGTGCCGGGCCTGGTGCATCGTTATCCCGACCGCGTGCTGTTTTTGGTGACCGACCGCTGCGCGGCTTATTGCCGGTATTGCACGCGCGCGCGGCTGGTCAGCAACGCGACCGGATACGATTTCCATCCCGAGTTCGACCGGCAAATCGAGTATGTGCGGCAACACTCCGAGGTGCGCGATGTCCTGCTGAGTGGCGGCGACCCCTTGCTGTTCAGCGACGAGAAACTCGAACACCTGCTCAGCCGGTTGCGGGAAATTCCGCACGTGGAGTTTCTGCGCTTGGGCACGCGCATACCGGTGTTCCTGCCGCAACGCATCACTCCCGGACTATGCGAAATGTTGCGCAAGTATCATCCGCTGTTCATCAGCATTCACTCGAACCATCCGCGGGAACTGACCACCGAGGTGCGCGAGGCACTCGGGCGCCTGGCCGATGCCGGCATCCCGCTGGGCAATCAATCGGTCCTTCTGCGGCACGTCAACGACGACCCTGAGGTGATGAAGGCGCATCTGCAAAAACTGCTGCTCTGCCGCGTGAAGCCTTACTACTTGTATCAATGCGATCTTATCGCGGGCTCAGCCCATTTGCGCGCCAGCGTCCGCCGCGGCTTGGAGCTCATGGAGCAACTCCGCGGTCATACCACCGGCTACGCCGTCCCGCAGTATGTCATTGATGCGCCTGGTGGCGGCGGCAAAGTACCGATTAACCCTGAGTATGTCCTCAGCCGCAACGCCGACCGCGTCGTCATCCGCAACTACGAAGGTAAAATCTTCGAATACCCGGAAGATGCGGACGGTCAGCCGCTCATCGACGCGCCAAGCGAGCTCTCCGAGCCGGAACTGGTCTGAAGCTGCCGGCGCGCGGACTTTAGCCCGCAGCAATGTGCCATCGGTAAGCGCCCTGGAGTCGGAGCCGGTCTGCCATTCGGGCATTGCTGCGGACTAAAGCTAAAGCCCGCGCGCCGCTATTGGCCGGCGTTCCGGCGGGCGACGTTGGCGCCTTCACCCACTGACCAGGTCAATCGATCCGGGTGGTCGCTCGACGGGAACTCGATCTGCACGTCGGTGGTTTTGGCGAAGAAGTTTGTGGGCGATTCGGCAAAAAGCAGGAACTTCACGCCGGCAATTCTGGCCGCCAACTGGCTGCCTTCGCGCGTGATGTCCACCGTATCGTATTTGCCCACATAGCGGTCCAGGAAGGCGTTGCTGAAGGTGAACTCTTTCTTGCCGGGGTGGCCCAACTCCCGCACCCAGATGTTGCGGAAACGGACCGGGTTGCCATGGTCCTGGAGTGAAATCGGCTGCTTTTCCGGATGAGGTTGATAGGGAGCGCGTTCGAGCCAGCCAGTCGGGCCGGTGAGCTGCACGTCGTTTTGCACCAGCACACCGTTCTGAAAGACCGTTAGATGGACCGGCGAAAGCACCTTGCCTTGCGCGTCAAAACGCGGCGCCGTGTAGATGATGTCGTAAGTCTGCCACTGCCCAGGGGGGCGGCAGGCGTTGACCAGCGGCGGGTACTGGCCATACACGGCGGCAGCGCCGCCATCAGCGTAAGTTTTGTTTTCGTAGGAATCCAGGACCTGAACTTCGTAGCGGTCCAGGCCAAAGAACACGCCACTGTTGCCGCGGCCCTGGCCCTCCCCATGCGGCGGGGTCGGAGCCGTCCATTCGACATGGAGCTGGCAATCACCAAAATTCTGCAAAGTCCGGATGTACCCGCTGCCCTTGACGCATTCCATGTATCCGTCGCCCTTGATCCAGCGGGTGGGGCTGCCATCCAGGCTGACCCACTGCGAGAGATTTGAACCATCAAACAGAACGGTGGCATCGGAGGGAGCCTGGCCCGCTTGTGCCTGTGTGCTGGCGGTGCCGGGGGTAATGACGGCCGGCTGTGGGCGGTCGCGGTCGTGGTCCAGCCAGTGGGGATCGGGGTGGGACAGCGCCGCGCGCGCACCGGGCTGCAGCAGCAGCGGCAGCACCCACACACCTTGGGCCGTCAACCGGCTAATGAACCTGGAGAGATTCGGCTTCATAGAAAACAAACTTATCATTGGAACGGTCGCTCAAACCGTAATAAATCCTGCCGGGAAGGAAAGCTTTGAGTTGCCTTCCGCAGCAATTCGTTGGTTTTGCTTCGGTGAGCTGAATTCTTAAACCCTAACCACCTGCCCTGTGCTTATGGATTTCTCTTCCGCCTCACAAATCTCGAGGGCGGTCAGCCCGTCTCGCGCCGTGACCACCGCCGGCGCCAGGCCAGTCCGGACGCATTCTACGGCATAACGCACTTCCTGGCCGTAGCCGTCAGGGCCGTCAAACTTGACAGTTTGGGGCGCCTGGCCATGCGCCGTGACCTGCAACGCGTCGGCACCGCGACCCAGCTCAAAATCGAGCGTCGCCCGTTCGCAGTGCAGCGTGTAAGCCATTTGAAAACCTTTCGCCAACAGCCAACCCCCTTCGGCGTGCACCGCCGGACCGCTCGGAAACAAGTATTGCGTGACGACGTGGCCAATCACATTGCCGCCTTGCGCCACACCGGTCGAAAAAACCGCCGCAGGCCGGCCGAACAGGAAATTAACAAAATCGGTGTCGTGAATGTGCAAATCGAATAACGCGCCGCCCAGGTCCGTGCCGGCGGTGTAGGTGCCTTGCTTGCTCCAGGCGGGCATTTCGGACAAGCGTCGGAAACTCGCCGCCAACACTTTCCCGTAGGTTTGTTCCTGCACGACAGTTTTGAGCCAGCTCCACCCCGGCCAAAAACGCATGCACATCGCCGGCATCAAGAAGCCCGCGGCCTGTTCCACAGTTTGCACGATTTCGCGCGCCGCGGCCGAAGTCCGAGCCAGAGGCTTTTCACACAGGACATGCTTGCCCGCTTTGAGCGCCGCGATGGCCTGATCATGGTGCAGCGGCGTGGGGGTGCATAAGTCCACCAGGTCCACATCCGGGTCGGCCAGCACTTCTTCCAGTTGGCGAAACACCTTTACCGCCGCTCCCAACTGAATGTCATCCGACTTCTTGATGTTGCCGGCGACTCCCGCCAGCACGCCATTTACCGGCAGGCGGACAGCGTCGCACACCGCCGCAATATTGGCCGAGTCAATCGCCTGGTACGCCCGCAAATGCGTCACGCCCATGAAACCCAGACCGACGACCGCCACGTTGACTTTGTTTTTCGGGGTATTTGCCATAAATCCATTCGCCTCAGGCGGCGCCGCGTTCAACCAGCTCCCGGGCCGCGCGAATGTCATCAATCCGCTGGCCGCCGGCTTCGCGTTCGATGACCAGGTTCCCGTTAAACTTCACCGCGCGCAAAGCATTAAAGAAAGCGGGCCAATTCACCTCGCCCTGGCCTGCCGGTACTTCCTCACCCCAGGTCCCGGGGACGCGCGTGCGCAGCGCGTCTTTGATGTGCACTTGCCGGATCCAGGGCCCCAGCACACGCACCGCCTCAACCGGCTCGCCCTTGTCATACAGCAGCATGTTGGCCGGGTCAAAGTTCACGCCGACATTCTTGCGCCCGAGTTTTTCCAGCAACTGCACCAGGACGGGTGCGGTTTCCTGGCCCGTTTCCAAACCTAATTCCATGCCAAAGGTTCCGAAAATACCGGCGACCTCGCCGAGTCGCTGGACCATTTTCGCAAATTGCGGGTCGGATTCATCATGCGGTACAAACCCGGCGTGGAATGTCACCAATTTCAGCCCTAACTGCCGCGCCAGAACCGCGCTTGCCTGGATTCGGCCCCAGTTCTGTTCCCAGGTCGTATCCGGGGCGATCCCCCCCGTGCGCCGGATGCTCTCCAGCGTCGAATAATCCTCACCGAGACAGCCGAACATGCCTGAGATAGTGGTGACACCGCTATTGCGCAGCAGTTCGGGCGCCTGGCCCCAAACAGAGGGATTCTCGCGCAAAGGGTCCAAGGCGAGTTGGACGCGCGTGATGCCAGTGGCCTGCAGTTTCGAGATGAGCTCGGCAGGGCTGGCGGGCTGCAAGGACCAACTGCAAACGGCGAGGCGCGTCATGGCGCACACTGTAAGAGGTCGGTTGTTTTTGGAAAGCAGGAACGACGCCACGCCCCTACACAAACCCTTCAATGAACTGAAGGTACCCTTGGCGGCCGCCCTTTTTGGTCCAGAACTCGACCGATTTGTGCAGTTTGCGCAAGCACGCGACCAAGTCTTCAATGGGGATTGGATTCAGGTCAGGCGTTTCAGCGTTCGGCTTGCGACCCAAACGCCATTCGCACATTTCGCAAACGCGCTGGTAAAGGACCGCATCCAGGCCGGTCAAGCCGGCCGGCTTGGGCGCGAATTGACGGGCTTCGTCTTTATAACGGTTGATGGCCGCCTCGTAGGCGCGGCTGACGGCATAGTTGGTTAACTCCTGGTGCTCCCGCCAGACCCCCGCCACCGCGGCTTCAATGTTTTGCAGCACATCCTGATAATGTTCGACCGGGTTCATCGCGCGGGCGAATGTGACATCCTCCGCGAAAGAAACAAATCCAAAAACGCCTGCCTGCCTGCCTACGCTATCGGCTCGCCGCGCTGTCGTAGAAGCTGCCCAGGTCGGCACGAAAAGCTTTCCGCGCTTCCGGATTCAAATAGACCATGTGCCCCGAAGGGTAGTAGCGGAAGGTGATATTGCCGCAGAGGCTTTGCTCGAGGGCCGCGTGGTTCAGGTCGCGTTCGGTGGCGAAAAACGGCGTCGCCAGGTCGAAATAGCCGTTGGCGGAAAGCACCTTCAGCGCCGGATTTTCCCGAATGGCCTGCGCCAGGTCATCCACCACATACGGCAGTGGAAAGGGCATCCGCGAGCCGACATAACCCGGCAGCTTGTGCTTCCGGTCCCAGGAGCGCCCAGCCTCGGGGCTGCTGACCTGGTAAGGGGTCTCGTGGCTGTAATTCAACTCGTCGCAGATGTAGCTGTTGAACGCTGCGGTGAACGCGCCGGCAATCGCGGTGTCCGATGCATCCGACGTTGGCTCCTCGCCCGCCGAGTCGAAATCCATCCCTTCAAACCGGCCGTCATACCGCCCCACGGTGCGCCTTTCATCGCGCAGCAATTCCTTCCGGAACCGGCTGGGTTTGACGCGGAGATTCGCGGATTTGAGGTACTCCACGCTCAGCCCGGTAAAGTCGTGAAGGCGCCCGGCCATAATGTCGGCTTGCGCGGTGGAAAGGGTCTGCCCTTTGGCCAGCGCCTGAGCGTACTGACCTGAAGCGAAGTCGCGCGCCTGTTGAAGAAACGCCGGGAGGTCGGCCGGCTTGTGAGCCAACTTGTCATGAAACCAGGCAATCGCGGCGTAGGTCGGCAACGTGTTCACATAGGGTTCATCGAGGCCCGGCGAGTTCTCCGCGTAATTGAGGATGGAAGAGAGCAACACCACACCGTTGAAGTTCATGCCCTCCTCTTGCAGGTGATAAACCAGCGCGGCCGAGCGCGTCGTCCCATACGATTCCCCAAACAGCACCTTGGGCGAGTTCCAGCGATGATTGACCGTCACATAGCGGGTAATGAATTTGCCAAAAGCATCAACGTCCCCATCAACGCTCCAGAAATTTGTGCCTTGGCCCTTTCCGACGATGCGGGAGAAACCCGTCCCCACCGCGTCGATGAACACCAAATCGCTGCGGTCCAGCAGCGTGTCGCTGTTATTAACCACGTGGTAGGGCGCCGGGCCGGTCGGCTGGGCGTTGGCCGTCTCCACGATCCGCGGCCCATACGATCCCATATGCAGCCAGATCGTCGAGGACCCCGGCCCGCCATTGTAAAAAAACGTCACCGGCCGGTGGTCGAAGTTCGTGATCCCGTCGCGGGTATAGGCGACGTAAAACATCGAAGCCACCGGGTCATCCTCTTTGCGAATCAGCAGATTGCCCGCCGTCGCAGTGTAAGGGATTTGCTGATCGCCGACCGTGACCTGGTGATGCGTTACCGTGGATTGTTCCTTCGGAATGGGCTTGCCTGATTTCTCCGTTGATTTGCCGCTCGAAGCCTCATTGGATTCGTCGCTGATTTTGGCTTTGCTCGCCTCGGTCTCGGACGAGGCGGCGAGCGAGGCCGCCGCGCTCCCGGCGAGCAGCCCCGCGCAAATCACCCAAATCAGGCGGTGAGAATCGGTTGGACGAGTTACCATCATTAGCCGTTGCCTCGTGGTCATAAGCGGAGTTTCCTCCCGGGCTGGACGCGTGTCAATCACAGTTCACACAGCCAACTGAATGGGGTGGTGGAGTGATGGACTGGCGAAGCACCTCGACTCCGTGAAATCCATCGTAAACACGGCAAGTCGAGTGCCGGTGGTGTCGTTCGTGTAACCGGCGAACCTGACTGTCACGTTTGGGCGTGCTGCCAATGGCTTTAGCACCGCCAAAGTAACCAGCCCCAAAAAAACCACGAGAATGAGACCGAGAACCATGAGTGTTTGCTTAGTCATACGCGCTCTATGCGGCCCAACGCCCTGGGTCTGGCGCGCCGGGCCACTGGCTCAGAAATGAAACACAGGCGTAATCCGGCGTCGCCTGCACGCAGATGTGGGCCTCCGTGCGCAAATGCGTGGCGAAGAAAAACCCCAGCGGGGGGGCCTGTTTATAGTAACGCCCCCTCCGTTGAACGGGCCAAACCCCAGCGGGGTGACCTGTGTTGCAACATCCGTCCGCCGGCTGAGCGGCAATTGCACCCTGGCCCTCACCCTGGCCCCACAATCACCCCGCTGGAGTTTTTGCCCGCCGGTATTCGCGGATGCTATGAACATATGAATGGCTCTACCGGCTTCGAAACAGAGACGCAATCGGCGCGTCAACTGCCACAGCCTGGTTGGCATTTCTGTTACGTTCGCGCACGATGAATAACCCCGATGACCATATAAACCCAGGATGCCGTGGCAATAAGCGAAAGCAGTGCCGCCAGCACCGCTCGCCAGGTGATTCGGTACCGGAACATCTCCCAACCGCTCAACAGGAGAGTCGTGGGCGCGAGCGCCACTACAATAGCAAACGCTGGGGCACCCAAGTCCCTCGGCCATTGCATCGCCAGAACGCTGACGGCCCACCCAGAAAGCAGCACTGCGACAACGCTCAAAACGAGGAGAATCGAGTTGCTCCTGGCGAAAGGAGCCCTGGCGGGTAGCCCTCTTGAACTTTGGGTACTCATGCTTAACGACCCGCAGCAGCGGCCCCGCGCCACTGGCGTGGAATCCGAACAGAACGGAATCGCGGGGCCGGCTGCCTGCGGGGGTTGGGCGGGTTGGCTTTCATCGTCTGGACAGTCTCCGAACAACGAGAAAATAGACCACGGCTGCTGCACCGCTGTACAGGAGGAGTGTGACTATTGAGCCCGGGGGGAGTGCGATCGACAGAGCCACAAAGTGATTAGTTTAGTCCGCTCCGAAAGAGTCCAAAGAGACCACACAAAATGACGAGGGTCACCTGGACGAGAACTTCCCACGTCCCCGGCGTTCCGCCCAGGGTATCAACTGCAACAGCGCCACCTCCCACAATCGCGAGGTTCCGAACGCATCTTTTTGGATTAAGTTTCATACTCGTAATGCCGCCCAACCGCGGCGGCTCAGGCACGGCGCGACCGAGACGCCTGATAGGAAACAGAGAGGCTATTGCCCCCTTTGCCTGAAGCCGCATGGTTGAACGAGCGCATAATCAAAGCGACCGACGCTGCCTGAGCAGTCTCCGGGAAGCGACCCTCACATAGAAACGGCTCCAGCGAAAGACAATAATGGTGTTCCGGTTCACGATAATCTGGGAGAAGATCATCGTGATAATCGAGGTGTTTTGGGGTGGACGCGTTCACGATAGTCGAGGAGGCAGTCTCTCGGGCGGGGCTCACGAGAAACAGACGGCGGGGTCGCCTGCCCCTGGGG
>DASYXT010000108.1:0-1634 GCA_035934555.1 Verrucomicrobiia bacterium | reverse complement strand
CCCCGATACCAAGCTGATGTCGCGCACCATTGCCGACCGTGTTTTAGAACTGGTGGAGACCCGTCAGGTGGTGAAGAAATCCCGCCGGATTCCGCTGGAGTATGTGAGCGGCGCCACCATCGGTCCGGCGCCCGCCTAAGCCGGAACGATTCAGCTTGAAAGTGGGAGCACCGTTTGGCGGGCTTGTGGTGATGAAACCAAATCAAGTTCCCGAGCCTCGACGGGAGGCGGACCAAACGGTGCGCCTGCCAATTGACACCAAAGATGCCACGTCGTCTATGCGGATTTCATTTAGCGACCAGCGGTTGACGGCACACGGGGGTATGATCGTGTGGTCACATTTTCTGCATCAAAAGCGTTTCCGACAGCAATTGCGGGAAGTTTTGCCCCATTGTCCGACCAGTCCCAATGCTTACGATCCGACCGACGTGGCACTGGGTTACCTCGGGGGCATTCTTTGCGGTGCCGACAAGCTCTCCCGGGTGGCATGGTTACAAAGCGATCGGGCCTTGAGTGAGGTGCTGGGCGTAGAGGCCATTGCCAGTCAATCGACCTTGAGCCGGTTCTTCGAGGTGTTCGGTCAAAAAGCCTGCAACGCTCTGAACCGGTTGCACCGGCAGGCGGTTTGGAGTCTGCCCTCGATCAAAGAAGGCGGCACGTTGGACCTGGATTCATGGTCGCTGCTGCACGAGGATGGTCATCAACAAGGCGTCAGGGTCGGTTACACGCGAGCGGGACTCAAGCCCTGTCACCGGCCACTGATTGCCGCCCTGGCGGAAAGCAAACTCATCGCCAACTACTGGCTGCGCCGGGGCGACAGTTCCTGCGCTAACGGCGCGGCGGAGTTTTTGCGCCAGACCGTGGAAGGATTGCCGTTGCACATTCGGATCAGGCTGGTGCGGGGCGACGCGGGTTTTGGCGATGCCAGCGTGCAGGAGTGCGCACAGGCGCTGGGATTGAACTTCATTTTTGTGGCGCGCCTGACGCAAAAGGTCCAAAGCCTCTGCCGGCATGACGACGCACACTGGCAAGGCACGCCAATGGCCGGCCTGGAAGTTCAGGAAGTGGCACTGGAGCAGCCGGGTCGGCGCCTGATCGTCATTCGCCAGCGGATCGAGCAACGCCCCGCTGCCGGCGGCAAAACGCTATTGGAGGTTCCCGGCTACCGCTTTCAAGCGCTGGTCACCAACCTGCCGCCCAGCGTGGACGCGCTGGGCGTCTGGCGCCAATACAATGGCCGGGCCGACATCGAAAACCACATCAAGGAGCTGGGCGAACAATTCGCAGTCAAGCGGCTGTGCGTGGATAATTTTTGGGGCACCGAGGCGATGCATCATCTGGCCATCGCCGCCTACAACCTGTGTGTGCTGTTGCAGCGGCGGCTGGGGCAGTTGGAAAAATGCGAACTCAACACACTGCGCTGGAGGTTGTTTTCGCGCGCCGCCGTATGGAGTCGGGCGCGTGGCAAACCGACACTCAAACTGGCAGTGCGCGGCGACGATCACCGCCATTGGTGGCGCGAAATCCTCACCAAACTCACCGCTTTGCCCAACTGCAATGCAGTTGCCTCACTTCAAGCATAAACCCGCCAATCCTATGCAACAATCCCCTTCAACTGAATCGTTCCGGCTAAG
>DASYXT010000093.1:0-3963 GCA_035934555.1 Verrucomicrobiia bacterium | reverse complement strand
GTTCTGCTGGCGATGATGGAACACGCGAACGCACCCACCCCACGCGAGCTGTTGCGAGCGGGAGGCGTTCAGCCGAGCCATTTTTGTAAATAAACTAAAGACTTCGGCCCTACAGTGATGCCCAACATTTGATCAGCTAGAAGCTCAAGGCGCTGCGGGGATGATTGCCATGAGCAGACGAAAGGGGTGTAGCGCTGCAAATTACGGCGTGAACGTGAGGGAGCAACGTTGGTGAAGAGCTGGCGTGTGGACGCACCGTGGAGCCCAAAGTAAAGCGACTTGATCGACACTGAGGATTTTGCAAAAGCTTCCCGATTCAATTTCGAGAAGATCAACTCAGAGGAAAGCGCCCGGTGTGTCCTCGCGGTTGTCCGGGGATGGTGCACAAGCATGGGTGCTACTGGCGTTACGCTGAGCCGGAAGAGACGCTCCAAGAACGGATCCAGCGTTATCTGTGCGCTCCATGCGGGCTGAGCTTCTCGGTGCTGCCACCGCATCGCCTGCCTTATCGCGCAGTTCGTGCCGAGCGACTGCAGAGGTATTTCGACCAACGGGCGGGGATCCAAACGCAAGGTTTGGACCCTCCGCCCCGGGCTGTCGAGGCCGGTTGCCTCAAACGAGCCTGGAGTGCTTTGACGGCGCGCGTAGAGCCCCTCAAAGACGCCTTCGGTCAACTGGTTTCAAGCACGGTTGCTGAAGTCGCCCCATTCTGGGCCAGTTTGCGGCAGTCATTTGACTCGGTGGCCAAAATGCTCTGTTTTCTTTCTGTGCACCACCACATTTCGCTCCTGGGTCACTACCGCTGCCTGCGACCGCCAGCCTGAATGTTTGTTTGAACCGCAAGGGTTTAGCCGTCCCACAAAACCCTGTTTTTGAACCGAGCGGTAGCGCCGTGAGAGGCTCGCGGCACATGAAAAACACTTCTCAATCGGTTCAGGAGGCCATCGCCTTGCGGCGCATGAGCCTGGTTCAAGCCGTCATCGAGTTAATTCAGTGCCATTGGCCCCTCTCGGCCGCACTGGAACAGGTAGCCTCTGCTCATCCCCTGGCTGGGGAGGGTGAGTCTGGCCCACAGTTCGTCGCCAAGCGCACGCTCGAAGACTGGTATTACGCCTTTAAGCAACGGGGCTTTGAGGGACTCAAGCCCAAGGCACGGTCCGACCGTGGCAAACCGCGCCGGCTCTCCGCCCAACAGCAGCAGTGGATCCTGGAGCAGGTGCGCGCTTTTCCTGGAGTGCCGGTTAAATTGCTCTATCGGCAGTGGAAACAAGCCGACCCCACCCTGCCGGCACTCTCGGCCGTCTATCGCTGGCTGGAGCAAAACGATCTCGACGCCCATGGCCGCCGGTATTTGCTGCGCCAGAACATTCCCGGTCCGACCAAGACCTTTGAAGCCCCCGGCGTTAACGACCTGTGGATCGTCGATTTCTCGCCGGGACCGTTCCTGGCGCTGCATCCCAAAACGGTGGCCACCCACTTGTGCGTGATCATTGACGATCACTCGCGGCTGATCCCGTTCGCTGCCTACGACCTGGCTGCCGATACCCGGGCCCTGCTCCATTGCTTCAAGGAGGCCCTTCGGCGCAGGGGACTGCCCCGAAAATTGTACGCCGACAATGGAGGGCCCTTCATCAATAACCACCTGCGGATCGTCTGTGCCAATCTGGGCATCCGGTTGGTCCACTCCAAGCCCGGCCGGCCTTGGAGCCGCGGAAAAGTTGAACGAATGTTCCGCACCTTGCAGCAGGATTTTGAGGCCGGCTTGCGCTTGCCCGGCCAGGCTGTGGGCTCGCTGGAGCAACTCAACGGCAAGTTGGCCTGCTGGTTGCAGGAGATTTACCACCCGCGCGTGCACGATGGCATTGGGGAAAGCCCACAGGAACGCTTCGCCCGGGCCTTGCCATTGCTGCGGCCCTTGGACCCACAGTTGGACTTGGACCGACTTTTCTATACGCGCATCGATCGAGTGGTGCGCAAGGATGGGACGGTCCGCATCGACAACGATCTTTACGAAGTCAACCTGGCGCTACGCGGCCTCAAAGTGCAGTTGGAACTGGACCCCTGGATCAAAGACCCGATTTGGGTCCGCTATAAAGGGCAGGATTTCGGGACCGCCCGCAAAGCCAACCGCCACCTCAACAGCCAGCTCAATGGCGGGGAGGCTCAGCTATGAATGAGTTGGAGCACTACACTCGGAGTTGGGGAGCCACCGCCGTGCCCTTTGGTCCTCTGTCTGAAACCCAATGGGTGGACATCCCTGCGCAGCAACGCGCCCTCATGCTGCTCAATCAAACCGCGGCGTTGCGGGGCGTCATGCTCTTAAGCGGCGGCAATGGCGTGGGTAAATCCACCCTGGTTGGCCGCTGGGTGCGTCAACTGGAGAGCCGGCTTTTCACTCCCGTCAATTTGACTCAGGCGACTTTGAGCAGCAGCGGCCTCTTGGCCAGTCTGGCGCGGGGCTTGGGCAAGCAGCCCAGCATGCGCCGCGAACGCAACCTGGACGAACTATCCAGTTACCTGTCCGAACACGAACGCCAGACGCTGGTCATTGTGATGGACGATGCCCAGAACGCGACGCACGGCACCCTGGAGGAAGTACGGCTGTTGTTGGGGCTCAATCTGCCCAGCCAGCCCACCTTCGCGCTCATCCTCATTGGCGACGAGTATTTGCTGGGGCAACTTCAGTTGCGCAATCATCGGGCGCTGTGTTCCCGGCTCAGCGCTCATCACATGCTCAGCCCTTGGACTATGGAGGAGATCCAAACCTATCTGACCAAAGGCTTGGAAGCCGTGGGCATTCACCGCTCCAAGGTCTTCGAACCGGCCGCCGTGGACCTGCTGGTGCGCTCCACGGCGGGGGTGCCGCGCAGCGTCTGCCTGTTGGCTCGCGCCGCCTGGCTCGAAGCCGCCCGGGCCGAGACCAGGGAAATCAGCGCTCAGACGATGCAACTGGCGATGGAGCAGGTCCCCGGGTTGGTCGGCCTGAGCCGCCACAACTCATGATCGAGCGGATTCAACAGGCTCACGCGTTATACTGCCGGCTGACCGGCCAGCGCGTGAGCCTGCGCTTTGACCGGGAACGCCTCTGGTATGAGCTCTTTCGGGCAGGCTTCGACGAGGCCGATCTCCAAAGAGTTATTGGTTACCTACAGCGGGAGATTCGCGAGGGCCGCCGTAATGTCGGAGCTTTGAAGCTTTCCAATCTCCTGCAACTGGACCGCTTCGAAGAGGATCTCAACATCAGTCGCGTTCGGCTCTACGCTCCCAAGACTCCCACCAGCGCGGCTCCGCCTGCCCCACCCATCAGTGCCCAGAAACAACAAGCCGCCCGCCGGCGCGCCTTAGAGATCCTGGCCCGCTTTCGGGCAGAACAGGGTTGGTAACGTTCCACGCCCGATTCCGAAACTGGCAGCCTGGATTTTCGCCTCACCGTCTCTCGACACAAATCCGGGCCCCTGTCCACGGTCCGGCTTAAAAAGTTCGCCACACGCCACCGCGCCTTTCCCTCCACCGACTAATCCGTCCATCTATCCCGTTGCTCCACGACTGACTCCGCTACGGGTTCCACAGAGCAATTCGCTGCTGTACAAGAATGGCTTGAGCAGTGGCTCGCCATTATGCTCTAGACCCACGGGATAGGGGACTGGAGTATCCTTGCGCAGGAGTCTCATTGCCAGTGACACCAAAGGGCCCGCGCCCAAATAACGGCTGGCCGGCATCTGTTGCAGTTGGAATCCAAGAGCCTGGAACCAGCCAAATTCGTGGTTAGCGAAATTGGGGAAGCCGCCCAGGCCGAGTGCCTGAGCCATCAAGCCCAGATTCTGCAGCATCATGCCTTGTTCGACGGTCACGAATTCGGTGACGAACTGTTCGATCGGACGCACTGTGGCCACGCGTGCTTTGTTTGGATCATCCTCGAGGTGTCCACCGCGTGAGCGTCCGAACTGGGCAAGACCCGCCGGG
>DASYXT010000088.1:0-2911 GCA_035934555.1 Verrucomicrobiia bacterium | reverse complement strand
CAAGGCTGCCAACGCAGTGGGCGTGGCCACGATCCGTCCAAGCCGGAAAACAGCCACGGGAACCGCGTGCGTGTTCATGCTCGTGGGCCTGTCGTGCAGCACGTCCACTGTTGGCACTAACGCGCGCTGGATCTCTTCACTGGTGAGAGTCCAGCCAGAATGGCCTAATGCGGCAACGATCTTGATCTTGAATTCCTGGTGGAACTCGACGGCCTGTTGATCGTTCCCGAGATGGTCGGCCAGGAGCGCGAGCGCCAACTGCGCAGGACCGCTGCCACCATACCCCCATTCAAATCCGGTGGGGCTGTGATTGCATAGGTCGAACCGGGGGTTCAGCGGGCTCCCGTCCACAGTGACGGTGACCGCCTGGCCCGCCCGCCGGCCTTCATAGCGTTTGCTTTCGGCGCGGGTCGGATGGTGCGCCTTTCCAATGGACGAAACGATTTCGTGTTCGGACATGTCGACACTCCTTTCTCAAAGTGTATGTGATTTGGTGGATCAACTCCGCGGCTGAGGCTGCGGACTCTCGGCCCATGATATCACGAAGGCGAAACCCCAACCAAAGTTCCTGCGGTTCCGAGCATCCAACGGCGGTTGTCCGACTGAAGCTTGCAACGCATACCTTATACCTAGCGTAATCAGCGGGCTGCACAGGGGTGTTCTGACCTGCCCCGAAAAGGGCTTTCAGTAAGGCACTTGGACAAGGTGCTGGACATGCGCGTTTCTTTTTGTTCCGCTGGCGGGAATGCGAAGCAAGCAGTTGAGCCTATCGGACCCCGCCGAAGCGGTGGTTCTGGACCACCTTTCCGTGCGCCTCATCCGACCTGAGGAGCAGGCGCGTTGGGAGCAATTGGTCAGCCAACACCATTACCTCAAGAGCGCCCAGATGGTGGGCGAGCGTTTGTGTTACGTGGTCGAGTATGGGGGCCAGTGGCTAGCGCTGCTGGGCTGGTGCGCGGCGGCTTACCACATTCGGGCGCGCGACCAGTGGATTGGCTGGAATGCCAACCAAAGGCGCAGCCGCCTGCCTCTGGTCGCCAACAATGCGCGTTTCTGTTTGCTGACCTACCCTGGGCAGTATCCCAATCTGGCCAGTCGGGTGTTGGCGCTCAACGCGGCGCGCTTGTCCGCAGACTGGCAGCAGGTTTATGGACATCCGATTGCGTTGTTGGAAAGCTTTGTGGATACCCAGCTTTTCCGCGGCACAGCCTACAAGGCGGCGGGCTGGCAGGCCCTGGGGTATAGTTCGGGTTTCAAACGGGTGGCGGAGGATTTCTATGAGTTGCACGAGCGGCCCAAGCAACTCTATGTCCGGGAGCTCATCAGGCACGCGGCTCGCAAACTGCGGCAGCGCCACCTGCCCGAAGCGCTCCGGCCCTACGAGCGGGCAATCACTCCCTCCTGCCAAATGCCCAACGACCAACTGCGCAGCCTCTGTGAGGTGCTGCATCAGTGGGTGCCCGAGAGCCGCAGCGTCCACGGGATGCGGCACAAGCAAGCCACCGTGCTGACCTTGGTATTTGCCTTCCTGCTCAGTGGCGGCCAGGGCGGACATCGCGCGGTGGTTTCCTTCGCCAAAGACCTGAGCCCCACGCAGCGGGCCGCCCTGCGCTGCTGGTTCAACCGCAAGACCCGCACCTATGACGTGCCCAGCGAGAACTGCGTTTACCGAGTGCTCAAAGCCGTTTCGGTTTTGGAGTTCCAGCAGGCCATTTGGGCCTGGCAGCAGGCCCGGCACGGAGCCCAGGACGGCAGCGTGGTCGTGCTGGACGGCAAGGCCTTGCGCGGCAGCCAGGGCACCCAGTTGGTCGGCGCCATCAACGCCCAGAGCGGACGCACCCTGGGCGTGGAAACCGTCTCGGCCAAGAGCAACGAGATTCCCGCCGCGCAAACGCTGCTGGACCGTTTGGAACTCGACGGCGCCATCGCTCTGATGGATGCGCTGCACACTCAGCTCGAAACCGGTCAGGCCATCGTGCAGGAGCGAGGAGGGGACTTTGTCCTCTTTGTCAAAGGCAACCAGGCCGGCCTCTTAAAACAAGCGCAACACTTCCTCCCGGAAGATTTTTCCCCCTCAACTGTTGCAGGTGGCAGCCGGGCATGGCCGCATTGAGTGGCGCGGCATCAAAATCATGCCCGTGACGCCGGTGCAAATCGGCTTCCCCCACGCGCTGCAACTGGCGCGCCTGGACCGCATCCGGCAACTGAGCCCGGGGCGGCAGGAAGTCGAAACCGTGTGGCTCATTACCAGCCTGGGTCCCGAGCAGGCCGATGAAGCGCGCCTCCTCGAATTGGCTCGCCTTTACTGGACCATTGAGAATGGCACCCATTATCGCTTGGACGTGAGCGCCGGAGAAGACCGCTGTCGTGTGCGCCACCCCGTTGCCGTAACCGTCCTAGGCATCCTACGGCGCGCCGTCCAGGGAGAGTATCGCGCTTGGGCTCGTTGCCAACGTAAAGCGCGCGACAGCACCTGCCCAGCGTTCCTGGAGAAGATGGGCCGACGTATCCCCCGAGTGCTCCACTACCTAACCGGCGAGATTCCCAGACTTTAGAGCAGCCCTGTTTCGGGCCATTTCCACCCGGAAAAGCCTTGAAACCCCGCCTTTCTCCCGCTAATTTGGCGCGGTTGCGCAACTCGAAATAGTTGTTGCAACCCCAAGCCCGTTTGCTATATTCCGCGCTCCGTTCGCCCGGAAGGACAAGCCGGGCACAATACATACGCTAAATGCCGACGATTAATCAATTGGTCCGCAAGGGCCGCAGCAAACTCAAGCACAAGTCCAAGTCGCCCGCCTTGGACAACTCCCCTTTTCGTCGCGGCGTCTGCATCCAGGTCATGACGCGCACCCCCAAGAAGCCCAACTCGGCTATGCGCAAGGTGGCCAAGGTGCGCCTGACCAACGGCTAC
>DASYXT010000036.1:0-1998 GCA_035934555.1 Verrucomicrobiia bacterium | reverse complement strand
AATAGGTGTTAGGCATCCGGTCAAGTATCAACTCTGCCTCTTCCGCCCAAATCGTGATACAAAATCCAGACCGAAACGTGAACGTGATGTATCCGACATCAACACGAAACACCTTGCGTCCGGTCCCAGAGTCGGAGTGCTCTCCTTCAGGCGTGAATGTGGCTCCGTCCAAACATGTATCTTCCGTGTATGGCAGCTCAGGGTCATGTGGAGTCGCGGCAAACCTCGAAACACCACGAAACTCTAAAACAAAGCCGCCGGGCAAATCCTGGACATACTTCGCATGTGGCCCAAACGAACTAACCGGCGGCAATAACCACGACATCCGCACTCTCCGCTGGTCAGAAAAATAAAAAACTCCCTGCCAAGCATAAATATTGTGCATGTCGAGATAACGGTGACGGCCATCAGTGCCAATCTCAACCGAGCTATCAAATGTAAAATTGGTGAGACGCATAGGATGCCTAACGACCAAAAGAAGGCATGAGTTGAGGGAGTTGACGCGGTGGGCGACAACTATAGGTGAACAGTAAACCATAAACCTCAATCATGCCTATGAAAACCAATACGCTCGTAAACGCTGAAACGCAAGCAAACCTTGAAACGGCCGTCCGCATCGAGCAGCTCAAGCTGGGTGTGGACTGGCACGCCGACCACTTCCGGGTGGTCCGGATGTGCGATGGCCAATCGCCTCAGCCGGCGCAACGGTTCACTCCGGCCAGTTTCCTGCCCTTTGTGCAGAAGCAACTGGCGCTGGCCGACCAGGTGTTTGTGGTCTATGAAGCCGGGCCGGGCGGCTTCCACCTGCATCGCCAACTCACGGCCCTCGGGGCGACGGCTTTTGTGGTGCATCCGCACAAGCTCGATCCGCAGCACAAGGGGGTAGTGACCGACAAGACCGATGCGCGCGAATTGACCTTGAATCTGGACCGCTACCTGCGGGGCAACCTGCGGGCCATGAGTGTGGTGCGCGTGCCCAGCCCGGCCGAAGAACAGCGCCGCGCCTTGAGTCGCCAGCGCGAACAGTTGCGCCGGGAACGCCAGCGGCTGGCCGCCCAGGGCCGCAGTTTGTGCCTGACCCAGGGCATTCGTTTGCATGGGGAATGGTGGAAAGCGCAATTGACGTTGCCCGACTGGCTGGAGCAACGGTTGGTCGTCTGGCGCCGACTCATTGTTGCCGTGGAAACCCTCCTGGAGGCTCTGACCAAACAAGTAGAGGCGCTGGCCCCGAAGGAACGTCCCAAAGGTCTGGGGCCGCTGACCCTGGGGCTGTTGATCGCCGAACTGTGCGACTGGACGCGCTTCAAGAACCGCAAACAGATCGGCAGTTACACCGGCCTGTGCGGCGGGGTCAGCAGCTCCGGTCCCAGTCATTGCGATCTGTCCATCACCAAGGCCGGCAATGCGCGGGTGCGTTGGGCCCTGATCGAACTGGCCTGGCGCATGGTGCTCTATCAACCGCAATCCAAAGCCGTCCAGCGCTGGCGGCACCTGTTGTTAAATCCCAAGGCGGCGGCGCGGCAGAAGAAACGGGCGTTGGTGGCCCTGGCTCGGCAACTGGCCGTGGACTTGTGGCGCTGGCAGACCGGCAAGGTCACCCCCGAACAACTGGGCTGGGTGATGGTGTAATCCTCTAATTTCAACCAGACTTTCCTGGAAGGACAAAACCATGAAGTTGATTTCGGAAACGGAGCACGCTCGCTTGGCTCAGTGGACCGAGGGTCCGTTCCAAAGAATGGGCGTGCTTGGTTTCCCTGCCTCCGGCCAACGGACTTGGCCTTTTTGTAACCCTTCGACCAAGGGAACGGATAGCAGACTGTGCGGAGCTTTGACTCCTGCATGCGGCGGGAAACACGTCCACGAATTCAGCGTCAGGGCAACTTTGTTCAAGGGAAGGCTCTGGGATTTTGACCGGCGACGCCGCGAGCTGGATGGCTCGCAGCCGGCGTCGCCTCGCTTTAATTGTCCAAGCCGACCAAAATGAAAACCTGACAAACC
>DASYXT010000054.1:0-14490 GCA_035934555.1 Verrucomicrobiia bacterium | reverse complement strand
TTCGGGCCGCCTGCCTCCCACTGCATGGGGTCGGTGCACACCAGCCCGCCCGCCGCTGCGTCACCTCGCCATGACGAGCTTTTGGAATTCCGGAACGGTGCGGAGGTTCGCAAAGCGCGCATCGTTGCGCGCTTCGGAGAGCAGGTCGCGTGCTTTGGGGTTTTCCTTGAGGCGCTTCGAGCTAAGGTCCAGCGCGCGCTCCAGGTCGGGCAGCGCTTCATTGGACTTGCCACGATTGGCCTTCAGCGCGGCCAAATCGTACCAAGCCTCCGGACTTTCCGGCGCGACTTTGACCAGGTGTTCCAGCGCGCCTTCGAGGCGATTCCAGTCCGCAAGCTGACCGTAGATTTGTGCGACCTCGACGATGGTGCGGTAATCGGCGGCCGGGTGGTTTACCACCGAGTCGAGGATTTGCAGGGCCTGGTTGGTGTTCTTGCCCTGGAGTTGGACCTTGGCCGCGTCGATGCCCGATTGCAGGCTCGAGCCCATGTTGGCCTGCTGCTGCTTCATCCCTTCGAGCTGCGCGACCAAGCCCTGGACCGAAGGGTTATACGGGTCGAGCTTCTTGCACGTGCGGGCAATCAACAGCGCATCGTCGATGCGCCCGGGCAGTTGCGACAACAGTTGCACGTACCGAAAGACCGCCTCGGGGCTGTACGGACAAAAAGCGAACGCCTGGCGGAAAGTGAACTCGGCCTCGCGCAGAATGCGCTGAAACTCTTCCTGGGATTTGGGCCGGTATTGCGCCGGCGCCTGGGTGAGGCGCCAGGCGTAAATGCCCCCAATCGAACTGCGCAATTTCGAGAACGCCTTCTGCGCGTCATCGTCATGAATGAACTTGCGGTCGCCGGTGAACCCATTGAAGTCATGGCGCAGGTAGGTCTTCTCGATCCAATCACAGATTTGCGAGATGGGGGTATTGTAATCGATGATATCGCCCGTCAGCCGCTTGGAATACTCTTTCCAGAACTCGTGGTCCCGCCGCAGCACGTCCTCGCTGAGCGACGGCAGCGGCTGGCGGTTGATCTTCATGATCACCCCATACGGCGTCAGGTGCGGGTACATCCAATCCAGCGGGAAACTCTCCTCGACGAAGAACTCGTTCTTCGGGTTGTGATCGAACATGACCTTGGTCAATAGGCCGTTGATCGCCATGACGGCGGTCTGGCCGGCAACCGTCACCCGGTTGTCCACGATCTTCACGTCTTCGCCGAAACGGATTTGCTTGGGTTGATCCGGGAACTGCATGTCGTGTTGCAGGCGCCGCTGCGCATCCGCCAGGTACTCGTTAAAACAGCGCTGCGAATCTTCCGGCGTCGCGATGTAGATTTCGCGGTCGGGATAAACGCCGCCCAGGCTCTTGGCGATTTGTTGCGGATAGGCGGCTTCCAACAACTCGCGGTTAAGGCGAATCCGCGTGAAGCTTTGCGGGTTCTGCTGAATGAAATCCTGCAGGTACTCGGAAATCTGCACCTGCTTGAACCGGTCCGGATTGTAAAGCGGATCGATCTTGGAATCCTGGGCAACTTCGCTGGCTAATTGCTGCTGGCGTCGCCGCAGGCTATCCGAGGTGCTGCCGTCGGCGATTTGCTGGTCCACCGCCGCTTTCTCCTGTTGTTTCGCCGTTAGGCGAGCTTTCAGCACCAATTCCCGCTGGAGGAGCGTATTGAGGTCCTGACACAACGCGCTGCGTAGTGCGGAGTCATTGCCCTGAGCGCTCAGGAGTTGCCTGGTGGGCGCGGACAGGTTGTCAAAAAGGTATTTCGAAAGCGGATCGTTGCCGGCGCGCAAACGTGAGACAAACCCCGCCAAATCCGTAAAATCCTGCTCCTTAAACCAGGAAGTGTACGTTCGGCGCTGCTTCTCGACCTTCGCGCCGTAAGCCTCAAACACATCATCGAGCGGCGAGACCGCCCGCGCCAGCAGGTTGGTCTCATAATTAAGTTCCTTCTCCTTGGCGGAGCGCAGCAAGTCCTGGAAGAATGGCGGATCATTCTCCTTGCTGCGGTTGTAATGCGCGCGGATATAGTCGAGGTACGTGCCGTCGGCCAACGCGTTTTGCGTGATGATATACACATCGCGCCGATCAAATTTCTGATCCTCCACCGGCTGGCAATTATGCGGCGTGAAGCTCTCGCAGAAGATCATGTA
The DNA here is from genome assembly GCA_035934555.1 of Verrucomicrobiia bacterium. GTDB lineage: Bacteria > Verrucomicrobiota > Verrucomicrobiia > Limisphaerales > UBA8199 > DASYXT01. Next base: position 12,339 of record DASYXT010000054.1, on the reverse strand, counting down.
GGTGGGGCAAAAACGGCCCGGGTCCGTCCCGCCATAGAGCACCGCGTCCTTCGTCATCTCCGGATACAGCGGCTTGCCGTCCGACCCCTTGAAGGGCGGCGTAAACATGTCATGCCCGAACCAGTAACCGAAATAATGGTTGTGCTGATTGCTCGGGTACCAATGCGCCAGCACGGAGTAAAGCGGCATCACCAGGAATAACGCCAGCGTCACGAACAACGGCCCGCGCTGCCGATAGCACAGCAGCGCCACCGTGAAAATCAGTGGCACGATCACCAGCACCAACCCGCCATAGATTGGCAGGCCGTAATGCTTCGGCTCAAACGCAACCCCAATCCAGTGCAGCCAGTGGGAAAAGCCAATTTCCCCCGCCGGCCCGGCGTAGGTGGTCCCCGTGATGTCATAAAGCGAATACAGCCCCAGAATCACCGCCAGGCCGCCTCCGGCCACCCCCCACGCCCAGAATCGCTGGTAATGGGTCGCCATGTAAGCCGCCATCAACGCCAGGCCGTATCCGATCAGCGCCGCAATGATCGTGTGCGAATTGCAGAAAAATACCTTGATCAGGTCCGCCGACGCCCGATCCGGTGTCGGATTGAGCAGCACAATCAGCAACACCCCCAGGCAGCCGTAAATCGCCGTCAACCCGATCAGCCACGCGCGCTCGCGCTTCTGCAGCTTGAAATAGAATAGAAACGGCACCAGCGCCACCAGCAGATAAACCCACGTGTACTCCTTGACGGCCCCCTGAATGAGCATCACCACCTGGCCGATGAAACGCGTCGGGTCGGTCAGCACGTCCGTCGGGCTCGGTTGTTCATACTGCCCGCGCGTCAAAGCGTGAAAGAAGCCTTCCACGGTCCGCGGGTAGCCCCACTGCATTGGCGGATTGGTCATGCCCGACACCGCTTCGTACAGGTAAAAGGACGCGCCCACAATCCAGAGTAAACCCAACCCCATCACCAACAGCAGTTCCTTGCCCATCGGCCACGTCTTCTTGAGCCGGTAAGCCGTGTACAAAATCGCCCCCACCGACACCACCGCCCACAGGCCGAATAGCCCCTTGTCTCCATGGTAAAGTGCCGCCAGCGTCAGCGCGCAACCAGACGCCAGAAAACCGAAATGATTGCCCAGTTCGACTCCCTTGGTCTTGGTTTTGATCGCCAGCCAGCTCGCCGCCAGCAACGAACCCACTCCCACCCCCCAGAAAATCACCTGCAGCCCCGCCTTGGAGAGATTGGAAAAGACCTCTTGCCCTGTAACCATCCACACGATCTTGCACATCAGGAAGATGACGAAGTTGCCGAAGAACACGTCGCGGCCAAGGCGATTGTTCCCCGCGGCGATCGCCACCTCGACACCAATCGCAGCCACAATCAAACTTTGATGCGTGGTAAAACATATCCCGAACACAAACAGTGCCCAGCACAGGAACCGATACTGGTGCGGCGCATACAACCACCGCATCAGGCAGAGCAACACTATGAGAAACCACGGAACGCTCGAAACGGCGATACGGTTAACGGCCACCGATTCCCGCCACATGAACCCATCCAACCCCATCAATAATCCAGCGACAAATCCGGCGATCATGCAAATGGCGTTCTCCCATTTGCCCGTCATGTTCTTCAGCTCCTCGATGCTTTCCATGAACATGCTGCTGCCCCGCGACACCATCAGGCTGAGCAGACCGCACGCTAACGCCCCCAAAAACGCCTCCGCCAAAGCAACCCGCCACGCCGGGTTGCCCACCGGCACCAGCACCGTCCATAGCCAGCTATAAATCGTCCAAACCGGGTAGCCGGGCGGGTGCGGAATGCCGGCGTACATTGAGCCGGTGACCAATTCGCCCGAGTCCTCGAGTGTCAACTCCGGCGCCAGCGTCAGAAAATAGACCACCCAAATCACCCCAAAAGTAATCAGCAAGGTCACCCAATCGATTTTGCGGAACAAGGGGGCCACCCGGGCAGGGGCCGCCGGGCTCACCGGCACCGCGGCGACCGCCGCTTTGGGCGCCTTGGGGGTCACGCGTAGATCGCGCTCAGAACTCTTCGTATTCGCCATAGACTGTTATTACCAAAGAACTGACACCATACCCATGGCTAGCTGTATAACGCCAGTTGATTTTTGGGCGTTTCCGAGATTGGGTGACGGCAGGAGAACCAACATCCAAAGACAGAAATCCAACATTCAACTCCCAGGATCGCATATTGAACGAAAATCCCCGGAATGGTGCCGCCAGTGGCGCCGGACTGCGCAAGAGGCAGCCAAGGTGGCCACCGCTGCTGCAATGACGCTTACGGTGGCCAGCCGCCCGGTGAGCGCGAAAGGGGGGACTAGACGAGTTCCTTAATTTTGTCCTCGAGAACTGTGCCTGCGATGTGCATGCGCATGGGCTCGCCGCGGGCCAGCGACTCCGCAAAACGCACTGCCTGCTCGGGTTTGATCTTGCCGGGCAGTGGCGGTTCATAAGGATCAACCACCGCTTCCACCAAAGCAGGCCCTGGCGCGTTCAACGCTTCCCTCAGCACATCCCCACATTTGTCTGGCTCGGTGACGGTCAGCCCCACCCCACCGCAGGCACGAGCGAACATGGCGAAATCCATGGGCTGGAGCTCAACCGCGTATTCGGGGTTGCCCAACATCACCATCTGCTCCCAGCGGATTTGGCCCAGCACGTTGTTCTTAATGATAATTACCTTGATGGGCAGCTCGTATTTGACGGCGGTGACAAAATCAGCCATCAGCATCGAAAAACCGCCGTCGCCCACAAACGCGACGCATTGGCGGTCGGGATAGGCGACTTGCGCCGCGATAGTGTAAGGCAGGCCATTGGCCATGGTGGCCAGCGTGCCCGACAGCGAGTACTTCTGGCCGCGCCTGGCTTTGATTTGCCGCGCCCACCAGGTCGCAATCGTGCCGCTGTCGCATGAAACAATGGCATTATCCTTCAAAAGCTTGCCCAATTGCCACGCCACCACTTGCGGCTTCATCGGCTTGTCCTGGCGCGTGCCGCGGGTCTCCATCGTCTTCCACCATTCTTTCATGCCCTTTTGGGCCTGCTTCAGAAACGACCGGTCTTCGTTGTACTTAAGCAGCGGCAAAAGTTTCTCGAGACAGCGCTTGCTGTCGCCGGCCAACCCCACTTCCACCGGGTAACGCAAGGCAATGCGCGCAGGGTCCAAATCGATTTGCACTCCGCGCGCCTGGCCCGGCTTAGGCAGAAATTCCATGTAAGGAAAGGAGGTGCCGATCATGAACAGCGTGTCGCACTCTTCCATCGCGACCTGCGACGGAGCGGTGCCGAGCAAGCCAATGCCGCCGGTGGTATGCGGGTCACCATCGGGCACGCAGGCCTTGCCCAGGAGCGGTTTGATGATTGGCGCGGCCAGCTTTTCCGAGGCGGCAATCAGCTCATCGGTGGCGTCCAGCGCCCCCGCTCCCGCCAGGATGACCACCTTTTTTCCCGCGTTGAGCACTTCGGCCGCCCGTTTCAAATCCTCTTCGGCAGGCAAGGCCGCCCGGCGCGCGAAGACCTGTGAGTTGGCCTGGTCGGCCGACTTGCCGCGCGGCGAGGGGTGGCCCTTTTTGACCGGCATGGATTGAAAATCAATCGGGAAGTTGATGTGCGTGACGCCCCGGCGGCTCAGCGCCATGCGACAGGCCAGGTTGGTGACATTGGAAACATGCTCCGGGCCCATCACACGTGCGGAATAAACCGCCACGTCCATGAACACCCTGTCCAGATCCACATCCTGCTGCGCGTGGGTATCAATTAAATCATGAAAATGGTGGCCGGTGATGGCCAGCACAGGCTGATTGTCCATTTTCGCATCGTACAGGCCGTTGAGCAGGTGAATGCCGCCGGGCCCCGACGTCGCCAGGCACACGCCCAATCGCCCGGTGTATTTGGCATAAGCGCAGGCCATGAACGCAGCCGATTCCTCATGGCGCACCTGCAAGAAACGCATTTTATCGCAGTGCGTGCGCAGCGATTCCATGATGCCGTCGATGCCGTCGCCCGGGAAACCGAAGATAATATCGACCCCCCAATCAATAAGCGTTTCGATCAGAACATCTGCGCCAGTGGTTGCCATAAATTTGCCTTGAAGATTTAGTAAACCGGTTTACGCCTCCCGCCGCCACAACCGCGGCAAATTACCGGGGTGTAAGCGCCCTTACTCTGAGGAGTTCTTAACATGCCCTACATCCTCAAAGCCGCGATGGTTCTCCCTCTCCCCTTCGGAAGGGGAGAGGGCCGGGGTGAGGGGTCCCTTCGTGTCCTGTATCCCGCGGTCTCCTCTGTAGCATTCAGTACAACTATCCTGCACCAGCCACGCAGCGCCTGAAATAGGGATTAAACCCACCGAAGTCGCTGATCACGCTTCGAGTTTCCCTCTCCCATCGGATGGGAGCGGGGTTAAGCGGCTCAACCGTTACAATATCTCCAGCGGCGCTGGGCCCGATGGCGGCGGAAACAAGCGGTCCAGCCTGGAAAGTTGTTCGGAGGTTAATGGATGTTCGAGCGCGCCGAAGTTCTCCCGCAGCCGGGCGCGGCGGCTGGTCTTGGGGATCACGATGATGTCATCCTTGGCCAGGAGCCAGCCCAGCGCGACCTGAGCCGGAGAAAGGCCCCAAGTGCGCGCGAGCCTGGTCAGCCCGGGGTGCTCGAGGAGTTTGGCCTGCTCGATCGGCGAATACGCCATCACGGGAATCCGATGCCGGCGCAGCCAAGGCAGCAGGTCCCACTCGATGGTGCGGCGCGAGAGATTATACAGCAGTTGGTTGGTTTGCACCGCGCGCCCGCCCGGAGTTGACCATAGTTCCTGCACCTCAGCCAGGTCCAGGTTGCTGACGCCATAGTACCGGATTTTGCCGGACGCTTGCAGCCGGCTAAAGGCCTCGAGAGTTTCTGCGAAGGGCGTATTGCCGCGCCAGTGCAGCAAATACAGATCGAGACGATCGGTCTTGAGACGGCGCAGGCTGCCCTCGCAGGCGGTAATCGTTCCGCGCCGCGAGGCATTGGCAGGCAACACCTTGCTGACCAGGAACACGTCCTGGCGGCGGCCCAAGATGGCTTCACCCACCAGTTCTTCTGCGCGGCCCTCGCCGTACATCTCGGCGGTATCAATCAGCCGCGCACCCATTTCCAGCCCCAAACGCAAGGTGGCCAGTTCCTCGGCGCGAGCGGATGGCTCATCCCCCATGTGCCAGGTGCCCATGCCGAAGGCGGCCACCTGTTCACCCGAAGGCAGCATGACCGTTTTACTCAGCGCTGTTTCTTTGCCCACTGCAGAGCTCATACCCTTCTCACCCTCCTTCGCCGAGTAATTTATCATGCACGCCACTTTTTACCACGCTTTCCGGGCACGGTAAGCCAAACAACAGGATCTTTCCCTCGCGGCGGCCGCCTGTGGCACCGGAAATTTTGCCAGCCGGAGAGCAAAGTGAAATTTTTCTTCGACGTGTATGACCTCGAGGAGCGCGTGCTGTAACGCGCTCAGCTCACCAACTCCGGCGCGGGCGCAACGCGGAGCAGCCCCTCGGCTGCCTCCAGGAGCCTCGGCAAAGCTTCCGGGCCTTGCGCAACGCAGCACTTGATCCAATCCTGATGGTGATAGTGCTGCGGGTTGGGCCAGCGAAAGATCGCCAAAGTCGGCACGCGCAGCCCCACCGCCATATGGTACGGGCCGGAATCGCTGGAGACGAACAGGCGGCACGCCGCAATCACCCCGGTCAGTTCCCCGATACTCGTCCGCCCGGCCAGATCGACCACCGCCTGGCTATCCCCAAGCCGCTCGATAAGCTCCCGATTAATCTCGCGTTCGAACTTGGCGCCCGTGAGCACGACTCTGAAATCATGGCGCCGCTGCAATTCGGTAATCAGTCCAGCCAATAGATCAAGGTCCGGCCGTTTCGCAACCGCATCGGCCGTGCCGCAACCCGCATTGACTCCTAACAGCGGGCGGTCGTCGGTCCAACCCAACTCGGTCCTGAGCCGCTGCCGGCACTCCTCGCCGGCTTGCGTTGCGCGCAACTCGATCGCCGTTCCGTTGCGTTCGATCCCCAACGGCACCAGCGCGACAAAGTCCCGTTCCGCATATTCCAATGGTAAGGACAGGTTGCGGGAGCGGGCGTACGCGCGTGTAGAACGGGCGCTCCATTGATAAAACACACCGCGCAGTGGCACTTGGGCAATGCCCACCGTGGCCGCGCCGCACCACGCGCCTAACAGCGAAGCCAGCAGTGAAGTGCGACACCCGTTGGGCTCGAAATCAATGATCAATTCCGGCCGGGTCTGGCGCACGATCCCAATGCCTTCTTGCACGAGCCGGTACCAGCCGCGCAGCCCGTTGGTCCGTTTGTCCGACGCGTGAAACGAACGCAGCAAATGGTGCTCCCGCATCAGTTGTTCGGAGACGTAGCCCGGCTCGCGGGTTAACAGCCAAAGGTGCAACGCAGCCCCAGGAAACCGATTCAGCAACGCCCGCCACGCCGCCGAGCCGCGGAGAATGTCTCCAACGCCTGCGCTGTGGCTCTTGAGCATAAGCACACTCTGTGGCGTACGCCAAAAGCATGCGCCTGCCGGTTCTCGCAGGGCAAAGCCCATAACTGTTCAGGATGTTGCTCGAACGAACCTAGTTAGGTCCGATTGGCCCAGCTTGTCAAGCAGAGGAGCAAAAAACCTCAGTGGCGGCGGGCTGCCCCGGTGCCGGGAACCAAAAAAGCCAACTGCGCACGGGGCGGGGTGTGGCGCGGGGGAGAAGTTTGCATGTGCGCCTCTCGTGCCGCGCTTAGTCCTTGGTAATAGCACGTTCAGGGGTAATCGACGCGCGGCACCCGGCGCACATGAAACAAACCGGAAACTATTCTCTACCATCAAAATTGCACCGGTCCAAACTGCGAACCTTGCCAATTCCGGTTGAGCGCTCCCCCAAGACCCTAAAATCACTGACACCCATCTTTCCGGCAATCAATCCGACCAACTGATCCCTGGTGGCGGTTCGTATGTCAGGGACCCCGGAGGGCGGCCGCTGCCACGTACGCGTGACGAGCGGGGGGATTTGCCAAACTGCCCGAGGATGTGCTTTTGCAGATGCTCGGCGAACGGGCCGAGGGGGGACCCCACTTTGCCGTCGCGTTCAGCCGCTGCTGAGAACAGGTGCACATGGAGACGCTTCATAGCGGTTCGAACGGCCTCGACGGCGTTCTGGGCGCTGCTTCTCGAACTCTGAGCGTGCTGGCGCTGCCAGTGGTAGAGCTGTTCCAGTTCCCGCAGCGCCTCGGCCTTCTCGGGCTCCGTGCCGGAGTCGGAATCCAGAATGGCTTCCAGTTCATTCTGCTTTTTGTAAAGGGCGCGCATGGCCTGGCGGTCGTCGAGCGCGAGGCTGCGTTCCTGGAGGCGTGCACCGCTGTCCAGAGTGACTGTTTTCCCGCTGGCCGGATCAATGAGCGTCGGCAGGCCGAGTTGCTGGCGGTAGATTTCCGGGATTTTGGCCATGAGGTCGATCGCGTGGATCGGGCATTCGTCAGGGTGATACAGCAACCACTGCACGTAGAGCAGCCCCCGCTCGTGTCGAATGAAGGCCTCCTGCCCGTCGAAAACGAGACGCCACACACCCAGGTTCTTGCGCAGCGCATATTTCGGGGACCTGGGCCCCTGAACCAGTGAGCGCTGGCTGTTGGGCGCGGCGAATTGCGCGAAAAGTTCCTCGGGCGGCCGCGTTGCTTGCAGTATCCCTTCGGCCGTGAAAGCGAGGGCGGACTCCAGGTCGAGCAGGATGGCGCCCGCATCGTGGAGGTAGGCGTGACATGCGGCGTCGGGCAGGGCCATGGTTGGCGTAAGGAGAATGAAAGGTCTATGGATGCTGGCGGCGAGTTCGGCCACGGCGCTGCGGAACGGGGGGCGGTCGTACTGGATGCTCAGGATCAGCGGGACGGCCGCGGTGGACCAGGAGCCGATCTGCTTGGTGTTCGCAGGGGACAGGTCGGTGATGCCGGGGGCGCAGCCGAGTGCGCGGGAAACGGCGTACCCGAGGCGGTGCCAGTCCACGAGAAGCGGCGTGATCTCTTCGATGGTGAGCGGAATGTCCGGGCAGTGGCGGGTGGCACAGTGGCAGATGCCCACCGCCCCGGCTTTGTCGTGGCGATAGACAATATAGTGGCGGCAGCCGCATTGGCGCGGGCAGGTGACAAACTTCGGCAGGCGGGTATCTGGCAGCAGGCAAAGATTTTTGAAGTGGTTAAAATTCTCGCCCAGGTACTCGACCCAGACCGCCGGGAGCGCGGCCAGGCCGGGGAGCCATTCCAGCGAACTCCAAAAATTCCGTGGCACGCCCGGGAGTCAGGTTTTAAGAGTGGAATAGTGCAGGGGGGACAGGTGCACGGTGCAGGCCCGGACTGGGGTACGGCGGTCCGCGATGGGATCGTCCTCGTCGTTGTCGCCGTCGCCCAGGCCGGCACCGCAGGCCGTCGCCAGAGCCAGCAGGAGGACGGCGAGTTGCTTGGCGCTGTTGTTGAGGGTGCGCAAGCCGATGCGGTCCATCCAGTGGCACACGCACTGCGCGTCGGCTGGGAATTCGAAAGTGATGGTGCCAGGAGGGGACACGGTCACCGTGTGCGGCGAGTCGTCGCCCTGCAAGAAGTACAGGAATTTCGCCCAGGCGAGTTTGCCGCTGCTTGGGATGGGGATGGCTGGTTGGTGGGTGTCGAGGATGTTGTCGGCCTTGATCGACAGTTCCTGGTGCAGCGGGTTGTCGAAGGCGATCCCGAGTTCGCAGAGGGCCATGTCCTTGATGCACGGTTCGGCGTGGTGATCCAGGCACGCGGCGCCCAGGGTCAGGATCGGCAGCAGTGTGCAAGTGGGTGTCGGCGGTTGGAGCGGAGGGTTTGTGGGGTCCCCTTTCATCAGATTCTCTCTTTCGGTTAAAGGTGGCGGGGCCCGGCTGCTTTTCTCGGCAGTGGCGCCTCCGCCACCCTGGTACTTAACTCTGGGTCAAGGTTGAAGCTTGACACGTGCCAAGTGTCAAGTGACACTTTTGCAGTAGGTTTATCCGGGAAGGCACGCCGATTGCTCATTTTTGGGGAGGGGGCCGGTGTATCGAAATGAGGCGCCCTGTAGGGAACTTGGACAGCGCCGAAGGGCTGATCTGCCGGACCTTGCGCAACCCCTCTTCCAGACCTCCCTGCCGAATCTTGGGATTCAAACCCTCCAGGTTGGTTTGCAGGCCGTAGCAGAGAAAAACCTGCTTGTAGTCGGAGCGCTCGGCAGCCGGCTCACCCGGTGCAATCGCCAGCCCGGACAGAATCTCCTAGCCCAGCCCACCAACCCAGTCGAGCGCCGCATCCTCCACGACCGACTCAGTGAGTTTGGGCACGACTTCTCCTTTCGCTGCGCACGCGGTAGAGCCGCTCTGTGAAACCGCCTTCTTCCACAAAGTTTTTTTCCAGTGTGCCTATCTGCCGGTCCAGCAAGCTGCACGCTACCGCGAGCAGCGCCAGCGCGCCATTTGCCGAGATTTCAGCATAGGTGGACTTGGTGGACTTCGGTTTCGGTCCGCTTTGTCCACTCTGTCCATGCCGTCCATCCTGTCCATCATGCACCTCGCGCACCCAAGCCGCCACGTCATCCGCCGTGCCGGGCCGCGCTGCTATCAGTTCCGCCCGCCGCGCGTCCTCCCGCGGCCACTGCGCCAGCCCGCGCTGCCGCAGATAATCTTCATAGTCCAGCCGCAGTTCCTCCAGGCTGGCGCGCGCCACGTTCGTCAGCTTGAGTTCCGTCTTCTTGGACGTGCCGCTCGCCTGGCTGCCCTCCGCGATGTTCTGCACCCCCGACCGCGCCGCCTGCACCATCTGGTCGTGCGTGCGGCTGCGCCTCTCGATGTAACGGTCGCAGAAACGCACCGTCACATCGTAGGCCAGTTGCGCCACCTGAAAGCTTTTCAATTTCCGGTAGCCCCCATGCGGTGGAATCAGTTTTCCCAGCTCACCCATCATGCTGGCTGTTATTCAACAAGTTTTCAGCCTACGAATCCAGCCTCCAAATGGGGCGCCGAATCATCGTGCCCGTATTTGCCCATGCCAAGTCCACTCCGCCTGTTCCGTCCACCCCGTCCACCCCGTCCACCCCGTCCACCCCGTCCACCGTCCACCCCGTCCACCGTCCACTCCGTCCACCGTCCACTCCGTCCATTCCGTCCACTCCGTCCACTCCGTCCATTCCGTCCATCATGTCGCCAGCCTGGTCAGCAATCCGTCCAAAAGAAATACCTGCTCCTAATCCGCCCGCTCCGCCGTGCTGGCTTCGCCAGTCATCCCACTCCCTTCCAACATCCGCGCTCCGAGCTGCCCCATCCGCCGCTCCACCCTCTCCATCACCGCGTCCTTACCGTCGCGCAGCGAGGTCCAACGCAATGGCCTGTCCGGCCCCAGGACTCAATAGCCACCATTATGTCCAGAGGGGCGGGACTGCAGGACCAGGCGCGTTGGCTGCGTGTGGGGCATGCTCATTTGCCCCTCGCTTTCGGACCATCCCCACGCGTGTGGGGAAAACTCGGTTCCGTAAACCGATGTGCGCCCCAGCTGCGGACCATCCCCACGCGTGTGGGGAGAACGACAGTTTGTTCGCTCATATCGTTGCCCTCATCGGACCATCCCCACGCGTGTGGGGAGAACGAACCCAATGATGGGCAAAACGCGAGCCGATCCGGACCATCCCCACGCGTGTGGGGAGAACCCTGCCGCCGTGTCTGTTTCATTTGCCCCTCGCGGACCATCCCCACGCGTGTGGGGAGAACTTTTTGTGTTTCTTCCCATAAACTTACTCTGCCGGACCATCCCCACGCGTGTGGGGAGAACGCCCCGCCCACTACCGTGATCACGTCATTCACCGGACCATCCCCACGCGTGTGGGGAGAACTGTGATGAGATCGAGGGTTTGGACGGACTTGCCGGACCATCCCCACGCGTGTGGGGAGAACTCCAGCTTCACCGCCGAAAGGTTCCAGTCCGTCGGACCATCCCCACGCGTGTGGGGAGAACCTCGTCAAAAAGCTCGAAGCCGATCCACAGCGCGGACCATCCCCACGCGTGTGGGGAGAACCAGTTCGAGATGTTCGAGGCGACGGCGCTGTTCGGACCATCCCCACGCGTGTGGGGAGAACAAAAAGTCCTTGTCCCATATACGGAGACCCCCCGGACCATCCCCACGCGTGTGGGGAGAACCATCTTGGCCGGCATGGCACGTTCCCGAGGCACGGACCATCCCCACGCGTGTGGGGAGAACTGGACTACGACACGGTGATCCGCGACAGCCTGCGGACCATCCCCACGCGTGTGGGGAGAACATCTTCTCCAGTTGCCCCACCAGCTCGATGGCCGGACCATCCCCACGCGTGTGGGGAGAACTCATCGGCGAGCATTGGGAGCGTGACGCCAAACGGACCATCCCCACGCGTGTGGGGAGAACCCACCACGAATGATAATAACGGCGTGGAAATGCGGACCATCCCCACGCGTGTGGGGAGAACCCCACCAACACGTCGAATGACCAGTAACTCTGCGGACCATCCCCACGCGTGTGGGGAGAACGCCCCGAGGCACTTGCGGCCAGCCGAGGGCGACGGACCATCCCCACGCGTGTGGGGAGAACCTGGTTTGTCCAACAAACCGCGTTACAGACCGCGGACCATCCCCACGCGTGTGGGGAGAACGCCTCTCCCGATGCGCCCGCACTGTGCGCACGCGGACCATCCCCACGCGTGTGGGGAGAACCAATCGCCGGTTGTCAGGTTGGGCAGGGAACGCGGACCATCCCCACGCGTGTGGGGAGAACGTTCGCTATGTTTCCAACCACATGCGGGCTTTCGGACCATCCCCACGCGTGTGGGGAGAACGGAACGGCCGCTGTGACAGGCGCGCCGGATCCCGGACCATCCCCACGCGTGTGGGGAGAACAATCCCATGCTCCGTTAGATTGGTTTCGCAATCGGACCATCCCCACGCGTGTGGGGAGAACCCCGACCTGGTGACCAGGCTCCAGGATGAAGGCGGACCATCCCCACGCGTGTGGGGAGAACGTGAATCCCCCCATTCTCCCTATAATGTATGGCGGACCATCCCCACGCGTGTGGGGAGAACGATCGGCGTGCCAACTTCGGTCCAGCTATTTCCGGACCATCCCCACGCGTGTGGGGAGAACTGTTCCGGTTCACGATAATCTGGGAGAAGATCATCGTGATAATCGAGGTGTTTTGGGGTGGACGCGTTCACGATAGTCGAGGAGGCAGTCTCTCGGGCGGGGCTCACGAGAAACAGACGGCGGGGTCGCCTGCCCCTGGG
>DASYXT010000053.1:0-86554 GCA_035934555.1 Verrucomicrobiia bacterium | reverse complement strand
TCCCGCCAGCGCCAAATCTACGACTTCCTCCGCCGCTCCTTCCCGGCCCTCTTCGCCTCCACCAAACAAAAACGCCTCGGCTTCGACGTCGCCGCCTCCGGCCAAGGCGACCTCTCCGCCTTCTACTTCGACGAAGTCCTCACGCCCGGCCTGTGGCTCCGCGCCCTGCTCACCTGCCGCACCGACGACTGGCATTTCCTCGGCTGCACCCTCTATTGTTTCCTCGAAGAACTGCGCTCACTCCAGGCCGCCGGCGACGAGTCCGGCCTCGGTCGCCAAATCTGCTGGCAAGCCGCCAGCCAATTCGGCAGCCGATTCCTCAAAGTCAATTTTGCCTCAAAAAAACCCGACCTCGGCTTCGCCCTCATGAACCAGCTCGCCAGCGCCGAAAAACGGTTCCCCCGTTCCGAGCAGGACATCGCCGCCGATTTCTTTGCTATCACCAAATTTCACACCGGCACCCGCTGGGCCTTTTCCGAAGGCCGCAACTCTCTCAACCCCTCCAGCCACTGCGATATTGCCTGGGCCGCCGCTCTCGCCACCCACGCCCATACCGAACGCCGCGCCGTCCTTGGCAGCCGGCTCGGTTAAGCTCCGCATCTCCGCTGCGGCCATTACCGCAGCGTCGCTCCTTGACATCTTAATCCAGCAGAAGTTGTTCGGCGCGCAAAAACTGGGGGCCGGAGCCCGCCCCGCTCCGGCCCCAACCGCGTGCCTGCATCGGTGGGGCTTCACGCATGCGGGTCCTCACCAGGCCCCTGAGGCACCGCTCATTTTTCTGTTCATTTCCCCCGTTTCCGTAGCCATGACCGCCCGATATCCATGGCAAGACGCAGGTATTCCTGTTACTCGCGGCGGTGGTCGCAGTTGTCATGGGAAACTTGGGGGCGCATCTTCACTTTTCACATGTGTCGGATCAGTTCTTCTGGTCCAGCAGCCGGTTGGCCAGTTGGCGCAGGTTCGCGTCGCGGCTCAGGCGCTGCTCGAGGCGCTTCAACGCCACGTAGTCAATCCCGCCGGCTTCCTGTCCCAACTGCCGCAGCGTCAACCCGGTGCCGCGCCGCGCCACATATAGTGCCGTCGCCAAACCAGGGTCCCCATGGGGCGGGGACATTGAGCATTGAGGATTGAGCATTTTCCATTCTTCGTTGGGGTGGTGGCGGAGCGGGGCTGAGGGAATTGCAGATTCAAGATTTGAAATTTCACTGAGCGCTTTACAGAAATCCAGTCATCCGCCCTTCAGCGGTTTTATAACCAGCCACAGCCACCCCACAAGAAAGCTGATCCCTCCTATCGGCGTGATCGCTCCAAACCACCGGAGATTAGTCACGGCCAGCAGGTAAAGTGAACCCGAGAAAATGATAATCCCGGCCAGGAAGCTAAACCACGGTCCGGCAGGTACCGGGGTCCGGGTCGCCAGAATGAATAGCATGACCGCATGGATGAAGTGATAAAACACCGCTTTCTCCCAGATCGGGGCGGTCTGGTTGCGCGCCAGCAGGTCCTTCAACCCGTGCGCGCCAAACGCCCCCAGGGCGACTGCCAGGAACCCCAATCCGGCCGCAATCCGTACTGCCGTGGTATTGCTCATTTCTTCTCTGCGGCTGGCGGTTTTTCGCCCGCGATGGCCGGCGCCTGTTTGGCCGCTTTGAGAACGTCCTCGGCAGGCACGATGATGCCCGCGAGGTTTTCGCGTTGAGCATTAAACATATTCATCGCCCCGCCGCCGTGCCCCTTTTGTGAGCGAATGACGAACAGGCCCAGGACACGGCCGTCGGGGAGAAACGCCGGCGCACCGAGAGTGGTTGTCGTCATCGAGTTGGCCGGGATATAGAACATGCGCGGACGCTCGACGATGGCGGCGATGCGCTCGACCGACGCCGCATACGCCCGCGCGGCGACGTCTCCAAGCCGGTTAAGGGCGATCACCTCGTCCAATACTTCGGCTTTCCCCGACTTTGTTAGATCGAGCGCCGGCAAGGGCGCGTTCAGCCGCGCTTTGGGCCGAATGAAAGCCAGGTCCAGGTCTTTGTCGCGCAACACCACCTCCGCGGGAACTTCCGTGCCGTCCGCCAACAGTATTTTCACATCGCTCAACTCGGTTTCAATCTTGAACTTCGACTCATCCTCCCCGCCCATGATGTTCCGCATCATTTGGGCGGGATCAGTGGCCGAGAGCGACAGCGCGGTCAACCCAGCTGGATCGATAACCGTGCCGGTGACGTCCTGGTGCGATTCACTGGCCTGGCCAGGGGTGCCTCCCACCGACACCTTGCTCTTGAGGACAATCTCAACTGTGACAACGGTGTGTTGGTATTGGTTGAAGATCGCGCGGCCCTTGGTGGCGATTTCATCAGCGCGCGCAGGCCGCCAAAGGCTGAGCAAACAGATTCCGGCCAGCGCAGCAATCGGTGCCGGGGATTTAAAAATCATAATGGATTGGGTGTTGAGTTAATGCTAAGGCGCCTTGGTCGCCATATACCGAATGGCGGCCTCGGTGCGCGAGTTGACGTGCAGCTTATTGAAAACGTGTTTTAGGTGCGTGCAGACCGTATCGACGCTTAACTGCAGCTTGTCCGCTATCATTTTGTTCGAGTAGCCTTGGGACAGGAGGTGCAGAATTTGCTCCTCCCTCAAGGAAAGGCGCGCGGATTCATCCCTGGTGTCAGACTTGCGCCGGAACGACTCAATCACCAACCGCGCAATCTGGCTGCTCATCGGCACACCTCCATCCAGCACCTCCAGCAGAGCTTTGCGCAAATCAGATGGCTTCGTCCGCTTCAATAAATAACCGTCGGCGCCGGCTTCCAGCGCGAGGAACACCAATTCTTTGTCGTCCATCGCCGTTAGGATGACGATCTGCACCCGTGGCAGCAGCGCTTTGAGGCGGGCGGTGCATTCGATACCCGACATGCGCGGCAGGAAAATATCCATCAGGATCACATCAGGCTGTTCCTGCGGCATCACTCGCACCGCTTCTTCCCCGCTAACGCAACTACAAATACACGCGAAATCCGGAAACGAATTAATCAATCGGGCCCAACTCTCCCGCGCTTCCGGCCGGTCCTCCACCAGGCCAATGCGGAGCGGCTTGTTTGGCGATAATGCCGAACGCTCCGTCGCCGCCACATTCTTCGCCTTACTAACGGGTTGGGTCATGCGCTTCTGCGGTTTCGCCTGGCCGAAGCTTCGCCGCCTGGTTGCGCGGCAATCTAAACTGCTTCAGGAATCTGGCAAGCCAGGTCCAAGCCGACCGGCCCGTTTGTTTCAAGGGAATGCTGAACTCAATCCGGCAACCTTTCCCCGGCGCGCTGCAAATGACGCACGTGCCACCCAATTCGCCCACGCGTTGCGCCATGTTCGCCAGCCCATTCCGGCACGGCCTGGCACTGCTCTGGTCAAACCCTTTACCGTTGTCCGAAATCACCATCATCAGCTTTTGCGATTGCCATTTAATTTTCAGCACGACTTCAGTCGCCGCCGAATGCTTCACCGCATTATTGAGCGCTTCTTTGATTACCATTAACAGGGCGCGCTTGACCGGCAGGTTAAGCACGACATCCGACACGGCTGGGTCCGCATCGAAAAGACATAGAATACCGGTTGGTTTCAAAAACTCCTCGGCGTAGCCGCACACAAACGAGGCGAAGTCCTCGAACGTGTCCCGCTTGGGATTTACCGCCCAAAGGATTTCGTCCATGGTGGACAGCACGCCCCGGGCTTCTTCGCAGATTCTGTCCAGTTGCAACCGGGTTTGGGCGTCGGCGGGTCGCTCGCTTTGCATCACTTCGCCATGCAAAACGAGTTGCGTAATCCGCGAGCCAATGTCGTCATGGATGTCTCGGGCGATTCTGGCGCGCTCCTGGCGCAGCAGCCATTGTTCCTTCCGATGCAACGCGAGTTGGGCCAGCAGCCGCAGGCTAATCAGAATGACCACCCCTGATACGGACAACAGCGTGAGCTGGAACCAGCCGGTCTGCCAAAACAGCACCTTGATGGGTTGCAAGGTCGGCATCAGATTGATCCGCACCGGCACCTCCTGCCAGGGAGCACTTCCAAACGGAGCGATAACCGTGGCTTCGGACCACGTCTTCGACGCCGTCGCCTTCTTTTCCCAGCCCTTCGCCTCCTCCGGCACTATCCGCCAGCTTCGGTCGGACTTCACCTCGATCAGTTTCTCGCCACCCAACAGAATACGCAGACCGAAAACCATTCCCGCGAACGAGGAAGAGTTGTAAGCCTTCACCGCCAGCACGTGCCGGCCGGCAGACATCAGTGGCGTAATGTCATAGTCGAATAGTTCACGCCACTCGGCCCCGCGCCCCAGTTCCCGACCATCCAAAAAAAACGTGAACTCGTTATCCACCGTCATCACCAGCCGCGCATGGGTGACCTGGGCTGCTTTAGGAATTTCAAATTCTCGCCAAAACTGACAAGTTTGGCGGTCCAGTGTCTTATCCGTCCAGATCCAGGAACCGAGCAGGTTGGTTAAATTCGAATCCCCATCGGCTGTCGTGGCCTTGAGCCCTTCCCCGGCCGCACTCGGCTCCGCAGCCGATGCGTTCGGTCGTAAGCCGGACCAAATAATAGTCGGGAAAAATGCGAGCAGCCCCCATCGCAGAAGCCGCAGTCTAAGCGGCACCGACGACTCAACTGACCACGGCGGATGCCAAACCATATGCGGGCCTCGGACGGTGCGGGTGTACCATAGCTGCCGCGGTGGGCCGAGCCAAGCGCAAACGCCTCAACGCGTTTGCCACCTTCTTGATGAATCGCTAATTACTCTTTATGCGGTAAAATTTCTCCGACTCAGTAAGCGTCGAGTCCTGCAGGGTGGCGGTAGGCTGGGTCGCGACGAAGCTGGTCTCGGCGGCCCAAACGTGCGATGCCAGATTCGTGGTGCTCTGCAGTGTGTAGCTCTGCCCAATCGACAGACCATCAACGCTCATCGAAAAAATCGGAGAGCCCGTCCAGGGAGCCACGCTGACGATTACCGGTGCTCCCGAAGGGCTTGGTCGCCCAAAGGCGGCCACCTCCGTATAACCCACACCCCCGTTTTGCTGAGAGCTGGTGAAATCCCATTTCAGATAGCGTGCCCCTGTCAAATTGCCCACCGCAACAGAGGTGAGAGTGCCGGCGGTACCGTCTTGCGTTGGGAACGGCGACGGATTATAGCCCACGGTCGTGATAGGCAGGAAGTTTGTGCCATCGAGCGAATAGCTTAGCGCGTAGTTGGCATCGACTCGCCCATCGTCCTGCCAGGCGGTGTAGGTCATCAGGTTTGTAATAGCATAACCAGTCCCGTTGGCGCCTTGTCCCAGGTAAAAGGTGATTGCACCACCACTGATCTCATAACTGGCGTTGGTTGTGCCCGGTGCCCCAATATTGCCATCGTAGAGTGCGGAGGATGGAAGATGATTTTCGTTCGCCACGGTCAGCGTGTTGGCCACAACGGTTGTTGTGCGGTTGGTAAGCAGGTTGCCACTCGGCAGTGGCGGAAACGGGATAGTGATGTTGGTATAATGACCTCCGGCATAGACCGAATCAGTTTCAATCACGCCCAACACCGGCGGGGACGGCGGCACAGGCGAAGTCCACAGATACTGGCCAGAACCGACGGCAAACATCGCACAGCCATTCGAAAGGCCCAGGTAAGTGACCCCAGGCGAATTGGTCGCCGGCAAGCCGCTTTCGGTAATCGCATTCGCATTTGTCGTCGGCACATAGACCTGAGCGCTCGTATTCGGCGGGATCAGCACCCCAAGGCTGAGGGTCCCTCCATTATTGGTCCAGTCGCTCGTAATGAGGCCGTGAATCGAATTAAAGCTCGTGTTCGCCCACGACAGGCCGGTGCCGGTCACAGGATGGACCAGGATGCTTTGATAACCGGGAGTTGCCGGGTTGATCCCGCCGATGACACTGTAAAGGTATTGGCCCACGGCACCGAAGGCGTAGTGGTTGAAGGAATTCATGCCGATGGTCTGAAACCCGCCGCTGGGCGTCCACCCATCCCAGCGCTCCCACATGGTCGTCGCCCCCAGGCCCACCTGATAAAGCCAGGAAGGATACGTCTTCTGTAGCAGAAGCTGGTAAGCCAGATCGTCTCGCCCGGCCATATGCAGGGCGGGCAGCAAGCGAGGGGTCCCGATGAAGCCCGTGGCCAAATGATTACCAAATTGCGCGATGGAATTGGCGAATTGCTGCGCAGCCTGGGCCCGCAACCCAGGTGGCACAAGGTTCAACGTAAAGGCCAAGGCGTACCCCGTCTGGCTGCTGCCATCTTTGAACGTGCCGTCGGCATTAAAGAAACCGCCAAACGCACTCACGATGTTGCTATGCAGGGTCGCGTAACTGGCCGCATCGGCGGTGTGGCCAATCACCAGCGCCATTTCGGACATCGCCTGGGCGTAGTAGGCATAAAATGCCGTATCAATAACCTCTGAGCTGGCACCGCCGCCCAGGTTCACCCAGTCGCCAAAATCCCCTGAAAGGCTCGGCACCACGTAATTGACCGCGTTACTGGCCAGGAATTGCCCGTATCGTTGGAAGGAGGGGTAATGGTCCGCGATGACGTTCGTGTCGCCGTACGTTTGATACATAACATAGGGGCATATCCAGGCTGCATCGCCCCAGGCGGCTGCGGCACTGCCCGCGCCAAAATCGGGCGCGACGTTGGCGAAAGCGCCGTTGGCTTCCTGCGAGTCCTCGCACAACGTGACCAAGTGCCGGCGGAAAAACGATTGCACATCGAAGTTGCACGCCGCGGTCGGCACAAAGAACTCGGTGTCGCCCGTCCAGCCCATGCGCTCATCGCGCTGTGGACAGTCAGTCGGCACTTCGAGATAATTGCCTTTCTGGCCCCAGATGATGTTCCGGAAGAGCTGATTCACCGGCACGCTCGAACAGGCGAAATCGCCCGTGCGCGGCATATCCGAGTGCACCACAATGCCGGTTACGGAACTGAGCGTTGGCGGCACGGAGAGCCCACGCAGTTCGACGTAGCGGAAGCCATGGAATGTGAAACGTGGTTGGTAAACGACGCTGCCATTCGTGCCAAAAATGTAAAAATCCGTTGCGTTTGCTCCCCGGAGATTTGCCGTATAAACGGTGCCATCGGGATTGAGCATCTCGCCATGCCGCACCGTGATGCGCTCCCCGATATTTCCGCTGATATGCAGTTGCACCCAGCCGACCATGTTCTGGCCCAGGTCAAAGGTATAACATCCCGGGCTCGGCACGGTGAGGTTGGTCGCGGCGAGCGTTTCCAGGCAACGCGCCGGCTCTGTAACGGCCGCCTGTACTTGCATTCCGCCCAGGCCAGGAAAAGCCGTCGCATTGCCGTAGAGCGCCTGGACCACTGTTAAAGTTTGCCCGCCGCCGCCAATTTGGACGGTGGCGTTCTCGGCAAACGAGAGCGTCTGGTTGGTGCCACCGAGGGTGAAGGTGATTTGCAAAGTCTTCACGACACCATAGGCCGGATCACCGCCCAGGGTGGTGTTATTCGCCACAAAATTGAGTTGGTTGTTGACCTCCAATCCCTGAACGATGGCTGTCACATTCGAATAACCACCCGAAATGGCACTCAGCCCCATTGTCACCGCCGACCAGGCGCCATCATTGAAATTGGTTGTATCCCAGCCCGGCAGCTCCAGGCGAGCGTCATATTCCGAACCGAACAATAAATCTCCCCATTGAATCGGACCATAGCTGGCTTTCCAGGAACCATCGCTGACAATCGTTTGCGTGCTGCCATCCGCAAGCTGCAAGACAAGCTGGGCCAGAAAACGCGGTGTCCCGCCGTAGTTCAGTCGCGCACCCTTATAGGCGAGGTCGCTGGCGTACCAACCATCGCCCAGAATCGCACCGAGCGTGTTGGCGCCGGCTTGCACCATCCCGGTAACATCGTAGGTCTGGTAATAGACGCGTTTCGTGAATTGTGTCCAGCCAGGCGTTAAGACGTCATTGCCCACTTTCTGCCCATTCAAATGTAGTTCATAAGCGCCCAGCGCAGTCACATAGACCGTTGCGCGCCTCACCGCCTGGTTGACTGTGAAGTTCTTGCGCAAATAGGGCGCGGGCACTCGCGCGAGATCGTTGATGGCCGGTGTGCCCCAGGGTGTGCCGCCACTACCGGGTGCCGCCCAAGCCGAATCGTCATAGTTGGACTGGGTCCAATTGCCCGATGGCCATTGCGCGGCTTTCCAGGAGGTGTCCACCGGAAAGTTTGAGACGCTGCCGGAAGCGAACTGGACCACCAGCCGCCCAATCACACTGGCCGGCTGTTGAGCATCGCTGTTCGTCGCCCCCAGTGCCACCACGTTGGTTCCCGCATTTAACCACGCGGTCACATTAACCCAGGCCGTCGCTTCCCACCGCACTGCCAGGTTTGTCATTTGGGTGCCATTAACGAAAACGCCGCAAGCGTTGTCGGCATAAAGCGCCATGATGGCGTTGGTAATGGCCGCTCCGGCCGGCAGCACGAACTTCTTTCGCAACGAACATTGATGCAGCCCGCCTTGGGCCGTCTGGCCCGCTAGGCTAATCCAGCTCAGGCCCGAGGTGTTGAACAACGCGTTACTAGCCACCTGCGCCGGCGACAGATTGTAGGCGCCGTCATAGCCGATCCATTGCGCAGACCAATTGGTCGAGGCGAGCAATCCCATCGACCACTGCGCCGGTGTGCTCCAGGCTGAGACATTTCCACCGCCATCATACACCCGAACCTGCCAGAAGCATTGCTCACCGCTCGCCAAAGGGACGCCCGCATAGACAATATCGACTGTCTGCGAGCTGACAACTTTTCCGCTGTCCCACAAATCAGCCGCGGCCGGCGTCGAGCCCACCTGGATTTGGTATGCCGTTTGGATTTCCCCTCGATAAGCCGCGCCTTGCCCAGTGCTTTGGAGTTGCCAGGAAAGCCGGGGCGCTGGGTCTCCGATTCCCAACGGGTTAACCCGTTGTTGGCAGCGCAAGTAAACCGGCTGTAGCCCCTGGGCGAGCGCCGGGCAAACCAAAAGCCCACTGAAGGCAATAAACGAGACGAGTTGTTTTATTATGGCAGTTTTCAAAGCTGGTTTTCTGAAGCAGGAGGGCAAACGCAACCGCGCACCACCTCCAGCTTGCTTTCACCATCCCCCCGGCGGATACGTCGATTTCCAAATCTGACCCAAATCCTGGTCATGATAGACCGTGTTGGCGGCGGCGCCACCGCCGCGCGAATTGCCCCTCAAGCTCTGTGTGGTCGCCTGGAGCCATTTCATCTTCGCGGCGTGGCCGTCGGCAAACGACAGTTGCCCCGCGTTGCCGTGCCGACTCGAGGGAATATTGCGCCAACCAGGCCCCTTACCGGTGTAATCGACTGCAAAGTAGCCGTCGTCTATGCTGGTCAGCGCAGGTGAAGGATCACCCTGTTCGTCGAAGAAAAAGGAAGCCAAAGACGGCCCGGGGTTGAGAACATCGGTAAACTTTCGGTTTTCGGTGATTCCGGCGTGAACGTCCGCCGCCGTTCCACCGTTGTCTCCCATCATTCCGTTTAACGAATAACTGCGCACCCGCATCAGGCTCCGGCCGCTCACCAGCACTTTATCGCCGGGACAACGGTAGATGCCTAAACCTTTGTTATAGGGAAACAATGAGCACAATTGGATCAAAACCACATTCGTGGCGTCGGGGATATCACTCACACCGGCGGAGGCGGTCGTGTCAACCCAGGAGCCGTAGCTGAACAGCATGTTGGGCACAATCGCGTCGCGGTTATCCCCGGCGTACGAAAAGGACGCGATCATGAGTTGCTTCAAATTATTGATGCAACTAATGCCTTCGGCCTTCTTCTTCGCTCGTGACAGGGCGGGCAGCAGCATCGCCGCCAGAATCGCAATGATGGCGATGACCACCAGCAACTCGATCAGAGTAAAAGCTGCATTTGGCCGATCAATTCCCGGCGGCTGCACTTTATTCATGGCCTTCATCTTAAATGAACCGCTGCACCGTCCAGCTTCTGCTCAACCGAAATCGTTAGCCCGGCCGGAGCCAGGCGCCGGGAAAGCATCCATGGGGCTTTCGCCTCCGCCAGACCCTGTGCAATCCAGCTAAGGAATTCGGAGCCGGAAAAAGCGCTTAGATTCAGATGGAACGATCGGGATGGCGTTCGAGAATCCGCCCGTACCATCGAATACTCCTATGCTGTTCGTGGTCCACAAAGCCAACGCCGCTGTCACATTTGTCGAGGTCAGCCAGGTATAACCGCTGCCTGCCACTCCACCGGTACCGGTCAGAATCAATTTGCCACCCGATTCACTCACTGACCCAATGGTCGGGGCAGCGGGCGTTCCGAACAACTGGATCTCCGCATAACCCGACCACCCGTTTTCTCCACTGGGGTTGGTAAAATCAAATTTAACCATTCCCACGCTTGTGGCGAGCGGCGCGGCGCTCGCCGAGGTAATCGTGACGCGATCGGCCGTCGGCACGGTTCCCGGCGCTGGGGGCGTCGGGTCATAGCTGATCGGAGTCAAAGCAATGAAGTTCGTCGGGTTGGATACTGTCGAGTAATAAACAGTATAATGTTGTTGATCGCGACCTCCATCACCCCAGCCGCCGTACGTCACGATGCTCGTAAGGTTGTAGCCGCCGGCCAGCGTATAAGTCAGTGAACTGCCAGCCCCGCTGCCGCCAGTTGCCAGCGTAGCATTGCCCGCTCCCACAATTCCGAACGCGCCGTCGGTCAGCACCCGCACGCCGCCCGCGCCTTCATTGCCAAAGCTTCCGGCGCCGATGCCGCTGGGCGTTTGTCCAGCGATCAAACTGCCTTCGGACACAGTCCACGTGGGCGTAAACCCGGCGCCAAAGCTGGTTTGACCTGCTGTAGCGATAAGAATGCCGTTCACAGGCGCTGGTGCGGGATTGACGGTGAAGCTATTCGTCGTGCTAGACGTCGTCCCGTAGATATTCGTCGCGACCAGGTTATAAGCACCGGAGTCACTGAGCTGCAAATTGCTCAGCGTCAAAGTTGCCATCGTGGCGCCAGGGACGTTCACCCCGTTCTTTTGCCATTGATACGTGATAGGCGCCGTGCCCCCAAACCCAGCGGCAAACGTCACCTGGCTTCCGACTACATCGGACCCGACCGCCGGAATCGTATCAGTCGTCACAACAGGTCCCAGAGCCAGAGGTGCCGAAGCGGAGCCGAACAACTGAATCTCGGAATAACCCGACCACCCGTTTTCGCCGCTAGGATTGGTGAAGTCAAACCTCACCGCGGCTACGTTTGTCGCCAGCGGGCCCCCAGTCGCCGAAGTCAGCGTTACCCGAGCGGTGGTCGGCACATTCGACGGCGCTGGCGGGGTCGGGTCATAAGCAAACGCAGTCAGTGCGATGAAAGTCGCCGGATCGGCCACGGTCGAATAATAAATCGTATAATGCTGCTCATCGCGGCCTCCATCGCTCCAGCCGCCATAGACCACAATATTGGTTAAGTCGTACCCGCCCTCCGGGCCGGACAGCGTATAGGTCACCGTGCCGCCTGCACCTGTGCCGCAGCTTGCCAGGGTCGCGTTAAGCGAGCCGCCCACCGAACCGAGTTGGTCGTCGGTCAGGACGCGCACACCCCCACACCCTTCGTTGCCGAATGAGCCTCCGCCGTTGGCTGCGCTGCTGGGCAGCGCTCCGGCTATCAGGCTGCCGGGCAGAAGACGCCAAGTGGGTGCGAACGTCGCGCCATTGCCGGTTTGATTCGCGGTGGACTCGATTACCCCGCTGCCATCTGGCCCCGGCGACGGATTAACGATAAACGCGCAAGGGCTGGTCGCAACTGTTCCGGAAGCATTCGACGCCGTCAACACATACCCCGGGCTGACCGAAGTGTCCGAGAACTGCAGGTTACTTAGCGTCAATACCGTGCTGGTTGCACCGGCAATCGGGACTCCGTCTTTGCTCCACTGCAGGGTCATCGGGGTGATGCTGGTAAAGCTGGCGGTCAGCGTGACTTCACTGCCAACCACATCCGACCCACTGCCAGGCTCGATCGGTTGCAGTGCGACGGGGGCCGGGGCCGATTGCACCCCGAAAACCTGAAACTCAGCATACCCTTCATAACCGTTTTCAGGGCCTGAAGCTAACGTGTTAAAAAAGAACTCCACTCCGGCGACATTCTTAGCCATCGCACTACCATTAGTGCCCGTAAGCGTCACGCGTGAGGCGGATTGCATGGCCGAAGTGCCAAGCGTCGGATCGAAATTAACGTCCGCCAGCAGATTGTCGTAATTGGTGGGGGCGGCAGTGGTGGAGTAATAGACCTGGTATCGTTGCTGGTCCCGGCCGCTGTCGCTCCATCCGCCATAGACCACTATGTTGGTGAGATCCCATCCGGTGGCAGAAGCGGGAAGCGCATAGGCCAGCGTTGAACCTGCCCCGTTGGCAACGATGCCGCACGTTGCCAACGCCGGGCTGGCATTTCCTTCGGGAGGAAGTTTACCGAATTGTCCATCGGTCAGAGGGACTATGCCGCCGGAGCCCTCCAGTTGGAAATTCCCGATCGCGAGACTCGGCGCGGCCCCCGCTATCAGGCTGTTGGGGGCCACCACCCACGTCGGAGTGAATTCGGTATTGCCACCCAATCCGAATTGGTTGGCTGGAGAGGCGATAACGCCATTGACGTCGGTCGGCACCGGGTTAACGGTAAACACACTCGGCGTGCTAATCGTCATGCCCAGCGCATTGCTGGCCAGCAGGCTGTAAGAGGCTGAATCCGTGAACTGCAGGTTCGTGAGCGTCAGTGTCGTGTTGGTCGCGCCGGCAATCGGCACCGGCCCCCCACCGTTGTCCACTTGCCATTGATACGAAATGGGCCGACTGCCGTCGAATGCGGCCGTGAAAGTGACCTCACTGCCTTGCACATCTGCTGAGCCGGATGTCGGCAGCGTATCCACTACCACGACTGGTGCTCCCGTAATGGCGGTTATGCTCACCGGCGCGCTCGTGGAGGTGCCGAAGCTATTGCCAACGACCACCACAAATTCCACCGGTGTATTCGGAGTGAAACTGCTTGTGTCCACGACCACGTTGGGGTTAGTGGCGCCGGAAATATCAGTAAATGTGGCGCCCCCACTGCCATTGTCCGTGCGCCATTGATACTGGAACGGCAAAGCGCCGGCGGGGTTTTCGCTCAGCGTCACCAGCGTGCCGTCATATACAGTACCAGAAGGAGTGGAGAGGCTGGGAAGCAGGGCCGTCGCCGCCTGCGGAGTTGGCGTGGCATCAAGCCGAACATTGTCAAAACAAAGTTGAGTCCCGGTGCTGTCGCCCTCCATGAGGATCGTCAAATTCCCGCTGGCCTGGTATCCATTCGTGAACGTCACGGTGCTGTCAGCGAATGTGCCCGGTGTGAGCGTGCTGTTATCGATAGCGGTCTTGGCCAGAATCGTTCCAAACGGACTCGTGCCATTCACCAGCCCTATTTCACCAGTACCGATGCTGCCAAGCAGCGATTGCCCAACCGCGATCGTCAGCGTATAGACGGTATTCGATTGCAGCAGCCCGACATTCTGCCAGGCATACGCGGTGTGGCCGTTCATGTTCGCGACCAGGTAATTGGTCCCGTCGGCCGGCGCGGGCAACAACCCCAAACCGGTCGGAGTGAACAGAGTGTTCGTGATATTCTGGATATAGACACCACCATTACCCGAGGCGCTCCAGTTTGTTCCGACGTAGGGTGCGGCGGTAGCCCCGCCCGGCGACAGCGGCGTATTCTCAAAAGAGAAATCCGGAACGGTCACGGGCGCAGCCATAAGAGAGCCGCTTAAGCCCAGACAAGCAACGGCGAGCGCCAATTGGCGTCGGCGACGACCCGGCTCACCTGTGGCGAGCGCCGCAATCAATGAACCTGCCCTGGTTTGCTGGAGTGTATTTGCCTTCATGGCTTTTTGGAATAATCGAACGCTATAGTCAACATCGCGTGCGGTCAGCATTGAGGCCGCCTACCGCTATGGCTTCTCGGCTAGTCTTAAGGAAATCCCGCCGCTCGTATATACCCTGAGATGGTGACCGCCCATCACCGAAATAGGGGATGCTTCGCGGACCCTCAGACCACCCGCATCTGCACAGCATCGACTATCTGGTCGCCGACGACGATCGAACCGATAACCACAACGGTGTTGCCGGCAGACAGCCGGGATTCCTGCGAGAGCGTTTTGAGCGCCGCTTCGATTGTGTTCTCCGGGTTGATCACATCGAACGGCACAACAAACGGTGTCACTCCCCAGCTCAACGCCAGCGTCCGGGCAACTTCCGCGCTCGGACAAAGCGCGTAGATTGGCGAATACCGCGGCCGTTGCCAGCCGGTGTGCCGCGCCATGTGGCCATGCCGCGTAAAGACCAGAATCGCGTCGGCTCTTAGTTCATTGGCCATGAGCACCGCGCTTTTCACCAGCTTCTCGCGCGGCGTCGTCATCTGGCCGTGTTCGTAGAATTTTGCCCCGCTGCTGATCTCAATTCTACGCGCGATGCGGTCGAAAACCTCGATGCACTGCAGTGGGTATTTGCCCACAGTGGTCTCGCCGCTCAGCATGATCGCGTCGGCCTGCTCATACACCGCATTGGCCACATCCGTGACTTCGGCCCGCGTCGGCATCGGCGACCCAATCATGCTCTCAAGCATGTGCGTCGCCACAATCACTGGCCGGCCGTGGGCCAGGCAGGTTTTGACGATTCGCCGCTGCACGATCGGCAGCTCCTCATACGGAATCTCAATGCCCAGGTCCCCACGGGCCACCATCAGCGCGTCTGCCTCGCGCACCAGCGACTCCAGATTCCGCACCGCCTCCTGGTCCTCGATCTTGGCGATGATTAAAGGCCGGTGTCCGTTCTTGGGAAACAACTCGCGCAGTTGCATAATGTCGCGTGCCTCGCGCACAAACGACAACGCGATAAAATCCACGCCCAACTTTAACCCCAGCCGGACGTCGTCGATGTCTTTGGCGGTCAACGCCGGCAGGCTCACCTTCACCCCGGGTAAATTGATATGCCGCCGGCTGCCCAGTTTGCCCTCCGTCAACACCTCGCATTCGACCTTCTTGCCGTTCTTGGCCAACACCTTCATCCGGATAGCGCCGTTATCGATCAGCACGATGTCCCCGGCGTCGATGTCATTGACGAAATTTTCGTAATTCACATCCACCGAACGCTCTTCTTCGCTTTGCTGCCCCCGCACCGTCAGCGTAAATTTTTGCCCGGGCTGCAAATCCAATGGCACCTTCAGCTCCCCGGTGCGGATGGCCGGCCCCTGCGTGTCGAGCATAATCCCGGTGAAACCCCGCCGCTCGGCCGCGGCCGAACGGATATCCCCAACCACTCGCTGCGCCCAATCGTGCGGCGCATGTGACATGTTCAACCGGAAGATGTTGACCCCGGCATCGATCAACCGGCCAATCATCTCGGCGGAATCCGTCGCGGGCCCCAGCGTGGCGATTATTTTTGTTCGGCGTAAATTCGTAATTCGGGCAGCATATCCTGGTTCCGCCCGGAGGGAAGTCCTATTAATGGAAAGTGTTAAAGGACCTTCATGAACCATGGGGCTTTCGTTCCGCACAGGAGGCTGGCGCGCTTGAGGCCCGGCAGGCGACATTCTTTGGCGATTCGCCAGCGGCGCCGCGATTCATTATTCCATTTCCCGCTATTCCATTCCGGATCACGCCTCCGCTTTGGATGAGAACTGATCCTCTTTGCTTTTGAACAGGACATTAA
Organism: Verrucomicrobiia bacterium; assembly: GCA_035934555.1. Lineage (GTDB taxonomy): Bacteria > Verrucomicrobiota > Verrucomicrobiia > Limisphaerales > UBA8199 > DASYXT01. The sequence continues at coordinate 70,816 of DASYXT010000053.1, read as the reverse complement.
ACGTGGTCAACGAACCATAGCAGCGGGTAACGTACTGCTGGAGCTCGACCTTCTCGGCGTCCGACATCGTCGGATGCGCATTAACCTTCTGCTCGAGCACCCGCAACTGGTTTCGGATACCGACAATCTTATGGAACAGGATTTCCAGCGGGACCTCCTTCGTCGCTAATGCGGCATCCGCAGGATGCAACACCATCTTGCCCCCGTGCCAGCGCGCCGCGAGCTGGTCAACCACGCTATCAGGCTTTTCCACTCCCATAGCAGCAACGGCCTCCGCTACGGTTTGCCGGATCAATTGCGTCAGCGGCACCTCCAGGCCCGCCAGAGCTGCTCGAGGTTCGGCCACTTCCAGCCCACTGGGCTCGGGAGCGACAGTGCGCCGCCCGTCGTTGAACTGAACCTCAGCAGTCGTTTCGCCAATGCTCTTCACCACGCCCAACCCGTATTGGGGATGTCGCACCTGTAAACCAATATGCAATGCCTCAAGCCTCATGGAGCCAAATCTACTCACCGCTGCGCGCTTTGCACGGCTAAAGCGATTGTGCTGACGATGCCCTTTCAAAACCGGCCCAAGGTCCCTAAGCTGCCTCGGTGAACCGAACCCGACTTAGCAAGCCTCCCGCCTCGAAGATGCGCCGCCACTGGGCACTCGCACCCGGGACGGTGTTCCTGAATCACGGTTCGTTTGGCGCCTGTCCCAAACCGATTCTGGCGCTGCAACAGCGCCTGCGTCACGCGATGGAAGCAGAGCCGGTTCAATTTCTGTGGCGGAGATACGAAGAGCGACTTGAACCCTCCCGCCGGGCGGTGGCGAACTTCGTTGGCGCTCGTCCGCAGGACTTGGTCTTCGTCCCCAACGCCACCACCGGAGTCAACGCGGTGTTGCGTTCGTTTGGCTTTCGCGCCGGAGACGAATTGCTCACCACCGGCCAGGATTACAATGCGTGTCGGAACGCGCTGCGAGAAGCGGCACGGCGAACCGGCGCGCGGCTCGTGATTGCCGAGGTGCCATTCCCGGTGCGCAGTCCCGACGAGGTGCTCCAGAGTGTGATGGCCGCCGTGACCCGGCGCACCCGCCTCGCATTGCTCGACCATGTCACGAGTAACACCGCGCTGGTGCTGCCAGTTGCTCGAATCATTCGAGAACTTAAAGCGCACGGAGTGGAAACCGTCGTGGACGGGGCGCATGCGCCGGGCATGGTGCCGCTGGCCGTCTCCAAACTGGCACCGGCCGCATACACCGCTAATCTGCACAAATGGGTGTGCGCGCCTAAGGGCACCGCTTTCCTTTGGGTTCGGCCTGATTGCCAGGAATGGATGCAACCCGCGGTAATCAGTCACGGCAACAACACGCCTCGGCCAGGGTATAGCGCCTTTCAGGACCGCTTTGATTGGGCGGGCACGTTCGACCCCACCGGCTGGTTTTGTGCCGGCGCGGCGATCGAATGGATGAGGTCGGTGCATCCGGGCGGCTGGGGTGGCCTGCGCCGTGCCAACCACGACCTCATCGTGCGCGCCCGCCAACACCTCTGTGACCGACTCGACCTGGAGCCTCCCGCCCCGGCGTCGATGCTCGGCTCCATGGCCGCCCTGCCCTTGCCCGAGCGATTCCAAAATCGGCCGCGCACAGGAAAAATCGACACCGAACAACTGCTGCTATACGACCGCTTTGGAATTGAGGTGCCACTCAATCGAATGGGCGAGCCCGAAAGGCGAGGCTTAAGAATTTCAGCGCAAGTTTACAACACCTTGGCCGAATATGAGTACCTGGCGGAGGCGTTGGCACGTTTGCCCTGAACCCCGGCGCTAACCGATTGCCACGCCGTAGTTCTTTCCTTCCCATCGGTCCGGGTCTTGCCAACGGAAGGTGAACACGATGCGACTGCCGGCCGCCATCTCGGCAGTGGGCAAATCCGTGTGCCAAAGACCTAAGGCGGTGTGCGTGCATGCATCATCGCGCGTCGTGCGCCAATCGTCCGCGCTCCAATGCACCATCACCGGCGCAGCCGTGATGAGCCGCAGGCGTTTGCCCGGTTCAATCCGCGGCGGTTGATGCGCCAGGGTCCATATTTCGATTTGGCTTTGCACGCGGTCCGCTGCATAGCGCTTCCGCACCGGCGGAAGGCAATCGAAGCCAACTCTATCATGCCGGCTGCGCATCAGCGTCACGTACTCCGCGTGCGCCCAGCACAACGGCATGGCCGAGCCCGTCGGACGGCCCCGGAACATTTTCGCTTCCGGCAAATCCTCTTCGTCCCAGACCTGCTCGGGGAGCATCCAGCCTTCGTTGGCGAAGTTTTCCATCGCCTGCAAGTACGGCGAAGGGTCGCGTCCGGCAGCTAATTCATAATGACCGCGTTCGCCGGTCAACAAAGGCCAGCAGCGGCCGATGCCGGCTCCATCAAAAGCCCGGCCGTCGGCGCCTTCGCCATAACCGTCGTGGTTGTACCGGTGCCAACACGGGCCCTGCGGCAAATCCCGCTTCAGGACCTTATCAATGACCACGATAGTCTCCAACACCGCCGGGTCATCCGCGCGGCGGACCCCCAGCCGCACCAGTTCCAAAAAATCCGTGCTGACAACATTGCGGGCCGGGTGCCGCCCGCCGCCATTGCCGACATCGATCATTGCCGTATTTGGTTCCGCCGTTTGTTGCGGATTATCCGGATCGGCCGGCGCGATGCGGATATAATGGCGTGGATGACCAGCCACCAGTTCGCCACAATTGGTCACCATCCAGTCTTCCAGGTGACTGACGAGCCAGTCGGCATATTCCAGGAGGAACGTCGCCGCGGGCTCACCCGCGCGATGCTGGGCGAAATCCGCCGCGCAGACCAATCCGGCGATGATCCAAGCCAGCGTTGAAGGCGAATACCCGGAGTTCTCCTCCCACCGTTCCTGGCCCGTAACAGGGCCGTGCAGCACCAGGTAACGCGCGGCGCGCAGCACAAGTATCCACGGATCAAACAACGCCAACGCCTTCTGATCACGTAGCCGCCAGGCCAACAGGATCGGCGCGGCGACTTCATCGAGTTGTCTGCCGCCCCAATATGCCGCGCCGTTAATCCAGCTATTTTGCGGCACACTCCCGTCGGAGGCCTGGATCGATGCCAGCCAGATGAGCGAGCGCAGCGGTGTGGAAGTTTGCCCTGCCGCCAGCAGCGCCGAGGCGCTCTTCACCAGGTCCCGCGTCCACACCAGGTGATACCCGCCCAGGTCCGCATCACTCTTGGTTTCGCCCCAGGGAATGCTCATCGAAGCCACCAATGCGCCGGGATATACTTTGTCCTCATGCGCCAACAGCAACACCCGGCTGAGGCGATATAGCCGACCGCCATCTTCCGGCTCCCCGAGCGTCGCCGCAACCGCCGGCGACAACATTTTCGGGTCCCCACTTGCTTCGTGCATCTCCGCCGGAGCGCCTCGACTCGGCACTGTCCGTTTCCATTGCCTGATGTAGTGCTCCAGATGCTGTTCGAAAGGTATGGCCAGCGATTGCAGCAACTTCGACGAGGCGCTTTGCGAGCTGTGCCCGAAGGCCACTCCGAGCACTACTTCCTGGCTGTCCGAGAGAGTTAACTCCGCCGTTAAAGCGATGTTTCCGCGTTCCGCCTGGGGGAATTCCCATTCCATCTTGAAGTGCTGCATCAAATCCTGCCAACCATCGCTGAACCCGACGTAGCCCACCGAGCGCCTCGTGAAATCGGGCAGAGCGCCGAAAACCATGTGCTGGTGCTCGCGTTCAACGCGGAACACCGGCCGGCAATCTACATCATACCACCAGGCGGAGTTGTTTTGCCCAAGCCCCTTCATGTGTGGCGCCAGCAGCGCATACAACTTCAGCTTCGACCGCAACGCGACGTCAAAAATCTCCACGCGCGTTTTCATCAAAAACACCGACGAGTGCGGGTCGGTAATGACATCTTTGACGAGCTGGTAGCGCCCCTGCGGGTCGCGGTTGATTAGTCGATAGTAAGGCGTTCCTTTCTCGGGGTATTCGATCTGATGCTCCAGATCGCGGCGCTCCTCGTGGCAAAAGGTCTCACCATCGCTGAGCAGAAACTGCAAGTCGCGCGTGTTGGGACAATCCACATTGGGATAATAAATCTCGTTGATAATGCCGTGGCTGAGGGTGAACCACACGCGGCAACTGGTATGATACGCCGTGCCGATGCCTTCTTTGCTGCTGCGCGTCCAGCGCGGCTCGATGCCTGGCGCGCCGAAGGCCTGGCCGTCACTTGCCGCGCTCATGGGGTCGAAACGCGAAACTGCTCACCGGCGCGCACACCTTCCTGTCCGCAGCAACGCCCTACCCACAAACTTCTCGGCAAATCCAAGCCGCGCCGGCGTTCGGAACTTGCTGCGGGCAGGAATGTCCGCGCTCCATCCCTCCTCGACTGAGGCGTCACCACACAAGCTTCTCTTTTGTTCAAGCGGAGCATGGCCGAAACTACAATCGCTTTTGCCCATTGACAACTCCCGCTCGAAAAATACCCTGATTGGATACTGAATACTGACTTAAGAGGAGCGGCGGCCATGAAGGCCGTCTCGTCCCAAAGTCCTTTGAGAGGATGTGAACGAATTTGACCGAAATTAATTTAAGAAAAGGCGAGCCTGTCGAAAAGGCCCTGCGGCGATTGAAGAAAAAGATCGACCGGGAAGGGACCTTAAAGGTCGTGCGCAACCATCGGCATTTTGAAAAGCCGAGCGAAAGGCGGCGGCGCAAAGAAAAGGCAGCGCGGTTTTCCGCCATGCTGAGCGCGCGCTACGCCGATATGTAGTCTGTCCTTTCAAAGCCGGGGCGGCACTTGCCCCCCGGCGGCCTCCCGGTCCGGGCGGGTTAATTATTCCAATTTCCCAGTTCATCTGGAGCCCATGTTCTCTTTCTCGACCTGCTGGAATTCGCACCGGCATACCGACGGCCGGGCCATGCTGCGCGAAATTCGCGAGTTGGGATTTGAATGGGCCGAGCTAAGCCACGGCACCCGCATAAGCCTGCTCCCAGGCATTATCGAGGCCGTGGAGGCCGGCGAGATTAAGATTTCCACGCTGCACAATTTTTGTCCGCTGCCGATGGGCGTCAACAACGCCGCGCCCAACCTTTACCAGTTCTCCGCCGAACGGCCGCGCGAACGCGAGCTGGCGCTGCGGTACACGCTCAAAACCCTGGAGTTTGCTGCGCGCGTAAAGGCGGCGGTGGTGGTCCTGCACCTGGGCAGCGTTGAGTTGAAAGATTACACTCACAAATTGCTCGAGCTAATCGGCCGTCACGAGAAGGAGACCGTCAAGTACGAACGCCTCTGCGCCGAAGTCGAGGCGCGCCGCGAAGCCCGCAAAGAGCCCGCCTGGGAGCGCATTAAGGACATCTTGCGCAAGCTTCTGCCCGAGGCTGAGTCGCGCGGCATCCGTCTCGGGATCGAGAACCGTGAGGCGGTCGAGGAATTGCCGTTTGAGGGCGATTTTCGGTTTCTGTTTCGGGAACTCAACAGCCCGACCCTCGGCTATTGGCACGATGTCGGCCATGCCCAGATCAAGGAGCAACTCGGCTTCATCCCGCACCTGATGCAATTGGAATCGTTGCAGGACCGTTTGCTCGGACTGCATATCCACGATGTTCAATTCCCCGGCCGCGACCACTGCGCGCCGGGCTCGGGCCTTGTAGATTTTGCAGCACTCAAACCGCTCATTAAACCAGAGCACATTAAAGTATTTGAATTCAGCCCGTCACTGACCCCGGCCGAAGCGAAACAGGGTGTCGCACACGTGAAGCGTCTCTGGGGCGAGTCGTAGCGGGCTGCCAAAGCGGCCCTCGCACCATGAAATCAAGTCAGAAAAAGAGCGGCCGCCGACGAGCGCTCTCGAAACCCAAGGCCAAGCAACCGGGCGCTCCCGGGCCCCCGCAAGATGCGCTCGCAATGCGCGCACGGGCCATCGTGCAGCACCTCCAACAGGCGGGGTTCCAGGCGTTTTGGGTTGGCGGCAGCGTTCGTGATTTCCTGTTGGGACGCCCTCCTGGTGACTACGACATCGCGACGAGCGCGCTGCCGGAGCAAGTCGAGAAGCTCTTCGAGCGCACGATACCGGTCGGTCGCGCGTTCGGCGTGGTGGTCGTCGTCGAGCAGGACCATCAATTTCAGGTCGCCACTTTTCGGGCGGAGACCGATTACCTTGATGGCCGCCACCCCGACCACGTCACCTTCGGCGAGCCCCGGGCCGACGCGCTCCGCCGCGATTTCACCATCAACGGATTATTCTACGACCCGGTCGCAACGCGCTTGCACGATTGGGTCGGCGGTGAGGCCGATTTGCGGGCGCGTGTTATCCGCACCATCGGTTTGCCGGCAGAGCGCTTTGGCGAAGACCACTTGCGCTTGCTGCGCGCGGTGCGCCTGGCCGCGCAACTGCAATTCACCATCGAGCCGGACACGATGGCTGCGGTGCAGGCATTGGCGTCGCGCATTCGCGGCATTAGCGCCGAACGGATCCGCGATGAATTGCTCAAACTGTTTCAACCGCCCCACGCGGCGCGCGGCTTGGAGCTGCTGCGTCAAAGCGGGTTGCTGGTGGAAATTCTGCCTGAGCTCGCTGCGACCGTCACCTGCGAGCAATCACCCGAGTTTCATCCTGAGGGCAATGTGTTCCAGCATTTGTTGCTCATGCTGAAACAACTCCCCGCCTCGGCTGACCCCGCCCTGCCCTGGGCCGTCCTGTTGCACGACATCGCCAAACCGGTTACCGCCACGCGCGACCCGGCCGGAAACGCCATCCACTTTTACGGCCATGAGCGGATAGGCGCCGAAATGGCGCGAACCATCCTCCAACGGCTCAGGTTCCCTCGCAAGCAAATCGACCAGATCGTTGCTGCCGTCCGCTGTCATATGCAATTCAAGGATGTTCCTAATATGAGGAAATCCACGCTACGGCGGCTCTTGTTGCGTCCTACATTTCCTTTGGAGCTGGACCTGCACCGGCTGGACTGCCTTGGCTCGCATGGCCGGCTCGACGTCTATGATTTCCTTCGGGCTGAGGCCGCCCGATTGACGCTCCAACCCGAACTCAAACCGCCGTTGCTCAGCGGCAACCAGCTCATCGCCTTGGGAATGAAGCCCGGCCCGGAGATGGGTGCGCTCCTGGCCGAAATCCGCGAGAAACAACTCCAGGACGAACTCAAAACCAAATCCGAGGCGCGCAAGTGGGCCAGAAAACGGTTGAACAAAAATCCTGCGTCTTCACCAGGCACTCCGCATTAAGTCGTCAGTCGAACAGCCCCTGAATTTCTTCCCAGGTCAGATTCTCCACCAGTGATTCCTCCCCGCCGAGGGTGGCCTTGATCACCGCGCGCTTGCGTTGCTGCAGCGCCAGGATTTTTTCCTCCACCGTTCCCCGCGTGATCAGCTTGTAGGCCGTCACCACCCGTGTCTGGCCGATGCGGTGCGCGCGGTCGGTGGCCTGGTCTTCCACCGCCGGGTTCCACCAGGGGTCGAAATGAATCACCGTGTCGGCTCCGGTGAGGTTCAGCCCGACCCCACCCGCCTTGAGGCTGATGAGAAAAACGGGGATTTTGTCGTTCGCCTGGAATTTCTCCACGACCGCGCCGCGATTGGTGGTTGAACCGTCGAGATAGCAGAACTCCACTTTGTCGGCGGCGAGCTTGTCCTTGAGCAACGCAAGCATCGAAACAAACTGGCTAAAGACCAGCACCCGATGCCCGCCGTCGATGGCTTCTTCGAGCAGTTCCCCAAACATTTCCAGTTTGCCCGATTGCTCATCTGTGAATTGGGCGCCGTCCATTTTCAGCAGGCGGAGGTCGCAGCAAATCTGCCGCAAGCGCAGCAAGGCGTTCAAGACGATCATTCGGCTCTTGGCCAGGCCATTGGCGCCGACGGCTGCCATCACTTCATTGCGGCTGACGGTGAGCAACTGTTTGTAAAGTTCCTGCTGCTCGCCCGTCAGTTCGCAGAACGATACCTGCTCCAGCTTGGCCGGCAGATCTTTTGCCACCTCGCGCTTGAGCCGGCGCAGGATGAACGGACGCAACCGGCGCCCCAGCCGCGACTGGACGGCTAGATCCTTGTCGCGCGTGATCGGTTGTTCGTAACGCTCGCGGAACTCCTGCGCCGCGCCGAGGTAGCCCGGCATGAGGAAATCGAAAATGCTCCACAGATCGAGCACCGAGTTTTCCATCGGGGTGCCCGTCAGCACGAGCCGCTGCCTGGCCCGCACCGCTTTGACGGCAATCGCGTTTTGCGTCTGGCGGTTCTTGATGTGTTGCGCTTCGTCGAGCACCAGCGTGTCGAATTCAAGCGGTTGATATCGCTCGGCATCGCGCCGGATCAGCGCGTAACTGGTGATAATCAGATCGTGCTTGGGAATGTCTTCAAACGACTCGTGCCGGCCGGCACCGTGCAAGGCCAGCATCTTAAATTCCGGCGTGAACTTTTTCGCTTCGGCCACCCAGTTGAACACCAGCGAAGTCGGGCAAACAATCAACGCCGGTCCGGCAAGGTGCCCGTTCCTGGCTAGCGAGCTCAAGAACGCCAGCGTCTGCAGCGTCTTGCCCAGTCCCATCTCGTCGGCCAGGATTCCGCCGAAATGGTTTTCGCGCAGGAATTGCAGCCAGGCAACGCCCTGTTTTTGGTACGGGCGCAGCACGTCCTCCAACGGACCGAGCGGCGGGCACTCCAGTTTAGCCTGCCCGCTCTGGCGCGAAGCGCGCTCGCGCCAGGCCGCCGGCGCCTGGACTTGCCACCCGGGTTGCTGGCGCAGCGTCGCCTCGAGAAAGCCAGCCTGCACATCGCCAAAGCGGTAACCCTTCTCGTGCTGCCGCGGCGCGCAATCGCGCAGCACCTCATTGAACTCCTCCAGGGCCGCCGTGTCGATCAAAGCCAGCCGGCCGTTCTTCAAGCGCGTGTGGCCGGAGCCGGACAAAATCAAACGCTGGATGTCCGCCGCCGAAAACTTTTCGCCGTCGGCCGAAGCCAGTGATAGCTCGACGTCGAACCACCGTTCACCCGACGAGGTGATCTGCAAGCGCGGCTCGAGGCGTTCGAAGTTTTTGGCCGTGCTGCGGTGCAACCGCTCTTCGAGCGTCACCTGCCACTCCTTTTGCCAACGGGGATACTCGCGCGCAAAAAAATTCACGACCCGATTCTCACCGTGCAAATTCCAGCGGCCCTGGGCATCCGGGCCGGTAAACCCTGCCCGGCGCATCCGCTCCGTCGCTCCCAGTTCGGCGGCGAAATCTCGAGTCGAATAGCGCGTGGTGCTTTTCGGGTCCGGCAGCCACAGCGTCTCGTCTTTGGCACTCACGCCCAGGGTCATGATCCGCGCCCCGTAGGCGCACTGCAGTTGCCCCTGCAACTGCGCCAGGCCCCCGTTAAGCGCCAGAATAAAGCGCGGCGGTTGTGGTTCCAGAGTGAATTCTTCGAGGACAAAGTTCGCGTCCACGTCGCATTCGGCCTCGAGCACTCCGAGTTCCTGGCTCAGAAATAGCGGTACGCGCTGCCGCGACAATTTCATCGGTCCAACAAACAATTCACGCCATTGCGCCGGCAACCCAACCGGCTCGAGCACCGCGCCGCGCAAGGCCCACAGCGATGCCCCCGCGATCAGCACCGGGTGTTCCATTTCCGGCAGCAGGTTCAACCGGATTTCGCCCGACGTTTCCAGCGTCGCTTGAATCGGCACCCGCCACGCAGAGGTGGACACCATGAGCGGTTGCCCCCGTCCCAATGCCACGCGCGGATGTCCCCTCAGCGCCTCCAGCAAACGCGTCAATTCCGGCATGGACAACATCAGCCCGCCCGGGGTCTCACCGCCGGCAAGTTCTTCCGCCGCGTCGAGCAATCGCGTGTCTTCAGCCGAAAGCCGGAATGGTTTTGTCATCGGCAAGATGCTCAACGGCACGCGGCCGCCACTCCACCGCCCTTCGAAGGTCACCATCACCTTTCCGCGTTCGATGGATGTGGCCAGCGTCGGCGGAAGGATCACCGAGATCTCCACCGGTTCGCCCGCTTCCCCTGGCCCCGCCCGACGCAACCGCGGCCCAGCCGCCGGTTCGACAATGGTTCGGGACACGCCGGGACGCGCCGGCCCGGCCGTCGCCAGGCCCGGCGAGACATGCTTTTCGCGTTGCAAGTGATGCAGCCCCACCGCGACCGAGTGGGGGCAGATCATGCCCGACTCACGGGAAGCGCGGCACGAGCACAGGTTATCAATATTGACGGTGTCCTTGATGACCAGGCCGGAGCGATACGAGGTTGCCCCTTCCGAAACGACCCCCTTGAGCAGAGGCGGGGTCCAGTTTGAGCTGAGGACCTTCCCACCGGCCACCAATGCCCGCGCGCTCTTGATCGCCTCCCAACCGGCTATCTTCGCCAGAAATGATTCCGTTAGCTCATTGAAACTCATCCGTCCGACTCTGCCGCACGGCGCAGGCGCTTGGCAAAGCCATTTCGCAGCTCTTTTCGCTTTCGAGGGAATATCGGCAGAAGCCCGTCGCCCTCTCTCCTCCATCCGCAAAACGTCCCCGTGCACCGCGAGCCCAGCCTGCCGGTTCCCCAAACTTTCCATCGTGCTTGCTCAGTTCCCATAACGTTGCCAACCTCTGCGCTGCGGCGGGCGTTACTCCTGGAAAATCCGCGAACTTCCTGTGACATGACTGTGGATCCAAGATTAGAATACCAGTCGCGGTTGTCGGGCTGGTCCAGGCGCGCGGAGACCTTCGAGCGCTCCCATTCGCGGATGGGTAATTTGCGGTTTTTGTTTCTCGTCGGCTTGTTGGCGTTCGCGGCACTACTCTGCCGCACTCAAGTTTCCTGGGGCGTCGTCCTGATAACCCTCTTGCTCGGATTGCTGCTGACCGGGATCTGGCATATCCGCATCGAAGAGGCCAGGAGCGCAGCTCGACGCGGCATTCGGTTCTATCAATCAGGTCTCGAGCGCCTGGACGGAACCTGGTCAGGCAAAGGGTCCCCCGGAACGGAATTCCTCGATCCACACCATCCCTATGCCGCGGACCTGGACATCTTTGGCGTCGGTTCCTTGTTCGAGTTGGTGAATGCCGCCCATACACAAATTGGCCGGACCACCTTGGCCGGCTGGTTGCTGGAACCCGCCGCGCCCACGGAAATCCTCGCGCGGCAGGAGGCCATCAGGGAATTGCGTCCGAAAGTGGATTTGCGCGAACGGTTGGGATTTCTCGCCGCTGAGGCGCAGGCGTGGATTCCTACTGAATCCTTGATCTCATGGGCTCACCAGCCGCGTGTCCTGAACTCCAATGCCGTGCGCGTGCTCGCATTTTGCCTGCCGTGGCTGAGCTTGGCTTTGCTCATCGCCGGCCAATGGCCATGGTGCCTGGCCGCACTTGCCGTCGAATATTCCCTGGCCCAGCTCTATAAGCGCCGTGTTCAGAACGTCACCCGCACGGTGGGTGTAGTTCAGCATGATTTGAAATGGCTGGCCGACGTCTTTGATTGCCTGGAAACAGAGAATTTCAAGAGCGAACGTCTGCGGCGCATGGACGCAGATTGCCAAAGCCCGGGCCTTTCCGCTTCTCAGGCAATCCAACGCCTGGCGACCTTATATTCCTGGATCGCTTCACGCGATAACCCGGTACTTGCGGCCATCGGCGGTTGGTTTCTGTTGCAAACTCAAGTCGCCTTCGCCGTCGAAGCCTGGCGGGCACGCTTCGGCTCAATGGTCGAGCCCTCCCTTCGCCGTTTGGGTGAAATCGAGGCGCTCTCGTCCTTGGCTGGTTACGCCTTCGAGCATCCGGCGGACCCTTTTCCGGAATTCCTGCCCGCCTCGGCTCCCGCGCAAATCCAGGCCGAAGGCCTGAAGCATCCGCTGATGGCCGAAACCAAATGCGTTGCCAATGATGTCTCGCTTGGCCCGGACTGCCCGCTCATCGTGGTCAGCGGCTCCAACATGTCCGGCAAAAGTACTTACCTGCGCACCATTGGTGTCAATCTGGCCTTGGCGCTCGCGGGGGGGCCGGTCCGTGCGCGCAGGTTTTACATGACCCCTTTCCGCATCGGCGCCTCCATTCGCACGGTGGATTCCATTCAGGAAGGAACCTCTCGTTTCTATGCGGAAATCACCCGGCTGGGCCAAATCGTGAAGCTTGCGGGCCAGGGAACGACGCTGGTGTTCTTGCTCGATGAAATCCTGGGCGGCACCAATTCCCATGATCGCCGGATCGGGGCCGGATGCGTCGCGCGGGCTCTGGTGCAACGCGGCGCGTTGGGCTTGCTCACCACGCACGACCTGGCACTGGCCAAGATCGCCGAAGAGCTCCAGCCGCCCGGCGCCAATTACCATTTCGAAGACCAGATCCTCAACGGCAAGATGAGTTTCGATTACCTCCTGCGCCCGGGAGTCGTCCAGAAAAGCAACGCCCTTGAGTTGATGCGTTCAGTGGGATTGGACGTGACCGAGTGAAACGGGCAACTTCCCCTTGTTTCGCGCTGCCGGTTGCCGGACCATCCCGGGATGCACCGCGATGAGTGTCCTGCCCATTGTTGAGCGCGAGTTGCGCGTCGCCTCCCGACGCCCGGGCACCTATTGGGTTAGGCTGGCCCTCGCGTTGGTCGGGTTGACCATTGCCGCGCTGATTTTTTTCATCACCCTCGGCATGCCGGCGTCACTCATGGGCCGGACCATCTTCGAGTGGCTGGCGGGGCTGTTGCTGCTCTACGGGCTGGCGTATGGGCGGCGCTCGACCGCCGATTGCCTCAGCCAGGAGCGGCGTGAGGGCACGCTGGGCCTGCTGTTCCTGACGGATTTGAAGGGCCACGATGTCGTGCTGGGCAAGCTCGTCGCCAGCTCACTCAACGGTTTTTACGGGCTGCTGGCCGTCTTTCCGATCCTGGCGTTGCCGATGCTTCTGGGGGGAATCACCAACGCCGAGCTCTGGCGGATGGTGCTGGTGCTGGTCAACACCTTCCTGTTTTCGCTGGCGGTGGGGATGCTCGGCTCGGCCCTGGCGCGCGATTTCAAACAGGCGATGGCAGCCAACTTCCTGCTGCTGCTGCTCTTTGTCGGCGGACCGCCTGCGTGCATGGGCCTGGTGGAAAACTTCACCCCCGCCAGGCTGGTCATTCCCCAGTTGCTGTTGCCTTGTCCGCCTTACGCGTTTTACCTCTGCTCCGATGTGCATTACCAAGCCGCGCCCACGCAATTCTGGGGTTCGGTCGGGTTGACGTTGGGCTTGAGCGGCCTGCTGATTTGGCTGGCGAGCCTCATCGTTCCCCGTTCCTGGCAGGACCATGCGGCCGCGCCCGCACCTAAGAGGCGCTGGCGCCAGTTCTGGCGTGCGTGGAATTATGGCAGCCCTGCCGGGCAAGGCCCATTCCGCGCACGGTTGCTGGACGTGAATGCGTTTTACTGGCTGGCAGCGCGTGCGCGGCGCAAGCCGGTGCATGTGTGGACATTTATGGGCTGCCTGGCCGGATGGTGGTGTATCGGATGGCTGGCCTCGGGGCGGCTTTGGCTGGACCCGGTTGTGGCCGTCCTCACCGCCCTGCTGCTCAACGGCGCGTTGAAGGTCTGGGTGACCATCGAAGCCGGCCAGCAGCTTGCCGAAGACAAAGCGACCGGCGGCCTTGAATTGCTGCTTTCAACCTCGCTCACGCCGCAGGGCATTGTCCACGGTCAATGGCTGGCTCTGCGCCGGCAATTTCTCAAACCGCTGCTGGTGACATTGGCGCTGGAAATCTTCCTGCTGGAGGTATGGATTCTTCCGTCGCGCGATGTTCTCCCGGGGCCGGCCTGGGTGGCTGGCATGGCAATGTTGGTGGCTGACTTGGTGGCCTTGGCATGGGTGGGCATGTCGCGGGCCCTCCTGGCCCGCAGTCATAATAACGCCACGATCGGCACGCTGCTGCGGTTGCTCGTCCTGCCCTGGCTGGGATTCGGGGCCGTGTTGGCTGGTGGCCAGACCTGGGTTTGGCTGACCCGAGGCGGAGACTGGAATCCGAGCTGGCAGTTTCGCCTCGCGCTCTGGGCTGGGTTGGGTTTGGCTGCGGACCTGGTTTTCTCATTGCTGGCCTGGAGGCAATTGCATTATCGCTTCCGGCAATCGGCGCTGCGGCGGTTCGACTTCCCGCACGTCCGAGCCGTGCTCCCGGCCAGGCCGGCTGAACAACCTCGGCAAGCGAGCCCGCGACCGGCTCCAGCCGGCTCGCTGCGCCGATGGGTGTTCCATCCCGCCAGGTTGCTCTCGGGCGGCCTGGCATTGCTCGTCATTGCGAGCTTGTTCCTGTGGCTGCGGCCAAGCTCCCATGACCCGCCGCCACTCCTGGTGTCGCTCACCCATACCAACGGCCCGATGCGCGTGTTCGCCGGGATTGGCGGAGCGCTGTTCATTCTTCCGGACGGTTCACTCTGGCGTTGGGGATTGGCGGGAGGGCCTGAGCGCGCCGCGGTGCCCTGCCAACTGGGCACCAACCGGGATTGGGTCGAGGCGGTCGCGGCCCCAAGCCACACCCTGGCGCGCCAGGCGGACGGCACGCTCTGGGAATGCGGCGTCCGCTTCGGGGGCGGGGGTCTTCGGCAGGTGGGGACGAACCATGACTGGGCAGCCATTGCCGGCTCGCGCAGCCATTCGGTTGCTTTGCGCCGCGATGGGACGCTGTGGGCGTGGGGAGAGAATTTTATGGGCCAGCTCGGCATCCCCGCCGCTGCCTTGCCTGGCGGCTCGGCAACGGTAGCTGTCGCAGGCTGGCCCCGACCTGCTGCCACTTTTGTTCCTGAACCCATCCAGCTCGGCACCAATGAGGATTGGGCTGCCGTCTTCGCCACTTGGAGCGGCACACTGGCCTTGCGCACTGACGGCAGCGCCTGGGCTTGGGGTAGCGTCTATCTTTTCGCTACCCGCACCGCTTCGCCTCTCCGCCTGCCTGCTCCCACGCAAATATGCCTCGAAACCAATTGGGCCGGAGTCGCGCCCGGGGTTTTCCCGATGCTGTTGTCGCGGTCGGGGGACCTGTGGGACCTTTTTTACGGCGCTCCCGGTCCAGGGGTGCCGATAAATGCTGTTGGGCGCTTGGACGCCTCGAACGTCAGCCCCGGCAGGGTCGCATACGCCTATACCGGCCAGCCCAGGCTCTTCGTTCTGCGCAACGATGGCTCGCTATGGGAAAAAGCTTTTGCCTACGGCGGCCTGCCTATCACCGTATCGGATCCGAGTTGGCACCGGGTTGGCAAACGAACCGACTGGGTTGCCCTTTGGAGCGGCGGGGCTACCGCCTTTGGCCTGACCGCTGATGATACGCTCTGGACCTGGGGGGTTGACGAGGGCAAGGAACCCAGCCCGGACCTCGCAACCCGGCTGAAGGATATCCAGCGCCAGTTCCAGGGGATGCTGGGCAGCGCGCGTGGCGCTACGCCGTTCCGTGGCGGCGCAGCCGTCCCAGCCGTGCAGAAGCAGCCGCGCCCGTTGCTGCGGCTGGATGGACCATGAGCCGGTGTCTTCTCCGTCGAGCGCGCGCTTCATTAGCAGCCCCGGTTGTTTCTGGCCTTGGTCGCCGTGAATGTCTTCATAAAAGTTTTTCTAGCGCCTCGCTCGCTCAAGGCAAGCCATACCTGGACCCTTCAACCACCTTCTGGCCAAAATAAGTTAAGTAAATCGCAAATTCAGGGAAGCGCAGAAAGGTGCATGCAACCATTTTTTGCTCCGACAAAGCAATTGGGAGCAGGCTGGTCGTCCGGCCCGGGCTCCAGGCCTTGAATCGAACAGATAACTTGCGCGTCGAATTATCGGACCGCAACAACAGCGAAAGCAAACTTATGAAAAAACTGGTAGTAATCGGACTGGCCCTCGCCGCCGCGGGCGCCCTCAGCGCCCACGCCGGCGATGCCAAGGAAACCTTCGAAAAAGACTGCGCCAAATGCCACGGCGTGGACGGCAAAGGCGATACCAAGATGGGCAAGAAACTCGAAATCAAAGACCTGACCGATGCCAAAATCCAAGGCACCAAAGATGCCGATTTGGCCAAGGCGATTAAGGAAGGCATCAAAGACGGCGACAAGGTCCGCATGAAGGCGTTTGCCGACCTGAGCGACGACGAGGTCAAAGCGCTGGTCGCCTACGTTCACAATCTGAAAAAGTAAACCGCTGCCGGTTTTTAGAGAATCCTCCTGAGGGGAGCCGCACGGCTCCCCTTTTTCTTTGCCTGTCTGAAGGCGTTGATCCCTCACATATGGGAAGATGACACGCGTTCAACTCCGCGAGAGTCTCGCGGGCCAGCCTTGGCAGGTAACCTCGCCCCGTGCATTCGGCGACCGGGTCACCGATTGGGCCATGGCTTTGGCCAGTTCATCGAATTTGTTGTTCATCCTTTCCTTTCCTTTCGTTGTCGTTGTTTGTGTTTGACCACGGATGTCGCGAATGGCACGGATGCTGATCGCTAGTTACCCATCACTGGTTTCCTGGTTTACGGACAGCCCGTTGCGACCGTGTGCATCGTCGGGTAGGGATTGTCGCTTCCCACGAAGGTAAAGTGTCCATCGAAAGCGCTCGACGGAGACTCCAACTGTGGAAGACGTAAAGAAGGCCGTGTCCCAACTTGGTTTGGAATTGGTTCCCGCCCCGAACAGTGAGGACATCGATTTTCTGGTCGAGCAAGAAACTGTGCCACGCAAGAGTCAATGAGGAGAGGATCCGGTCGTTGCTGGCGTTGCGCTCCAGCAAACGTTTAATCTGCTCCCGGATATTGATAGGAAATTGCTTTTTTAACTGCATTACGGCTTCGCCGGGGTTTTGATTACCGGCAACCACTTGGTCCTTGCCTTGTGGGAGCAGTCGCGCGCAATCCAAAGCCAATTGTCCAAATTACAAGACGCGACCCCAATGCTTCCACTCATACCGGTTCACCGACCCGAACCAGTTTCAACCGGTTTTTGATTGAGAATGGCTTTCTCGAGAGCTTCGAGTCGCCGTTTTAAGTCGGTTATCTCGGTTTCCTTCTGTTC
This sequence comes from Verrucomicrobiia bacterium, assembly GCA_035934555.1. Taxonomy (GTDB): domain Bacteria; phylum Verrucomicrobiota; class Verrucomicrobiia; order Limisphaerales; family UBA8199; genus DASYXT01. Next base: position 53,842 of record DASYXT010000053.1, on the reverse strand, counting down.
GAGTTTCTTGCTCAACGCCTGAATGGCCGCCAGCGCCACGCCGCCTTCGTCCACGGTGGCAATGTGTTTGTCATCTTCACCCACACAAAACGCGGCATAAAAATCCTGAGCCATTGGGCCGAGATGCCGCACGCCGGGTTCGGTCCGATAACTCCACTGCGAGAGCGGCAACCCGGCCACTTTGTCCAGCACAGCCTCGACATCCACCGGGGCGAAGCCATTCTTGACATTACGGTCGCTCAGCGTCGACCAGGAACCGCTCCCACCGGGCAGCACGGCGCCGACATCCACAGTGCCGGAACCGTTGATTCCGGTCCAAAGGTAAACGCCGCCGGTGGCGCGGACATTGAAGGTGTTGGGGATTCCGGCCGAAGGGAATGAGCTGGCGGCGGAGTCGGCCCAGACGAAGCTGCCGGATGATTGGGCGATGGCGTGGTAGCCGCAGGCCATACTGTAGTCGGCCTGCACCACGTTGCTGATGCCTCCGGGTACCGTGCCGTAGAAGCCCAGGACCTGGTTCCCCCAACCACCGCCCACGGCACCGTAGCCGAACGAGGCGGTGTTGTTGATGCCGCCGGCGATCACCGAGTGGGCTGCACCGCCAGCCACAACGTTGTTGTCGCCGCCTCCGATAAAAGAGCCGCCCGCATTGAAACCGATGGTGTTAGCCGCGCCGTAGCCGCCGCCCGCAATCACCGACCCGCTGGAACTGCCGGCAATCACGTTATGGTTTCCGCCGCCGATGAAAGAATACAGCGCGTTGGTCTGAATCACGTTGTCCAGGCCACCACCGATGAAGCAGTACGTGCAATTGGTCTGTACCCAGTTGCCGTAGCCGGACGCGATGCCGGACCCCAGGGAATTGCCGCCAATGGTGTTGAATCCTCCGCCGCCGATACAGCAATAAGAGGATAGATCGAGAATGTTGCATTGGTCGCCGCCGCCGATGACGGAATAGCCGGCCTGGAGCTGGATGGAGTTGTTGTGGCCACCAACAATGCTGGAATAAGCCGCCGAATTCTGAATGGAAATGATTTCGCCCCCGCCGATGAACGAATAACCTGAATAGCCGCCAATGGAATTGGCCAGAGTGCCTCCGTCGCCGCCGCCCACAATCACAGCGCCGCTGGAATTTGAGGAAATACTATTTCCGTAACCGCCGGCAATGACGGCGTAACTTGAGTTGGTGAGAATGGAATTTCCGTAGCCTCCTGCAATCACCGCGCCCAGCGAAGCACTCCCGACCGTGTTGAATCCGCCCGCGCCGACAAACACATAAGTGGCGCCGGATTGGATGACATTGCCGTCACCGCCGGTAATGGTGGCGTTGGCAGCCTCGGTCAGGATCGTGTTCTTATTGCCTCCGCCAATAAAGGAATAAGGTGCGCTCGTGCCGATGGAATTGCCGCCGTTTTCGTCGCCACCGCCCACAATGACACAATTGTTGTTCAGGCCGGCAATTGCGTTGTTGACGCCACCACCGATGAACGATTCATAAGAGCTCAGACCGATCGAGTTGGCGTAACCCAGTGGGCTACCACCGCCACCGATGACGGAATAGTAAGCTCCCTGAACGATCTGATTGTTGGCCCCGCCGCCAATCACCGAGCCGTCGCAGGTGGTCTGAATGGCATTGGCCAAACCTCCTCCGATGGTCGCAATTTGTGAGCCGATTTGGTTTTGCTCTCCACCACCGACAAAGGAATACTGCGAGTTGTTGGCCACGGTGTTGTCAGCTCCGCCGCTGATAGAGGCATAGCTGGAGTTCGTCAGGATCTGGTTTCTTTGGCCGCCGCCAATGAATGAATTGACGGAGTTGCTGCCAACCAGGTTAATGCTGCCGCCCCCGATGACACCGTTCCGGGCACCGGGGCCAATGACATTGTTGGCACCGCCAAGGGGATTTGCCCCGCCGCCGATAAAAGAGTAGTTCGCGTTGGTTTGGATGGCATTTTGCGAACCGCCGCCGATGAACGCAAAGCTGTCCCCGGTGGCCATGGTATTGCCACCGCCGCCGCCGATAAAGCTCTCAAACGAATTCGTGCCAATGATATTGGCGTCCCCACCGCCGATGAAGGAATAATTGGCGCTGTCCAGAATCTTGTTGCCCACGCCGCCGCCAATAACGGAAACGACGGCGCCGGAATTGATCGCATTATTGGCGCCACCACCGATGGTCGAGTTGTAAGCATTGTTGATTTGATTGCCGCTGCCTCCGCCCAGAAATGAGAAGGTGGAACTCGGCTCGATCAAGTTGGCGGAGCCGCCGCCCAAGACGGAATAGCCGGCGCCGCTCTGAATGGAATTGTTATTGCCCCCGCCGATAAATGAATGGTCAGCCCCGCTTTGGATGGAATTGCCGGAGCCGCCGCCGACCGCGCCGAGGTCCGCCGTGACGCTGTTGTTAGTTCCACCCAAAATGCCGGCGTAGTTGCCGACGGCGCTGTTGAGCATTCCGCCTCCAACTGCCGAGGCGGCGCCGCCGGCTGAATTGCCTGGTGAAATGGTCCCATTGTAACCACCGCCACCCACGTAGGCCCCGGCGCCGCTGGCGGTGTTATTTCCGCCGCCGCCGACTGTTGCGTCCGCGCCCAGAGCACGGTTTTGGAACCCACCGCTCACGGTGGCATTGTTGCCGCTGGCCGTGTTTTGCTGGCCTCCGCCAACCGAGGAGTCGTTGAGACCACTGGCGGTGTTCTGGTTGCCACCCGCCACGGTCGCCCAAAACCCGCTCGCACTGTTTCCCATGCCGCCGCCCACCGTCCCGTAAGTGGCGGTGACCGTGTTGGGGTAGGCGGTACCCAAACCGTTGAAATTGGTGGTTCCACCGCCCGCAATGGTGGCGCCGCTGGTTCCAGCCAGGACAGAGTTCAGCATCGAACCGCCTATCACGTTTGGCGCGCCCGCATTTGCGCCGCCCGCCTCGTAGCGCATGGACCGCTGCCCGTTCACACGCAACTCGACTGGTTGGTTGTTCGTGCTGCCCAGAAACTGGCCTGACGCGACATTGTTACCGCCTAATTGCCAAAAGCTCGCCGCGCCCATACCGTTCAATGAAGACGCATTGACGTTGGTTAGGTTCGCGCCGTTGCCGGTAAATGAGCCGCTAAACTGGTTCGCGGCGTTGTTCAAGTTCACCGCGTTGGTGTAGGTGCCGCCCAAAGCACTTGGCGCGACTGTTCCACTCACATTTTCTGCCGTAATGGAATACGGCACGGGGGACAGTTGCTGGCGCGGCGCGAGAATGATGAAGGTGTTGGCGGCATTGGTGCTGACGGCGATTTGCAGCCAGTTGCTGGTGCCGGCATAGACATTTCCAAAATCCACTATGGTGGTGAACAGGCCATTGCTCACGCTGACGGCCGAATTCGTCACGGGCCCGGCGATGGCGACGCCGCCGGTGCTCGTGGCGTAGAGCACGAAGGAAAGGTCGTAGCTTCCATTGGCCGGCGTGCCATTGTTGTTCAACTGGCCCTGATAAGTGAACGCTGTGCCCTGGGCGAAACTGGCGGGAACCCCAGGATTGAAGGTTGTGAGGAGCGTCAACAAAGCAAGCCCCTTTCGCAGGTTGGACATCCACATAAGATTTACTTTTAATTCGGAGTCGGTGAACTGTTTGGTACAGACTCTTCAACAAGCGGCCCCCTTGTTCAAGGGGATTCAACTCCTTCGGGTTGTCCGTAGTATTACAGCCCGGCGTTTCTCCCCTCTCCTTGTGAAAAGCGTCGTGAAAAGCATCAAAAGCGTCGTGAAAAGCGTCAAGCCTCTACTTCCATCTGATTTGTAAGGTCGGGGCTTGACCCGGACTTGACCCCAGCATTTGCGCGACCCTGGAGAGGGCAGAAAGCACTATGCATCGGCAGGCTAGCATTGTGAGGGCCCTGTTGTGTGGTAAGCTGCGGCCAGAACAAACAATCATTCACTCTTCAGCCTGGACCACGATTGAATACCGCAAATGAACAAGTTCGCCAAACTCTGGACAGCCTTTATCGCGGGGAGTCCGGGCGCATTCTGGCCACGCTCATCCGGCTGCTGGGCGATTTTGATTTGGCCGAGGATGCGGTGCATGATGCGTTCGCCACAGCACTCGAACGCTGGCCGCTGGATGGTGTTCCGACCAATCCCCGCGCCTGGCTGATTTCAACGGGACGGTTCAAAGCGATTGATGCGTTGCGCCGCCGCGCGCGGTTTGATGCGTCACAGGAAAAAATCACGGTTCAATTTGAAAACGCGGAGGACGATTCAGCACAGGAAATGGATGATGGGTTGGCTGACGACCAGTTGCGCCTGATTTTCACCTGCTGTCATCCCGCGCTCGCGCCGGAAGCGCGCGTGGCGTTAACCTTGCGTGAAGTCTGCGGGCTGACAACGGAAGAAATCGCCCGCGCCTTTCTCAGCACCGCGCCCACGCTCGCCCAGCGGATCGTGCGCGCGAAGGCGAAGATCCGCGACGCGCGCATCCCTTACCAGGTGCCGTCCGTGGAGGAACTGCCTGACCGCCTGGAGACGGCCTTGCAGGTGGTGTATCTGATTTTCAACGAGGGCTACTCCGCATCATCAGGCGCGTCGCTGACGAGGGCGGAACTTTCGGCGGAAGCCATCCGGCTCGGATGGTTGCTGCTCGAATTGCTGCCCGAGCCGGAGGTGATGGGCTTGCTCGCGTTAATGCTTTTGCAGGAATCGCGTCGCACGGCGAGAACTTCGCCATCGGGCGAGCTCGTTCTTTTGGAGAACCAGGACCGTTCGTTGTGGAATCGTGAGCAAATCGCGGAAGGCATCAAGTTGGTGGAGCGCGCGTTGTTGTCGCGGCGCTTTGGCCCCTACACGCTTCAAGCGGCGATTGCCGCCGTGCATTCGGAGGCGTCCGATACCGCCTCGACGGACTGGCCGCAAATCGTCGCGCTTTACAGCGTGCTCGCGCGGGCCGAGCCATCACCGGTCGTGGAACTGAACCGCGCCGTGGCTGTGGCAATGCGCGACGGGCCGAAAGCGGGCCTGGCGTTGATTGATGGCATCCTCGCGCGCGGCGAGCTGGCTGATTATCATCTGGCACATTCAGCCCGGGCGGATTTGTGCCGCCGTTTGGGCAGGGAGGATGAAGCCCGTTCTGCTTATCAACGCGCCTTGTCACTGACGCAGCAGGAGCAAGAACGGCGTTTCCTCGAAAACCGGCTCCGGGAGCTGGACGAAAAAAAGTGAAGGGCGCTGTCGAATTGCCCAAACGCCAAACGACCAGTTTGTGTAACGGTCAACTTAAACAATCAACCGGAGAACGAAAAATGAGATTCATAGTAATGGTCAAGGCAACGAAAAATTCGGAAGCTGGTGTTTTGCCGACGCCGGAACTGCTCGCCGCAATGGGCAAATATAACGAGGAACTGACCAAGGCCGGCATCATGCAGGCAGGAGACGGTTTGAAGCCCAGTTCGAAAGGAGCGCGGGTCACATTTTCTGGAACGAAAAGAACCGTGACCGACGGGCCTTTTACCGAAACGAAGGAACTCGTCGCCGGTTTCTGGCTTTGGAAATGCAAATCGCTCGAGGAGGCGATTGAGTGGGTCAAGCGTTGCCCGATTCCGATGCCGGGCGAAGAATCGGACATCGAGATTCGCCCGCTCTACGAGATGGAGGATTTCAAATAGAGAAGCCGAGGCCCTCAACATCCCAATCTTCTAATGAAATACATCTGCCTTGGCTATATCGAGCCGAACAAATTTGAATCCATGTCCGAAAGCGAACGCAACGCGATGTTGGACGAGTGCTGGACCTACGACGACGAGTTGCGAGCTAAGGGACATTTCGCCGGCGGTGAAGGGTTGCAGCCGCCGCAAACGGCCACGACTTTGCGCTGGAAAAACGGCAAGGTCTCCATCACCGACGGCCCTTACGCCGAAACGAAGGAACAGATTGGGGGCATCCTCATCCTCGAAGCGCGGGATTTGAACCACGCCATCCAGTTGATGTCGAAACATCCCGGGGTGAAGGCCGGGCCGTTTGAGATACGTCCCGCGTTCGACATGGCCGAAATGATGCGCGAAAGCGAAAAGCGGCGCGGCGGCAACCGGCAAACAACCAAGTAACCACAAACCTGTAAGATTCTCAGCCAACGGCGCACCGCTTCGCCGGGCGGTCAGTTCCTGGTCACGACACGCAGGATCTCGGTGTCGTCGGTTCCGCAGACGATGCCGGAGTTTCCCGGCACCTGGCCCTGGGCCACTAATCTGGAGGCGCAGGCTTTGGCGGCGTTGCTGGGTGTGGCACCACCGCCCGCCAGGCGGTAGCGCATAGCGAGGAGCAGCGCCTTGAGAGTCACCTCGACGGCCAACAACGGCTTGGAGAGGAGGTCGTCTGCGCCGCGGGCGTCGGCGTCGGCCCGAGCGAAGGCGTCGGCCCGGTCCGTCACCAGGACGACAGGGGTGTAATGGTGCATGGCGATCTGTCGCAACATGCCGCAAACGGCGTAGCCATCGAGGCCGCGGAGAGCTACGTCGATGAAGATAACGTCGAATGCCCGCTCACCGGCGATAGCCATAGCCGATTCCCCATCCTTGGCGAAGTACGGATTTTCGAAGACGGATTGCAGCACACTTTCCATTGCGCGGCAGGTTACCGGGTCGTCGTAAACGGCAAGGATGCGGATGGGCCACTCGAAAACTGCCTCGCCTTGCGGACCGGCGGCGCGAAGTTCCTGGAGAACCTCGACCGCGCTGGCGGCAGTGACCAGGGCGGTGGCCGTCGGTGGCACCGATCGATGCATTAGACTTTTCAACAAAGCCTCGAGGGAATGGCGAATCTGCCAGGCCGCCCGCCCGCGGCGCGGCTCGGAAATGGGGGTAAGCGCGTGAGTGAGCACATAGGCGCGCAGCAGCAACTCCTGCCGTTTGAGAGGGTCCTGAGCTTCGTGCAAAGCGTTTGTGAGCTGGCCCAAGACATCAAGCTGTTGAGGTTCCGGCTCGAGGAAGCCAGGGTCGGCGCCCTGTTGCATGGCCCTGACGAGGCGGCGGCCCTCGGCAGCGGTGGCGTCCTGGGGAGCGCAGGCCTGCTGCAGCCTGCGACGCAACGAGGCGGGCAGAAGGTGCCAGGGGTGATAATGCTTCTGCCGAAGCTCGGGCCGCAGCCGCGAGAGGGTCACCAGCGCGGCGAGGATGAGGACCGCCACCCAGGCCACGGTCTGAGAATCCTGGGGTTGCCCGCCGCGCGGTCCTGCCCGGCTGGCTTGGCTGCTCTGACTGCTCTCGGCCGCTGATGAATTTTCATCCCGGGGAGTTATGTAGTCCGGGAGAGTCACGCGGAGGCGATATCGGTCCTGTTCGATTTGCGCCCACCGTGCGAGGTTCTCTTGCTCAACAAGATTGGGGTGAGGCGTCTTCTCGTACTCGCTGGTGTAGGTTTCCAGTACGCGAGCGGGAGGCTGGGTGTCAGCAGATGCAAAAGCGGCGCAGCACAGGCCCAGGGCGCAGGTCGCGACCGGGCGCTTCCACCCCTGGGGCAACCGCAACCTCAGGGATGGGACGTGCTTTGGCATCGCGAGCAAAGAAAGGGGGACCGAGAGCTAATTCATTCCGTGCCTAGCTGCCGGGCGGGGCGTTAGTGGAATTGGGCGCCAGGGTCATCCAAGCGTTCCGGAAGATCTTCAACAGGCTCGGCGTCAATGGCGGCAGCTTGGTCGGAGTGTTGAAGTTTATATCATAGGCCCAGTCCCGCTTAGGCGGGTTGTATACGTTGCCGAGGCCCCAAATATTCGTGGCGTACAGGCTGGGGAACATTTTGACCATTGACCCATTGTAGGTGAGGGGATTGGCCAGGCCCCATGATTCGAGGAATCGCGGAAAGTTTTCCATCCCGCCGCCGTAGTTGCCATTGGCGGTCTCGACCGCGCCGGCGAGAAAGGCGGCGTTAACCGTGGTGGGCAGGGCTGCGCGCGAGGCCAGTGGCAAATGGCTGTTCGTGTCGCGCCAGTTGACCGAAAGGATGGTGATGGCGTCGCCGACCAGCGAGGCCGGGAGGGTGGTGGAGGTGTTGGTGGTGCCGAGGTTGGCCGAATTGGTCTGGTTGTAGTGGCCCAGGACATAGAGCGGACTGGCGGTGGCGACAGTGAGGCCCAGGGGCGGAAGGACCAACCCGTTCCGAACGCGCACGGCCCCGAGCTTCCCAGCCACCACGGTTCTGTGATCGTAAACGTAAACGGAGTTGATGTCACGGCCGAAGAGGGCCGTGCGGACGTTGTGATTGGTGGCGCTCCACACCTTGAGGGCGCCGATGTCCAGGTCCACAGGAAGGATGGTCTTGCTTTCGCGGGAGTCGTAAAATGAGTTGGTGAGAATCACGAATTTATTGAATTCAGACGACGGGACCACCGTGGCGAAATTATTAAATTCTCCGCTGCTCGCGGTGACGCCGGTGTCGGACACAATCACGAGCAGGTCCGCCTGGTTGAAGTAGCGTGAATGACCCATGGGGGAGGTGGGACTCTCGCCGAACGGGGGAGGTTCGATAATTTCACGAATTGCCTGGGGTGTATTGGCGGTGCCGATGGGCAGAATCAGGGAAGGGGCGTGAGAGGTCTTGGGGCCCTGGTAAACGACGGCGCCGACGGGCGGGGTGCGGGAATCCAATGGATCACGCTGGAACAGGATGTCACCTACGGCGGTGACACTGGATTGGAAGGTCAGGGCGTTATCGGGTTCGACATAAAGCATATTATTGGAATGCACGCGGCCGGTCACCGTGAAAGGCTGGCCGCAACTGATTTCCATATCGCCGGAGGAGTACATCGCAAACTGAAAGATCGGGATACGCGCCAGGTCCACCTCTTCCATCACCCCGGCGACAACATCCTGGACTCTGTTCAATTCATGGGCGTCGGAAACGAGTGTATAAGCCGAGACGTAACCGCGCAGGCCGGCATAGGGCCCGGTCAACACGACGTAGTTGCTGGCAAGGCCGCGTTGGATCAACGTTTCCCCGATCTGGCCGCTCGCGTTGTTGAATTCCCAGTTGGCCCAATAGGGCGCATCAGCCGAGGTGGGAACAGTGGAGCGGTAAGAGTCGAGGTTGTTCACGACCAGGGCTTCGCCGCCATCCAGGAAGTCCTGGTTTATGTGGGTGAGAACTTTCTCGATCGCAGACTCCCCCGCGGCCACGGCGGTGGCATACCGGTTCGAGCGGTCGGTCAACCTGGCGTGGGTAGCGGACCAGGTCATAGCGCCGGTGAGCAACAGGAGGGCGATGCCGGTCATCACGAGCGTCATGAGCAACGCGCTGCCGGCGGGTTTTTGGATGCGATTGTGTTTGGAGGATTTCATAGGTTTCAAACCGGGCTTAGCGCCGAGTCGTTGATGTCTCCAGTTTGTAGTAGTCTGGGGGAACGCCGAAGCGGGCGGCCTGATAAAACTCGATTTTCAGGTGGAGGACCGTGTTGTCTTGCATATTAGTGAGGAGGTTGCCCAAGTAGTCCTGCGCCCGAAACAGGTCGATTGCGTTGGTGACTGCGCTCGCGAGGATCCTGGTCGAACCTGGCGCGCTGGTTGCGCGCCGAAATTGCTGGTGAGCGGGATCGACGAAATACATAATGAAGTTGGTGGCGCTGGTGGTTGGGTAAATGATTAATGCGGATCCGAGTTGGGGAGTGCCGAACGGCAGACCGGTGAACATTCCGTTGGTGAAGGTGCCGATCTGGAAGCTTTGGCACGAATGAATTTCGTCCATTAGCACGCCAACAATTTCACGCGACTGGTCCGACACACTGAGCTTGGTTTCTTCGACCTGGAACATTCGCATACCGAAAAGGTTCGCCGAGACGATGCCGCCGACCACGAGGATGAGAATGGCCGCGCTGACCATGAGTTCGGTCAAGGTGAAGGCCAACTCTCCCGAACGCGAGGGCCAAACCTGTGAGCCACAATGAATGGATGATTTCATGGACTCAATCGGGCCCGCGCAAGGTTTCGACCGTGTTGGTGAACAGGGCGGAGAATTTGCCACCTTGAAATCCCCAGACGCAATCCACGCGAACGCGGCGCAATTGGGGCGAGAGGGAGACCTGGGTGATGGTAGTATAGATCGTCCCATAGGTAATAGCCGCGTTCTCCCCGGACCGGTGAATAATTACCAGCTTGGGTGGGAAGTTGGTGGCGACGAGTTGGTCCACCACGGGCCAGCCTGAAACGTTCCAGATCGCCGCGTGGGTGTCTTCCAAGCGCTCGAGAGCCCGCGTGTTGGCGGCCAGGGAAAGTCTCGCTTTTTCGCCCGACAGCGTGGAGTAAGTATAACCACCGACCAGGCCGGCGATCATCATGCCGGCGATAGCCAATGCCACGACGACCTCAGCCAGGGTCATGCCCAGCGCTTGAGCGCGCGCGCGTCGGCGAGGGGACGAGATTGGAATCAGGCAGTTCATGACGTGGGGGTTGCGGCGTCAACGGATTTAGGCTGTTCGACGGGTTGCGCCGAGAGGATAGCCCACCCAGTCCGCGCCAAATCCTGACTGGCAGGTGGAGATGATTCCGCCGAGGACCATGGCGAGGAGAGGAAGGGAAACCACTGCCTCCACTAACGTCAGGCCAGACCGCCCAAGGATAGCCGCCGAACAAGAGGGCGGATGACTGCTACGCATACAACTTTCTCGCAATCCAACCCTGAAAAACAAGGCGGATTTTAGTAAATCCGGCTATCCAAGCAGCATCAGAAGTGCCAACCGGCATTACCCTGGGGGTTTTGAGCCGCGGTGCCACAGTTTTAAAGCACCAATACAGGAGACTGTCCGGAAATTGTTCAGTTGAACAACCGGGTTAGGGTTCCGGAAACACTGGTGCTGGGAGCGGAAACGGAGGATTATGATTTACTTTCAGCGTTTGCAGGCGTTATGGTCCGGTGTCCCCACTGCGGAGCGATGAATCAGAACGGCGAGCGATTGTGTTCGAGATGTTCTCTCGAGCTAGAAAACCGACCAGCATACACGCCAGGGCAGGCCGGTTCCTGGCGGGCCGTTATTATTATCTGGGGGGTCGTCATCGGAGCCGGTTTGATCTGGTGGCTTATTGCTTGTATCGGCGCGAGTGGTCTAAGCGACAAGTGAGATACCTTACGAGGACGCCCAACGAATCGTGTCAGCCGACGCCGGTTGGCCGTCACTTTTGTTTTCTATCGCCTTTGGCCCGGCGCGGCTGCACTCTGCGTTGGGCCGCCGATGCGCGTGACGATTTCCAAGTACATCTGTCAGACAGGTCATGATGTCTCACCAAAAGAGAAAGGCCGGTTTATGATTGTTAAGATGTTTAAGGGGACAGTCGTTGCTGATAAGAGCGTGGCCCATCTTTGCCAGATCGTTTGTTCCATCATATCCGGGTTGGTACTGGTGTTCGGTATTCGGAGGCTTGCAGAGTTGGACCTCACCGAATCACAGCTCTATGCCTCGTTAACAAGCACCCTACTTTTGGCGGGTGCTTTCGTCATCCTGGGATTTCAGTGTCGCGCCTGGAGAAGGGCAGCCCAACGAGGAGCCTGCACCTAACCGCCACCTGCACTTTCCGCTCGGCGCTTTGCGCGCGTTCGTGTGTCCTTTCTCCGCTCCACCTGCCTCCCCGGCAGCGGTTAGGTGAGGCGCGACGTTCGGCTGCCTTGGCCCCTGGCTCCCTGGCCCCGTTTGCCCTTGCCTCCTGGCTGAGAATCGACGAGGTTTTTGCGTGAGCTTATGACGCGTGATCAAATTCAGACGGCGATTAATGAGGGTATCCCCTTCGATATCAAGATGGCGGACGGGGCGAAGTACCGGGTCCGTGAGCGGTATCAGGTTGCGGTGGGCAGGACCTCAGTCGTGGTTTTTGACGCCAAGGACTTGGCCCACATTCTTCCCCTGTTGACTATGACCGGCATTACGTACCTGAAGCCGAATTCGAAGCACTGAGCAGCGCGCGAGCCGAACAAGGCGCCTGCACCTAACCGCCGTCCGCGCTTTCCGCTCAGTAGCTTGAGTTTGAATATCTTGTTTGCGCTCCACCTTTTGCTCCGGCGGCGGTAGGTGAGGCGCACCTTTCGGCGGAGCTTCAAATATGAGCACTTTACAGACGAAGAGCCAGTCTGCGGTGGCGCGACGATCGGCGGAAGCCGAGTTGCGCAGGCTTATCGCCAAGGTCGCGCGCGGGCATCAGCGCCTCGTAGGCGCAATTCGACGGTGGCTGCGAAAGCGTCTGCCCACCGCCCATGAGCTGGTATATGAATATCGTGACGCCTTCGTGATCAGCCATTCACCGAACGAGCACGGTATCGTCATTCGTTCGACAGCGGCCAAGAAGCGTCAGCGGCGTCGCCGCGGCTAACCCTGAAGGGTGTATTGCTGGAGGGTTGAGTCGATTGGGGTTTTCGCGCGCTGGTTCAGTCATTAAACTTCCCCGCACATGACGAATTTGCTCATTGCGACGCGCAACGCTCACAAGGTGATCGAAATCCGCGACATCCTGGGCGAACAATTCCGTTATCTGACTCTGGACGCATTTCCTGAGGCCCCGGCGGTCGTCGAGGACGCGGCGAGCTTCGCGGGCAACGCGACAAAAAAGGCGGTGCACCTGGCCAAATGGTTGATGAGCCTGCCGGCCGAGCGCGCGGTTGCGGCAGGGAACCCGGCGGGCAAGGCGGCTCCCGCGCACTTCATTCTGGCCGATGATTCGGGTCTGGAAGTGGATGCGCTGAGTGGCGCGCCAGGCGTCCACTCGGCTCGCTTCGCCGCGCTGGACACGGGTGCCAGTGGCAATTCCCCAACAGCGGAAAACAATGCAAAACTGCTGCGGTTGCTCCAAGGCGTGCCGTTGGAGAAACGCACCGCTCGCTTCCGCTGCGCCCTGGCATTGACACCGGTGCTCGAGCCGGGGCCCATCAGCGCTTCGCCGACTTGTTACGCCGACGAACTCGAACTGCAAACCGAACTTTTCGAGGGTAGCTGCGAGGGGCGCATCGAACTGGCGCCACGGGGCCTCTGCGGTTTCGGCTACGATCCATTGTTCGTGCCCGACGGGTACAAGCAAACTTTTGGCGAGCTGCCGGAGCGCATTAAGAACCAGCTCAGCCACCGGGCGCAGGCATTGGAAAAACTCAGACAACGCCTGGAGCGGTGAGGCGCGGTTTGAGACGGCGCGCTCCGGCGTTTCCCATTGTTTCGCCTCCGCCTTTACGCGATATTCCCGGCCCATGGCAGGACGCCGACAGTATCCTTTTAATTTGATCGAGCCGAAATGGCAGCACCATTGGCAAGCCGAGCAGACCTTTCGCGCCTTTAACCCGGGCGAAACAATTCCCCCCCAACACCCCTTCGCCGCGCGCCACCGCGGCACCCGGCCCGAAGCGCTTCCCAAATTCTATATCCTCGATATGTTTCCTTATCCGTCCGGGGCGGGGCTGCACGTCGGCCACCCGGAAGGCTACACCGCGACGGATATCCTCGCGCGCTACAAGCGCGCCTGCGGCCTGCACGTGCTCCATCCGATGGGTTGGGACGCCTTTGGTTTGCCGGCCGAGCAATACGCGATTAAAACCGGCCAGCACCCGCGCAAGACCACCGAACAAAACATTACTACTTTCAAGAGGCAGATTCGGTCGCTCGGGTTCAGCTATGATTGGAGCCGTGAGGTCGATACCACCGCTCCCGAGTATTTCAAATGGACGCAATGGATTTTCCTGAAGTTGTATAACTCGTGGTTTAACCCGGCGAGCAATCGGGCCGAACCCATCGATACCCTGCCTTACCCCGCTGAACTCAACTCGACCGAGTCTGGACCGGCAGCAGCCGCGCTGGAATCGCGGCGCCGCGCCTACCGCGATTCCAGGCGCCTGGCCTATGTCACGGAAGCCCCGGTGTGGTGGTGCGAGCAACTCGGCACGGTGCTGGCCAATGAAGAGGTCGTCGAGGGCAAGAGCGAAGTCGGCGATTTTCCCGTGGTGCGCAAGCCGATGCGGCAATGGATGCTGCGCATCACGGCGTATGCCGAGCGCCTGCTGCGCGACCTGGACACCATCGACTGGAGTGATTCGCTGAAAGAAATGCAGCGCAATTGGCTCGGCCGCAGCGAAGGGGCCGAGGTGGATTTCCCGCTCGCCGAGGCGGATACGCTTGCCCCCGAGGAACGGCGGTTGCGGGTCTTCACCACCCGGCCCGATACGCTGTTCGGCGCGACTTATATGGTGCTGGCGCCGGAGCACCGACTGGTCGAGCGCCTCACGACTCCCGCGCAACGAGCCGCCGTCGAGGCTTACAAAGCGCAGGTGGCGAAAAAGTCGGACCTGGAACGCACCGAATTGGCGAAGGAAAAGACGGGCGTGTTCACCGGCGCGCACGCCATCAACCCGGTGACCGGCAGCCGCATTCCAATCTGGATTGCCGATTACGTGCTAATCAGCTACGGCACCGGCGCGATCATGGCCGTGCCCGGACATGACACGCGCGACTTTGAATTCGCGACGAAGTTCAATCTGCCGATCGTGCAGGTTGTTGAGCCGCCCGAGGGCCAGGAGTGGCGGGGCTTTGTGGCAGACGGCACAGCGGTCAATTCCGCCAATGCCGAACTCTCGCTGAACGGATTGCCGACACCCGAAGCCAAGCGCCGGATCACCGAATGGCTTGAGGCGAAAGGGCTCGGCAAGAAAACCATCAATTACAAACTCCGCGATTGGTTGTTCAGCCGGCAACGCTATTGGGGTGAACCGTTCCCGCTCATTTGGAAAACCGGGTCCGACGGTCAACCCTACCACGAAGCCCTTCCGGAATCGGCGCTGCCTCTTCTCCCGCCCGCGCTGGACGATTACAAGCCCACACCGGAGGGCCAGCCGCCCCTCGCCCGAGCGAAGGATTGGGTGAACTTGCCGGACGGCTCGCGTCGCGAGACCAATACGATGCCCCAATGGGCCGGCAGTTGCTGGTATTACCTCCGGTACCTCGATCCGCAGAATCGCGCGGCATTCTGCAGCCCCGAAGCCGAGCGCTACTGGATGGGCACCCGTTCGGCCGCCGCAGCCGGCAGCCCGCGAGCAACGCCGGGGGTGGACCTCTACGTTGGCGGCACCGAGCACGCCGTCCTGCACCTGCTCTACGCCCGTTTCTGGCACAAGGTGCTCTACGACCTGGGACACGTCTCCACGCCAGAACCTTTTTACAAGCTGGTTAACCAGGGCCTCATCCTGGGTGAAGATGGGCAGAAGATGTCCAAGTCGCGCGGGAACGTCATCAACCCCGATGACATCCTCTTCGAGTATGGCGCCGATGCCTTTCGCCTGTACGAAATGTTCATGGGGCCGTTGGAAATGACGAAACCCTGGAGCACCAAAGGGGTCGAAGGCGTGTACCGCTTTCTCGGCCGGGTGTGGCGGGTGTTCGTCGAAGAAGCCAGTGAAACCGAGTTTGAACAAAGTTGCACTGCCGCGCCGGACCGCGCCGCCGAGTTCTTCGAGAAAATCAAACTCTCCGGTTCGATTCGTGCGATGCAGCCCAGCCCGGTTCAGCTTAAGGCCCTGCACGCGTGCATCAAAAAAGTCACCGAGGACCTGGACGGTCTCCGGTTCAACACCGCCATTTCGGCCTTAATGGTGTTCATTAACGAAGCGATGACCTGGGAGGCAAAGCCGGTCGAAGTTCTACGGCCATTTCTAATTCTGCTGCAGCCGTTCGCGCCGCACCTGGCTGAAGAACTCTGGGCTCGGCTCCATCAGGCCTTCCCGCCCTCCCTTGCCCCTCTCGCTTATGCGCCCTGGCCGGCGTGCAACCCCGAGTGGCTGATCGAAACCACCGTGGAAATACCGGTCCAGGTGAACGGCAAGCTGCGCGACGTTATCATCGTTCCAGCCGGCGCGCCCGCCGCAGAATTGGAAGCCGCCGCCAAGGCTTCGGAGAAAGTGCAGCCCTTCATCCAGGGCAAAACGATTCGGAAAGTCATCGTATTGCCAGGCAAGCTCGTCAACCTGGTTGTGGGCTGAGCGCCGCAGTGCGCGTTGCCGCCTCGTTTTTTAATGCTTGACCGACCGTAACAATGGGTTATGCTGGGCTTAAGACCCATTGATAACGGTTCCGATGCAGATTAATCAGTTTTTGTTGCACCTCGCCCGGCTGTAACCCCCGCGTTATTTTCACCAAGCACACCCCACCTATGACTCACGCCGCTTTTGCCTGGATTCGAACTCAGCCGCCCGTTCTGCTTCGGCTAAGCGCCCTGCTGGTTGTGTCCGGTCTTCCGCTGGCTCCCTGCTTCGCCCAAACCGGGTCGGTGGCAGTTCTCATGCAACACAACGACCTGGCGCGCACCGGCCAGAATCTTAACGAGACCAATCTGACATTGGCCAACGTCACCGTGAACACATTCGGACGGCTCTTTTCCTACTCAGTGGACGGGTACATATACGGCCAGCCGCTGGTGTTGACCAACGTGACGATTCCGGGCAAAGGTGTTCACAACGTCGTGTTGGTGGCAACGGAGCATGACAGCGTGTATGCGTTTGATGCGGACACCGGGACGAACGCATCGCCGCTGTGGCAAACGAACTTTCTCAATGCTGCGGCGGGAGTAACCACTGTCCCCAGCGGCGATGTCAATTCGGGCAATATCGTGCCGGAGATCGGCATCACCAGCACGCCGGTCATCGATCCCGGCAGCGGCACCATTTATGTCGAAGCCAAGACCAAGGAAGTTGTTTCCGGCCAGAACCATTACGTGCATCGGTTGCATGCGTTGGATGTGACCAGCGGTGCGGAGAAGTTTGGCGGGCCGGTGGTCATTGGCGATACGATTTATAACGGGGGGAGCTCGTACACCTATGTATCCGGACCCTCGGTGGCCGGCAGCGGTGACGGCAGCGTCGGCGGAGTGCTGACGTTCAATGGACTGCGCGAACTTAATCGGCCGGGCCTGGTGTTGCTCAATGGCACTGTGTACATCGCTTTTGGGTCACATGGCGACCAGGGGCCGTATCACGGCTGGGTGCTCGGCTATAACGCCAGCACGCTGGCCTTGACCGCCACCTATAACACTTGCCCGAACGGTGGATTGAATGGGATTTGGCAGAGCGGGCAAGCCCCAGTCGCCGATGCGGCGGGGAACCTCTTTTTCGAAACCGGCAATGGGACCTTCAACACCAATTTTGCGAGCCCCAACTCCTACAGCCTCAGCGAAAGCTTTGTCAAGCTTTCGACCGCCAGCGGGCTCAACCTGAGCGACTACTTTACCGCTTACAATTATTCCTCGCTGGACGGAGGCGACACCGACCTGGGGTCGGGCGGTGCGATGGCGTTGCCGAGCGCTGTTGGGAATGGCACCAACCTGCTGATCGGTTGCGGCAAGGAGGGGAAGGTTTATCTGCTGAACCGCGACAACCTCGGGCACTTCAATCCGGCTAATGACAATCAGATAGTGCAGGAACTGCCCGGGCTGATTGGGGGGGTTTGGAGTTCACCGGCCTATTTTAACGGTTGTGTGTACTACCACGGCACCGGCGACTACCTCAAATGCTTTGGGTTCACAAACGGATTGCTGGTGGCCACTCCCCTCAGCCATGCTTCCTACACGTACGGCAACCGTGGCTCGACTCCGAGCATCTCCGCCAACGGCACCAGCAACGGCATCGTCTGGTCCATCCAAACCGATGGGTTCAGCGGCGGCACTCCGGCGGTTTTACACGCGTTCAACGCAACCAATTTGAACCAGGAATTGTACAACAGCGGCATGGCCGGCGGTGCTCGTGACCAGGCTGGACCCGCAGTTCTATTCACCATCCCAACCATTGCCAATGGGAAGGTCTATGTGGGGGGCCAGGGCGTGTTGACTGTTTATGGCGGAGGCTTGAACTTTGTATCGACGCCGCTGATTGCGCCGAATGGCGGGGTCTTCACCAACTCGATCAGCGTGACGCTGAGCGACGCCACGCCCGGCGCCTCGATTCGCTACACTCTCGACGGCACCGCACCGACAGCGAGTTCCACTCTCTATTCCGCACCGTTTGCGCTTACCGCGACCACCACCGTTAAGGCCAGAGCGTTTCTGGCCGGCGCGACGGACAGTGGGATTGCCGCCGCGGTGTTCCTCAAAACAGCTTCCGGGATTCTCGCCTTGAGCGGGTTCGGGGGCGCCGGCAACGGCTGGACGTTAAACGGCGGCGCGGTCGTCACCAATGATGTCCTGACGCTCACCGACGGCCAAAACAACGAGGCGCGTAGCGCGTTCTACAACATCCCCCAGCCAATCACAAATTTCACTGCGCAATTCATTTACCAAAGCACGGGCGGCGCGGATGGCACCACGTTTTTGTTGCAAAATTCTACTGCCGGGCCGACAGCGGTGGGAGGTGGCGGGGGGTGCCTGGGCTATTGCGGCATCGCTCCCAGCGCCGCCATTGAGTTGAATCTTTATAGCGGCCAGGGCGGCACGGGTACTCGCTACGCCATCAACGGCGCCACCACCGGTTATACTTCAACCCTCCCGCTGGATCTGGGCAGCGGGCATCCCATTCTCGTCGTCCTCAGTTATGATGGCCGGCAGCTTAGCGAGTACCTGGTGGACCAGGTCACCGGCCAAAACTTTAGCGCCGTCTATGCCGCTGATTTGCCCGGGACCGTGGGAGGAACCAACAACGCATTCGTAGGGTTCACAGGCGCGACCGGCGGCGTCGTGTCCTGGCAAACGGTGAGCAGCTTTGGATTTCTGCTGACGAGCCCGCCGCCGATTTATTTCACCGGCCCGGGCTCGTTTAGTAATGGCGCGTTCCAGCTCCCATTTTCAGGGGTGGCCGGCAACAGTTATGTGCTCGAGGCCACCCGCGACTTCCAGACCTGGACCAACTTAAGCACTAACGTCGCGCCCCCAGGTTTGTTCTACCTGGTGGACCCGCAAGCCACCAATTTCCCCTATCGCTTCTATCGGGCATTGGGGGCGCCTTGAGCCTGAGGACAGATTAGAGATCAGTGCCGCAACGCTGACTCCAGATGAGCTTCGTCAACCTGGTCCTGCTGAAGGCGTGTCTTGGCGAGACGTAAAGCACGGGGGAGCAGGCTGCGCTGTTTCTCGTCGAGAGAGGAACCGACTATCTCATTCGTATCCAAGCGGTGTTAATGTGCTCGACCCCGTGCGCCAAAAGCAACTGTTACCCGGGAGCGCTCGGGGACTCCGCGCCGGTTGGCCAACCGCAACGCCGCCGGCAGGATCGTCAGGGCGGCGACCATGCAAGCGGCGATGCCGACGCTCATGACGATTCCCAGGCTGCGGATGCCTTGGTGCCCGGCCGTCACAAGGCTGCCGAAACCGATAATCGCCGTGAGCCCGGAAACCAGCACCGCTTTGCCGGTGCTCTTGCCAAAAAAAGACGGCTCCCGCTGTTCGGCGTAGCGATTAAGAATCTGGACGCCGTTGGTCACACCGATGCCCAAAACCAGCGGCAAGGTCATGATGTTCGCCGGGTTGAACGGGATACCCGTAACCCCCATAAACCCGAGCAACCAGACGCTCCCGACCGCCACGGGCAACAACGCCAGCAGCACCCAACTCACCGAACGAAAGTGCAGAAAGATCATCACGACAATGGCCGCGAATGCGAACAGCGCCGCCCGCTCGTAGCTGTTTTTGACCAGAGTTGTGTATTCATACAATTGTGATGGCGTGCCCGTAATGCGGTCAGGCGGCACGACCGAACCAAGCTGGCTCAGAAATTCCCGTTGATTAGCGTGTTGCCAGACGTCCTTGCGCGGAAACACCTGCACCAGGTATTGGCCCGTCACACCGACGAAGCGGTCACGCAACGCGGACGGCAGGTCCTGGGGCCGCAACGGCCCGGAGGTGTCCTGGTCACGCAAGGTCTCCAAGGTGCGGCGCCAGGCAGCAAAGAACGCGCGTTGATACTCGGTCAACCGGCGGCCGATGTCCGGGTCGGGACGAAGCATCACGACCCGAAACCGGGCGACGGCAACCTGGAGCGACCGGAGCTGGCGTGCGAGACTCGGAGCGTCACGGCCGGCGGCGTCGGCACCGGCACCAAGGTACCCCGCGAAGTACCATAGGGTGGCGCTAAGCCGGTCCAGGTTGACCGGCGCGGAGTCGGGGCGCGCGAGACGGATGCCCGCCAATTCCTTTTTGATGCTGCGGATCAACCCGAGTTTTTGAGCCTGGTCGGCGGTGATAAAGTCCGCCGCCGAACGCACCTCGGCGACAGCCGGCAGCGGGCGTAACGCGCGCTCATAGGCGCGGGCCTGGTCCAGCGAGTGAGCGAGCACAACTTCATACAAGGAAGAGGCCCCGGCGAACCGCAGCAGTTTCTTCTCATACTGAACGGAAGGCAGCCGCGGGCTTTGCATGTGGAGCAGATCATAATCGAAATAAACGGCCGGGATGTTCAACCCGGCTGCGAGCGTAAGGAGCAGCGCGATCACCAGCACCGCGACCGGCCGGCGTAGGATGACAAACTCGATTCGCAGCCGCCGGGGCGGGAGCTGAACAGTCGGGCGGCCACGCCCGGTTTGGCGTCCCCGCAGAAGCAGCGCCGGCAATGCGGTCATCATGGCGAGCAGGCACAGCAGCAGGCCGCCACCCGAGATGATCCCCATCTCCCGGATGCCTTCGAAATGGGTGAGGGCCATGGCCAGGAATGCCCCAGCCGTCGTCCATGCGCCGGTGACGATGCCTTGCCCGGTGAAAGCCGTCGCACGAACCAGCGCGCGCGCCAATCGCCCATGCTGGCCTAATTCCTCTTCAAACCGGCTGATGAGGTGAATGGCAAAATCAATCGCCAGTCCAATCAACATCGGAGCAAATGTGATGCTGAGGATGTTCAGATGCCCAATGACCAGCGTGGTGAAACCGACGGCATACGCCAGCCCGAGCAGCAGGCACAACGCCGCTTTAAGCGGCCGGCGCACCTCGCCATACGCGGCCACGAACAGCACCGCGCAAAGCACGAACGCCAGCGCGGTGGCGCGCGTCGTGTCCCGCTCGGCCTGCGCCATTTCGTCCTCGTCCAGGACCGGCCCGCCCGTCAACCCGACATCGACACCGGGCACCTCGGTTTGGGTCGCGGCCATACAGGCGCGCAGGCGCTCAATGGCTTCACCGGTCTGGGCCGGGTTCTTTGGCCGGGTTGTGAGCAGAAAAATACGACCTTGTTCGAGAGTGATGTAGGTATTGGTCAGAGCGGCAGCGCCTCCACTGAACAACGCCGTCATTGAGGGCGGAACCGGTTGGCCGGGGCGCAGCATGCTTTGCAGACCATCAGAAATAATGCTGTGCAGAAACGGTAAGGCCTTAAGCAAGTTGGTTTGACCGACTGCCGCGTTGCCGCCGTCGGCATTGAGGAACTGCTTGTCAACCAGTCTAAATAACGAATCGAAGTTAGTGGCTTGGCTGAATTGAACGAGCAATGGCCGGTATTGGTCGAGTGCGCGACGCATTTCGGCCAGGTCCGCCACGGAGGGCAGCAAGAGCGCCTTGGGCCCCAGCGTCGTCAGCTCGGTCTTGTAGAGCAGGTCCGAGAAGAGGTTGGTTTGGGCCTCCAACCGGGCAGCCAACCGCTCGATAAATTCTCGGTTGCGCTCCAACCGGCTGCTTTCCACAACCACCACCAATCCGTTGCCTTCTCCGGGAAATTCCTTTTCAAACGCGCGATATACTTGCTGCGATTTGACGCCCGGGCCGATGAGATCGTCACGGTTCATGTCCAGCGTGAGGTGCAATACGGCATACAGGATGCAAACGGCCGCCAGCATAAGCTGGGGATAAAGGAACCAGGCGGGACGCCGGCAAAGGCACAGTGCCAGACGGCGCAGCATTCGCGCCAAAAGAGAATAAGTATGAACAACGTTCCTCATGCGCCGGTTCCCCGGATCTCCTTGGGGACAAGATACGTGAAGAACCGCTCTCGGCCAATAATAGGTCTCAGCAGAACGGGTTTATGAGCGGGCCCCAAGCACGAATCGGGGCGGTTTTACTTCCGCTTACGCCAACGCATTATGAGGGCGAAAGGCTATCGCGCAACATGCCCCTCACTTTGGCAGATCAAACCGGCGGGTGCTGACCGCAGCTCGATTTCAGCACAACACCCACCGTTTCCAACCGGCGCGGAATGCTACAGTGTTGTGCTTAAGAGAACACATGACAAGAATTGAAATCATCTGGTATTCGTTCTGGACTGGGGCCGGAGCAGCGGTCGCCTGGGCACTCGACGCTAAACTATTCGATGCGCACCTGGCGTTGGCGCGGTTTGCCGGTGCTGTTGCCGGCTTTGTCGCCGCGACCGTCCTGCCGCGAATACTGGTGCGCTGCCTTATCGAACGCCCCCGCGACGCCCTGGTACCGTCCCCGCGTGCTACGCCCCGCCAAAGCCCACTGCTGGTTAGGACTTCATCGTAAGTTAGGCCCGGGAGGGCAAACTGGGTTAAACACCCTACTTTGAACCCCGACGTCGATTGGTGCACCGGACACACCATGGCATTGTCTGGCGGGCGAACACGCCCCCGGGCGTGCTGGTCGGAGAAGACGAGCCGCACGACGCATTTTTCCCCAAACGAGCGTTCTGGCTGTCGAGTAGGGACGTGTGCGGAGAGTTTAGTTGGTTGCTTCTGGTCAGTGAGTAGCCAGACCTCACCCCTCATATCCGGCGCGGATGAAATCACGGATGAGCGCCAGCTCCGTCTCACCGGCGATGGTGTGCGCCTTGGGGAACTCCTGCCACTGGATGTTAAGCCCCGCAGATTGGAGTTGTTGGATTTGTTGTCGCACCGGCGCCAGGGGAATAAGCGGATCCATGCTTCCATGAGTAACCAGCACCCGCTGCTGCCGAGCCACAGGCGAAAGCTCTGTCAGCAATTTGTCCGGATCACAAACATATCCACTAATCCCGACAATCCCCGCCAAACGATGTGGATAGCGCAAGCCCAGCTCCAGCGACATCAGGCAACCCTGCGAGAAACCGCCTAACGTGGTTTGGTCCGCAGGAAAACCACCCGCACGCTGGTGCTCCAGCGCCTCCGATAGCAGTTCCCGGCTCCGCCACACCCCCGGGCCTATCTCTCCCGTGAAATCGAACCAGGAATACCCGCCGTAATACTCGTCAGGAGCATTAACCAGCAAATAGTTGAGCCACGGCAAATCGAGAGCTTCCGGCAGCCAGCGGTAGCCTTCGAGACTGTCGCCCAAACCGTGCAGCATGACCATCAGCCGTTCCGACCGCTTCCGCGCGGGGATGAATTCGCTCGCCAGCATGGGAGAAAGGCTAGAGATAAAAGGCTGGCTTGCCAAGCGAGCTTCCTGAGATATGCTTGACTTATTAAACAGATAAGCACATCCGGGCGCAGCCGGGCACGACCGGTGGAAGGCCGGCAAGCCCTGGCCGGGTTCACTCTGATAGAATTATTAGTGGTGATTGCGATCATCGCGCTGCTGGCGGCGATGTTGCTGCCCGCCCTGGCTCGAGCGAAACAAAAATCACAGCGGACCTCCTGCCTTGCAAACCTCAAGCAGATGGGTGTCGCTTTTTTCTTGTACCTGGATGATTCGAAGGACCGCTTTCCCGATCAAGCCGACCTGAAAAACACCTTACCTGGTGGGTTTCATCCCTGGAGTAGTTGGCCGCCGTCTGACCCACGAACCGGGTGGGCACCCAATGTCTTGCAGAACTGCGGCGCCGCGGTGACCGTATGGTCCTGCCCGGCAGGACCCAACTGCCCCGCCGGCACGGCCGTCCAAACCGTTCAAGCCGTTACGAGCGCCACCAACTCGCCAGTCACGCGCTACTGGGCGTGGCGATTCGATCGGCCCGACCAACCTGTTGGCCAGGAGAATTTCTGGGGCAAGACTCAGGAGCAAGCGGTGGCAGATTTAGCAGCCGCTTCGAGTACCGACCCGCTGGTCGGATACATCAGCGGCGCGGTGGATGTCGAATTGGTCGTGGACCCTTATTTCCCGATGACGGTGCCTACGGTGGACTCGGCGTTAAAGGGCCGGGCGGTGCACCCTGGGGGACGCAACCGGCTCTTACTGGACGGCCACACCCAATACCTCAAGGATAAGCGCACCCCCTTGTGACCCGCATCTTTATGCGGTAGGGAAAGCATTGACGACTCGGAGCGGCGTGCGCGTAAACTGGTGCCGCTTTGAATACGAACCCGCATCAAGGGCCGCTCCGCTCCTTGCGTTCCACTGTTTCTCTCGCGCTGGGGCTGCTGGTCGGCACCTCCTCATTGCGCAGTGAGGACCTGTCACAACTCACGGCTCGGCCGGTCCCGCAATGGCTTCGGGCAGGAGTCGTTTATGAGATTTTTCCACGGAATTTTTCGGCCGCAGGCAATTTCAACGGCATCACGGCCCGGTTGGACGAACTAAAAGAGCTCGGCGTGACTGTTCTTTGGCTGATGCCGATCCATCCGATTGGCGAAAAGATGCGGAAAGGTTCCTTGGGCAGCCCCTACGCCGTGCGCGACTTCTACGCCATCAACCCGGACTACGGCACCGCGGAGGATCTGAAACGGCTGGTCAAGGAGGCCCATCGGCGCGATCTCAAGGTCATTATTGATATCGTCGCCAACCACACCGCGTGGGATTCAGTCATGATGCAGCACCCCGAGTTTTATAAACACAATGCCCTGGGCCAAATCATCCCCCCGGTGCCTGAATGGACCGATGTGGCCGGCTTGAATTACGAGAACCCGCAACTGCGGCGATACATGCTGGATATGCTGAAGTACTGGCTCGACCCGGCCAATTTCGACCTCGATGGGTTTCGCTGCGATGTCGCGTACATGGTGCCGACGACTTTTTGGGAACAAGCCCGTGTCGAACTGGCCAAGGTTAAACCTGATTTCATGTTGCTGGCTGAAGCAAGCAAACCCGAACTGCTCGTCAAGGCGTTCGACTGCGATTATTCCTGGCCGTTGCACAGTACCCTCAATGACGTCTTGCTCAAGGGCGCTCCGGCGACCGATTTGAAGCGCTGCTGGGACGAGAGCCGGCAGCAATTCCCCCGTGGCTCGGTACATCTGCGCATTTCGGATAATCACGATGAAGCGCGAGCGGTTAGCCGCTTTGGCCTGCGCGGCGCCCTGGCCGCCTCCGCCCTTATGTTCACGCTCGACGGGGTTCCGCTGCTCTACAATGGCATGGAGGTGGGCGATGCCACCGAGTCCGGCGACCCGGCATTGTTCGAGAAAATGCCCGTGTTCTGGCAGCCGAAGGACCGCCCGCCGTTGCGTCAAATCTACCGGCAATTAGCCGCCATGCGCAAAACCAACCGCGCATTCCAAAACGACCGCGTGCTCTGGTTGCCCAATTCTGATGAAAAGGACCTGGTCAGCTTCATGCGCCTGGACGGCGCAGACGAATTTGTCGTGTTGATCAACTTCTCCAACCGCGCCGTTATTGGGTCGGTCGAGGTGCTCCACGATCAGCAATTCAGTCCGCTGAGCTTCGCGGGCATGCCCAAGTGTGCGGCTGGCGCATTCCCCTTGTTCCGGCTTAACGGGTTTGAGTGGCAGGTGTACCACCGCAAGGTGCCGACTAATTGAAAAATGGGCCCGGCGCCCCGAGTTGCATCTGAGCGGCGCAGGGTCTATCGTTTGACGTATGGAACGCGCCCTGCCCCGAAAGGCCGGATTCAAGACCCGTGAGTTTCTGATTGGTTGTTGTGTGCTCCTGTTCCTTGCGGCGGCTGGCGCCAGCCGGGCCGACCAGGTCCAAATGCTCGATGGGGACCAGTACTTTGGTCAGGTGCTTTCAGTGGATGCGAACATGGTTGTGCTGAAAAGCCAACTGCTCGGCACTTTGCGCCTTCCCCGCGCGAAAGTCGCCCAGGTGGGATTCGGCATTTCCGCGACCAACCGGCCGTCCGGCCAGGCTCTCGCGCAGAGCCCGACGGCTGGCGCGTTCCCCTCGGCCACCAATGCTTCCCCTGCCCTTTCGGGCGCGCTCAAACAATTGGCCGCGCAGTCGAACCTGGTGGACCAGGTTCGCAAACAGTACCTGGCCGGCGCCGGCCCGGACGCCAACGCGAAGTTCGACGAACTGCTGAATGGCCTGCTCAGCGGCCAAATGAACATCGGCGACTTGCGCGCCCAGGCCAAGACCGCCGCCGACCAAATCCGCGCGGCAAAGACGGAACTGGGACCCGAGACCGGCGGATTGCTCGATACCTATTTACTGGTCCTGGATAATTTCCTTAAGGAGACGGGCAATGAACCCGGCGCGAGCAGCGCAACTGCCCCGCTCAAGCCACCGACAACTCACGCCCAACCGACCTCCCACTAGGCCTGGAGCCGATCTCCTTTGCTTTCGGAAATAGGTTCCCGACCGATGGCGAGGGATTTCCTATGCCCGGCCACGCAGTTCACCCCATGGTAACCGGCTGAGGAAGTCGGCACGGTGCTGCTGGCGGGCGCAATGACTCGCCAAAACAAAATCCGATTATGATTAAACGACTACTGCTGCTGTTAGCCGCTGCTGTCTGCTTGATTAGCGGGGTGACGGCTTGCCATACCGTCCATGGAGCCGGGGAGGATATCTCGTCGGCAGGCAATAAGATTCAAAACAATACTCCCCCCTGAGGAGGGCCTGGGAGTATAAATTAGTCGGGAGGCGGGCCCTGTGCTGTTCGCCATAGTTTCAACAGGCGTCCCCTCCCGCACTGCTTCCTAAGCGCACCCCTGGAGGATAAATCATGGGCCCTCCGACCTCTGCCCTCCGACCTCTGCTCTCCGACCTCTGCTCTCCGACCTCTGCCCTCTGCCCTCTGCCCTCTGCCCTCTGCCCTCTCTCCCCTACCTCCTGAGCTCCGGCGCGCTGGGATTCACCTCCGGCCCAAAATAGCGCAAGCACACCAGCGGTTCGGTCGCACTGCCATTCTCGAACACCACTCCCTGCCGGCTGCCCTCTTCACTGCAAAAGTACTCGTCCTCGGTTAACTCGGTAAAACGGATCAGTTTCGGGCTGTTCAGGGGCTGCCCGTTGATCTTCCCCACGCCCTGCACGCAGATCAGACCGTAAGCGCCGCTATCACAGACCCGGCATTTTACGCCGGGCTCCACGGTTAGCTCTTTGGCGGTGAAGAGCTGTTTCCCCTTGATCTTGCCATACACAACCCACCGGTCCTGGTACCCTTCGCTCTTCGACTCGGCCACAGGCCGCGGTTCCAGGTAATGATTATCTTTGAAGTGGGGGTCCACGTTGGCCTCCCAGTCAAGCTGGTTGACAATGAAATCAAGGTCGTCGTGCTTGGCTTTGGGCATGTCTTTGACCAGCAGCTCCCAAGGCACATACCGCCCCTCCACCATGCTCTGGTACATCCCGAACACATCGCTGCCCCACTGCGGCTCGTACGTGCAACAAGAGCCCGGTGCGTGCAGAATGCACGGATCGACCAGCCAACCGCTGCCAGCCTTCAAACGATACGCTTTCGACAGATCGAGAATCCCGTTGTCGCCTTTGTTCCAGTCTTCCAGGCATTGGCGCACCTGCGCTTTTGTCGTGCCCGGTTCGAGCCCAAAAAAGGTGTAAGGGAAGTTGTTGCCGGTATAATTATGCTGGGGCGGGAAATAATAGGATTCGGGTTTGCCTTCCTGGCCGACCAGCCTGGCCTGCGCCTGGTTTTGGTGCATGTGCAGTGGGATGGGTCCCATGTTGTCGAAAAACTTGGAATATACCGGCCAGCGGCCGTACTTTTGCCAGATGCTTTTGCCAACCAGTGTCGCGCCGCAATCCTCCACCGCTTTGCGCAAAGTGAATCGCTCATTTCCTACGACACAGTAACTCAACCCTTCATCCGGCACCCGCCCTTCATTGGCCGCTTCGGTCGTCGAAGCGAACCACCGTTCATCAATGCCGCCGCGATTGGCGCCATACGCGTAGGTATCGTCTGGATGAAGCTTCAGGCGCAGACCGGGCTGCAAAAAAGAACGCGGCACCCACGTCGGCGCCAACCGCATCAAACCCCCAGTCCTTTGCAGTTCCGCTTCGACTGTTGCTCTGGTGTTGCCCTTAAGGATTTTTAGTGAGGTGCTTGCGTTCATGTTCGGAGCGGCTGCGCCGGGCCGAACTCCCTGATGAGGAATCGCCAGCGGCCATCCGCCGTCAAGCTGGCAAAGGTGCTTGGCTGTGGCAATCGAAATCTGGACCAATTCGGCGCACGACCGCACCTTGCCTTGGCGAGTAACTTGTTCCATTCTTGAGCGTTGCGGACGCGGGGAGCGAAGGATTGACCTACTTGTTCAAGTCCAGGGATTGCCGGTACTCGAGCCCAAGTAAGTGCCCTTTTACAACAGGCCTTTGCGTCCCGGGATGTTTTGCGCGGCGGCTTGGTCGTGGTTGACCGGCACAAGTTCCCAGCGCAATTCGGCCAGCGAGTCGCTGAGCGACCTCGAGCGCTCAAAAATCATAAAACGTCTTGACAACAACCTCCACACCACCCCAGACTCGCCCTCACGCTTAGGCCAAGCCGGCTACAACCACGAAAATGAAACGGGAAGCTTTAAGCCACTGGGTGTTGGACACCTCCGCTGCGAACGTCCAAACCCTTTTCCTGGAGCCCTCGGCATTTGCCTTTCCGGCAGTGCACCGCAGCCACCAAGGATGTTTTCTATGAAAAATCAAAAGCACAGCAACAGTTTCCAGACCGCCAACCTTGAGGCGTACGGCGCCCGGTCGCTAGGCAAAGTCAGAGTTTTCGCCAGCCTCGTCCTGACTGTCGCTTTCTTTGCCGCGCAGGCCCTCGCCCAGCCTGCCGCTGTCTTTGTGGACACCAATTATCGCGGCTTGTCAGGCCAGGTGACATTCCCTGCCCACGGCGGCTCCGGCTCTCACACCATCGGCTACGATGCGTTCCCCGCCGTTCAAGACGCACTGGACCACGTCGCCCCCGGCGGTCTGGTCCGTGTCGCCGCCGGCGCCTACCTCGAAGACCTTGCCATCACAAATCCCGTTACTCTACTCGGTCCCAATGCGGGCACGCCCGCCAATGCGCCGGAACGCGCGCCAGAAGCCATCCTGATGCCCCAAACCGCCGACCCGGACACCGGCCAGATCATTTACCTCGGCGCAAGCCAGGTCACCATTGACGGCTTCCTGTTCGACAGCCGCAATCCGGCTTTTCAGCCAAACCAGGGTTACGATGCGGGTGGGACAAAAGTATTTTCCAGCGCGGCGGTGCAAAATACCGATTTCTGGGCCACAGATTTCGCCCCGGTGGATCACGTGACCATTCAAAACAATATTATCCGCAACATTTCTTATGACGGCATTTATCTCGAGGTCGAACTCGGGCGCGTGAACGGGTTCAACTATATCTGCAACAACCGTTTTGAAACGATGTGGGAAGGCCTGCTGACCTACGGGGTCCAGAGCGTCATCTCGAACAACACCCTTGCCAGCGTAAATCGCGGTCTCAGTGTGCATGGCATCACCGTGCCGGCCAGCGCCGGGTTTATCCCTTGTGTCGTCAGTAATGTTTTCACCATCGCGGAATGGTGGCCCTTATCCGCCGAATTGGACCGGGTTTACAGCATGGGAGTTTGGGTCAACTACCGCCGTGGCGCAGCAGCCTTACTGGAGGTAATCGGAAATGTCGTTAATACTCCCCTGCCCTCGCCCACGGGGAAAACTGTGCGCGGCTTTTACACGTTGGATGTTGATGGCGGGGGCAAGGTCAACCTGATCAATAATACGGTAAACGGCGCAGGCAATTGCCATGTGGGAATTGTCGCCGCGAGCTGCTGGAGTAACAACGCCGTCCAGGTACGCGGTGGAACGCTCGACCAAATTCTACAAACCGGCGTGCTCGCGGATACCTCTGACCCGGTCTTTGGCGGCGGCGATGCGCTTCTTTCTATCAGCAACTTGCAGATTACAATGAAACCCGGCGGCCTGGGGGTTGCCGCGGTCCAGGAGCCTGGCACGCCAACCAACCATTCGCAGGTAAACATTCTTGGTGGCACAGCCATCCATGGCGGCGCCTGGGGAGTTTACGTCACGGGCGCGGGAGCCGCCGCCACCATTGCGAACGGCAACACGCTGGTCACCGGCAATGACGTGGGCGTGCGGGTCAATGGCGGCCGGGCTTTGCTCGAATATACCGTGCTCACCAATAACGCGCTCGCGGGAATCTACGTTGAAAACAATGGGCTGGTGGACGCGGGGGATTGCTCCGGCGGCAACATGACAGGATTGGGCACCGGTACGGGCTCGAATGGTTCGAGCGCCGGGTTTAACGATCTATCTGGTTACGCTTTCGAGGGCGCCGCGCCATTCGCGGTGTACAACGCGGCTACTGCTATGGTGATGGCGCAGGAAAATCTCTTCGGCGCGGGACCCGGGGACCGCCTCAGCGATGCAGTCAAAGGCGCGGTCACCTGCTCTCAAGCCGGCCTTCA
Organism: Verrucomicrobiia bacterium; assembly: GCA_035934555.1. Classification (GTDB taxonomy): domain Bacteria; phylum Verrucomicrobiota; class Verrucomicrobiia; order Limisphaerales; family UBA8199; genus DASYXT01. The sequence continues at coordinate 23,481 of DASYXT010000053.1, read as the reverse complement.
AATTGCCTCTCCCCCACCCCTAAGCGTACAGTGCGTGGGCGAAGTGCCTGCGGGTGCGGCCACCCTGGCGGATTTTCTGGCCGCGGGCGGGGCCGCCTCCGCCAATCCGGCAGCATCAGTCGGCTATTTAGATACGCTCGTTACGCCTGGCTCACACATTCAACTGGTGACGCGGACATACAGCGTGACGGATCTTTGCGGCCATTCTGTTTCCTGTGACCAGGTGATCACGGTTCATGACCAGACGGCGCCTACACTCATCTGCCCGGAGAACCTGGTGCAACCTGTGGAGCCAGGCCAAAATTACGCCACAGTGAATTTCATCGTTACAGCAACAGACAACTGTGACGCGACCCCGGCCATCCAATGCGCTCCGCCGCCGGGTCGATTTGCCGTGGGCACCAATACTGTTTTGGCTACCGCGACGGATTTCAGCGGCAATGCGACCACGCAGTCTTTTACTGTGACGGTCGTGTTGCCTCCGATGATCACAAATCAGCCTGCAAACCTCACCGTGGCGTTGGGCGCGCCCGCCCTGTTCCAAGTCGGCGCGGCGGGAGCAGCACCCGTAACATACCAATGGCAGCGGAACGGAACTGATATCCCCACGGCAACCACCCACTATTTCACGATTCCGGCCGTCCGAACCGGCGACATTGGCGATTATCGCGTCGTGGTATCGAATCCATATGGAACCGCAACGAGCCGGACCGCGTCGCTTCAAGTTATCTTCCCGCCAACCCAGTTGCGTATTGTCGGTGCGGAAGCGGGAACCGCGACCTTGACGATGAGTGGCGCCGATGGGTATCGCTACGCGATTTTCAGCAGCAGCAATTTCCTCCAGGATTCCTGGGTAGGGTTGCTGACCAACACTGCCCCCTATTTGTTCCGCTACACCAATAATGCAGGAGAGCCCGGACATTTTTTCCGCGGCGGCTTTGTTCCGTAGCGGCGCGCCGACTTTAGTCCGCAGCAGGTATCAAATTGAACGTGACCCAGTCGTTGTCGCGGCGCGCTTGAGCGGCTTGAGTGTTCGCACGTTGCTGCGGACTAAAAGTCTGACCAAAAGTCCGCGCGCCGGGCTTACGGTTGGCTGGCGCGGTAATATTTCTGCGGCAGCACCGGTGAGGTGTCGGTGTAGGAAACAACACCTGTGGGATTGGGCAGGGTCACCAGCGAGGTCCAATTCAAAAGGTTGGTGGAACAGTGGATGGTCACCGTCTTTCCGGTGAGCGCCTGCAAGGCGAGGCGCAGGCCGCCTCCGCCCAGGGCAGCCACGCTGGTAAATTCAGGCGCGCGGATCAGGCCGGCGCGGCCCGCGTTGGCGATTGCGCCGATTTCCCCGCCGCTCAGCGCGCGATTGAAACACATCACCTCATCGACACCGGCCAGCAGGTAATCGACGAAGCGTCCGCCGGACGCCACATAGGTCGCGCCGATATACCCGCGCGGCAGCGGCACGCTGTTGGTAAGACCACCCTGCAACACCCCGTTCGCATAGAGCAATGTCTGCGAACCAGTTCCGACAAACGCCAAATGCGTCCAGGCCCCGGCTGGCGCTGTATAATTAAACGTGTAATCGCCGACCCCAAGCTGCGTCAGCCCCACCTTTCGTGTGCCGTTGTACTGCTCGAGCTTGAGCGAGTAAGTTCCGTCACTCAGCAGGGCTGCGGAAGTTCCAGGCGCATTTTGACGGTTTACCCACAGGCAAACCGTCCAGGGCGCAGACAGGCTTGGCGCCCCAGTCGAGAGGTAACCGCTCGAACCGTCAAAATGGAACGCGAGGCCTTCTTCCCCAGGCACGTAAGAAAAGCCGGCCGCGGGCGTGCCGGCGTAAGGCCCCGCCAAGTCCTCAGGATTGCCTTCAGCCGGCCACCAATCCACCAGCCCCGATGGTGCTGGAATCGCTCCCGGTGAATTCGTCAACGGAGCCACCACGGCCAGAAATGCCGACGCACTGGAAAAGCTCCCATATGAGTTGCTCACCGTCACAGTGTAGCTACCCGCCGCACCGAGCTGAGCGTTGGCAATGGTGTAGGTGGACGCCGTTGCCCCGGAAATACTGGACCCATTGAAGAACCACTGATACGCCAGTGGCGGCAGACCGGAGGCCTGAACCGCGAAAGCCGCCGCGCCCCCCTCAACCGCGACAAAATTGGTCGGGCTGCTCAACAGCACAGGCGCGTTGGTGCCTCCGATCACGAAGGTCTGGACGAAGCTGCTGAGCGTGCCGTTATACACGTCGGCATCACCTCCAGACCAGTTCGTATCTGCGTACTGCCAGATCTTCCACGAAGACCACGGGTACGTATCAGAAGGGCCCCCGGTTTGCGGATTGGGATTAGAAGGATAGGCGGCGATCCAGGCGGGCCAAATGGTAACCGCCGTTGTCAGCCCCGAGTAAGTCGCACTGGGCCTCGAGTACCATGTGCCGGTGTAAACGACGGGACGAACACCGGTAACGCCAATTGAGCGCGCGGAGTTGGAGACGCTGTAGCACCACTCGTTGACCCATGCCGAGAGCGTCGCCGCGCTCAACTGGTTCGTCATGTTCGGGTCTTCCCAATCCAGCATCGGCACCAGGAACGCGCCCCCGAACTTGACATAATTACTGGCGACGCTCCAAAAAAAGCCTGCCTCGCTGTCTGCACTGTTCGCTCCGGTAACATTGGGGTGAATGCTCGGCCGGGCGAAGTGATAAGCGCCGATGTAAATCCCGACGGACTGTGCGCCGGCTTCCTGCGCGGTAAAATAGCCATTGACGTATCCCGTGCCTTCGGTGGCTTTGGCCCAGGCAAACGCCACCCCGCCATTCTTCACCGCGGTCCAGTTGACGCTCGGTTGGTATCCGGAAACATCCGTACCGAGGGGCCGTTGGGCCAGGACGATGCTTACGGCCAGAAACTCGCAGCCAAACAAAAACAAACAACATCTTATTCGCGTCATAACCAGCCGCGTGCCTGGAGTTTATATGACACAGGCCGACTCAGGCTGCAAGCGACTTGATATCTTCCCTGGGGTCTTCGCGTCCTGCGAACGCGGGCGGCGCGCGGACTTTAGCTTTAGTCCGCAGCAATCGTCGAACTGCCAGCGGCTTGGACGAGGTCACAGCGTCCTTGGGCTTTGGGCGTTGCTGCGGACTGAAGTCCGCGTTCCGAGCCGCCTCAACCTGCTCCCACCGTCCGGCTTGCTTCCGGTGTCGCCGTGCGCCATCTTGGTGTTTTATTAAGTGAACATGACCGTAAGTCTTTCTATTCTGGCGATCGTTTTAGGTTTGGGCATGAGCCTGCCGCAGGTTTATGGCTTGATGAACCCGGGGAAATTTGCGGCTGCGGTGAGGAAATTCCCGCGTTCGTTGCCATGGGGTTACACGTTGATGCTCTTCGGTACGGCCTGGTTTCTGTTAAACCTCAGCCAGGAATCCATCGCCGATTTTGCCACATGGAAAAACCTGCTGTTCCTGGGCTTCGCCGCGGTTGGAATTGGGAGCTGTCTCTTCGTGCAGGATTTCCTCGCGGTGCGGGGATTGGCAGTGGTGCTGTTGCTCCTGGCTAAGCTGATGGTCGATAGCGGCAGACCCCATTTGCCGCAAGGCCCGCTGGTGCTGGTGTTCCAGGGTTGGGCGTATGTGCTGGTGGTGGCGGGGATCTGGTTAACGGTGTCACCATGGCGCTTGCGCGATGCCCTGAACTGGGCCACCGCCAGCGAAACCCGCGTCAAGCTCGGCTGCGGTATTCGGCTCGCCTTCGGCCTGTTCGTCGCCGTGCTCGGATTTACCGTATTCTAACCGGCTCGCCGACCGGCCTGTGAACCCGTATCGGGGAAAGATTCTGGTCATCCGGGGTGGCGCGATTGGAGATTTCATTTTGACCTTGCCGGCGATCGCCGCGCTCCGCCGCCAGTTTCCGCAAGCCTACCTGGAAGTCTTGGGCTACCCGCACATCATCCAATTGGCAATCGCCGGCGGGTTGGTCAACCAGGCGCGGTCGATTGATGCACGCCCCCTGGCCGGCTTCTTTGCGCGACATGGTGACTTGGCGGAGGACTTGCGCGATTACTTCTCCGAATTCGATTTAATTGTTTCCTATTTGTACGATCCGGACGGTATTTTTCGCGCGAATGTCGCTCGTTGTTCGACCGCCCAGTTCATCGCCGGCCCGCACCGCCCACAAGAGGACCAAAAACGGCACGCAACTAAAACGTATTTGGAGCCGCTCGAACGGCTGGCCATTTTCGAGGCCGACTCCGTCCCGAAGCTCCCCTTAGCCTCTAACCACCCGGCGCCGGCGCGGCCTCAATTGTGTCTGCACCCGGGCAGCGGCAGCGAGCAGAAGAATTGGCCGGAAGCAAGGTGGGCGGAGCTGGTGCAACAGTTGCTTGATTCGACCACATTCGACTTGCTTCTGGTTGGCGGCGAGGCTGAAGGCGAGCGGTTGCAACGCTTGGCCGCCGCGCTCCCTCCGGCGCGGACTCGTGTGGCCCAGAGCCTTCCGTTGCCCGATCTGGCTCGACTGCTCAAAGCTTGCACCGGCTTTATTGGTCATGATTCGGGCATTTCTCACCTGGCCGCCGCATTGGGTCTGCCCGGAATCGTCTTGTGGGGCAACACTGCCACCGAAATCTGGCGTCCTCTGGGCGACCACGTGGTCGTGCTGCATTGCCACGGCGGTTTGGGACAATTGGACGCCAAAGATGTTTTCGCTCAGGTGCGCACTGTATGGAAGCTGGGCGGCTGAGGTGGCTTTTTGACAGCCGCTCCCGGTCATTGGCTCCTGGCCGGAGGCGCTCAGTCGCTCACCATGCCTGGAAAACCATTTTTGGCTTTAGCCACTCCGTAGAAACCGAGGTATCCAGCGTCAGGCAAAGGAATTGCTGCTTCTGGCTCTCAAGCCGGACGGCCACCGACCGCGGCGACAGTGAGTGCGAACTGTTGTTGGCTAGTTGTCCCGGCCAGTGTGTATTATTGGGACACCCGCCAGGTTGGCGCGACGGGCACCATGCCCCGCGCGGCCGCCGGGCAGACATTCGGATATTTAATGAAGAAGATTCTGGTCATAGATGACGAGGCCTGGTTGCGCGAGATGGTTCACATGGCGCTCGGGCAACGAAACTTTGAAGTCGTCGAGGCCGAGAATGGCGTCGTGGGACTCGAGGTTGCGCGCAAAGTTCTTCCGGACATTATTCTTTGTGACGTCAATATGGAGAAGATGGATGGTTATGGCACGCTGGCCGCACTGCGCGACCAACCGGCGACCGCCTCCATTCCGTTCATTCTGATGACCGGCCTGGCGGATAATGCCGGCATGCGCCACGGCATGGAATTGGGCGCGGACGACTACCTGCCAAAGCCATTCGCCATTGAGGCCCTTTATGCGGCCGTGGACGCGCGGTTGCGAAAAACCGAAGCCGTGCGCCAGGAAGCCGAGCGCAAGCTGGCCGACCTGCGTGATAACATCAGCCTGATGTTGCCACATGAACTGCGCACGCCGCTCAATGGCATTTTGGCTTATGGCGAGATCCTCAGCAGTGAGGCGGCGGTGTTGCCCCCGGCCGAGATCGCGGAGATGGGCCAGGTCATTCACCAGTCTGGCCGCAGGCTCGAGCGGTTGGTGGAGAATTTCCTCATTTACGCCCAACTCGAATTGCTCGGCGCGGACGCGCAAAAGATCGCGGCGCTGCGCCGGAAGGTGACCGAAGACGCGGCCGGTTTGATTGAAGCACGGGCCCGTGCGCAAGCGCTGGCTGCCAATCGCGGCGCCGACCTCCAGTTGGAATTAGAAAATGTGCAAGTCGCGATGTCCGAAGAGTACCTTGCCCGCATTGTGGATGAATTGAGCCAGAATGCCTTCAAGTTCTCCGATAAAGACAGCCCGGTCTCGGTCCACCTGAATTCCGACGGCAACCACGTCTTGTTCACAGTCACCGATCATGGCCGTGGTTTCTCAACCGAGCACATCAGGCGTGTGGGGGCCTACATGCAATTTGAACGGAAACTGCACGAACAGCAGGGATTGGGGTTGGGGTTGACGATCGCCAAACGGCTGACGGAATTGCATGGTGGAACACTGACGATTGACAGCGAACGCGGCACTACCACGACCGTCACCCTCAAGCTGCCCGTCGTCATGGATCAACCAAAGCCGAGGCTCAATTCCAACGGCGGGTAGCCGCTCACCGCGTCGATCAGCGACTCTCCCGTCCTATTGCGGCCAGAGGCTCAGGCCGTGTCTGGTTATGGCAATTTCAAGCCACAAGGGCAACCAATGGAACACAAGCATCACCAAGCAAGCTCCAACCAGCGGTGTAAAATCCAGGCGCCTGGCTCGTAAAGGGAGCCCTTGCAAGGGCCGCAACAAAACACTGCCCGTATTGCTGGCAAGCTCCCAGGCCGGGTTGCTGCCCAAGTACACGTAGCTGCCAATGACGTGAACCAACAGCACAGGCAGCAGCAAATACTTTAGCGTGAGGCATAGTTGCGCGCTGACCAGCAGGCCTTGTTCGGCCAGGTGTCCGAGCGACGTAACCGGATTGCTCACGCCCAGGCGCAGAAGCACCGAGTGCAAGGCCATCCACAAACCCGCCACTAAAGTCAACGGAACCGCCAGTTGCACCGGCCAGGGCCAGCGTCCGACCCCCCCAAGATGCAGGCGCAGTAATCGTCGCAAGGGTTCCATCTGCCCTTCCCTGCTTTGCAGCGCCAGCAGGGCAATTAACCAGAAATAAAAAATCAGCAGCACCCGCAGGAAACTGAGCAGTGAAAAAGCCAGTTCCGAGCTGAGTTGGTCGTTGCGAAAGGCAAGCACCACCAGGCCCAGGTCGAGTTTTGGCGTCCAATCCACCGGCGAAGCGAGATACCAATAGAGCAGCGCGCGACAGGCCAGCAGCAGCAGCACTCCGGCCAGGAAGCGCCAGGACTGGTTCCGGCCCGGTTCAGCAGGCTTAAGCGTGCCGACCAGCGTCGCGGGCGTGCGCTGGGCCAGCGGATCAAATCGCAACGCGCGCCAGTTCAGCCACAACAGCAACGCGGCCAGGTTCAGCAGCAAATCAATCAGCGCCATACCAGAACGGGTATGACCTCACATCATTTTCAACAGCGTCTCGGCCATCTCTGACGGAGTGGCCGCCACCCCGATGCCCGCAGCTTTGAAGGCGTCGATCTTGGCCGCGGCAGTGCCTTTGCCCCCGCTGACGATCGCGCCGGCATGACCCATCCGCCGCCCGGGGGGCGCCGTGGCCCCGGCGATGAAACCGGCCACCGGCTTGGTGCCGTGTTGCTTAATCCACTCGGCGGCTTCTTCTTCGGCCGAACCGCCGATTTCGCCGATCATGATGATTCCCTTGGTTTGCGGATCGGCTTCAAAGAGCTTGATGACATCAAGGTGGGTCGTCCCATTTACGGGGTCGCCGCCAATGCCGACACAAGTAGATTGGCCGACCCCCTGGCAGGTCAATTGCCACACCGCTTCGTAGGTTAAGGTGCCGCTGCGCGAAACCACCCCAATCTCACCCTGCTTATGAATGTACCCCGGTGCGATGCCAATCCGGCAGCCGCCGTGGGAATCTTTGCCGGGCCCGGGCGTTACGACCCCTGGGCAATTGGGCCCGATTAATCGTGTCCGTCGGCCTTCCATCGCGCGTTTCACCTTAACCATGTCGTTGACCGGAATGCCCTCCGTGATACACACCACCAGGTCCAGTCCGGCGTCCACTCCTTCGAGAATCGCATCGGCGGCAAAGGCCGGTGGCACGAAGATAGCCGATGCGGTGGCACCGGTTTGCTTCATCGCTTCGGCGACAGTATCGAAGATGGGGACCTTTCGCTCAAAGGTCTGCCCGCCTTTGCCGGGAGTAACCCCCGCGACAATCTGCGAGCCGTACTCCAGGCTGAGCTGAGTGTGCCGGCCGCCAAAGGCGCCCGTAATGCCTTGAACCAAGACCCGCGTTTGGGCTGTGACCAGTATCGCCATAAATTTATCCAGGAGGTGTACGTTCGCCTTGTTCCCTGATCGCCCGGAGCTGTTTTAGCACCAGATTATCCCCGGTTTATTTGCTCGAGAAGTGTTTCGTCGCTCATGCTGATTGCGCCGTTACCGCATGCACCACCTTGCGCGCCGCATCAGCCATCGACTCGCCGCGCAGAATAGTCAGACCTGAGGCAGCAAGCGTTTGGTTTCCAGCCTGCACGTTATTACCCTCCAGGCGCACGACCAGTGGCAGTCTCAACCCGGTTTCTTTGACCGCGGCGACGATGCCGGTGGCGATGACGTTGCAATCCATGATCCCACCGAAAATATTGACCAGAATCCCTTTCACGTTGGCGTCCTGGAGAATGATTTTGAAGGCGGCAGAGACCTGCTCCTGGCTGGCGCCACCGCCGACATCGAGGAAGTTGGCTGGGCGGCCGCCGAAGTGCTGAATGATATCCATCGTGGCCATGGCGAGTCCCGCGCCGTTAACCAGGCAGGCGATGTTGCCGTCCAGTTTGATGTAATTGAGATTGAATTTACTGGCTTCAATTTCCAGCGGCGCTTCCTCGGCGAGGTCACGCATCGCCTGCAGCTCGGGATGGCGGTATAGAGCGTTGTCATCCAGCGAGAGCTTGGCATCGACCGCCATCAAACCAGGCTTCCCACCGGTTCCTTTAACAACGCACAGCGGGTTAATCTCGATCAGCGACGCGTCACAATCCCACCAGGTCTTATAGACGCCCAGCAGCAGCTTGGCGGCTGGTGCCAGCAATTCGCCGCGCAAGCCCAGGGCTGCGGCCACTTTACGGGCCTGGTAGGGCATCATGCCGAGGGCGGGATCAATGGCTTGGCGGAAAATCTTCTCCGGCGTTTTGGCGGCAACCTCCTCGATGTCCATGCCGCCTTCGGTGCTGGCCATCATCACCGGGCGCGAGCAGGTGCGGTCCAGCAGCACGGCCAGGTAGAGCTCCTTTTGAATTTCGGGCGCGGCGGCAACCAACAGCTTGCTGACCAGGCGCCCCTCGGGGCCGGTCTGTTTTGTGACCAGCACATTGCCAAGCATCGCCTTGGCCTTTTCATAGACATCCTCGGCGGTTTTGCAGAGCTTGACGCCACCTTGAAATCCCGTTTTGAAAGTGCCTTTGCCGCGGCCGCCGGCATGGATTTGCGCTTTGACGGCCAGCAAGTCAGCGCCGCCGGCCAGCAGGCGTTGGGCGATGGCCTTGGCGGCATCCGCAAACTGGCAAAGTTCGCCGGGCGGAACCGCCACACCGTGTTGGGCCAGCAGTTGCTTGGCCTGGTATTCGTGGAGGTTCACCGTTATTTGCGTTCTTTGATGGGCGTGTAGTGGTTGAGCGTGGGGCCGGTATAAACCTGGCGCGGCCGATAAATTCGCGTAGGGGCTTCCATGACTTCCTTGTAATTGGCAATCCAACCGGGCATGCGACCGATGGCGAAAATGACCGTGAACATCTCCACCGGGATCCCGATGGCCCGCATAATAATGCCGCTGTAGAAATCCACGTTCGGGTAAAGCTTGCGCTCGACGAAATAACTGTCGCGCAGCGCGGCTTCCTCCAGGTGTTTGGCAATATCCAGCAGCGGGTCGGAAATGTGCAGTTTGCTGAGCAAATCATCGCAGGCGCGTTTGATGATTTTGGCGCGCGGATCGTAGTTTTTATAGACGCGATGTCCGAAGCCCATCAGGCGTTTGCCGCTGTTCTTATCTTTAGCGGCGGCAATGAACTTGGACCCGTCATCGCCGGCTTTGTGGATGGTCTCAAGCATTTCGAGCACGGCCTGGTTGGCGCCCCCGTGCAACGGGCCCCACAAAGCGCAGACCCCGGCCGCGGCGCTGGCGAATAGATTCGCGCGGCTCGACGCCACCATCCGCACTGTCGCGGTCGAACAGTTCTGCTCGTGATCGGCGTGCAGCAGAAAAATCAAGTCCAACGCTTTGACCGCTTCGGGCTTGAGTTCGTAATCCTGGTAGGGCAGCGAAAACATCATGTGCAGGAAGTTGGCCGTGTACTTCAGGTCCGGCTTGGGATAAATGATGGGCAAGCCGCGGGATTTGCGGTAAGCAAACGCGGCGATGGTGCGGACCTGGGAGAGCAGCCGGGCCGCGGCGATTTCGAAATGGTCGCGGCCCCCTTCGTGCAGCAGCTCGGGATAAAAGCAACCCGCCGCGTTGATCATCGAGGAGAGAATCGCCATCGGGTGCGCGTGCGCGGGGAACCCCTCGAAATGGTGCTTCATGGCCTCGTTGAGCAGCTCGTTCGAGGTCAGCAGGTCGGAAAAACGGCGCAGCTCGGTATGGGTGGGCAGCCGGCCCATAATGATCAGGTGCGCCACCTCGATGAAGGTGGACTTCTCCGCCAGTTCCTCGATGGGAATGCCGCGATACCGCAGAATCCCTTTCTCACCGTCAATGAAGGTGATCTTGCTCTGGCAAGAGCCGGTATTGGCATAGCCGTCGTCCAGCGTGATCAGGCCGGTATCCGAGCGCAGATTGGCGATGTCGATGGCGCGTTCCTGTTCGGTGCCCTCGATTACGGCGAGTTTGCACTTTTTTCCATTTAGTATCAGTTCGACATTTTGTTCCATAAGCGAGATTGGCCCACGCGATCAATGGGAGGAAAACTTAGGGGACCGTGGCAGGCGACGCAATGCCAAACCGAGCCGCGCCGCAATGCCGCAGTGGAGGCGGGCTGGAAGTGCGCCGGTGCCGGGAACAAAAAAAGGCCAACTGCGCACGGGGCGGGGTGTGGCGCGTGGTGGCGTGTCTGTGTGGCGATGGCGCGGGGGAGCGTGCAGGCGTGGGGAGAACGCGCCGCCAGCGGCTAGCCACACAGCCGCATTTTCGATTTTCGATTTTTGATTTTCGAGTTAATTGGACATGCTCGATGGCAAGGGCGGGATGGTGGGCGGGTGGACGCGAGAGAGATTGGTGAAGCGATTGGAATGGCTGGTGCGGGCAAAGGTCCGGTCGCTGGCGAGGCAGAAGGAGGCGTTGGTGACGGGCAGCGAGTGGGTAAAAGGTTCCAATGGCCAGGAGTTGAGTTTGTTGCAGCGGGAACCGGACCCCGGTGCCAATGCGTATGAAGCAGTGGCAGCGCGGGAGAAGGAGGAACAGCGGGAAGAGTTGCGGGGAAAGCTTGAAGCGATGTTGGCGGAGGACCCGGAAGCGAGGGCGGTGTTCGATTGCCGATGGGAGGGCTTAACCAATCCGGCGGAAATCGCCAAGCGGCTGGGGATGGACGAAAAGGCGGTGGTCCGAGCACGAAAGAGGCTGGACCGGCGGCTGGCGGAGCTGAGGGGAAAGGCACGCAATGTGGAAGTGTCGAGGGTGGAGTGCTCGCCGAAAGTTTGCTGATGAGGCCGGCGGCGCGGTGGTTGCCGTCGCCGATGAGGTTGCCATGCCGTCTCCTTGCTTCCTGCCCAGCCACAGCGCGGCGTTCCGAGCCGGGTTTTTACTTTCGGTTTGCGCGCGTACAGAGCCTCGAGTCGCAACGCAAGAAGTTCCTCCGATCCCTTCTCATCCAGTCTGTTGGGATATCCTCTGTAAAGTACCCCGTCACCGCTTTCGAAAAATCTTTGTCAGGCGGCCCAGCACCCCTGCTGAAAAAGTCCCGAAATCTGAGCGGAATCAAATGACAAGATACGACCCCAATGCTTTCGGCAACCTCTCCAACGGGTGGCTTATTGATAAGAAATTGCTTTTTCCCGGCTCATTGTAGTGGGCGCTGCGCGGGTAAAAAAAGTCGATTGTTAAGTGTTGAGATGTGACCCTTTTGCTTCCCTTCACGTTTGATTATTTGGATCGGCCTGCCAGCCGCCAATTCATCGGCCCCCCGTCGAACCAAGCTTCCGGCCTGGAAACGTTTGTGTACGGGGCACAAGGTCTTACCAACTATACCGATCCCCTCGGTCACCTCACCACTTTCTTCCGCGACGTCGCCGGCCGCGTCCTCTACGAAACCAACGCCCAGAATCAAACGCTGCAATTTGTTTACAATCCCGCGGATGAACTCATTTCGCTTACCGACGGCAAAAATCAAATGACCTCTTGGACCTATGATGCCTTCGGACGGGTCACCAATAAGGTCGATGCCCTCGGCACCACTGACTTCAGTTACGCTTATGACGCCAACGACCGCCTAACCACCCGAACCAGCGCCGCCAAAGGCGCCACGACGTACCAATATGACCCAATCAGCAACCTCACAAACGTAATTTATCCGGTGTCCGGCACAAATTCCTACGTCTATGATGGCCTCAATCGCCTCGTTACCATGCATAATAATTTGGGCACCAGCACCTTCTCCTGGAACCTTGCCAGTCAATTGGCGTCCGAAACAGGGCCGTTTCCAGACGACACGATTTCATACGCCTACACCGACCGTCGTCGCTCGAGCCTGAGCCTCATTCAACCCAACGCCTCACCCTGGGTCCAAACCTACGATTACGACGGCTTTGGCCGGCTCATGACCGTTGCATCCCCGGCCGGCACCTTCGGTTACCAATATGCCTCGATCTACCCCAACTACACTAAAGGGCAGAATGCCGCCTCCGACCTCATCTCCCAGCTAACCTACCCCACGGGCGCCACCAGCACCCGCTCGTACGACAATCTGGCAGAAGTTGACAACCTAACGCTCACCGTAGGCTCCCTCACACTTGACGAGCACAGCTACAATTACAACCAAGGCTTCCAGCGCACAAACCAGACGTTCCTTGCGAATAATTTTATCGACTATGCTTATGATAATATCGGCCAATTGACCAACGCGGAAGGCTTCGAATCCGGTGGCTCTCCTCCCCGCTTGCAGGAACAGTTCGCGTATGCCTATGATAAGGCGTGGAACTTGAGTTCCAGGACGAAGAACGGCCTGACTGAAACGTTCAATGCCAATAACGTGAACGAGTTGAGCACCATCAGCCGCAGCGGCACCCTCACTGTGGCCGGCACCACGACGAGCCCGGCCACGGGGGTGAACGTGTCCGGCACGGGAATCTCCGGCTCGCAACCGGCCTCGGTGTATGCCGACAGCACCTGGGCCCTGGGCGGGGTGACGCCGGCCAATGGTCAGAACACCTGGAACGCCAGCGCCACGGACGCCAACGGCCGTTCTTCTCAGGACAGCGTGACTGTCAATCTCCCCTCCAGCAGCACCTTTTCCTATGACGCCAACGGTAATCTGCTCAGCGACGGCACCCGCGATTTTGCCTACGACGATGAAAACGAGCTGACCAGTGTCTGGGTCACAAACGCCTGGCGAAGCGATTTCCTTTACGACGGCATGCTGCGCCGCCGCATCCGCCGGGAATATACTTGGTCCTCCGGCGCTTGGCTCCAGACCAACGAAGTCCACTATGTCTGCGACGGGCTCTTGGTGGTTCAGGAGCGCTATTTCGATCCGCAACTTTCAGGCTCGAGCCCAAAGCAGACCATCACCTACACCCGGGGGAATGATCTCGGCGGCGACCTGCAAGCCGCCGGCGGGATTGGGGGGCTCCTTGCCAGGACCGACTCCGGCCTGCTCATCGGCGCCTCCCCCTCCGCCAACTCCTATTATCACTTTGATGGCAACGGCAACGTCACCTGCCTCATCAACATGAGCAACAGCATCGTCGCCCTGTACCAATATGACCCGTTCGGTAACACGCTGTCAAAGCTGGGAGCCTTGGCGGACGCTAATCTCTATCGGTTTTCCACCAAAGAGTGGCATACCAACGCGGGGCTTCTCTGCTATGGTTACCGCTTTTACGACCCCCGAATAGGATTCTGGGTAACGCGAGACCCCATTGCCGAGCGCGGGGATTTAAATCTTTATCGGTTTAACAGGAATCGCCCTGTCACCGACGATGACCCATTCGGCCTCACGAATCAGCCCGGAGATTTTGGCTGGGACTTGTATACTTCCCCTCTTCCGTCGGGCTTCTCACTGCCATCTCCACCCCCGCCGGCCACACCGCCGCCAATGATGGGCCCAACCAGCGGGCCTGGGGCGCCCTTTAACCAACCCCAGCTTGACCCCACAACCTATGATGCCCTCTTGATTGGATCTGATCTAGCTGGAACGCCGATTGGTGAACAGATAGCAGAGATGAACGCCTCGTTGTTGACAATGCCTCTGGGGCCATCTGGGTACTCCTGCAAAGCGGCTACTTCTGCGGCTAAAGCTGAAAGCGCCATTCAGCAGGCGCTTGCTGATGAGTCAGAAGCATCGGACGCTATGGCTGCGCAACACGACGTAGTCTTTGGCGCAGCAGCCCGGCACTTGGAAAAGCGCGGCCTAGCGCGTTTTGCCGCTCAAGAGCATGGAATCGGCTCGATTGCCTACGAATCAGCCGCAGAGCAGGCGGAAGCTGCTTGGGCTGAACTAGCAAAACAGCTTGTGCAATTGGATCGTCTGAGAGCGAAGCTCCGCGCTACGTTGGCGGCTGGTTGCAACCAATGAAAGAACCGACGGACCGTGGTCCGGTGTCACAAAGAACCGCAAAGCACCCATCGTTTTCTTGCCTTGCCGCGCAATCATCCATAGTTCGCATACTAAAACCAGCCAAGCTATACACGAATCCAATGGAGACCCTGCTCCTCGAACATAACATCATTTCCCTCAGAACTGCGGTTGTCCTTGATGATGGTGATCTGGTCTATTTCATGCTCATGCCAAAATGGCTGGACCCCACCGTGCCCGGAGTGGCCGATTACGGCAAGTCGGATGCCACTTGGTTGTATCGCCGGAAACGATCGTTTACTAGGGAGGTTAAATTGATGCGGAGTTTCTCGCCAGTTGAGCGCGACGTTCGGCCGATCGTCCTCAAACGGCCTCCCGAACTAAAGCTGCTGTGGACTGAAGATGGGGAGAACGCAGCGCTATTTCTTAATCTGGTTCCATGGGCGTTTATACACCGCGACAGGAGGCACGGCTATAGCAAAGGTATATTGAGGCCTAGCATCGGAAATCCTTGGGACCAGAAGCTGTTCGAACAGACCTTCAACCGTGATCAATTAAAATAATTTAGTAAATGAGCCTCTTGCCAGCCCAGCCGGTGCAGTTCCTCCTGGGTTTTCTCGCAAGCCTCGGCGAGGGTTTTGAGAAAGTCGTGCCGATCGACATCGCTGAGGTAGATGTCCTGGCGGCGGTTGCCCCGGCTCATGACGTGGTAGATCGCACCGGGATACTCAATGCGCACCTGACGCGGCATTGTGCAAGGGTGGACTCGGATGAGAGAGCATGTGTCCAGAGAAATGATCAAGGTTGAGGCTTGAGCCCTTTTAACTGCACGGGTGTTTCCAACAGCAAATGCAAATGGTTGAGCATCAGCACAAACGCGTGAGTCCTTACTCCGAAGCGTTCGGTCTGCTCGGCCAGCAACTCCAAAAAATGGAACTGGTCCGAGTCGTCGCGCAAGAAGGCCTTGCGCTCGTTGCCGCGGGCGGTGACGTGATACCTGCCGCCGGGCCGCTCGAGGTGTAATGCGCGCGCCAATGAACGACATCAAAGCACCGAGGCGTTGGAGTCAAGCTCAAATGTCTGATGTTGAGATGTGACCCCAATGATTCTGACCCCAATGAGTAACAGTTTAGCTTTTACCCCCTTCGTTTTTTCCCGACTTCTGACTTTTACCCCTTGACAGGCTGATTCGCACGCCCGAAAGTATGCGTATATATACGCATGCTTATGAGCAAACAATCCGAACTCCTCCGCTTCCGCAAGGAACAACTCCAGCGCCAAATTAATGACGCCCTCGAACTCCTCCAAGGGTCGCTCCATAAAAACCCTTCCCAGCGCGGTTATCACCTGACCGTCAAAGTGGACCAGAAAACCGTCACCAAGTACGTCCGCAAAGAACTGGTCCCCTTGGTCCGCGCCATGACGGCCAATCATCTCAAAGTCCGCAAACTCCTGCAGCGGCTCTCGGAAGCTAACTGGCGGCTACTCCAACTGCCTCCGCCAAACTGACGATGCCTGAGTTTAAAGACCTGCCCGACGACTTCCGCTGCCCTTACCGGGATGGGTGCCCCTATCTGGAAGGATTGTCCACCGGTTGGGTCTTTCATCGCTATCAAGAGGTCGCCGGCACCGAATGTCATTACGAATATCAACTGGAGGAACTTTACCAAGAACTGCGGCAAGAGCGGGGGCATGCCAAAGAGGTCGAACTGGAAAACCAACAACTCAAGGCTCAGCTCCACGCTCTGCACCGCCGCCAATTCAAGGGCCGCAAAACCACCGCGGTGCCAGCGTCGGACTGTCCCTCAGCGCAGTGCAAAAAGCGCGGCGCTCCGGTGGGCCATCCGCCCTGGCAACGAGCTAAACCCGCACGCATCGACCAGGTGGTGGACACGCCTACCCCTGGGTCTTGCCCGGATTGTCACCACACCAAGCTGCAACCGGTTGAGGAAGTTCTCCAACATGTGCAGGAAGACATCGTTTTGGAGCCGCGCACCGTGGTTACCTGTTTCCGCCACCAGCAGGCCTACTGCCCACAGTGCGATAAAAATGTGTGGTTGCCCGGCCCCGGAGAAATGCCCGGCGCTTACATCGGCCCGGTGGCCAAAGCCACTGCCGCCTACCTGCGTTACCAGTTGAGTGTGCCAGACCGCAAAATCAGCCAGTTTTTCAGCGATTTCTTCGGACTGAAGTTCGTGCCCGCCAGCGCTTGCGGTTTCGAGCGGCAGGCCGTCCGCCGTGGTTTGCCGCTCTACGAAGACCTGCGCCAGAAAATCCGCGCGCTGCCCGTCGTTCACGCCGACGAAACCTCCTGGCGGCATGATGGCAATCCTTATTGGGCCTGGTATGCCGGCAGTGCGGATTTGGCTTTCTTCCACTTGGACCCACATCGCTCGGCCGAGGCCGCTCAAACGGTTCTTGGCGAGCACTTCAACGGGACCCTAATCGCCGACGCCTTCGCCTCCTATAACGGAGTCCATCCCAAAGACCGGCAATCCTGCCTGGCCCACATCAAAACCAAGGCCAAAGAATTGGAACAGGAAGTGGCTCTGCTCAAAGGTAAGGCGGCCGATCCTGCCGCTGCGCAGTTCTGCCAAAAGATTCAAGAGTGGGTGCGCGCGGCTTGCCAAGCACACGAGCGGCTCCGTCGTGGTCGCTGGCGCGCCCGCTCGGCCAAACGCAAAGGCCAGACCCTGCGCAATCAGTTACGCGCTCTATGTGCCAAGGCGTTGCGCTACCCCAAAGCCGAGGCGTTTCGCAAACGACTCTCGGGACCGGAGCAGAAACTGCTCTTCACCTGCTTTGGCCGACCGGGGGTCCCGCCCACTAATAACCAAGCCGAGCGCAGCTTGCGTCCGCTGGTCATCATGAGGAAGGTCGTCCAGGGCACCCGCTCCGATAAAGGCCTGGAGAATCACAGTGTGATGCGCAGCCTCTTTGAGACCGCACGCCGCCAAGGCAAGAAACCTCAGGAGTTCTTTCTAACGCTCCTCACCAAAACCACCGCTCGGGCTCAAGCGGCACTCTACCGCAAACCGTTGCCCAAGCGCGCGGAAAGGACGCCGCAGGCAGAACGCAAAAAACCACCGTGACTACCAGCTAAACTGTTACCCCAATGATTCCGTGCGCTTTGCAAGAGACCACTGACCCGACAAGCCGAACCTGGACGAATGTAAACGCACTGCCAACCCTCAGCACTACTAACCTTCAATACCAGGTGAACTTTCCAGCTATGCAAGGTCAGAGCTTTTTCAGGTTAATTTCACATTGATGAACCACATGGGCCCATGCGGTTAAAGTTTCCGGAATTGGGCCCTAACAATCCAGAAATGTGAAACGAGCGCATATTCTCTCGCTTGCTGGGTTCGCCGGCTCCGAATCTACGACGTTGTTTCGCACCAGCAGGTTGGCCGCGCTGTCCACCTGGATGCCATAGCCCAAATAGCCTGATGCCGGGGGCGTCCCATCCATTTGCGCAAAAGGGGTCGCCCATAGTTTGGTTTGTTTTCCATTCGTTACCTCAAAGCCCCAAGCAGCCTTGGGCTGGATGAGCGTGGCTGCTTCGGCCCATGTAGTGATGCAGGTTGGCATTGGCTGATTTGGAACTGCCTAAACCTACGCGGGCAGCGCTGGCTTTTATCGACAGCGTCGTCTCGCGTCGTAACCGGGCGGCCACCTCCAGCTTTTCCGGGTCGCTCTTTGGACGCCCGGATAGGTCCTTTTGCTCCCACCCTCGCCGCTGCAATTCCTCGGTAATAATGCGTTCGGCTTTGGCCTGGGCGCTGCGCAAGTGCAATTCGCCGCAGTGGTGTTGCCCGAGGTGCCCTTCCATTTTCAGCAGCATTTCGCGGCGGAATGCTTCGCTGCCGACACACCAACCCCGGCGCAGGCTCTTGAGCGCCTCGGGGTCGGTTTCCTACCGCCGCCGCTGTTCCATGCGCGCTTCGAAGCGCTGCCGGCCGGCGGGGGTGTCCTCCTGAATGCCGTGCTCGCCCAGCAGCCGGTCCACGCGCACCCAGCTTGGCCGATGCTTCGGGGTTGGCCAGATAGGCCCCGAAGCTGCTCCACGGGTAGGCCAGCAAGCGCTTTTGGGGCTGCAGCAAATGAGCTCGCACCGGGTTCAAATGCACATAGTCGCAAGCCGTCCGCAGATAGCCGTTGCCGCTGCCCTCCACCAGTTGGGCTTTGTAGCGCCCACTCAAGACGTGCCCGATGAGTTTGTGCCGGTGGTTGAGGCGGATGGTGTAAGCGCTTTGAAGCCACGCCATTCCCGCCACCAGATGGACAGGTTCTAGTTACCTCCCATTCCAATCTCCGTTCCGTCGTAGAAACCACTCGCGCTTGTTGCAATGGTTCTCAGCCTCTCGGTTAGACTTGTAACGGCATCATAGGATAAATCTTGCTGCAAAACACTGACGCCCCAATTTTGTCCGAGTTCCGAAACGCAAACCTCTAAATTCAAGTCACGGATTTTCTTCGCTGCATTTTCAGCATTGGTGCGATCATTGAAGATCAGAAAGTGGCGCGCTTGTGCAGGTCCTCTGGACGCCTGCGGCCCATTTTCGGTGGCCTTCGAGCTTGCTCTCGCCTGATCTATGAAGTCCTCAGCCCGCCTTGGTGTCCATCCGTTCTCGATCCGTTCAACTAACATAAGATAGCTGGGGATCTGTTTTATTGGGAGATCTAATTGTGCATCGGTGAGCTGGCCCACTTTCCAGGCCTTCTCGCCGTCCCATAGCCACCAAACTTCCACTTTGCCGGTCGCCGGGTTTCGAATTCCACTGCGAAACAAAGGGAACTTTTGCGCGAGAGCAGGTATGCTTTCATTCGCAACGACTTCCATGACCCCCCTCTTTATTGCAGCTTGAAGCGGAAAAAATGTGAAAAAAAGTTCTTTGGAGGATGCCAGTTCATTGAAGTCGCCTGGTCGTGTAGTAAACACTCCAGGCAAAATGCGCAACAAGGCGCCCCAGTTGTTGGGCTTAATGGAGTGGTAATGAGAAAACTGCGCGTATCTCAGCCCAGACTTAGTCCTGATCTCGACAATGTCGCCAAGTTTTGGGGCCGGCTTCGTGCACATTTAGAAACCAGGATAACCTGCCTCGTTAAGCAACTCACGGACAAAAGGGGTCAATGTCGTGTAGCATTCAAAACTGGAATTTTGTGTGCGATCAAAACTGGACTAATTTTTCCCTAAAAAGAGGGGGGGTAGAAGACCGGGTGGTGCATCACCCAGGGGGTCACCCTCGCCCAGGGGGTCAAGCCTCTACTCCGATCCAGCCTCGCCCACCAACCCGCAGGCTCCCCGGCTGCCCGCTCGGGTCCGGCGGCAGTTCGCAATGCAAATGCTCTCGCAGCTTGCTTACCATCCACACAAAACACTGTCGGGACGGACGCGGCTCAGTTCGGGACGCTTCACTGGCCTTTTGGGACGGATGTACTGCGATTTGGGACGTTTGCAAGAGTGAGAATCCCTCGTGTTTACCGAGCTTGGGACGGATGGGACGGCTGTACACCCCCAGAAGCCCCCCTCCCCCTCCATCCTCATCTTAATCCCAATCCCTATCCCATTCCCGCCGCGACCGTGAACAGCCACGTTCCCAACCACCCCAACCTGCGATAAGTTGCGATAGCCTCAGCTAAACTCCCACCCCAGGTTGCGATAGGTTGTGGCGGCCCGCCTCCCCAACCCAACCGATCTCAACCTATCTCAGCCTAACTCAGCCCATCTCAACCAAAAACGTTTTTTTCCTTCCCCTACGCGCCGCCACGAAATGTTACTGTTACACTTTGCCCCGGGGTCCACCGGACCGCTGACTTCAATCCGGCTCACTCACGCCTCACACCGTTCGCACGCTGTTCCCTCTCCCCCCCCGGGAGAAGGCAGTGTGAGGGCGAGGCTGGAACTGCACAAACTGCGAATCTTGAATATCTGAAGAGTGACGATTAAAATTCCCCAGTGATGCCAATTAAAATTCCCCATTGAGCCGGTAGTATCGAGCAGCAGTTTGGCGAGTTGGCCGAGGAGTCGGCCTGGCGCCAAGCGGCCGCGAGATGATTACCAATCAACAATACAAACGGCTCATGAGTGAATACAAAAAGAACGAGAACTTAAGCGACTGCGCTATGAAGGCCGATGTGGATCGCCACACGGCACGCAAGTATATCGAGGCGGGCAAGAGCCCGGCCGAACTGCAAGCCCAGCACACGTGGCGAACCCGCCCCGATCCGCTGGATAAGATTTGGGAGGAGGTGGCCGCGATGCTGCGGGATGCTCCCGAGTTGGAAGCCAAAACGCTCTTTGAACATTTTCTGGAGCGCCCGGACAGCGGGTTGGAGGAGGGGCATTTGCGCACTTTCTATCGGCGGGTGCGGCACTGGCGGGCCACCGAAGGTCCGGAGCGGGAAGTGTTTTTCGCCCAGGAGCAGCAGCCCGGCCAGTTGCTACAACTGGACTGGACCTATGCCCGGGAGTTGAAAGTGACCATCCAGGGCGAGCTGCTGGATCACCTTTTCTGCCATTGCGTGTTGCCCTATTCAAACTGGCAGTGGGCGAGTCGGTGCATTTCGGAGTCGTTCTTGAGTTTGGTGACCGGGCTGCAAGCGACCCTGGGCCAACTGGGCAGCTGCCCGTTGTATCTGGGCACCGACAACACCAGCGCCGCCACGCACGAATTGGAGGCAATGCCTGGGCGGGAACGGGCTTATAATTCCGATTACCTGGAGCTGTGCACGCACTACGACCTGACGCCGCTGACGATTAACATCGCCTGTCCCCATGAGCACGGGGATGTGGAGTCACTGAACCGTCATTTGAAGCGGCGCCTGGAGCAGCACCTGATTTTGCGCGGCAGCCGGGAGTTCTCTTCGCTGGAGGAATATGACCGGTTTGTGCTGCGGGTGGTACAGGCCGCCAACGCCAGGCGCCAGAAGCGTTTGGCCGAGGAGCTAGCGCGCATGCGTCCGCTGCCGGCGGGACGTTTGGCCGAATACCGGGAGTATGAACCGGTGGTCAGTTCCCACAGCTTGATTCGGGTCCGCAAGCATACCTATTCAGTGCCCTCGCGCTTGATCGGACACACGCTGCGGGTGGAGCTGCACGAGGCCGAACTCAAAGTATATTTGGCGCGGGACTTCCTGTTTTGTCTGCCGCGGCTGCGCGGGGATCGGGGCGCGCTGGTGGACTTCCGTCACGTCATCGGGCCGCTGTTGCGCAAGCCCGGAGCGTTCATCCATTACCGGCACCGGGAGGCGCTCTACCCCAGCGCGGTGTTTCGCGCGGCTTACGACCGGCTGGTGGCTGACCACGGTGAGCGGCCGGGAGTCATCGAGTATCTGCAGGTGCTCAAGCTGGCGGCCGAGCAAAGCGTGGAGAAGGTCCAGCTGGCCTTGCAGGGGCAATTGGCAGTGGCTGGAAAATGGCGCGCCACGCAGGTGCGCGAGGCTTTGGTCCCGGAGGCCAGAAAGGTCATCGAACTGGCTGGCTTGACGCCGAGCCTGGCGGTTTACGATACGCTCTTGGAAGGGGAGGTGGCCCATGTCGGCTGATACTCTGGAGATGTTGTTCCGTCAGTTTTGCCTGCCGACCATGGCGGCGCGCTGCGGGGAGATGATGGCCAGTGCCGAGGCGCAGAACTGGGGCTATCGCAAACTGCTGGTCCAGTTGTGCGAGGCCGAGGCGGCCGACCGCCGGGAGCGGCGGCGGCAGCGGTTGTTGCGCGATTCCAAGCTGCCCTCGGGTAAAACCCTGGGCAACCTGGAGGAGGAGAAACTGCCGGCCAAAGTGCGGCGCCAACTGCCCACGCTGCTGGAGGGCGGCTTTGTTGAGCGTGCGGAGAACTTGCTGGTCTTCGGCCTGCCTGGTCGAGGCAAGACGCACTTTTTGTGCGCCTTGGGACGGGAACTGATCCTGCGTCACGGTTGCACGATCGCTTTCACGCCGACCTTCAAATTGGTACAGCAACTCTTGACAGCGAAGAAGGATCTGCGCTTGGATGCCCTGCTCAAAAAGCTGGATCGCTTTGACGCGATCATCCTGGACGACCTGGGATACGTGCAGCAATCACGAGAGGAGATGGAGGTGCTTTTCACCTTTCTGGCAGAGCGCTACGAGCGGCGCAGCGTGTTCATCAGCAGCAATCTGGTCTTCTCAAAATGGGACCAGATTTTCAAAGACCCGATGACCACGATGGCGGCGGTGGACCGGTTGGTGCATCACGCCATCATCGTGGAGTTCGACGGGGAGACCCAGCGAGCTCCACGGCCGAAGGACAAGGGCGGCAGCTAACCCGGCGCGCCCACCAGCCCCTTCGGCTCCGCTACGTCTTTGTCGCCTGGCGGCGCCAAAGACTCCGCTCCGCCGAAGGGGCTGGTGCAGAGGGTTACGGACAACCAACAAAACACAATGAAAAGACAGACCGGTGAAATGGTGAGTTTTAATTGTCACTGAAGGGAGAAATAATTGTCATTGACCAAATATCGGCCAATCAGAGAAACATCGACTCTTGAACTGCCGCCGCTCCGTGCCAACCTCCACCCCAATACACCATGCCGGCTCCGCCTCCGTCCTGGCACGGCTCGGGTGTGTCACGGCCCGGCACGCCTGCACAATTGGGCCCCCACCCGTGACACCCTCGCTGCTAGGCTCCACGCTCCCTCGCTCCAGGCTCTTGGCCCGGCGGCACGGCCCTGGCACGGCCCTGGCAAGGGTCTGGCAAGGGTCTGGCAAGGGTGCGGCACGGGCATGTCACACCTCGGGAAAGCGCGCTCCATCCATCTGATTGCCAGCCCATTACTCGTTTGTCACGGGTGGCACGGCTCATTTTTGCCCCCTCCGTCCCCCGAAATTTCCGTACATAGTCTTAATCTTAATCCTAATCCTAATCCCCTCTGCCGTTCCCGCCACTGCGGGGGACGCGTTATGCGTTTCCACCTGGATATCCAGAGTGCCGGCGCGCATCCCAGCCCTCCAGCCAGTATTAGACCTTTCCCACCTTTTCCCACCTTTTCCCACCTTTTCCCACCTTTTCCCACCTTTTCCCACCTTTTCC